>JAZRCT010000039.1:0-90139 GCA_045659905.1 Eubacteriales bacterium | reverse complement strand
TCTTTGCTTTCGCAAAGAGTGATATTGCCACCTCTGTTGGCAGTGATATTCCTCACCCCAGTGAGGAGTGATATTCTTCACTTGCGCAAAGAGTGATATTGCCACAAGGCAATAAAAAAACACCCCAAATGCTTTCGGGGTGCAAGGGACGCTTTGGCTTCAAAGCGTCCCTTTTCCTATTTTAGTAAGAAAAGAATTTTTCTTAAGTATCTTCTTTATTTTTACTCTCACGGGAGATTTTATTTGCCTCGACGAAATCCTTCATATTTTCATAGAGCATTTTCTCCATACCGCTTAAAAGGAACGTGCTGCGTTTGTTTTCGCTGCGTCGCTTCTTGTCGAAAGCCCGTGCACGGCAGAGTCTTATGTAACGCCGCTTCGCCGTTTCCATATCCACTTGGCAAAGCTCAGCTATTTCTTCAGCGGAATTTACACCGATAAAGTTAAGTATTGCGGTAGGGCAGAGAAGTCTGTCGGCAAACAGCGAGGCTTCTTCCTCTGCCATAGTCTTCACGGTGTTGCTCTTACAGGGATAGCTGTCACTTACATTGCAGTCGGTGTGCATAAATACGTGACCAAGCTCGTGCGCAATCGTCGCACGCTTCTCGCGCTCGCTCAGCTCCTCGCTGTAAAATATCATTTTGTTATAGCAAAAGCCTATGTCGTCTCTCATACTGTCGCCAAAGCCCATTTCATCAATAGTTGATGCATTCGTAGGATATCCCAAAAGGAGGATACCCTCGTTTCTGCATATTTTGTATATGTCGACGGGCAGGGCGCTTATGCCGTTGTTTATAAGAACTCTCCACGCAAGAGCTTGGACGTCCCTTAATCTTTCCTTTGGGAGTTTTTTAAAATTGTCGCTCATATCGTTTTCCTGTGAGTTGTCGTATTTTTAGTTGGCTGTTAATTTCTTTCGGCTATGTAATCCAGCGAAACCTTGTAATAGTCTGCCAGCTTTATAGCTACCCAAAACGGGATTTCTCGCTCCCCGCGTTCATAACGCTGGTATACGGTCAGATGCATATTCAGCAATTTTGCAATCTGCGCTTGCGTTTTGTCATTATCCTCACGCAAATCTCTAATGCGGCGATAAACAAGCATAGAAAAATCCCTCCAAAAAATATTTTATATCTGTATTATATCAAAAACACCACTTGGCGCTACCAAATAACACCGTTTGGTGTTTGTCAGGTGAATTTCTTTAACCGTTGATACTCATTTTGTTTGCTGTGGGAAATTAAATGAATAGCGAAAGGCTTATATTCTATTGAAAAATTCGTCGGAATATGTTACAATATGTCTGTAATATCTGCCTACAAACAGACCGGAAAGGAATAGACACCGTGATAGTTCATTATAATGAAAAGCTCGATGCAAAAATAAGGGTATTCATATCTTCTACCTTCCGAGATATGCAGGACGAAAGGAATGCTATCGTGGGAAGTGTATTTCCGCTCCTTAGAAGAAAATACAAGCATAAGTCGGTGGATATAACCGAGGTCGACCTGCGCTGGGGAATAACCGAAAAGGATATCGAAAAGCTGGCGCTTCTTGAAATATGTATAGCCGAAACCTTGAATTGCGTGCCGTTTTTCATAGGACTTATCGGAGATAATTACGGAACGCTCGCAAAGCTTGAGGAAATTAAGAAGCTTCCGCCGTCTTACAAAAGGGCGATAGGAATGAAGAACCGTGAGGATTTTCCTGAGGGCGTCAGCCTTACAGAGCTTGAAATGCGTGCAGGTGCATTTACTAAGGAAAATAAGGATTATGCAAGATTCTTTATCCGTGAGCCCAAGAATTCCGTACCCGACGAGCTTTGCCGTCTTAAGGCGAGAATTGTAGAGGAAAATTATAAGTACGCTACTTATAAAAACACGGCAGAATTGGAAAGCAAGGTTTACAATTCGCTTGAGAATTTGATAGAAAGCACACTTCCTGACGAACCGCCTGCCCCCTACGGTGACAGACACTACGTCTCCCATCTTCGCCTTTTGAAGAAGTCGAATTTGAGCTATGCGCCTAACGATTCCTTTATAGAAAGAGTAGAGAGCGTTATAGATAATTCGGGATGCTTATATCTGCACGGTGAAAAGGGAAGCGGCAAGACCTCCGCTATGAGCTATCTCATTTCAAGAGAGGGCGTAGATAGGGACGGAGAGGTATTCTTTCACTTCACCGATGCCGATGAGGAAAGCCAAAGCTTTGATAACCTGTGCCACCGTATGAGAAAGTATATAGAAAGCATCACGAATATAAGCTCTAACGATGCGAGCGATTATAATGCGATACTCGAAATTTTGAAAATCGCAAGCCTTGATAAAAGAATCGTCTTATATTTTGATGCCGTCGAAAAGTATAACGATGCATCAATACTTTCAAAGCTTTTCGCATTTAGAAGGGTAAATTCCGAGGTTTTCGTTGTCTGCTCGGGAGCTAAATCATATAAGAATATTCCGGCAGAGCAGCTTGAAATAGCCAAGCTTGACAACGAGCAAATTCGTCAGATAACAGTCCGTTCGCTTCGCAATTACGGCAAAAAGCTTGACGAAAGCCATATGCTCGGTATTTTTGAAAATTCCTGCTGCAGAAATCCCTTATACCTGAATGCGCTGCTTAATCAGCTGATAGCATATGGCAATCACGAAAGCTTTGAAGAATTTTTTGAAAGATTGATAAAATCACAAAGCTTTAGCGAGCTTTTCGGTATAACCGTAGAAAGGCTCGTCGCTCATTTTGAGGAAAAGGGCTTTGACGGCGATAAAATATACCGTGCGATGGCGCTTATGCTTTATTCAAATATGGGTATAAGAGAGACCGAGCTTGGCGAAATCATAGGTATGCTGCCGATTGAAAGGAGCATTTTCTTAGCATCTGTTGAAATATTTATCACAGAAAACGATACGCTGATAAGATTTAATCACGACCTGATAGCCGTCGCCGCAAGAGAACTGCTTTTGAAGTATGATAAAAATATTGAGTCCTCTGCGAGAAGGTCTTTTGTTGAATATTTTGAAAGCGAGGAGCAGCGTGACGGACAAAGAGCTTTTTCGGAAGCTCCGTATCAATATTCAAGGCTTAAGCTTGAAGACCGTCTCTTGGATAAAGTATCGGATATCGATGTCTTTTACTATCTTGCGAAAAATCAATATAACAATTTAGTAGGGTATCTTGTGTCGCTGCTCGATAAATCCGAGGAGCTTATGACGGCTCTCGTTCCCGAAATACACACTGATTATTCGGTAATTGCGTCGGATATCTTTTGCCGCTCAGGACACTTTACGGCGGCAATAAGTACCGTGCTCCGTGCGGTTTTAAAGGATAATTGCCTCTCGATTTACAGCGAAGACACACCCGATACAATAGCGGATGCAATAATATCCTCGCCGTATTCCGTAGAGGATAAAGTAAGGCTTTTCGCAACCCTCGCACGGGCGTATTACAAGCTTGCAATATTAAAATACACCTCAGCCGAGCGAGCGTATTTGCGGGCGATAGAATATTATAAGTCGGTATTTCCGGAGGACAAGGTCGGTCTTGCCTCGCAAAGCTATCTTCTTGGAGTGACATATAAATCTATGGGAAAAATGGCGCGCGCCGAGGAATTGTTAGGATTTGCCGCCCAAGTCTTTGATGAAAGCGAAACGAAAAACGATATATCCTCCTGGATATACGCAGTATACGGAAACATACGCTTCGTCAACGGCGATATTAAAACCGCAAAGAATTATCTGCGCCGTTCGGTAGGGGATAACGCCTTTTTGTTCGGCGAGGATTCCGCCGAAATAGCATGGTCATATAGCTACGCTTGGGCAGTATATTACGCAAACGGCGAAAAAAATACCGCATTCAGCCAAGCTGAGGCTGCGTTTAAAATCTACTCGGAGCTTTACGGAAGCAAGGGCGCTAAGATAGCCTGGGCTGCCACGAATTACGGGATAGCTGCCCATATCAGGGGAAATCTTGATAAAGCGAAGGAATGCTATGAGCTGTCTGTTGCGGAAAATAACGCTTTGGTGCAAAATAGCGAAGCGCCTCACGTCTATTCCTTAACGGCGTACTCAAATCTTGCCCTGCTCGAATACGAGAGAGGAAATACCGAGGAGGCTATTCGTCTTATCGAATTTGCAAGAGAAAATTCCGCTAAGAAAAACGGCGAATCCCATCTCTATACCGCTAATATGCTTTTAAACGAGGGCATCATAAAAAAATCTCCCGAAATCGTAAGTAAAGCGGTAGAGATATATGAGAAGCACGGAACTCCCGATAGGTTTTTCGCAAAGAATTGCTACGCAAGAGCTTTGCTTCTTTCGGGTGAGGAGGAAATGGCGGAAGAGGTAATAGACGCCCTATATGAAGAATACTTAAGCAGCGGCGTAAGCCTTGAAATTATAACTCACCTTATCAACGAAAGCCGTGAAAAAATCAGCTTCAGTGCCGACGAGACAGAGATAAGAGAAATAAAGGAAAAGCTTGCCCGCTTCGGAGAATACGAGTATTATATCTCATTAAACAATAGCTCCGCTATGATAATAATACCCGAAATTTAATAATAATTATTAAAAAAAACGCCAAGCGCTGCGACACCGTGGCGTTTGGCTCTCTTATTATAAAAAGTCAAAAAAATAGCCCTTGACTTAGCTTACCGACGTCGCACAGTCAAGGGCTATTAATGGTCATTCTTGATATCTAACATCATATTTAACCTCACGTTCGTATTATTTTTGCCTACCGCCCAAACTCAAATTCAAATCTTTTTCATAAATCTCTTAAGCAGAGTAGCTCGTTTTGCTTAGTTTCGGTTTTGGCTGTTTTTGCTTTGTTCCTTATGGCTTATTTAATAAGTTCCTTTTGCATCTATGTTATGCGTAACACCGCCGTGCTTTAAGCCATCGGAAAGCGTTTATTGGAGTGTATCTTCCAAAAATCGAAATACTTTTTTGATTTTTTGACTTAACTTTTCATTGGCCCGTACCTTTTTTCTTCAGCTTTTTGAATTCAAATCAGCTTTTCATTGGCCTATACCCACTCTTTAACTACGGCTTTTACTTCTCTTGCTTCTACGCTCTTTACTCCCTTGATTTTACTAAAAGCTACCTTCTCATTGGATTGTACCATCGATTCCTTAGATTTAGCTTTTGAAATCTTACTTTCTCATTGGACCGTACCGTCGCTTCCTTAGATTTTGTTTTTGAAATTTTACTTTCCCATTGGAGTGTACCTTCCTCTCTGTACCTAAAGTATATCACATAAAAAAACCGTTTGTCTATTGGCAAATTGTAAAAACATTACAATATTTTTTTGTGCAAAACAGAGGATTTGTCTAAGATGCACAAAAACCATTTACAAATCAATCGCATTATGATATACTAATAGTAGAGTGCTGCCGAAGCACTTTATTTTTATTTATATATATTTATATATACTTGACTAGAGGAGTAAATTGTCGTATAATATTCTTGAATAAAAAGAGAGAGTATAAATAATGAATAGAAAAGACTACTTGCAAAATTTAATAATGCTTATATCCGTTATGGCGGTTTTCGGTACGGTAGGTATAATTTCGGGCAATATCCCTTATCCGTCGGGCGTACAAGCCATGGTGAGGTCGGTTCTCGGATTTTTATTTATCGTGGCTTTTATGCTGATTACTCGCCGTAAGCCGGATTTTTTTGCTATAAAAAGATACGTCTGGCTGCTTCTTGCCTCGGGTATCTGCCTTGGCTTTAATTGGATTCTTTTCTTTGAGGCGCTTAAGGCGACCACTATATCCACGGCAACCCTGAGCTATTATTTTGCGCCGATAATACTGACCTTGCTCTCGCCCGTTCTCTTTAAAGAAAAGCTCGGTGCGAAGAAAATTATCTGTATATGCGTAGCTCTCGTAGGAATGGTGCTTATAAGCGGCGTTATCGGAGATGCGCCGGAGGGCGTAAGCGTGTTCGGCATTGCACTCGGACTTATGGCTGCGGTGCTATACGCAAGCGTCGTTACCTTTAACAAGAAAATGAAGGAAATCGACGCATTCAGCAAGACGGCGTCGCAGTTTCTTGTATCCGCCGTCGTGTTAGTTCCGTACGTGCTGATATTTGAAAGCGGCGCAGAAATTAAACTTGAGCCGCTGCCCATTCTGCTGATTTTATTGCTTGGCGTAGTACATACGGGAGTTGCTTACGTGATTTATTTCGGTACGGCGGCAAGGCTTCCTGCTCATACGCTGTCAATATATAGCTACATAGACCCTATCGTAGCCTTGATTTTATCGGTGGTAATAGCTAAGGACACCGTCACACCGCTCGGCGTAATAGGAGCAGTTCTTATATTAGGCTCGTCCTTTATATGTGAGTTTTCTCCTAAAAAAATGTCTTTTGCCAAAAGCGCTGACAGCATAAAGGAAGACTCTCTGGAGGATACCGAATGAGAATAGATAAATTTCTTTCCGAGATGGGTATTGCGCCGAGAAAAGAGGCGGCAAAGGAAGCTAAGCGAGGCGGAGTTACCGTCAACGGAGTAGCGGTAAAGGATTTATCAAAGCATATAAATCCAGAGCTTGATACGGTAAAGTACCTGGGGCGGGAAATAGAGTATAAAAGGTTCGTTTACATAATGCTCAATAAGCCCGAGGGCTACGTCAGCGCTACCGAGGACACGAAAAATCCTTACGTGACCGAGCTTTTGCCCGAGGAGCTTAGACGGCGGGAGCTTTTCCCGGTAGGACGGCTTGATAAGGATACCGTCGGTATGATGCTTCTTACCAACGACGGTGCTACCGCTCACTCGGTTTTATCGCCTAAGCACCACGTATCAAAGCTTTATAGATTTAAGTGCATCGAGCCTTTGCGTGAGGACTGTGAGGATATCTTTCTTCGAGGCATCACGCTTGGCGACGGCTACGAGTGTAAGAGCGCTGAGCTTTTAGCTGACGGCGACCGCCTGGGCGGAATAATAAGACTCACCGAGGGCAAATACCACCAGATAAAGAGAATGCTTGGCGCGGTCGGCAATAAAATCACCTACCTTGAAAGAATAAGCTTTGCACAAATTCCGCTTGATAAGAGCCTTTCCAGAGGTGAGTGGCGCTATCTTACCGCCGACGAGGAAGCGCTCCTGAAATCTCATACAGTATAGAGGAGAGAGTATGAAAAAGATTAAAATATTTCTTGCCTCGTCCATTACCGACCTATTTGACGATAGATTGGCAATAGGCGATTTTTTCAGACAGCTTAATGAGATTTACATAGATTTAGGCGTGCATTTTTCCTTGATTAAGTGCGAGGATTACGATAATTCCATAGCGCTTTCGGGGAAGCAATCTCAATACGATGCGGAAATCAGAGACAGCGAGCTTTGCTTCTTTCTTTTCTTCCGCAAGGTAGGCGAGTATACGCTGCACGAATTTGACGTTGCGCTTGAGGCGTTCAGAAATACGGGCAGACCTAAAATCGTCACCTACGTAAAATACGTTGACAGCATCGAAAAAGCGCCCGACGAGGTAGTGTCCTTTATGAAAAGGCTCGACGGTGAAATGCGCCATTATTACAATACCTACGGTCATATCGATACCTTAAAGCTTGGCGTGCTTATGCAGATTAAGCTTCTGGGGCTTGACGTCGCTTCGGAAAATGACGTTGCGGTAAAGGACGGCGAGGTAATCTTTATGGGAGAGCGCCTGATTTCTACCGAGAATATTCCTATATTTTCGGGCAACGAGGGGTTGGCACGGCTTACCTGCCGCAAAAGGGAGCTTTCGCTTGAGCTTGCAGATGCAAGGGGAAAGTATCTTGCCGAGCCTACGGATATAAACGAGGAGCGCTTCCTAAGCGTAAGCTCCGAATACAATTCCGTATCCAAGGAGCTGTCGGCTGCGGAGGGTGAAATGCTTTCCTTGGTATCTGCGGTTGCAGAGCTTACTGCGGACGGCAGAGTGCTGACTCACCGCCAGAAGGAGGCGCTTAAGCTTTTTAACAGCGGCGATTTTATGGGCGCTCAGAATATCCTCGACGGCGAGGAGCGTGAGGAGGAGCTTAAGCGTGCCGAGGCAAGGCACGAGAGCGCAAAAAATGAGCTTCGTGGCTACGTCGAGGAGAATCTTTTATGGATTAAGGCGCAAAGAGCGCGCGGTATAGATAAGGAGGCAGACCTCAAAATACGTGATAAATTCGAGAGGGCTGTCGAGATTGCGGAAAGGTACGACCTTGAGCGAGAGGTGGGCGTAAGATATATGGAATATCTGCATACGCAAAACGAGTTTGGGGGAGCGATAAAAGTAGCCGAGGGGCTTCTTGATTATTACACTCGCAAATCCGACAAAAATATGCTTTCTTCGCTATATAATACGCTTGGACTTTCCTACGATACCATTGGAAATTCCGAAAAGGCAGAAGCCTACTATTCAAAAGCAATTTCGGTATGCGTAGAGGACGGAAAGCTTAAGAATTATGATATGCAGAGCGCAGTCGCAAATACGCTTAATAACCGAGGCAAAATGTCCTTGGCGCAGAAGCGTTACAGCGAGGCAGAAAAGAATTTTAAGAGTTGTGAAAGGCTTTACTCCATACTCGACAAAAAATACCCTAAGTATTACGACGCCTCGAATGCGCTTTTGTTTGGCAATCTCGGTGCGCTTTACATTGAGCTTTCAAGATATCAGGAGGCAGAGGAATATCTTATCCGTGCAGTAGAGCTGCATAAAAAGGCAAAGACTCACGGCTGCGGCTTTATAATAGAATTAGAGAGCGAAATCGTTATCGCCTACGTAAATCTTTCCCACCTTTATTTTAGCAAGGGGGATTATGAAAAATCCGAAAGCTCGTACGGCATTGCCGAAAAAATACTTACTGAGCTTTCGCTCAAAGACCCCGAGGCATACCGAGCAAAGCTTTCGATTCTCTATGCCAATAAAGCAGGTC
Source organism: Eubacteriales bacterium (assembly GCA_045659905.1). GTDB lineage: Bacteria > Bacillota > Clostridia > Oscillospirales > CAG-272 > UBA1740. The sequence goes on along the minus strand of JAZRCT010000039.1, from coordinate 81,227 downwards.
TTATGGTTAAGCTTCTTCGCTTTAGTGAGGCTGAGGAATGTGCAAATAAGGCTTTATCCTCAATTAAGCTTCTTGCCGAAAAGAACGAGGTATTTAAGGCAAATCTTGCAATAGTATACAATAACGTCGGAATTATGTATATGAATTTATCTCGTTTTGACGAGGCGCTGGAATATCTGGAAAAATCGGTCGAAGTGTATACAGAGGTTTACAAAAACAACCGAAAAATCCTGATTTCACTCGTCGCTAAAATAAAAACGAACATAGCTGCTATCCTCTTTAGAAAGGGAGATTATCCGTCTGCGCTTACTAAAATGAAGGAGAATTTACCTCTCCTTGACGAGCTTTGTGAAACGGATAACGACACCTTTATGCAGGACCGTGCCTTGGCATACACCAATCTATGCAGCTGCCTTTGTCAGCTTGGCATATACACCGATGCGATAGAGTACGGCAAGCGTGCCGTAGAGTTCTACGAGGAATGCTCGCAGGGTGACGCCTTGCCGTATCTTGAGAATCTTGCTCTTGCGTATAACTCGCTTGCAAGTGCGTATTGCGACGTCGAGAAGCATACCGAGGCGCTTGAATACTTTTACAAGGCGCTTGACGCCGAGGAAAAAAGAGCCGAGACTGTGGGAGACACCAATGCGGGAATGCTTGGCAGAATCTGCTACAACATATCTATCGTGTGCGAAAGCCTTGAGGATTACGATACCGAGGAGCGCTTTATACGCCGTGCGGTTGAGGAGTACAGTAAGTATTACGAATTAGCTCCCGAGGCTGCGTACGAGGAATATTTATCCGTTTTCTGGGGTGCTTGTATCTTTTATACCGAGTGCGGTGAGTTTGACGAAGCAAGGCAGTGGCTTGAGTTCTTCGTTGAATTTCTTGACGGGATAAATAGGCAGCACGGCGGCGCATACGCAGAGTGGCTTGACGAAGCAAAGGATATGCTTAAGACTGTCGGCGAATATTAATGCTAAAAGTACAAAATTGCTATTTACTTTTTACTAAATTTGTGGTAGAATATTTGACGGTTAAAATTTTGTCCCGCCGAAATTCGGTCGGGAGCTTCAGGAGAATAGAATGAATATTGTAGAAACACTCGCAAAAGAATTTGGAATTACGGCAGAGCAGGTTGAAAATACGGTTGCGCTCATAGACGAGGGCAATACCATACCCTTCATATCCCGTTACCGTAAGGAGGTTACAGGAAGCCTTGACGATTCCGTGCTTCGTGACCTCAACGACAGACTTAATTATCTTCGTAAGCTCGACGAGCGCAGAGCAGAGATTTCCTCGCTTATCGAGGCGCAGGAGAAGCTCACTCCCGAAATTACCTTTGCGCTTAACGCCGCAAAGACCTTAGTAGAGCTTGAGGACATATACCGTCCCTTCAAGCCGAAGCGTACGACGAGAGCCTCCATCGCAAGAGCGAAGGGCCTTGAGCCTCTGGCAAATTATATTCTTGAGCAGAGAGATACATACGATACTCCGATAAGCACTTATGCCGAGGAGTTTATAAGCACCGAGGAGGGCAAGGAGGTTCCCGATGCCAAGGCGGCGCTTGCAGGAGCTTCCGATATCATAGCAGAGGATATTTCCAATAATGCCGAAATCAGAAAGATGCTTCGTGAATACACTATGAGCTACGGCTCGCTTACCACGAAGGGCACTACCGAGGAGACCTCCGTTTACGAGAATTATTACGATTTCTCAGAGCCTATCAAGAAGCTCAAGGGACACAGAGTTCTTGCTATCAACAGAGGCGAAAAGGAGGACTTCCTCAAGGTAAGCGTTACGCTTCCCACCGAGGACGGAATTGCTCAGCTCGTAAGCAGAGTTATTACCAACAAAAAGTCCGAGGCGCTCTCCTACCTTATGGATACGATAGCTGACGCCTACGACAGACTTCTTTTCCCCGCAATCGAGCGCGAGGTAAGGACTACGCTTTTCGACGATGCATCAGAGGGGGCGCTTAAGGTGTTCTCCGAGAATTTAAGAAATCTTCTTTTGGCATCTCCTCTTAAGGGTAAGACGGTGCTCGGCTACGACCCCGGTTACGCTCACGGCTGTAAGCTTGCGGTTGTAGATAAGACGGGTAAGGTTCTTGATACCGCCGTTATCTATCCCGTTAAGCCGAGAGAGGACGTCGAGCGCTCAAAGGCTACCGTTCTCAGACTTATCAATAAGCACGGCGTAGACGTAGTTTCGATAGGCAACGGTACGGCATCCCGTGAGAGCGAGCAGTTTATCGCCAATACTCTTAAGGACCCCGCTTGTCCTAAGGGTGTAAAGTACACCATAGTTTCCGAGGCAGGCGCAAGCGTTTACTCGGCGTCAAAGGTTGCGACCGAGGAATTCCCCGATTTTGACGTAATGCAGAGAAGCGCTATTTCGATAGCAAGAAGACTTCAGGACCCCCTTGCCGAGCTTGTTAAAATCGAGCCTAAGGCAATAGGCGTAGGTCAGTATCAGCACGATATGAAGCAGGCAAGACTTACCGAGGCGCTAGGAGGCGTAGTAGAGGATTGCGTTAACGCCGTAGGCGTTGATATCAACACCGCATCCTATTCGCTTCTTTCCTACGTTTCGGGTATAAATCTTACCGCAGCTAAGAATATAGTTGCATTCAGAGAGAAGAACGGCGAATTTAAGAGCAGAAGTCAGCTTCTTAAGGTTCCTAAGATAGGCGACAAGGCGTTTACTCAGTGCGCAGGCTTCCTGCGTATCCACGATGCAAAGGACGTTTTCGATTCCACCGGAGTTCACCCTGAGTCCTATGCGATTGCAGAGGCGCTTCTCGTTAAGTTTGGTTATACCACCGAGGACGTAAGAAGCAACAATCTTCCGCTTCTTCGCTTCAAGGCAGAGCAGTACGGCAAGGCAAAGCTTGCCCGTGAGCTTGGCTGCGGCGAGCCTACGCTTGAGGATATTATAGGCGAGCTTGAGAAGCCCGGACGTGATATCCGTGACGACGCTCCCGCCCCCGTGCTTTCTACCGACGTTCTTGATATCAACGACCTTAAGCCCGATATGCAGCTTAAGGGTACGGTAAGAAACGTAGTCGATTTCGGCTGCTTCGTAGATATCGGAGTACACCACGACGGACTTCTTCACATATCCGAAATGTCGGATAAATTTATCAAGCATCCTTCGGAGCTTTTCAAGACGGGTGACGTTATAGAGGTCAGAATTAAGGCAGTTGACGTGGCTAAGCATAGAATTTCTCTTACGAGAAAGGGTATGAAGGACTAAGCTTTTGCCAAAGCTTTGGCATCTTAAATGGGATAGATACTGTAAAGCGGTGTCTATCCCTTTGCTTTTCTCGAAAAACGAGCGTAATACAGAGCTATTTTTTTGATTTTACTTACTGTAATAAAAAAATTTTATAAATATTAACACTTTCCCGAAAATATATGGTATAATATAAGATAATGAACTTAAAAAGAAAGGCTGATGCGATAAAATGTTCGGCTACGTAAAGCCCGTCGTTAGCGAGCTTCTGGTGAAGGAGCACGAGCTATACCGTGCTACCTATTGCGGAATTTGCCGTGCTATGAAGAAATATACGGGCGCATTTTCCAATATACTTCACAGCTACGACAGCGTGATGCTGGCGCTCGTTAGAATGCTTTTCATAGAGAAGGATAAAATTACCGCTACTAAGCGCAGGTGTATTGCGCACCCTATGGCGAAAAGGACTATGCTTTCCTGCAATGATGCGCTTGAATATACCGCTCGGGCGTTTGGCATACTTACCTATTATAAGCTTTGCGACGATATAAGCGACGAGCGAATACCGAAAAAGGTGCTCGTATCTTTAATAAAGCCTGTGTTTAGAAAGGCAAAAAGGCGGGCGTCGCTTGAATATCTGGCGGATATTGCAAAGGACCGTCTTGATAAGATAAGCGAGCTTGAGAAAAGCGGCTGTGGGAGCGTAGATATGCCGGCAGGCTATTTTGGCGAGCTGCTCGGCGAGATTTTCGCCTACGGAATAGATACCTCGGACAGAAAAGCGCTGTACGCCGTAGGATATCATTTGGGTAAATTTATATACGCCGCAGACGCTGCGGAGGACTACGAAAAGGACAAAAAGCGAGGCAGCTACAATCCTTACGTAATAGCCTACGGCGGCGCAGAGCTTACGAGTGAAAATAAAAAGACCGTTAAGTGCGCTCTGCTTATGGAGTGCCGCAGCCTTGAAGCGGCAGTCGGACTTTTGCCCTTTGGCACGAACGTTTCGATAGAAAATATAATCAACAATATAATTTATCTTGGCTTGCCCTCAAGACTTGCTTTTCTGGATAAAGACGAGTCGGGCAATGAAAGGAGCAATAATGAATAATAAGGACCCCTATTCCACCCTTGGCGTAAGCAAGAATGCCTCCGACGACGAGGTTAAAAACGCCTACCGTGCTCTTGCGAGAAAGTATCACCCCGACAATTTCGGCGAGGATGCGGCGCTTCGTGAGCTTGCGAATGAGAAAATGCAGGAAATCAACTGGGCGTACGACGAAATTCAGCGTATGAAGGAGTCGGGCAAATCAACCTATTCGGGTGACGGAACCTACTATCAGGGAGCAGAAAACGGCGCATCGTCGGGTGCTAATCAGAATTTTTCGCACGTATATGCGCCGATTAGGGAGGATATCAATGCGCATCGCTTCACCGATGCCGAAAGAAAGCTGATGGCAATAGCGCTTCCCGAGCGTGTCGCTGAATGGCATTACCTTATGAGCCTTGTGCTTATGAGCAGGAAAATGTCTGGCGACGCTATGCGTGAGCTTGAAATAGCCTGCAATATGGACCCATCCAATTACGAATATCAGAAGGCAAAGGAAATGTTCAATTCCAATGCGGGCACGTACGGCAGTACCTACTACGGTTCTACTACCGACAGCTACAACAGAAGGCATTACGACAGACGTCAGAATTCCGACGACGCCTGCAACTGCTGCGCTAATCTTCTGTGCCTTGACTGCCTTTGCGAGTGTATGGGCGGCGACTTTATAGCCTGCTGCTAAGAGGTGAAAAATGAGGCAGACCAAAAAGATTACGATTAGTGCGATTATGGTAGCGATGGGAGTCGTCTTTCTGGCTCTCGGAGTGCTGACGCAGGTTATGGACCTTGCGATAAGTGCCTTTGCGTCGCTTATAATGATTTTTGTATGCCTTGAAATAGGTAAGCCTTACAACTTTCTTGTGTGGCTGGCTACTACGCTTCTGACCTTCGTATTTTTCCCGCACAGCCTCACCTTCGTTACGTATTTTTTGGTATTCGGATTTTATCCGATACTTAAATCGTATATAGAGCGGCTTCCGCACGCATTCTGGATTTTGCTTAAGTTCGTTTATATAAACGCTGTAATGGTTATACTGATATTCGTATCCGAATTTATTACGGGCGCAAAGCTTTTTTCCGAGGGCATCGAGCTATGGCTTAAGGTCGTTATTTATGCGCTTTGCAATATAGCCTTTTTCGTGTACGATATGTTTTTAGTTGTTATGATAAGGTATTATCTTTTCAGGCTTCGTCCAAGATTTGCTAAATATTTGAAATAAGAAAGAGCAAGAAAATGACAAAAATAGGATTTATCTCGCTTGGTTGCTCTAAGAATCTCGTTGATACCGAGGTTATGCTTCGTACGCTTCATGATGCGGGCTTTGAAATTACGCCCGACGAGAGCGAGGCTGAAATAATAGTAGTCAATACCTGCGGATTTATTGAAAGCGCAAAGAGCGAAAGTATAGATACAATACTTGAGCTTGCCAACCTTAAAAAAGACGCAAAATGTAAATATTTGATAGCAACAGGCTGTCTTGTCGAGCGTTACCGTGAGGAGGTTATGAAGGAGCTTCCCGAGGTAGATGCGCTGCTAGGCGTCGGTAGCCTTGATAAAATAGCCGAGGCATGCGGGGCAGTTATGCGAGGCGAGAAGTACATATCCTTTGAGGATAAGGAAGCTTCAAGGCTTGGCGGCGACCGCATAATTTCAACACCCCCCTATACCGCTTATTTAAAAATTGCCGAGGGCTGCGACAATAAATGCACCTATTGCGCAATTCCCTTGATAAGGGGCAGACTTCGCTCAAGACCTATTGAGGATATAGTAAAGGAAGCTAAGGAGCTTGAGGCGCTTGGCGTGGTGGAAATCAATCTTATAGCGCAGGATACCTCTCGCTACGGTCTTGACCTTTACGGTGAATACAGTCTTGTAAGGCTTGTCAGAGCTATATGCGAAAATACCGACATTCCCTGGATAAGACTTCTTTACTGCTACCCCGACAAAATTACCGACGAGCTTATAGCGGAGCTTCGTGACAACGATAGGCTTCTTAAGTATATGGATATCCCGATTCAGCACATATCCGACAAGGTGCTTACGCTTATGAATAGGCACGGCGGCTCGGAGCTTATAAGAGATACCGTAAGAAAGCTTAGACGGGAGGTACCCGATATCGTGCTTCGCACTACCGCAATGGTAGGCTTTCCCGGGGAAGACGAGGAGGACTTCACAAAGCTTTGCGAATTCTGCAAGGAGGCACGCTTCGAGCGCTTCGGGGCGTTTACCTACTCGGCAGAGGAGGGCACGGCGGCGTCATTGCTTGATGGCGAGCCTGATATGCAGACAAAGCAGGATAGATACGATATCCTTATGCAGACGCAGCTTACCGTAGCCGAGGAAATTTCCGAATCTGCAATCGGAAGAACTCTTACCGTACTTTGCGAGGGCTTTGATACCGTAGCCGAAATTTATTACGGTAGAAGCTATATGGACGCTCCCGACGTCGACGGCAGAGTATATTTCAAGTCCCCGAAGGCACGGGTGGCGGAGGGCGAGTTCGTTGATGTACTTATTGAGGAAGCCGTTGACTACGACCTTGTCGGCAGAGTAGTATAATAGATACATATTGACATTCAGATGAATTTACCTGTGAGGATAAAGATATGAAGAATAAAATTTTAAACGTACCAAATACTCTTTCCTTAATAAGAGTTGCGTTAGTTCCGCTTTTCGTTGCCGCAATACTCTTTATGCGTGACGAAATATGGGGTTACGTAGTCCCTGCTATAATTTTTGCCCTGACCGCATTTACCGATATGCTCGACGGTAAAATTGCAAGAAAGTACGGACTTGTTACCGATTTCGGTAAGTTTATCGACCCGCTTGCCGATAAATTTATGGTAATAGGCTCGCTTATCGCTATCAATGCAAGAATGTTTATCGACGGAGAATACACCGAGGCGCTCGTGTTCGTATGGCTCGTGCTTGTCGTGCTTTTCCGTGAGCTTGGCGTAACTAGCTTAAGGCTCGTTGTAGCAGGCAAGGGCACTAAGGTTGACCTCGCCGCAAATATTTTCGGCAAGCTTAAGACCGTATCGCAGATGGTAGGCACAGTAATAATAATTCTTGAGCCTGTAATTTTCCCATTCTGCAATGAAAATCATATAATAGCCTACGTTATGATGGGCGTTATGGCAATAACCACTCTCGGCTCGGGATATAGCTACCTAAAGGGCTATCTGCCTTATATAAATTCTAGCGAAGCTGAATAAAAGCTAAAGTAAAATCCGTTCTTACAAGGGACGGATTTTTTATTTATTTCATAAAACTTTCTTTTTGGTGAATAAAAAGGTGCATTGGGTGAAGAATAGAAATATAACCAAAAGAAAGGAATAAAAGATGGAAAAAAAGTTTAATTTCAGCGACAAGGCGACGGTTTCTAAAATCGTATACGTAGCGGTTATAGCAATACTTTGTATAAGCGCAATAGTAGTAGGAATAGTCGTCGCCAACAACCGAAAGAAGGTAGATACCGAGCCGCCACAGGACGACCCCTCGGGTGACGTTACCGATACGCCAAGCGATACCGAGAAGCCCGACGATACCGAGAAGCCCGGCGATACCGACAAGCCCACGACGGATACCGTTCTTACCTTCGTTTCTCCTGCAGTAGGTACGGTGGCTAAATCACATAGCACGACCGTCCCCGTATACTCCGATACTCTCGACGAATGGCGAATTCACACGGGCGTTGATATCACTACTGAGGACGGAGCGCAGGTCGTAGCTGCCGAATCGGGCGAGGTGAGCGCAGTATTCAAGCATCCTATGCTCGGTATGACGGTAGAAATAACCCATAGTGATACGCACAAGAGCATCTACTCGAATCTCGATAGCGATTCGGTTACTCTTTCGGTAGGCGCTAAGGTTAATTCCGGTGACGTAATAGGCTGTGTCGGAGATACCGCCGTAATCGAAATTGCCGACGAGCCTCATTTGCACTTTGAGCTTACGGTAGGCGGAGTGCCCGTGAACCCTCTTGATTATATCACTGAGGAGTCAAAGGAAGCATCTCTTGGCATAGTTTCTCAGGATGCGGCATAAAAATAATTCAAGACACACGATTTTTAGTCGTTGTGTCTTGATTTTTTTGAAAATATATGGTAATATAGTACACAGTAAAATGAAGAAGCTGAAAGGTTTTTGAAATGGTAAACGTCGCAATATTAGGCTTTGGCGTAGTAGGCGGAGGAGTAGCAAGACTTCTTACGGAGAATGCCGAAGCTGTAGCTTCGCTTGGCGGAGATAAGATAAATATAAAATATATCCTTGATTTGTGGGATTTTCCCGATTCTCCCTTTGCCGACAGAATAATACACGATTATGATATAATTGCAAACGACCCCGAGATAAGCACGGTTATAGAGGTTATGGGTGGCTCGCATCCTGCTTATGAATTCACGGTAAAGGCGCTTAATGCGGGGAAGAACGTTATCACCTCAAATAAAGAGGTAGTGGCTAATTTCGGCGACGAATTTCTTGCTCTTGCCAGAGCGAGCGGAGTATCCTACCGCTTTGAAGCGTCAGTTGGCGGCGGAATTCCTGCGCTTTCGCCTATTATAAGCTGTGTAAAGCAGAATAAAATAAGCGAAATCCGAGGTATTCTCAACGGTACTACGAATTATATACTTACTAAAATGTTTTCTCTTGGCGACAGCTTTGAATCGGCGCTTCTCGATGCGCAAGCCAGAGGCTACGCCGAAAGAAATCCCGATGCGGATATTCTCGGTATAGACGCTTGCCGTAAGATAGTTATTCTTACAGCTCTTATCACAGGAAAGCTCGTCTCTCCCGATAGCGTTCACACCGAGGGAATTACCGCTATAAGAGGCGAGGACGTCAGTGCGGCTTCAAAGCTTGGCTGCAGTATTAAGCTGGTAGGCAGATGCATAGCAGAGGAGGGCAAGCTTCCCTTCGTTATGGTATCCCCCTTCCTCATTCCCGACGAGGAGCCGCTTTCCTCCGTCAAGGGAGTCTATAACGCTATTGAGGTAATAGGCGACCCGATAGGCAACGTAATGTTCTACGGTCAGGGCGCAGGCGCAGGTGCTACCGCCTCTGCCGTCGTCGGTGACCTTATGCAGATAATGCGCTCGGGAATCAATACCGCAACTCCCGCCTTTGTGAGAATAAAAGCGCCGAGAGCTTTTTCGGAATTTGAATGCAGAAATTACGTAGCTACCGAGGGCTCAAGAGAGGACGTTGTCAGAGTTTTTAAGGATGCAAAGTTTATTCCCACGACTGCCGACGAGGTTGTATTTATTACGGGTAAGATGAGCGAGAGCGAGTTCGAGGAAAAGGTTGCTTCTCTTCATATGAGTATAAAATCAAGAATAAGAATGCTTTAATTTTTAGTTTCAGCGAGGATATCACTGCCTATTTGTGATATCCTCTTTTTTCTTTTATAAAATTATCGGTAAGCTCTGATATTCTGCCCGAATTTTTAAAAAGCGTTATAAGCGTAATCAGCGTCATAAGGAAAAGTATTGTATCGGATATAGATATCAGCCCCGAGGTTGAGAAGAAAAGCCCGACAATGCAGGAAAGAATAAACAGCACGGCGAAAATACCCCTGACTCTTTTGCCGAATAAATCCTCACAGCAAAAGCTGCCGTAATAATACCAGCAAAGAATCGTGGATAAAGCGAAGAAAAGAATGCAGATAAAGAGCAAAATATCGCCGAAAAATATCCTCGATTTAAAGCCTAGGATTATCGCCGCCGCAGGAACGATTCCGTTAAAATCAATTCCCGAAAGCAAAATGGCAAAGGCAGTAAGAGGGCAGAGTATTACCGTGTCGAAAAGCACCTCAAGCATACCCAAAAGCCCCCCGGTAAAGGCGCTTCTTTCTTCAGCCCTTGCGTGCGCAAGAGCGCTAGTGCCCGCTCCGGCCTCGTTTGAAAGCATACCCCTTGCAAAGCCTTCCTTGAGAGCACTACTTGTGATAAAGCCTAAAAATCCGCCGTACGCACTCCTTGCACGAAATGCTGAGCTTAGGATATCACATACAAGCGCAGGTATACCGAAAAAATTGGGGATTATTATGCATAAGCACATTAAAATGTAAAGAATAGTAGTCGCAGGTATTATGTATTTTACGCCTTTTTCTATAAGTGAAGCGCCGCCAAGCATAAAGAATAAAAGAAAGACAACAAGTGGTATCACAAGAACCTCAGGCGCAACGCCAAAAGATAACTCTGCAATCTCGCCGATGCTTCTTGCTTGGAGCGCAGTTCCCATACTCAAGGAGAGTAAAAGGCATAGGACGGTGTAAATTTTCGCAAGCGCACCTCCATACAGGCGAAAGCTCCTGCTTATTACGGCAGCCATTCCCACAGCTGATTTGTCAGTAGCGATTGCGACCTCGCAATATTTTATCACCGAGGAAAAAAGCGAGGATAAAAGAAGCCAGAATACAGAGCCTATTCCCCCGACCGATATGCCGACAGCTACTCCGACTATATTCCCGACGCCGAGCGTACCCGCAAGCGCCAGCATAAGCGAGGAAAAGGCGCTCGGCTTTTTTAATTCAGCCGAAATTTCTTTTAATATCAATTTCGGGTGCAGAAGAAAAAAACCTCGGAGCTTTATAAGAAAATAAAAGCCTCCAAGAGCTATTACGATAGGCAAAAAAGAAATAACACTCATAAAGCACCTCCAATAAAAGAGTATGCGCCTTATGAGTGTTAATATTATTATTCTGCTATCTTTTCACTTTTTCTTTGCGTTAAATATTTCTTTCTGACCTTATATAAGAAGCTTTGTACCCTTTCCGACTGATAGTCACGGTAGGTCCAGGGCAGCTTCTGCCATCTTCCCGAGGCGTAATAAAGCGTAAGTTCGGTATAAATACCGTCCTCAAGCGGGAAGCGGAAGCCCGAAGCCTTAGTAGTTGCGAGCATAACCCTGCCGTGGCTCATAAATCCGGGGTCTAGGTTTATTTTTCTTTCCGTGCCTCGTGAAAGCTCAAATTCAAGCGCATTGGTGAGCTTTTTGATTTCTGCCTGCCTTGATGGGTCTACCGTATTTTCAAAGCTGAATATTTTGCGTCTTGCAGCTCCACCAAGCTCGCCGTCGTAATAGTCGGAGAATTCTTCCGAGAAGGAAAATTCCTCAGTCTCAAAATCGGTTTCCCCGAAGTGCTCCTTAAGTATCGACAAGGCTTTATTATATATATCCTCGTTATAATAAAGAACGCCGAGTATCAGCTTTTCTTTTTCAAATGGTAGGGGCTTTGCCATATCAATTATTCCTTTACTGTAAACAAATGCTGTCAAATATCCGAAAAAAGCTCGGAGGATAAATATCTTTCACCCGTATCGGGAAGAAGCACGACTACCGTCTTATTGCGGCTTTCCTCCCTACTTGCAACGGTGGCTGCGCAGTAGAGCGCAGCGCCCGAGGAAATTCCGCAAAGCACGCCCTCCTCCTTTGCAAGCATTCTTGCGTATTCGTAGGCGTCCTCGGTCGTCACCGTCATAATCTCGTCGACTACACCAAGGTCTAGCGTTGTGGGGATAAAGCCTGCGCCTATTCCCTGAAGCTTGTGTGCGCCCGCCTTCTTACCCGATAGCACCGCAGAATCAGCAGGCTCTGCGCCTATCGTGCGTATATGGGGATTTTTCTCCTTTAAATATCTTCCGACACCGCTGACAGTGCCGCCCGTGCCTATTCCTGCGACGAAAAAATCTACCTCGCCGTCGGTGTCAAGATATATTTCCCTTGCGGTCGTGAGATAGTGTGAGCGGGGATTGTCGGGATTTTCAAACTGCGACGGAATAAAAGCGTTGCCAAGCTCTGCCTTTAATTCCTCAGCCTTGGCAATAGCTCCCTTCATTCCAAGCGCACCGTCGGTAAGCACCAGCTCTGCGCCGTATGCCTTCATAAGAATCTGTCTTTCCATTGACATACTGTCGGGCATAACTATAACCGTCCGATAGCCTCTTATAGCACCGAGCATACAAAGTCCGATTCCCGTATTGCCCGAGGTCGGCTCGATTATTACCGTGTCCTTGTTTATTTTTCCCTGCCTTTCAGCTTGGTCGAGCATATTTTTGGCAATTCTGTCCTTTGCGCTTCCCGCAGGATTGAAGCTTTCAAGCTTTGCAAGTATTCTTGCGTTAGAATTTATAGCTTTTTCAAGCCTTTTAAGCCTTAGAAGCGGAGTATTGCCGATAAGCTCGTCGATACCGTTATATATTTTTGCCATATAACCCTCGCTAAAAAATTTAAATAATACGCCGCTTTCGTTCTTCAAACCGTAATCCAAGGTCAAAGTCCAAAAGCGGCGTAAGTAACAACGCTCGTGCGCCGTAGTTTAATTGCGGTGTAGTAGATTAAGCGCTATTGCGCCACAGACTTGAATTAAGCCTTTTTTGCGGCCTTGATTCTCGCCTTTTCTGCCTTTCTTTCATTCTTGCGGTCAATCTTCGCCTGCTTAAGAGCCTCACGCTCACGGTATTCCTCGTCGAGAACCGCTCCCTGCTTTGAAAGACCTACTCTTACGTATCTTGCCGAGTGGGGCAATTCGTTAACGGTAGCTTTTCTTACCTTCTTGCGGCGCAGGCATCCGCTTCTTACGGTGATAGAGGATGCGGTAGGTATTCCGAGCGTGACAAGCGTTTCAAGCTTTCGTGTGCTCTTATCAAACGAGCAGTAGGTGGTAATCTCACGGGTAATATTCTCAACCTTAGAGCCCTTCTTGCCTACGGGGGTGGTGACTACGTAATCAACGTTGTTCTTCTTGCAAAGATAAATAGCCGACTTGTCGTATTCCTTCATAGATACTACGCCAAAGGCAACCTTGCGAAGATTCTTGCCCTCAAGGTCGGTTGAGTAGAGCGAGTAAGCCTTGCCTTCGGCATCGCCGTCAAGCTCGCCAACGAATTCGTATCTTAAGCAGTATACGTTATTCTCGTCGATTATAATCTGCTCCTTAGCAACCGAGTCGGTAATGCGCTTGTTGCAAAGTCCGTCGGAGCGAACTACACGAAGCTCGTCTGCCGTGCTTACGTAGTAAATGAAGCCGTTTGCCATTTTTACAAGACGGTCGAATTTTGATGCAACGAGGAGATTGTGCCTTCCGTCTGTGCTTACCTTCATAAGGCAGGCGTTGCGCCCCTCGCCGCTTACGTAGTATATCCAGCCTGCACGGAGCATGCAGATTCTGCCTGCATTTTCCATAATTTCAAGACGTTCGCTGCCGTCGTAGTTAGCCGAGTAAAGACGGTTGTAGCTGTCGTTGCCGACGGTGTAATATACCTTCTGATTGAAGGTAGTGTAATAATCTCTTATGTTGGTGTCAATGAGCGATTTTTCCTTAGTTTCAATATCGATAGAGTATATATCCATATTGTAGCGGCTGGGCGCCCAAAGAGAATATATAATCCTTCCGTCGGAAACATTGTGGATAACGCAATCAGCATCTAGTATAGAATCGTTTGTGCCGTCCTCGATATTGCATATGCGGAACGAAGGCGCGCTACCCTCGGATACCGTGGTATAGAAAAGCTTGTCGTCGAAGAAATCCATTACGTCGATAATGGCGGGAAGAATAGTGCGAGAGGTGCAGCTATTCATATCAACCAGCACTACCGAGTAATTATTCTGACGGCTTATGCCGTTCTTAACCTTTTTCTTTCTGCCGAAGCAGCCTCGGCGCATTTCGTCACGAAGCTTCTTGCAAATGAAGAACTTGCTTCTGTCAGAAGAAAATCTTATAGGGTGATACTCGTCTATAACGTAATCGCCTCTTTGAGTAGTGTCAAGGTCGACAACGTTTGCATAAAGCTCGGTATCAAGCGTATCGAAATAGCAGATTTTTTCGTTGTTTCTTACGAAATAAATCTTAGTGCCGTAGCAGCCGATAAGTCTTGAAATCTGTGATACGGCAGGTGCGCTCTCGGGAACGCCATCCTTGATTTCGTGAAGCGTGCTTACGAACTCAATTCCGTATTGGTCGGGGTTTTTAACGTCGAATTCGGGAATTTCTCTGTTTACCATAAGATAGCGCTTGCCCGCCATTTCAACAAGCTCGCTGTTGAAGGTGAAGGTAGTTGAGTGCTTTCTTATAATTTCCTCGGAATCGCCGTATCCGAAAATTGCGTTAAGCAGGTGAAGCGCATTGTCAATTTCACCAGCGTCGAGAAGCTCGAGTGCTTTTTCGTAGGTCTTCTTTGCGTCGATTTTTCCTTCACGGAGCTTTTCGACAAGCTTCTGGTCCTTTACCGCCTTTGCCTTGCCGTAGCTTTCAATTTCGGAAATGTGAGTAACCGCCTTTACCTTGGCAACCATTTCCCTGAAAGCTTCAAGCGAGCGCTCAAGGTCGTCTATAATAAGCTCGTCTGCTCCGAATTTCTTTGCAAGACGGATATTTGCGGCAAGCTCATCGCAGATAGCCTCACGGCTGTCGGCGATTGCACGAGTGATAGATGCGTAGGTGTCGAAATACTCAAAGTAATCCGATACGTCGTCGCTCTTGTAATTGCGTATGATTTCTATTTCAAGAAGCTCAAGTCCCTCAACCTTTTTGATTACGGGAACAGCTATGCGTCTGAAATCAAGAATATATGTGATAGGGTCGGTAGAGAACTTCACCTTGCAGGATTCTGCAATAGCGTCAAGAGGCGGAATAGTCAAATTCTCGGTTTCTGCAAAGCCTGCCCAATCGTAGTCCTCAAAAACGTTGCCGATATAGGCAAGACCTGCCTCAGCAGAGATAACCCCCTCGGCAATTCTTTTTTCAGAGTCGCTCTCCTTGCCTGCATCGAGTGCGGTATCGGCAAGCTCAAGCTTAAGAGTAGGAATGATAGCTCCGCAGGAATGGCATTTTACTGCCTTTGCGTCCTCTGAGTAATCAAGAGCGCAGGAGCAGTAGGGGCACAGACCGGTTAAGTAAAGCATGTTGTCTTCCATTTTGTATCTCCTTTATATGTTAACGAAAATAAATCAGGGCAAATCCTGCCCGCCGTTTGGAGGCTTGCATCTTAAAAGCCGCTTAAATCCCTTAAATACTCCCCGTATAAGACCGTATTTCTGTATAGCCATAATCATATAAGTCGAGCAGGTCGGCTGAAAACGGCAGCGCTCACGCACCGAAAGCGGAGCGAAAGCCTTGTAAACAAGAACCAGTCCTATTGCGAAGTATTTGAGCGGAAAATAAGAAATGATAACCGCCGAAATAATCGGGAATGCAATATGTACCTCCTTTACGAAAACGCAAAAGAGGACGCATCCGACGGAGGTAAGGCATAAAGCGAGCAGCGGCACGAGAAAATACAAGATAAGATCGAGGATGCGAATTTCCCGAATTCTGCCTTTCACACCGACTGCCTCCGTTAATTTATAAATATACATATTCATTATAGCACCAATATAATCTGTTGTCAAGGCGAAAATTGTGTAAATAATCCTTGAAATACGACAAATTTTGTGTTACAATAGAGAATATCGCTTGCAAGGAAAGGTACTCCTTATCAAAATGTATAAGATTTTAAAGAAAAAGTGTCTTAATCCTACCGTTACGCAAATGGAAATAGAAGCGCCGCTCGTCGCAAGAAAGGCAGAGGCGGGACAGTTTATAATTCTGCGTGTATCGGAGGACGGAGAGCGTATACCGCTTACTATTGCGGGATACGATAGAGAAAAGGGCTCGGTGACGGTGATTTTTCAGGTCGTCGGAGCTACTACGAATAAGCTTAATATGAAGGACGAGGGCGAATATATATCCGATTTCGCAGGACCTCTCGGAGTTCCTACCGAGCTTGACGGACTCAAAAGCGCTTGCATCGTCGGAGGCGGCGTGGGCTGCGCTATTGCGCTTCCTATCGCAAGGAAGCTTAAGAGTATGGGCTGCGAGGTTACCTCGATAATAGGCTTCCGCTCAAAGGATATAGTAATTCTTGAAGACGAGTTCAAAGCTTGCTCCGACGAGCTTACGGTAATGACCGACGACGGAAGCTACGGCAGAGCGGGCAACGTCTGCGTTCCGCTTGACGAAATGCTTGAGTGCGGCAGAAAATTTGACAAAATCATTACGATAGGACCGCTCATTATGATGAAATTCGTAGTAGCGAGCGCCAAGCGCAAGGGCGTGCCCTGCGTCGTATCAATGAATCCCATTATGATAGACGGCACGGGTATGTGCGGCGGCTGTCGGCTTACTCTTATCAAAGACGGCGAGAGGGTAGTTAAATTTGCCTGCGTCGACGGTCCTGATTTTGACGGCTACGAGGTCGATTTCGACGAGGCTATCTCACGCTCCTCAGCATACCGTGATTTTGAGCGCCACGCATATGAGAAAAGCTGTAATCTTATGAGAAAGGCGGGTAAGTGAGATGGCAAAGCCTAATATGAGCTTAAATAGAAATCCGATGCCGACGCAGTCCGCCGCCGACAGACGCTCGAATTTTAAGGAGGTAGCCTTGGGCTACACCGAAAGGATGGCTGTTGACGAGGCGCAAAGATGCTTGAATTGCAAAAATATGCCCTGCGTATCGGGCTGCCCTGTAAATATAAGAATCCCCGACTTTATTTCTAAGGTAAAGGAGGGCGATTTTGAGGGTGCGTACGAAATTATATCGGCTACCTCGGCGCTTCCTGCGGTCTGCGGACGTGTCTGCCCTCAGGAAAATCAGTGCGAAGCAAAATGCGTAAGAGGCATCAAGGGTGAAGCTGTCGCTATCGGCAGACTCGAGCGCTTCGTTGCCGATTATCACAACGAGCATGCAAATAAATCGGTAGCGCAAATAGAGAAATGCGGTCACAGGGTTGCAATAGTAGGCTCAGGTCCGACAGGACTTACCTGCGCAGGTGACCTTGCAAGGCTCGGCTACGACGTTAGCGTATTTGAGGCGCTCCACACGGCGGGCGGCGTGCTCGTCTACGGAATCCCGGAATTCCGTCTGCCAAAGCGCATAGTAAATACAGAGGTTGAAAATCTTAAAGCGCTCGGCGTAGAATTTATGACTAACGTCATAATTGGAAAGACGCTTAATATCGACGAGCTTTTCGGTATGGGCTATGAGGCTGTATTCATAGGCTCAGGCGCAGGACTTCCTGCATTTATGAACATCCCGGGAGAATCCCTAAAGGGCGTCTATTCAGCCAACGAATTTCTTACGAGATGCAATCTTATGAAGGCATACAACGAGGATTCCGACACCCCGATAATGAAGGGAGGTAAGGTTGCGGTTGTAGGCGGCGGCAACGTTGCTATGGACGCCGCAAGATGCGCTCTCAGACTTGGCGCTGACAAGGTATATATCGTATACCGCCGAGGCAGAGAGGAGCTTCCCGCAAGACGTGAGGAGGTTCTGCATGCCGAGGAGGAGGGAATTGAGCTTATGCTTCTTACGAATCCTGTGGAAATCCTCGGATATGAAAATAAGGATGATAAGCGTGACTCCAAAAACGGCACTGTCGTGGGAATCAAATGCATCAAAATGGAGCTTGGTGCGCCCGACGAGCGTGGCAGACGCTCACCTATCCCGATTTCGGGCAGCGAATTTGCGCTTGAGGTAAATACCGTAATTATGTCAATAGGCACGACGCCAAATCCTCTGATAAAATCAACCACCGACGGACTTAACGTCAATAAGCGCGGCTGCATAATTGTCGAGGGGGACACAGGAAAAACCAGCCTTGACGGCGTCTATGCAGGCGGCGATGCCGTAACCGGAGCCGCTACCGTAATCTCAGCAATGGGACAAGGAAAGATAGCTGCAAAAGCAATAGATAATTATATTAAAAGTAAATAATTAGTTACAAATATGCCGATTAAATGCTAGAATAAAAAATATGCAGACCTAATTTAAATCTGCATATTTTTTATTTATCGGTTGTTTATTTTACCGAGAAAATTCTGGTTTTATCTATTGCATAGTAAAGCATAGAGCCAAGTATTCCCGCACACACGGCTTCCCCTATAAAGAGGAAAAGCATAAGAAGATAGAATGCATCAGGCACCTGATATACGAAAATCAGTACGGGCGGAATAATGAGAGCGTTAGCAATTACCGTAGGCAGGGTGGCAAGCCATTTAAGCTTCTTTGGAAGCCTTCGCATAAGGTATGCGCCGATAGCTCCGATAAGCGTAGCCAGACTGCCGAAAATTATGTCCCACAGCGCAGCCCCAGTAATGAAATTAGCGATAGCACAGCCGATAAAAAGTCCGAGGATAGCCTCAGGGAAGAATATCGGCATAACGCAAAGCATTTCCGAAAGCCGAAACTGTATCGCACCGCTTGCAAGTCCTAGAAACGAGGATAGCATAGTGAGCAGCACGTAAAGTGCGCCGACCATAGCTCCTCTCGTGGTAATAAGCGCAATTCTTGCGTAGCTGTTGTTTTTTTTCATTTTTTCGTTTCTCCTTTAGTTTTGTTTTAGGTGAGGAAGGTCTCGAACTCACCGCTTAGGAGCGTTGGCATTTGCCGACGCTCCTATATTCTATCATAATATAAAAGGAAAAGCAACATTAATTTAAAAAATAAACGAACAAAAAAGAGAAGAATATTTCCTTTTATACCTTAAATTATCAAAGCAAAAGCAGCACCATAAAAATCCTCCTCTATCAAAATTTACAAGTATCAAAAATTCTTAAGATTTGATATAATGGTTGTAGATAAATAAAAGGAGATATAGGACTTGGAGGTTTTAAAAATAAACGACTCAAAGCTGAAGCTGATGCTGAGCGCATTGGATATGAGAGACTTTGGACTTTCGGCTGATAACATAGATTATAATAATTCAAGCGTGAGAAAAAGCTTTTTTAAAATATTAGATTCGGTAAAGCAAACCCACGGCTTTGACGCCGAGGGCGATAAGCTTTTAATACAGTATTACCCCGATAAGGAGGGAGGTTGTGAGCTTTTCGTCACGAAGCTCGGACTTCTTCCGCTTGCAACCGAGCGCGCAATATCACGCTCAAACAGAATCACTCTGCTCCAGGCGAGCCGTGTGATGTACCGATTCTCGGACTTTGATTCGCTGCTTTGCGCCGTAAAGCTGTTAGCCAACGAGCGTGTCAAGGAAAGCGACGTCTATCTTGACGAAAGCGGTGAGTATTATCTTGAGCTTGTAGAAAGAGGCTCGGGGCGCGCGGCGCTGTCCGAATACTCAAGGCTTATCGAATTTGGAAAGCAGATTCCGCAAAGCTCTTATCCCTACATAATAGAGCATTGCGAAAGGCTCACGAAGAAGGACGCCTTAGAAAAGCTCATAAGGCTTACTTGACCTTAGCGATAAGCTTGAATTTTACGTGTATTGAACAATTAAGATTGGAAATTTACGTGAGTTTAGCGATTAAGATTTGAAGATTAACGAAACGAGTGGAACGGAAAAACCGCCCCACTCGTTTCCTTTTGAGAGCGTCTACGAGACGCTCTCGTTTTATTTAATATGGTTTAAATCAATTTGCGTAAGCCTTTGCTTCAGTAACGAATGCATAGAAGGCGTTTACAAGTGCAAGGCACTTTTCACTCTCAGCCTTCGTATCGCTTTCGCTGTCAAGCGCATTCTCGTTGTGGAAGCTTGCAAAGGTGTCAAGGTTGTATACAGCCTCGGTCACCGTCGCTGCCTCACCGTCAATCACGCCGTCAGCGCTTACGGTAAGGTTGCCAAGAAATTCGTAAGCCTTCATTCCTTCGATTACGATGCACTTTTCGCCGTCAACGGTAATAGCGTCAGCCTCGGTAAAGCTAAGGGTGGCAGTCGTAGTATCTTTCTTGACGTAGCTTACCGTGATTTCACCGACGAAGCCGTCGTTAAGCACGAATACGAACTTAGGTGCAGAGGAGAGCATAACCGTTGCGCCCTTGAATACGTCACCAAGGTCGACAGCCGCAAGCTTGCTCGGGAAGGTGTATGCGCTGTGAGCAATCTTCTTCGATGCGTTTGCGTTAAGCACGGTGGATACTGCCTCAAGCTCGTCTGCGTAAGGAGTGTGAGGAACTGCTATATACCTGTAGGTCTCGTGAACGTAGTTGAGAATATACCAGATAAGGCTCTGGTCCTCTGCGGTGAAGGCGCTTGAGGTATCCTCAAGAATTGTCTTTGCATATTTAAGTATGCTGTACGTGAAGCTACAGCTGCCTTCAAATTCTCCGTCCTTGAAGCCAAGCGTGAACGTAAAGTCACGGGTTGCTTCGTAGGGCTTAACCCACTGGGTAAGCACGTAGTATTCGTCCGTACCTATGCTGACCTTGTTTTCAAGCATTGTGTAATCGCCTGTGCTTACAACGTAGCCGTCGTCAACGTAGCTTGCGGGAATGTAAAGGTTGATAGAGAATTCGGAATAGAGCGAAAGCGCAAGCTTGAAGCCCTGAACGCTAAGCTCCTTATCCATAACGGGAGTAAATACGGTATCCTCGGTCAAGTTAGTAAGAGAAGCGCTCCACTCACCGTTATGAACCTGCTTGTAGATAGTTCCCGGAATATCTGCAATAGCAGCACCGTTGTAAACAATGTTACCGCCCTTTACGATAGCTTCGCTCGAAAGCTCGTTACCCTCGTTATCCTTAAAGGTCGCCGTTACGGTATTATCGGCAGGAGTGATTGCTATCTCGAAGAATTCGGGAAGAGTAGTGGTTCTGATGTAATCACCCTCGGGAGCTTCAGCGCCCGCAAGCTTTATGTATCCCATACCGCTTTTAACCGTGCCGCTCTGAAGATACTGAGTGGGATAGGTTATATAGTCGACGCCGCCGGGAAGCGAGAAGGGAAGATTTGCCTTAACTACAAGACAATTAACTCCGCTCTTAGTGCTTTTTACGGGATTGCTTACGGTAGGCGAATAAATAGCGCCCTCAACGAAAACCTTTCCGTTACCGGAAACCGTGCCGTTGTACGCTGCGCCGGGATTTACTCTTGCGTTGGTATAAACGTTTTTATAGGTAAATTCCGAATAGGTCGTCACACCGCCGACAGTCATACTCATACCGGGGTTGTCAAGAATATTTGCGCCGTTTGAGTTCATAATAATATAGCTATTCTCTACGAGCACCTTTTGCTTAATACCGTGAGGCAAATTAGCTTCGGTATATTTCGTTGCCGTACCTGAAGTTTCATCAGCGTTTCTCGCCTGGAATAGGTTACTGTGCGCCAAAACGAATATGCCGTTTGAAAGTGTCATTGAGCCGTTATAGAGTCTGAACATAAAGAGCGAATTAGAGTCGTCGGTCGTTGCTCTTACGAAGGTACCGCCGCTGATAGTCATAGAGCAGGAGCTGTCGCCCGACATTGCCTCTGCAAGAACTGCGGTGTAGGTAGTGATATTACCTGTGTACTGTCCCTTGTATTCGCCGATTTCAAGGTGAGCATTATACGTGCCCCAGCCATCGTTTGCTACGATACCGAAGGCTCGTACGTTATTGAACGCCGTAGTGTTGTTTCGTCCAAGCTTTTCGATAACGCCGCCTGCCTCTGAGGAATATACGCTAAGAACGGTATTGGATTGGATAAAGAATATCGAGCTATTATTGGTTGAGGTAGTCCAAGTAAGCTTATGACCTGCAAGGTCAATAGCAATCTTATCCGCATAGTCCTTAAGAGCTGCAAGCTCCTGCTCGGTGTAGTCGTCGTCAATTGCAATATCCGAAGGAGCCGTCGTCTTGGAGCTGTTGTAGGTGATAACATCCTTGTTAATAATCTCAACGTCGTTAAGAAGCTTAACCGTATCGCCGTTTTTAAGATTATTAAGCGAGGTGTGCAGAGCGTCTCCGCCTGCGCCGCCGTCGTAGAAGTCGGCGTCAAGCGAGTTGGTTATCTCATAATCTAGAGGCGAGAAGTCGTAGTGAGCGTAGTAGGTAAGGAATTCGCCGCTTTCCTGATAGTACATAATCTCGTTTACCGAGATAGGCTTCATTTCAAGCGCTTCGGCTGCGCAGAATGCAAGAGCAAATCCGCCGCTGAAATTACCTACCGTAGAGGTCTTTCTGTCAAACACCTTAGCTACCTCGCCGCCTGTAAAGGTCGGGATTTGACCGGGCTTTACGGTAGTCTTTACGTAGTTAGTGCCGTTCTGGTTGTTAAGGTCGCTTTTGTCACCCGCAGAGCCGCCGACGTACCAATATACGTCGAGCGTAAGGTCGTTTAAGCTTTCGTCAACCTTGAAAAGGATTCCGAGAGGGTCGGATTTGCTTCCCGAAGAAAGTATTGCGTCGGAATCCGACGTTACCTTAAGCAAGTATCCGTTTGTAAAAATGTAGCCGTCGTTGGAAGCCTTAGTATCGTTAAGATTGCTCTCGGCAAGTATTACAGTGCCATTAGCGAGAGCGTTATCGATTTCGGTGTAGTAAAGACCGTTAGCCTTGAAGCTTGCAACGCTTCCGTCCTCACCCGTAACCGATACCATCTTGCCGCTGTTGTCAAGGTCTACGTATTTCGATGCGTCAAGCGTCGTGTTTGTGCTGTCGGTATATATTCCTTCGGGATAGGTAGCGCCTGAAAGGTTATCGAAAAGGAGCGAAGTGCCAACAATCTGGTCTGCGCCGTTGTAGGGGTTGAATCTGAGTCCCTGTAAAAAAGACTTATCGGTCAAGCTTCTCGAGTATATAGTACCCGAACCCATTAATTCCCCGTTCAGGTAAGAGAAGGCTTTGTTGTTAGCCACGTCCAAAAGCAGGGTGACTGTATACCACTTGAAAGGATCAAGCTCGATTGACTTGGTTTTGTCGGAATTATAAAGAGTATTGTTCTCAAGCTTAAGATTTGCCTTCTTATTTCCATCAGTAGCATTTCTCAACTGTATATACATGTCTGCGTTTATGAAGCCCCACTCGCTTCCGGAAGAAATATTAATGTTATATACTACTACCTTGTTGTTAAGCAAATTCAACGCATTGCTATTTTCTACTTTAGTTGCTTCTGAGCAACCAATTGTGTAGAACGAGTCCCATTTCGTATTATTTTCTGCGCCGGGGAAGTTCTTGAATCTTATAACGTCACCGTTTTCATATCCCTCAGGCGAGAGGTAATACTTGTTATATAAGTTGCCGTTGTAATCCTTTACAGTGATTAACTTCTCTACGCTTGGAACTTTAGTGGCTTGATGCGCGGGCATTTCAGACCAGATATTTCCTGAAATCTTGTATACGGGATGGAAATACGCCTTGTCTGTGGCGGGTATAGTACCCTTAGCCACTACAACCCAAGGAAACTGGCGGTCGCCCGCAGGGTCAAAGGCTATTTCGTAGGTAGTGCTGTCAGCGCCTGTAGAGCCGTCGCTGTAGGTGTAGTTAAAGCTGCTTGCATTAGGCTTCTTAGTAAGTCTCGTGCCGGGGAAAAGCGTTACCGCGCCGCTATGAGCATCGGTAAGTGCTTTAAGTTCATTACCCTCGGTATCCTTTGGAGGTGTGCCGCCGTTGTGCGCAAGGATATCGGTCTCAAGACGAATTCGGCAATTATCAAAGCTCATAGCGAGATTCTTACGGAGGAAAAGGTAAGAATCGTTTCTTACGCTGATTATAGTAGAATTCTTAAGTGAAATCTTAAGGCTCTTGGTGGGGTCCGTCGTCGTGACGTTGTCCTGCGAAAGGTTAGATACGAATGTACGGTAGAAGGAGGTAAGAGTACCGCCGTTAATATTGATATTACCTGCGATTGAAAAATTGTCGCCGTATACGCTGTCTGTAGTTTCGTCTGAGTTATCGGTTTCGTAGGAATAGTAATTGTTGATATTATCGCCGAAGAAAACGATAGCGTTCGCATACACGTTGACGTTTTCAAAATCTACTGCGTCACCGTAGTTAGACTTATTTTCCTGACCCGGTCTGTAAGCTGTGTATTTTGGTTCTCCGGTAATAACTCCGCCTGCAGTCCTGATTGAGGAGTCGGTAAGCTTTATGTAAACGTTATCACGAAGATTGAAGGGCGTGGCCAAGCTGAAATTAGCATTCTTTTTGGGAATCAATGCGGAATCAAGCTCAAAGTTAAATTTATTACCGATAAAGCTTGCGTTATTCGAAAGCACGAAATACTGTTTGCTCGTTGATTTAGCGAAAACGAAAACGTTTGTATAGCTAACGACAGCACTCTCAGCCGCCTTAAGCACGGTAGAGCCGCTTTGCGTTACTACGATACCCTGATTCGTTCCCGTAACCGCTACGTTTGCGGACTTCGTAACGTCGAGCAGCATTGCGCTTGCGTTGATATATCCGTTACCAGTAACGGTGAAATTAATATTGTCGGCATCAATCGTGAAAGCAACTACTGTATTACTTAGTGTTTTGCCGTTCAAATCAAGCGTGAGATTTTTCGTAATTGAGATGCTTTCCTTTATTTCTGCGTTTGCCGTCAGCTTGACGGTGTCGCCGTCCGCAGCTGCCTCGACAGCCTCGCCGATGCTTGCATATTCAACGTCGCCGATTTTGCATACGTTACCGTCGGCTGCGTTTATAGCAATAACGGTACCGCAAAGCAAAAGAGCAATGCAAAGTGCGAGAATCAGAATCTTTGAGCCTTTTTTCATGTTTTTGTTCCTTTCTTCTTCTGAGAATCTCATATTATAAACAAAATAAAATAAATTTGCTTATAAATATTTTATCATATAAGAGTGCCGATTTCAATTGGATAAAATAAACAATCTTTTGTAAGCCCTCTTGTATATTTCACATAAAGAAGCTTGAGGAAATAAAAAGGCGTCGGAGGCACAAGCTTAAACGGTGCCTTATCACGACGCTTTTTTGGTTTATATTGAGTGTTTGATTTTATTAATCAGCTGATTCGATGCTTTTTCAAGTCTTTCTCTTTCTGCCTGCGGCAGTCTTAAATAAGTTGGGGCAAGCTTAACGTCGTCGACGAAGCTTCCGTCCTTGTAAAGCCTTACTGCGGCTCTTGCTACGGAGGCAGCGTTCTGATTGCGAAGAATCAAGGGCGTGCCCGCAAGCTTAAGTCCCCCGGAGGTACAATAGGAATAGGCTATATCATAGCCGTCACCGACGAGATATATATTATCGCCCCCGTACTCTCGGAGTAGCGAGCAAAGCTCCTCAAGCGAGAGGGCTGAATCCTCGGTAAGCCTTTCGATACCGTCTTCGGTAAGCCTGAAAATAGCGGTATATACCTGTCCGCGCCTTGCGTCCATAACGGAAGCGACGATGCCTTGGCAGGTGCCGAGCAAATTGTAAGCCAGCGCCTCGAGCGAGGAAACCTCGCAGCAGGGAATATTCTTGCCAAAGGCAAGTCCCTTTACCAGCGCCGCACCTATTCTGACACCCGTAAAGGAGCCCGGACCGACTGAGCAGGCTAAAAGCCCGACTTTTGATAGATCGAGAGCAAGCGAGCGAAGCATATCCTCCGCCATAGGCAAAAGAAGCTCGCTCTGCGTGAATCCGTTATCGACGGTATATGAAGCTATAATTTTTTCGTCGGAGGCTACTGCGACCGTTGCCACCTTGGCGGTGCTGTCAAAAGCAAGTGTAATCATTTTTCGTTCCTATATAAATGAATTTTGAGAGAGTGCGGAGACTTAAAGCTCGGGAATCGTGATTTCGATAGTTCTTTTTCCCTCTGCGTCGGACGAAAAGTCCGTCTTTGATATCTTCACCGATACGTAAGCGTCTGGAAGCATTCCTTGAATATTCTCCGACCACTCTCCGATGCAATAGCCGTCGCTATCCAGAATGTCGTCGTAGCCTATCGAATATAAATCGTCCTCGTCCGTAATGCGGTAAAAGTCAAAGTGATGCACGAGTGCGCTTCCCTTGTATTCGTTAAGCACGGTATAGGTGGGGCTTTTTACCGAGTCGATTCCAAAAGCGGAGCAGAAGCCTCTCGTAAAGGCGGTCTTTCCGACACCCATCTCGCCGAAAAGCGCAATGAAGCTGCGTGATATATTGTAATTAACGAGAATTTCGGCGAGCTTTTTACCAATATTCTCTGTATCTTTAGTAGAGCTAGAAGTGTAATTTATCTGCATTTTTGTATACCGTAATTGTCATTTTAGCGGAAATTTATCAAAATTTCCCGCAGTTATGAACTTAAGATAATTGAGATATTCTCCGTATTTTTCTCCTGAAAATTCTCCCGTCTTAATAGCACGGAGAAGCGTGTTTTTTGGAGTATCATCGGGGTCTGTAAGCTCGGTTGCGCTGACCGAGTAGCCGTGGGATTTAAGGTATTCAAGCCTCAAAGCATCGGTAATAGCCTCGCAAAGCTTACCCTTTAGCTTTGGATATTTCGTGGTAAATTCAAGCGCCTTGCAAGCTATAACGTCCGATAATTTTTTGTGACAGCAGGGGGTAGAAAGTATTACCCTTGCACGAAGCCTCACCGCATGCGTAAGCACGACGTCGGTTGCGGTATCGCAGGCGTGAAGCGATATCACCATATCGGGAGCTGTATCCGACGGTGTGTTTTCGATGTTGTCGGTGATAAAGTGCATATTGCTAAAGCCAAGCTCGCTTGCTACGCCGTTACAGTAATCCATAACGTCACGCTTAAGATCTATTCCAAGCATATATACCTCACGGGCCTTGAGCTTGGTGAGATAGTAGTACACCGCAAAGCTTAAATAGCTTTTTCCGCAGCAAAGGTCGTAGACGGTGATTTTTCCTGTCCTTGGAAGCTCGTTATAAATCTCCTCGATATACTCGAGAAATTTATTTATTTGACGGAATTTGCCCTGTCTCTTGTCGTGCACACGGCCGCCTTTATCGCTTATTCCGAGCTTTATAAGAAAATCCTCGTTGCCCGTGAGTATTCGCTTTTTCGCTCTGTCGAGCGAATCGAACCTTATGCCGAATTCGGGCGTGCCCGACAAAAGCTTTCTTTTTAGCTTATCGCCGCCAAGGATTACAGCTTTGCCGCTTTTGTCGACCTTCAGCTCTGCATCGCCAAGATGTGTCAGAAGATTTGCCTGCAAATATCTCGGCAGCTCCTCGCCGATAAATGCGGAAAGCCCGTCCTCTCTTACGTTTTTTTGCGAAACGGTATTTCCCTCAAGAGAGTATTCGGCGGCGAGAATTTTTTGCCCTCTGTGTGCGCAAAGCCTTGCTGAAATCTTTTTAGGGTATGTCTTATCGGTCGGGCGAGATAAGATAAGCTTATTCAGTGCGCCCTTTTTGAAAGCATCAAGAATAAGATTTACAAAATCGTTCATATAAGCTTACTTGTCGTCGCCGTCCCCTTTAGGAGGCTTTCCTATTGAGATTTTTCTTTCAGTGCCTTCACTGATACGCTTCAGATTTTCTCTGTGGCAGTATACGATTATAATAGCGAGAAGTATGGTTACGAGCGCCAGAATTCCGTGCTCCTGACCGCCAAAGGCAATCGAAAAGTGTCCGTGCACCACTATCGGGTAAAGGATTGCTACCGTTACAGAAGCCAGCGACACGTACTTTGTAAGCACCACCATAAGAATCCATATAGCAATAAGTATAGCAAATTCAATAGGATTAAGTATAAGCGCCGCTACGGCAGTGCAAAGCACGCCCTTGCCGCCCCTGAATTTGTAGTAGATAGGGAAGATATGTCCCAGCACCGAAAAAAGCGCCGCAAGGTATACCATAGGAATTACCTGAGTAAAGCCGACCGCAATTCCGCCTACGTAGCCGAAGCCGCCGATAACGCCTGCAATGAATATAGCAAGCGCAGTTTTAAGTAAATCGCCGAGCAGCGTAAATACCGCAGCACGCTTTCCGTAGGTTCTCAGCATATTCGTAAGACCTGCGTTGCCGCTTCCGTGACGCCTGACGTCGTCACCGAAAAGCACCTTTGACGTCAGAATTGCTGAATTGATGCTACCGAGAAGATAGGCAATTACCATAGTGAATAGCGCTGCGCCTACCTGCAAA
Source organism: Eubacteriales bacterium (assembly GCA_045659905.1). Lineage (GTDB taxonomy): Bacteria > Bacillota > Clostridia > Oscillospirales > CAG-272 > UBA1740. Next base: position 53,089 of record JAZRCT010000039.1, on the reverse strand, counting down.
AATAAAAATCTCATATCACCCGCATTCTTATCGAACACGTTGTAAAAAAGATATCCCAAAAGTCCTTCCTGAAGATTCATATCTGTGACCTTTCCTTTCTTATTGAGGCAAATCTCGCCTCGGGCTAATAAAACGCTAATGATAAAGCGAAGAACGGAGTAAAGCTATCCCTTCTTTTTAAAAAGGGAATTGAACAAAGCGCTGTTTGCACGAAGACGCTTTTGCTTTTCAGCTTCGTTTTTTCGTACCGATAGGATGCTTTCACCCGAAAATTCAATATCAACGATATCGTTTACAAGAAGCTCGTATTCCGCAGATTTGATTTTCAGAATAGTACCGTCGTCGCCGACAAGCGTTATTATGCCGTCGTTTATTCGGTCTACCGAATATCGCTTAATATTCATAGCCGCCCCCTAAATAATTATTAAAATTATTATACACTAACGGGAAGCTAAAGTCAAGAATTATATTGCATTTTGCCGTCAGCTGAGGTATAATAGTCTTAATAACTGCAATTGTGACGCATATCCTACGAAAGAGGTGATTTATACGACTTTGCGGGAAAATATAGCAAGTGCGCTCCTTGATAAGGGCATTACAAGCTTTTGTATGCTTGATTACCGCCATCTTAAGGAGGTAAAGCCCCGCCTCGTAAGGAAGGAGGGCTTTGAGCCGAAAAGTGCGATAGTATATCTTATTCCTTACTTTGCGGGCTTCACGAAGAATTTATCAGTGTACGCAGCATCGGTTGATTATCATTCGGTTATAAGAGAGATATCAGAGGCGCTCACGTCAATTATAGAAGCAGACGGAAAATATAAGGCTCTCGGCTTTGGAGACCATTCCCCGATAGACGAGCGCTCTGCGGCTCTTATAGGAGGTCTTGGTATCCTTGGAGACAACGGACTTCTTATAAATGAGGAATATGGCTCGTTCGTATTTATAGGCGATGTTATTACCGACGTACCGCCTGACGAGCTTGACTGCGACGCACCCCTTGAAATAAAAAGATGCGAGGGCTGCGGAGCGTGCAGGACTGCCTGCCCCACGGGAATTCTCTGCGGCAAGGGGGATAAATGCCTTTCTGCAATCACGCAGAAGAAGGGCGAGCTTGATGACGGCGAAATTGCTCTTATGAAGCAACACAGCACGGTGTGGGGCTGCGATATCTGTTCGCTTTCTTGCCCGCACAATAAATCACCAAGGCTCACGCCGATACCGCATTTTTACAATGACAGAATCGAATTTCTCACCAAGGAGACGCTTGATGCTATGAGCGACGATGAGTTTGGAAATCGTGCTTTTTCCTGGCGTGGTAGGGCAGTGCTGGAACGAAATTTAAATTTGCTTTATCCGGAAGAATAACAGGCTTAATGCCAATAATAGGTTATATATATAGAGGGAAATGCGAAAAACAGCGTTGATGTCTTGCCATAAAAAATACAGCTTATAACGATACAACAAAAAGGGGCTGTCTTAATGAGACAGCCTCTTTTATTTGAAAAAAAGCACCAACTGTGGTGCTTTTTTGTTAGTTCGAAGCCTTTGTTTCAAAAGATAGTGCTCTCACGAAAGCTAGATTAGCTTCTTGCGAGAAATAGAAGGTGGCTTCTTTTTGTGTTGCTGATAATCCAATGAAAGATTGTTTGTCTGTTGGTTTTGTAAATATATCATCTTTCATTGCTAAGTCATAAGCCGACTGGAAAGATGCTTTGCTAATTTTGCTTAACATGGTCATGTAGTTGTCTTGATATAATCTTGGAATAATAATAGTTTCAAATGTGTCAGTTTCTTCATTCGTGCTTAACAAAATAAAGTTACATGAGTTTCGATCAATAGTTGATGATGCATACTGAATATTTGTTGTTAATTTATCAAAAGCATCAACCGTGATTTTTGTTTTGCCAACAATTTCTGGGTTTCTTGTTTTCGAAATTTCATTGTTCATGAAAATTGATTGTAAATAAAAATGTGCTGAACCGTCTGGGCGGTGTAATAAATTATAATCGTCCATTTCTTCATCGGTTAATTCATATTTTAAAAGATAGTTAACATAATGATCATTGTTTAACACGCGCGTATACATATAAAGATTGTTTGGTTCTTCATCAAGAACATAGCTCATTGTGTATGCTAAATCGTTACCTTTTTTAATTGCTTCAACATCATAACCTTCATCTTCAAGGAAAGCATAAGGGTGAGGCTCAACTTCGCCAGATTGTAGGATTGCTTTATTGTTGATGAAAATTTGATCAACGAGTTCATCATATCTTTTGTTTGCCATGATGTTTTGAAGAAGTTCTGAATATTCTTCATACATTGGGTTTGCAGGAGCTTCATCGTGTGTTGGAGGTTCTCCGCCAGGATTTATGTCAGGGTTTGGGAGTGTGGCTTCATCACAACCTGCAAGAGTTAAAGCCATTCCAATTGAAATTACAAGCCCTGTAATCTTTTGTGAAATTTTTGCAGACTTCAAATTTATGTAAGCTCTTCTTAATAAATTTGCAACTGCATCTTTTGCTTTGTTCAATGGATTATTCATAAAATTTCTCCTTTAAGTAAAGTGATTAAAAATCAAGTAATTGTGTTGGGTTTTGGCTCTAACATAACTCCGGGTGGCATCTCTGTTTACACTGAAAACTAATAAACAGTATGTTTGTAAATGCGGAAGCTTAACACCTTATCGGTAAAAAGCTTCCGCATTTATCTTTAGTTGTCCCAGTTGGTATAAACTGCGTTTACGTCGTCATCCTCGTTAAGCTTGTCGAGCATCTTTTCCATATTTTCTACGTCCTCGTCGCTTGTAAGCTCAACGTAGGTAGAGGGGACCTTTGCAAGGTCGGCAGTGTCGATTTTGTAGCCGAGTGCGATTATAGCGTCACGCACGGTGTCAAGGTCGTCGGGGGCTGTGTAAATAGAGTATTCGCCGTCAGCGCACTTGAGGTCCTCGGCGCCGCTTTCAAGCGCATCCTCCATCATCTTGTCCTCCTCAATCTCCTCGTCCTCGTCCATAATGGTAATGACGCCCTTTTCCTCAAAGAGATAGGATACGCAGCCGTTCTGTCCCATATTTCCGCCGTACTTGTTGAATGCGGCTCTTACGTTGCCTGCGGTGCGGTTGCGGTTGTCGGTTGAGGTCTCTACGATAATAGCAACTCCCGACGGACCGTAGCCCTCGTAGGTGATTTCCTCAAAGTTGATATCGCTGTTGTCGGTAAATTTCTTTATGGTGCGCTGAATGTTGTCGTTAGGCACGTTGTTAGCCTTAGCCTTTGCGATAAGGTCACGGAGCTTTGAGTTGTTGTTAGGGTCGGGACCGCCCGCCTTGATAGCTACTGCCATCTCCTTGCCGATCTTGGTAAAAATCTTAGCCTTAGCCGCATCGGATTTTTCCTTCTTATGCTTTATATTGTTCCATTTTGAATGTCCTGACATAAAAAATCTCTCTTTTCGTTAAATTTTTTCGGGTGAATCGAGGCAGATAAGGCGAAGCGCCGTCTTTAAAACCTGCTTCGTTGAGGCGCAAAGCGCAAGCCTTGCGCTTCTCTGCTTTTCGTCCTCTGCGGTAAGAATCTTGCAGTCGTGATAGAATCTGTTGAATATGGCGCACAGGTCAAGAATATATCTCGTGATTACGCTGGGCTCGTATTCGTCGAGTGCACTCTTTACTCTTTCGGGGAATACCGAAAGCACCTTCGCAAGCTCGAATTCAAACTCGCCGAGAGGAGCGTCGTTAATCTCACCCTCTGACGCTGCCTTTTCAAGCACCGAGCAGGCTCTTGCGTATGTGTACTGTGCGTAAGGACCGGTGTTGCCGTCGAAGGACAGCGCATCCTCCATTACGAAGTTGATATCTCTGATTCGGTTGTTGGAAAGGTAGTAGAAAATTACCGCACCTACGCCAACCTTTTCCGAGATTTTTCTGCATTCCTCCTCGTCGGGGTGCTTTTCCTTCGTGATTTCGTATACTCTCTTAATTGCTTCGTCAAAAAGGTCACGAAGAAGAATTACGTTGCCGGTTCTTGTTGCAAGCTTCGAGCCGTTGATGCTTACCGTTCCGTAGGGAACGTGAACGAGCTTGTCGTACCAATCGTAGCCCATAAGCTCAACTACCTTGAACCATTGTGCAAAATGAAGCGACTGTCCTGCGCTCGTGACGTATATAGCCTTGTCAAAATCGTATTCGTTCTTTCTGTATACGGCAGCGGCAATATCTCTTGTAGGATAAAGCGTAGTGCCGTCACTCTTAAGAATAAGGCACACGGGCATATTCCACTTGTCAAGATTTACGATAGAAGCGCCGTCGTCAATTGTGAGAAGTCCCATATTGCGGAGCTTTTCTACCTGCTCGGGCATCTTGTCGGTGTAGAAGCTCTCGCCCTTGTAGCTGTCAAAGGTGATACCGAGAAGCTTGTAGGTCTTTTCATATTCGGCAAGGGTTACCGAAACGAACCAGCGCCAAAGAGCAAGATTTTCTTCATCGCCTGCCTCAAGCTTTGCAAATTCCGAGCGTGCCTCGTCACCGAGCGCCGAGTGGGGCTTCGCTCCCTCCGTCAAGCCCTTTAAGCTTTCTTCCTCCTCGGCTTTTATCGCATTGTTGATTTTTACGTAAAGCGATACCAGCTCGTCAACGCCGCCCTTTTCAACAAGCTCCTTGCTGCCCCAGTGCTTGTACGCTACTATAACCTTGCCAAACTGAGAGCCCCAGTCGCCAAGATAATTTATACCGACGCACTTGTAGCCTGCAAATTCGTGAATAAGCTTGAGCGAGTGACCGATTACGGTAGTGCCGAGGTGTCCTATATGGAAGGGCTTTGCAACGTTTGGCGAGGAATAGTCAAGCACGACGGTCTTGCCGCCGCCGACGTTAGGTGAGCCGTAGCTCTCCCCAAGTGCCTTTATGTCGGAAGCAACACGTCTTGCGAAGGCGGTCTTGTTGACTTTTAAATTAAGGTAACCGCCAAGGGGCGTTACTGCCTCAAAGGTGCTATCGTTGATAGCGGCGCAAAGAGCCTCTGCAATCATAGGGGGCGCTTTCCTCAGCGCACGTGAAAGTTTGAAGCAGGGAAGCGCAATATCGCCCATATCCTTATCGGGCGGATATTCAAGCATCGAAAAAATTTCTTCAGCGCCGATTAGTCCCTCACCAAAAGCGCTCTTTATCGCTTCGGCAAGTATATCGGCTGTCTTTTTCTTCAGTTTCAGCATTTCTATTTCCTTTTTCTTCTCAGAATGAATTTCTCATTTTTACGAATTCTCGGGTTATCTCACCGAGGACAAGCCTTGCGGGAATAAAGCTTGCGTCGGAAAGTGTATAGGCAAGAGCCGCCTCGTGACCGCTCTTTAAGTAAAACTCTCCGTCCTTTTCAAACACCTCAGGCATAGGAATTTCCATTCCCGTATCAAGCATATCCGAATATCTTAGCATAAGCTCCTGATTCGGCTCTCCGTCGGGGAAATTAAGCCTGAACGGTGAAAGATATACGCAGGAGTAGGACTTGTCCGCAAGCCAACGCTCGAATGCCGTCTTGATGCAGTCAGCGATTTCCGTAGGAGTAGCGTATGTAGTGTCGACAATCAACGAGTAGTTGCTGAGGTCCTTTATGTCAACGCCGTATTGCTCACGGTATCTCTTTTTCTCGCTTTCACGCCTCGCCTTCGTGTCGGCTATCGTTTCTTCAAGCGTAGCCGAATGCTCCCCACGCCGCTTTGCGTTCATAATTCTTATTGCGCTCGTTTCAATATCGGTAGAAAGATACACCTTAAAAGTGCCCTCCGTGAAATGCCACGCCATTCTTGAATCTATAATAAGCCGGCGGCTTTCGTTTGAAAGCGCCTTAAGTCCGTCGTCGATTTCGTGGTCTATTTCGGGGTGAGATTCCATATATCTGTTAAGCTCTACGACGCTCATTCCGTGCTTTTCTGCGATAGACCTGACTATCGCACCCGTTGAATAGTATTCAGCGTCAAGAAGCTTTATTAAGAGGTCGGAAACGGTGCTTTTTCCGCTGCCGAGGTCACCTGCCAGCGATATCTTCTCGAACATAGCATTCTCCTTAAATCGGTTAATTAACTTAAATATTATATACCACAAATGAGACAAAGTCAACCGAAAACACAAATTTTTGCTAATTTTGAGCATAAGCACGGCAGCCTGGGAAAAAATAGGGCTTTTTTCTTGACAATATGCCTGAAGTAAACTATAATTGTAATGATTAAAAAGGCAAAGGCGGCATACTTTATGCGTAAGTATAAGCTAAATTTGAAAGATGCCGTCCGTGCGGCTCTTTTTGCGGCGTTTATCGCCGTATGCTCCTATATTTCAATTCCAATCTACCCACCTATTACGCTTCAGCTTTTTGCGCTCACGCTTTCGCTTTATACCTACGGTGGTATCTTTACCTCACTTGCGGTGACGCTTTATCTGGCGCTTGGTGCAGTAGGACTGCCGGTGTTTTCAGGATTTGTCGGAGGCATTGGGCATTTTGCATCTGCAAGCGGCGGCTTTCTGTTTGGCTTTATTGTCTACTCGCTTTTCTATGCGCTTCTTGAATTTGCGTTTGGAGCTAGCGGAAAGCGTAGGGTAGTCTATACTGCTATATCGCTGGTGCTTCTTTACCTATGTGGTTCTCTTTGGTACACTTTAGTTTACTTATCGCAGGGATTTGGAGCCTATTTGTCGGCGCTGTTGGTTACGGTAGTACCGTTTATCCTGCCCGATATAGTAAAGATTTTTTTAGCATACATAATTGCCGAAAGGCTTAAATTTAAACGGAGATAAAAAATGGAAAAGGAAAAGATTGACAGAATAAATTTTCTTGCCGCCGAGAAGAAAAGGCGTGATCTTACCGAAGCAGAGCTTGCCGAGCAGGCAGAGCTTCGCCGTGAGTATATCGCTTATTTCAGAGCGGCGATAAGAGGAGAAATAAAGGAGGACAAAAAATGAGCGAGCGTATCTGCTGTATTTGTAAAGCACGCATTGAAACTGAAAATCCCGCCGTGCTTACCGTAAGCAGCTTTGGAAATCCAAGATATCTGTGCGACTCTTGCGACGCTGATTTTACTTCTGCTCTTAAGGCAAAGGAATATTCAGAAATCAAGGACGCCGTTTCTAAGATAGGAGGCAAAATGGAGTCCTCGGGCGTTGAAGACGAGCTGGTTATAGACGAGGCGGGCGTAATTATAGAAAGAGCAACCGCCAGAGCCGAAGCAATCCGTGACGGCAGCTACGATTTTTCCTTGGACGAGGAATCCCCGGATGATTCGGAGCTTGAAGAAGCCGACCTCCTAATCGAGGAGGAAGCCGAGGAGAGCGAGGAAGAAAGAGAGAAGCGCCTTAAAAAGGAAAGGTACGCTAAAATATTTGACACCGCCACAACCTGGACTATCGGCGTAGTTATCGTTGCCGCTATCGGCTACTTAATATATAAATTAATTTTCTGATATATAACATTTAACGAAGGAGAATAAAAATGGGTATAATCAAGGCTACTTTTCAGGCAATAGGAGGAAATCTTGCGGATTCTTGGCTCGAGGTACTCGAGGCCGACAATATGAGCGACACCACGGTTTTTTCTAAGGGTGTCAAGGTAAGAAAGAACGATAAGAGAAATAATAATAATAAGAAGGGTACTGACGACGTAATTTCAAACGGCTCGGTAATTCACGTCTACCCGGGACAGTTTATGATGCTCGTCGAGGGCGGTAAGATTATAGACTTCACCGCCGAGGAGGGCTATTATAAGGTAGACAATTCCGCCGCTCCCTCGCTTTTTGCGGGACAGTTCGGCAAGTCTATACTCGACGCCTTCAAGCGCATTAAGTTCGGCGGCGTTCCTTCCTATTCGCAGAAAGCGTACTTTATTAATCTTCAGGAGATAAAGGGCATTAAGTTCGGCACTCGTACGCCCGTCAACTACTTCGATAATTTTTACAACAGTGAGCTTTTCTTAAGAGCGCACGGTACTTATTCTATTAAGATTACCGACCCTGTTAAGTTTTACACCGAGGTAATTCCCAAGAATGCAGAGAGGGTTGATATAAATGAAATCAACGAGCAGTATTTATCGGAATTCCTTGAAGGTCTTACTGCGTCTATCAACAAAATGTCGCAGGACGGAATCCGTATATCGCACGTAGCAAGCAAGTCAAGAGAGCTTTCACGCTATATGGCTGAGGAGCTTGACTCAGATTGGAAGGAGCTTCGCGGCTTTGAGGTGCTTTCTGTCGGTATAGCCAGCGTTTCCTACGACGAGGAATCCAAGAAGCTTATCAATATGCGCAATCAGGGCGCTATGCTTGGCGACCCATCGGTAAGAGAGGGTTACGTTCAGGGCGCAATCGCAAGAGGACTTGAAAACGCAGGCTCAAATTCAGGCGGTGCTGCGACTGCATTTATGGGTATGGGCATAGGAATGAACGGCGCAGGCGGCTTTATGAGCACTGCGTCCGAGACTAATAGACGGCAGATGGAAAGGGCAGCGGAGGAAAAGGCTTTTGCCAATTCCTGGAAATGCTCCTGCGGAGCTACTGCCGAGGGTAAGTTCTGCTCGGAATGCGGCGGCAGACGCCCTGAGGAAAAGAGTGCTGACAGCTGGAAATGCAGCTGCGGTGCAGTATGTACGGGCAAATTCTGCTCGGAGTGCGGAAGCCGCCGTCCCGAGGGTGATTGGTTCTGCACCGAGTGCGGCGAGAAGAATTCCGCTGCAGCAAAATTCTGCTCGAATTGCGGAAATAAGAAGGGCTGATAATGGAAAGCGTCGTTACATATAAGTGCCCCAACTGCGAGGCTGGGCTTACCTTTGACGCAGGTAAGCAAAAATTCGTATGTGAATTCTGTCTTAGCGATTTTACCGAGGAGGAGCTGCTTTCCGACGACAATAGGAAAAGGGAAGAGGAGCGTGTTAAGGCAGACCGTGAATTTGATTCAGGAGTTAAAGAATATTTTTGCTCGTCGTGCGGAGCTGAAATCATTACCGACGAAAGCACGGTAGCCTCCGAGTGCTATTATTGCCACAATCCAGTGGTGCTTTCCGATAAGGTTTCGGGCGGCCTTCGTCCCAATAAAATAATTCCTTTTAAGTTCGATAAGGCAGAGGCTAAGGATATTTTCTTAAGGTATGCAAGAAAGAAGAAATTTGCGCCGAGCGATTATTTTTCGGATATAAACGCCGACAAAATCACCGGTATATACTATCCCTTCTGGGTGGTAGATGCAGATGCCGAGGCAGACCTTGATGCCAGCGCAAAGCGGATCCGCACCTGGAGAATGGGCAGCTACGCCTATACCGAGACCTCACGGTTTGCCATTCTTCGCTCGGGCGATATTCATTTTGAGGATATAGTTATGTCGGCTATTTCCGAGGAGGATAAAAAGATGCTTGAAGGCATACTTCCTTATCCGTCGGATTCGCATATCGACTTTTCTATTCCTTACCTCCAGGGCTTTGCGGCAAAGAAGCGTAATATAGAGCGTGAAGCTCTTTCTTCCGAAGCGAGAGCACGTATGGATTCTTACGCTCGCACTATGCTGCTTGATACCGTAAGAGGATACAATTCGGTAAGCGGTGAAAGTCTTAATATGAGAGTTCATAAGAGTCATTGGGAATATACCCTGATGCCTATATGGGTTCTCAATTACAAGCGTGGTAAGAAGAACTACACCTACGCTATGAACGGCAACACAGGAAAGCTCTACGGTGAGCTTCCCGTAAGCCCCCTGAAGCTTCTTTTGACCTCGGGAGCTATTATGCTTGCCGTTACAGCGATTATCACTCTCCTATCCTGGTTTTTCTTTTAAGGAGGGCGAAAATGAAAACAATTGTTAGAATTTCATCTGTTTTATGCCTGATTGCTCTGCTTTCAGCTGCTCTTGCAATAGCTTCATTTGCGCTCGGAGAGTCAAGCGTGCGTGTAGTTGATTTGGCAGGCATACTTTCCGCTTCTGACATAGAGGAGCTTGAGCTTGCGGCACGGGAAGCGGAGAAATCCTCGGGGCATCTGCACAGAGTGTTTATATCCGATGACACCGACGGATTTTATGATCGTCGAATCCTAAGTGAGCTTGACCTTTCCTATACCGACAGCGTTACTATTATATTCGTCGAGCGTGAGGACGGTGTTCTTTACTACGAGCTTATCACCTACGGCAGTGCGAACGAGGAAATCAGCGAAGCTGAGAGCGGGCGCATCCTTGACGACGATACCGTATATACGAATATAAAGGGAGGAAACGTTGTGACGGGTGTCAAAAGAGCGCTTTCCTTAAGCGCCGTTGCGCTTACGGGTGCTCTCAGGAAAAGCTTTATTGAAGCCTTCGTTCCTGCTCTTATAGTCGGCTTGGTTGTGGCTCTGATTTTTGCCGCAATAATAATAGCAGGCTATAAACGAAAGCTTAAATCGGCGTCCTATCCTCTCGAAAGATACACTAATCTGCGCCTCAACGTATCTCACGATACCTTTCTTGGAAAATTCGTTACGAGAGTTAAAATCCGCTCTAATTCGTCACCCTCCGGCAGGTCGGGTGGCGGCGGAAGCCGTGGCAGGCGCTGATAATACGCAGCTTGAATAAAAAGCGAAAAGGATATCAAACGACTTGTTGTCTTACGGCGGCAAGCTGTCCGGTATCCTTTTTTCGTGGACTTTTAAAAATCAAAAAAGAGTGTCGATTTTTACTTTTTCCTTCTTTACAAGCGTTAAATAATATTGTATAATATATGGTGATATACTATGCATAAAGAGGAAAGGAGCAAAGCTATGCAGGATGCGGATTTCAAGCTTAAAAGCGATTACGTGCCAACCGGCGACCAGCCGCAGGCAATAGACAGGCTTGTAAACGGTATTTTAGCGGGTGAGCGTGCGCAGACACTCGTTGGTGTTACAGGCTCGGGCAAGACCTTTACTATGGCAAACGTAATAGCAAGAGCGAAAAGACCTGCTTTGGTTTTGGCGCACAATAAGACGCTTGCGGCTCAGCTTTGTACCGAGTTCCGCTCCTTTTTTCCCGAAAATGCGGTTGAATATTTCGTTTCTTATTACGATTACTATCAGCCTGAGGCTTATATTCCGGGCAAGGACGTCTATATAGAAAAGGACGCTATGGTCAACGACGAAATAGATATGCTTCGTCATAGCGCCACCTCTGCGCTTTTTGAGAGGCGTGACGTTATAATAGTTGCGTCGGTTTCCTGCATATATTCGCTCGGTGATCCTGCTGAATACAGCAACCTTCTCGTTTCGGTAAGACCGGGTATGCAGATGTCGCGCGACGAGCTTTTGGCAGGGCTCGTGTCGATAAATTACGAGCGCAACGACATTGCATTTGCGAGAAATAAATTCAGAGTCCGTGGCGACGTCGTGGAAATTTTCCCCGCATCAGCTAAGGACTACGCTATCAGAGTTGAATTTTTCGGCGACGAAATTGACAGAGTTTCAAAGATAAATATCGTTACGGGCGATATAATGGAGCATCTGTCCTACGCCCCAATCTTTCCCGCCACACACTACGCCGTATCCGACGAGCGCCGTGAGCAGGCGTTAGCCGAAATAGAAGCCGAAATGCAGGAGCGCGCGGAGTTTTTCCGCTCGCAGGGAAAGCTTATCGAGGCTCAGCGCATAGAGGAGCGAACGAGATACGATATAGAAATGCTGAGGGAGGTCGGCTTTTGCTCGGGAGTAGAGAATTATTCAAGAGTTCTGGCAGGAAGACCTGCAGGCTCTACGCCGTATACGCTCCTCGATTATCTTCCTAAGGATTTCATAATGTTTATAGACGAATCGCACGTTACCCTGCCTCAGGTAAGGGGTATGAGCGGCGGAGATTTTGCAAGGAAGAAGAATCTTGTGGATTTTGGATACCGTCTGCCGTCTGCGTTTGACAACAGACCGCTTTATTTTGAAGAATTTGAATCAAAGCTTAATCAGATAATCTACGTAAGCGCAACGCCTGGCGAATACGAGAAGCAGGAAAGCTCTTCGATGGTTGAGCAGCTTATAAGACCGACGGGACTTATCGACCCTATGGTTGAGGTGCGACCGATAGAAGGACAGATTGATGACCTTATAGGTGAAATCAGAAAGACCGTCGAGCGAGGCGAAAAGGTGCTCGTTACTACGCTTACGACCAAAATGGCAGAGCATCTTACCGAATATCTCTCGGTTCATTCAATCAAGGTTAAATATATCCATCACGAGATTGAGACCATAGAGCGAATGCAGATAATAAGGGATTTGCGTCTTGGCGAATTCGACGTGCTTGTCGGAATCAACCTGCTGAGAGAAGGACTTGATATTCCCGAGGTGTCGCTCGTTGCAATCCTCGACGCCGACAAAGAAGGCTTTTTGAGAAGTGAAACCTCGCTTATACAGACGGTAGGCCGTGCGGCGAGAAATATCAACGGTCACGTAATAATGTATGCAGATACAGTAACCCGCTCTATGCGTGGCGCAATAGACGAGACCAACCGCCGTAGAGAAATACAAATGCGCTACAACGAGGAGCACGGTATCACTCCGCAAACTGTCAAAAAGCGAGTAATGGATATCATAGAAATAGGAATAAGCGCTAAGGAAAAGGACGGAAAGAAGAAAATGTCCAAGGCAGAGCTAGAGCGCCTGATAGAGCAGCTTACGGCTGAAATGAAGGAGGCGTCAAGGACGCTTGAATTTGAAAAGGCTATATTCCTGAGAGACAGAATCAAAGAATTAAGAATTTTGAAATAGAAACGGAAAACAACGGAAAATGTCAAGAAATATCGTCATAAAAGGCGCTAAAGTTAATAATTTAAAGAATATTGACCTGATAATTCCAAGAGATAAGCTCGTAGTTCTTACAGGACTTTCGGGCAGCGGAAAATCCTCGCTTGCGTTTGATACGCTCTATGCCGAGGGACACAGACGCTTCGTCGAAAGCCTTTCGTCATACGCAAGAATGTTCCTAGGACAAATGGATAAGCCCGAGGTTGATTTGATTGAGGGACTTTCCCCGTCAATATCAATAGACCAGAAGACAACCTCCAAGAACCCAAGGTCAACGGTAGGTACGGTCACCGAGATTTATGATTACCTGAGACTTCTTTATGCAAGAGTAGGAAAGCCGCATTGTCCGGTGTGCGGCAAGGAAATTACTCAGCAGACGCAGGACCAGATAGTCGATAAGATCCTAGCGCTTCCCGAGGGCGAGAGAATTATGGTATTATCTCCCGTAGTCAAGGCGCAAAAGGGTATGCACGAAAAGGTGTTTGCCGATGCGAGAAAATCGGGCTATGCAAGAGTTAGAGTAGATGGAAATCTTTACGACCTCACCGAGGAAATAAAGCTTGATAAAAATAAAAAGCACGATATAGATATTGTTCTCGACCGCTTGGTTGTCAGAAGCGATATACGCTCAAGACTTTCGGATTCTGTCGAAAGCGCTATAAAAGCGTCCGACGGCAGAGTTACGGTAGTTACCGTACCGAGAGAGGGCGAGGGCGAGGAGCTTGAGTTCTCGCAGAAATACGCCTGCGAGGAGCACGGCATAAGCTTTCCCGAATTAGAGCCGAGAATGTTCTCCTTCAACAATCCGATAGGAGCGTGTCCCGAGTGTCTCGGCATTGGTAATATGCAGAGAATATCGGTAAGAAAGCTTATACCGCACAAGCATCTTTCACTGCGAGAGGGCGCAATCAACGCCAACGGCTTTAAGACTATGACGGAGGATTCGTGGACAGGACCTCTCGTTGCCGCCGTGGGTAAGGATTACGGCTTTACGCTTGATACTCCGATTTCGGAGTTTTCGGAGGAAGCGCTAAACGTGCTGATGTATGGCGACAAAACCCGCAAAAAATACGACGTTATGCGATATTTCGGTAAGGAGGGTAAGCGTCAGCTTGCCGCCTTTGACGGAATAGTCAATATAATTGAGAAGCGTATGCGAATGGCTGGCGGAGATTACTATCAGGAATTCGTAGAGGAGGTAGCCTGCCCCAGATGCAAGGGCAGAAGACTTTCGGATTTCGTCCTTTCTGTTACCGTCGGAGGTCTCAATATCGACGAATTCTGTAAGCTTTCGATAGAGCGTGCGCTTGAGTTCGTTTCAAATCTTTCCTTTACCGACACCGAGGCTAAAATAGCCAAGGAGGTTATAAAGGAAATAAAGGCGAGGCTTAATTTCCTCGTGCGTGTAGGTCTCAGCTACCTTAATCTAGCCCGTCAGGCAGGTACGCTTTCGGGCGGCGAGGCTCAGAGAATAAGGCTTGCAACGCAAATCGGCTCGGCGCTTACGGGAGTTCTTTATATACTCGACGAGCCAAGCATAGGACTTCACCAGCGAGACAACGGTAAGCTCATAGATACTCTTAAAAGCTTAAGAGACCTCGGCAACAGCGTATTAGTAGTCGAGCACGACGAGGATACTATGCGCGAGGCGGATTTTATAGTAGATATAGGCCCAGGCGCAGGAATACACGGCGGCGAGGTTGTCGCCGTAGGAACGCCAAAGGAGGTTGCGGCGTGCGAAGGCTCGGTTACGGGTGACTATCTTTCCGGCAGAAAGAAAATCGCCGTCCCCGAGAAAAGGCGTCCGGGTAACGGAAGCTTCCTTAAAATCGAGGGTGCGGAGGAAAACAACCTCAAAAGCGTTGACGTTGAAATCCCGCTCGGCTGCTTCGTATGCGTTACGGGCGTTTCGGGCAGCGGCAAATCCTCCTTGATAAATTCGGTACTCTATAATACCCTTGCCCGTGACCTTAACAGGGCTGTCACTTTTCCGGGTAAGGTAAAGAGAATCAGCGGTCTTGAAGCGCTTGATAAGGTAATAGCTATCGACCAAAGCCCGATAGGAAGAACCCCACGCTCAAATCCCGCTACCTATACGGGACTTTTCACCGATATAAGAAATCTTTTTTCCAAGACCAAGGACGCAAGAGCCAAGGGCTACGATGCAGGCAGATTTTCGTTTAACGTGAGAGGCGGCAGATGCGAGGCGTGCGAGGGCGACGGAGTGAAATGTATCGAAATGAATTTCCTGCCCGACGTCTACGTAAAATGCGACGTGTGTGACGGCAAGCGCTACAACAGAGATACCCTTGACGTCAAATACAAGGATAAAAATATATACGACGTCCTCGAAATGTCGGTAGAGGAGGGACTTCATTTCTTCTCCGAGCTTCCGCAGCTTGAAAAGAAGCTGAGAACTCTTTACGACGTAGGACTTGGGTATATAAAAATCGGTCAGTCCTCGACCACTCTTTCGGGTGGTGAGGCTCAGAGAGTCAAGCTTGCTACCGAGCTTTCAAAGCGCTCTACGGGAAAGACGGTTTATATACTTGACGAGCCTACGACGGGACTTCACACCGAGGACGTATCAAAGCTTATAGCTATTCTTCAGCGCCTTGTCGATGGCGGTAATACCGTAATTACGATAGAGCACAATCTTGATTTTATTAAGACTGCCGATTATATTATCGACCTGGGTCCCGAGGGCGGCGACGGGGGAGGCGAGGTAGTTGCCAAGGGTACTCCCGAGGAGGTCGCAACTTGCGAAAAATCCTATACCGGCGCATTTTTGCGTGAGAAGCTTAAGAGGTAAATATGCATTACGGAGCCATTAAATTTAACGATATAGCCAACGGCGAGGGCGTGAGAACCACGCTTTTCGTCAGCGGCTGCAGAAATAAATGCAAGAATTGCTTTCAGCCCGAAACCTGGGCGTTTGATTACGGCGAGCCGTTTACCGAGGAGGTAAAGGAAAAAATCTATTGTTCCTTTGAAAATCACTTTTTATCCGGACTTACCGTGCTTGGCGGCGAGCCGATGGAGCCTGAAAATCAGGTCGAGCTTTTGCCGTTTTTGCGTGAATTCAAAAGACGCTTTCCAAATAAGACGCTATGGCTTTTTACGGGAAATCTTTACGAGGAGCTGACCTCTGGCGTAGGGAATCATTATAAGTGTATTCCCGAAACCGAAGAGCTGTTATCTCTAATCGATATCCTTATCGACGGAAGATACGAGGAAGAAAAAAAGAGCCTCGGACTTCGTTTTCGAGGCTCGTCAAACCAGCGTATAATAGATATGAACAAAACCCGTGAGCAGGGCGAAATAGTAATATGGGAGGGCTGTGAGCTCGACCGTGCCTATTCCACCGCTAATAACTGACATTAAGATTTGCAAGAGGAGTTAACTGATATGAATACTAAGATTAAAGTCAAAAAGCTCGACGAAAGAGCTAAAATGCCTACCTACGGCACCGAATTTTCTGCAGGCGCAGACCTTTATGCGCTTTCTGACACACCTATAACGGTAGAGCCTCATAAGACCGTTATGGTACATACCGGAATTTCTATGGAAATACCAATGGGATATGCAGGACTTATATTCGCAAGAAGCGGTCTCGCCTGCAAAAGAGGACTTGCGCCTGCCAACAAGGTAGGAGTAGTTGACGCTGACTACCGCGGAGAAATAATGGTAGCCTTGCATAATCACACAGATATCGCTGTTACAATAGAGTGCTTTGAGCGTATAGCTCAGATATCAATCGTGCCGTTTCTTAAGGCGGATTTTGAAGAGGCTGACGAGCTTTCCGACACCGTACGAGGCGTTGGCGGCTTCGGCAGCACAGGTAAGCAATAAGGAAAGCGCAAGCTCCAAAGAGGTGACGATTTGAAACTTAAAACTAAAAGCAATGCGATAGCCGTAGTTGCTCTTTGCGCACTCGTGTATTTCGTAAGCTATTTTGCAAGGAAAGATTTTGCAGCAGTAATGGCAGTAATGCTACGGGACGGAGTGCTTGATAAGCAGCTTTCGGGCTTTATCGGAATGGGACTTTTTATTTGCTACGGCATAGGTCAGCTGGTAAGCGGTTATCTTGGAGATAAAATAAAGCCGACGGTTCTTTTACTGTCGGGACTTTTTACCACCGCACTGTGCAATTTGGTTATGCCCCTCGTGCCGTCTATGGCTCTTATGATACCCGTCTGGGCGCTCAACGGCTTCGCTCACGCTATGCTCTGGCCGCCTATCGTGAGAATACTTGCCGATAATCTTTCGGGCGATAAATTTTTGACTGCGAATCTTGTAGTGACGAGTTCTGCTCACATTTCGACAATAATACTTTACTTATTCGTGCCTTTATGCGTGAAATTCTTTGATTGGCAAGGAGTATTCTTTGCAGCATCTATTCTTTCTCTGACAGTATTTGTTATATTCATAATCTCAATGCTTTTTATTACCCTCGGAAAGAATGAGGCAAATGAAGTAAATACTGACACGAGACCTGCTGAGCGAGGCGGATTTATGCCGCTATTCTTAAAATCGGGTATAGTGTCGATTTTCTTCTCGATTATAATGATGGGCTTTTTGCGTGACGGCATAGAATCATGGCTTCCCACTCTTTACGGATAAGCCTTTGGCACTACCGCCGAGGAGGCAATTCTCGTTTCGGCAATAATTCCCGTGATTTCGATAATCAGCACGGTGTCGATTTTGCCGATTCACAAAAGAAAGCTTTTTAATAATGAAGCCAGAGGCGCAATGATTCTTTTCGTCTGCGCAGCTATTCTTTGTATACCGATAGCAATCCTTATAAATTTCGAGCAGTCGGCATTTAAGCTGGTTTGCTTGATTCTTGCCGCCTTGGTTTGCGGATGTATGCACGCTATAAATTTCTTTTTCATATCCTGTCTTCCCGCAAGATTTGCAAAATTCGGCAGAGCAGCGACGGCAAGCGGATTTGCCAATTCCTGCACCTACGTCGGTGCTGCAATATCTATGTACGGCATAGGAGCTATCGCCGACGGCATCGGCTGGAGCGCTTCCGCCTGCTCCTGGATAATTATAGCTATGCTTGGAGCTGTATTTTCGCTTTTAGCTTACGGAAGATATTCAAAATTTATAGACGGGTAGCATCAGCGCTAAGATACAAAGAAAATTTTAGATATTATAAAATTAAGCACACTATTCTCCGCAATGCGAAGCGTAGCGTGCTTTTTATTTATACGAATGATTAAGCTTTATTTTTAGCCTTGCAGCCGAATGCGGTATCAAAAAGCGCCTTGCTGACAAGGCAAATATTATAAGCGTCTTAAAAGAATTCCTTTGTAAAATAAATATCCTTCTTTGAGACGGAGAATTCCTTGCCATCAAGATAGTCAAGCGCACTCTTGGTATCATTTTTAAACGAAAATCTCAGCTTGTACGAGTAAAGAGCCTGATGCTTGTAGCCAAGCTCTCGGTCTGCTTTATTTTTGCCGTATTTGCCGTCGCCGAGAAGCGGATGCCCGATATGCGCCATATGCGCTCTTATCTGATGCGTTCTGCCTGTAAGCAGCTCTACCTCGATAAGCGATATGCCCCCTGACGTCGCAATAACCTTGTATTTCGTTATAATTTCCTTAGCGGCCTTTGGAGGATTTTTGTCGTACACTCTTACCGTATTGCTTTTTTCGTCCTTAAGAAGATATCCCTTGAGTGTGGCCTCCTTGGGTGACGGCGTGCCGTGAACCGCCGCAAGATAGAATTTATCAATCTCTCTTTGCTTGATTTTTTCATTCATTACCCTGAGCGCTTCGGCATTCTTTGCGGCAATAACTATGCCGCCCGTGTTTCGGTCAAGTCTGTTGCAAAGCGCAGGGGCAAAGGATTGCTCTTTGTCTGGATTATATTCACCCTTTTCGTAAAGATAGCTTTGAAGGTATGAAATAAGCGTGTTTTTCTTGCTCGTTTCGTCTTCGTGCACCGAAAGTCCGACAGGCTTGTTTATCAAAGCTATATTCTCGTCTTCGTAAACTATATTAAGCTTTGACCTTATAGACGAAAGCTCACGCTGTGAGAGCCTTGTATTTTCTTCGCCGTTCTTCTTGCCGCGCTCGAAAAATTCCTCCGCCAAAAAGCACTGAACCGTGTCCCCCTCGCAAAGCATCATACCGACCTCGGCTCGCTTGCGGTTGACCTTGATTTTCTTTAAGCGTATAGATTTATAGAGCAGGCTCATAGGCAAATCGAGCGTTTTGGTTATAAATTTATCGAGGCGCTGACCTGCATCGTTTTTAGATATTTTAAGCTCTCGCATATAAGCCCCTTTCTCTAAAATTTCTAATTAAGCAATCGGTAAAGCTTCTTGTGCCTTCCTTGAAATATATATTTTTACTTAAACCCACGTAGCAAATCACGCCGTAAGGCGTGTATGGAATCCGCAACTTGTTGCGGTATGGAATTGATTGCAAAGCAATCGTATGGAATCAAGCCGCAGAAAATGCACCTTTGGTGATGCCATGCGCCTTTGGCGATTACATACACGCTAAGGCGTGATGCCATACCAAGCCTGCGGCTTGGATAAAAAAATCGACAAGTCGAAACTTGCCGATTTTTTTGGCAGGGGCAGAAGGACTCGAACCCACGACCCATGGTTTTGGAGACCAGTACTCTACCAACTGAGCTATACCCCTGTGTACCGTAATATTATACTCGAAAAATGTAGGTTTGTCAAGGCTATTTTTTATTTTTTTGTTAAAATAAATCTAACCTTGATTATTTCGTCCTATATGGAAAAGAATATTAGGGGAAATGTTTAAAATATTTAGTTGACTTTGCCATTTTGCAATGGTATAATTATCCTGAAATTCAGGAAAATGGAGATTTTTTTATGCTTAAGCGCTTGCTTGGCAGCGTAAGAGAATACAAGGCTCTTAGTATAGTTACCCTCATTCTTATGGTGGGGGAAGCTGCGATAGAGACCTTTATCCCCTTTATCACTGCCAATTTAGTAAATAAAATAAAGAGCGGCACGGATTATTCCGAGGTTCTGTCTACCGGCGTGCTTCTTATTGTAATGGCGCTGCTTTCGCTTGCTTGCGGAGGAGTGGCAGGCTTTACGAGTGCAAAGGCGGCGTCGGGCTTTGCGAAGAATTTGAGAGTGGATTTGTTTTCTAAAATTCAGACCTATTCGTTTGAAAATATAGATAAATTTTCCTCAACCTCGCTGGTTACTAGACTCACCACCGACGTCCATAATGCGCAAATGTCGTATATGATGATAATAAGAACAGCGGTAAGAAGCCCACTTATGTTCATATTCTCAATAGTTATGGCGTACGTTATGGGCGGCGGACTTGCAGGCACTTTTGTAGTAGTAGTTCCCGTGCTCGTATTCGGACTGCTCGTTATCGCTAAAAAGGCGATGCCGGCATTCCGCAGCGTCTTTAAAAAGTATGACCGCTTAAATGAATCTATTGAGGAAAACGTCCGAGGCGTCAGGGTAGTAAAGGGCTTTTCAAGGCAGGAATACGAAAAGCAGAAGTTCAACGAGGCGGCAGAGGATATAAAGCGTGATTTTACCAAGGCAGAGCGAATAGTAGCGCTAAATACGCCGCTTATGCAGATTTGCCTTTATTTCAATATGGTATTCGTGCTTTTCGTAGGCTCTAAAATGGCAATTGAGGGGACGAGCGGCGTCGACGTAGGACAGATTTCTGCAATGCTTACCTACGGTATGCAGATTCTTATGTCGCTTATGATGCTCTCTATGATATACGTAATAATTACGATGTCAACAGAATCCTTTAAGCGTATAAACGAGGTGCTTACCGAGGAAACCGCACTTAAAAACTGTGATAACCCAATATACGAGGTAAAGGACGGCTCGGTCGACTTTGAGGGCGTAAGCTTCAAATACAGCGCTATGGCGGACAGATATGCGCTTTCCGATATAAATATCCACATTCCGTCGGGTGCTGTCGTTGGTATAATCGGAGGAACCGGCTCAAGCAAAACCACCCTAGTAAGCCTGATATCCCGCCTTTACGATGCTACCGTTGGCTGTGTTAAGGTCGGCGGTGTCGACGTAAAGCGCTACGATATAGATTCGCTCCGCAAGGAGGTGTCGGTAGTCTTACAAAAGAATTTGCTCTTTTCAGGCACAATCAAGGAAAATCTGAAATGGGGTAACGAGAACGCAACCGACGAAGAAATGACAGAAGCCTGCAAGCTTGCCGAGGCGCATAGCTTTATTTCCTCCTTCCCCGACGGCTACGACACCAAAATAGAGCAGGGCGGCACAAACGTGTCGGGCGGACAAAAGCAGAGACTTTGTATTGCAAGAGCACTCCTCAAAAAGCCTAAAATACTCATTCTTGACGATTCGACCAGCGCAGTTGATACGAAGACCGACGCACAAATAAGAAAAGGGCTTTCGGAGTTCATTCCCGAGACCACGAAGATAATAATAGCCCAGCGCATTTCCTCGGTTATGGATTCGGATATGATTTTGGTGCTCGACGGTGGAAGGCTCGTTGCCGCAGGAAAGCACGAGGAGCTTCTTTCTACCTCTGAAATTTACAAAGAGGTTTACGAGGGACAGACAGAGGGCGCAAAGGAGGCGGACGAGAATGAATAAAAATCAATCTGTAAGTAAAAAGAACGTTCTTTCCCGCCTGATAAAGCTTTTGTTTAAGGAATACCCAAGACTTTTGCCGATTTCTATATTCAGCATTATATTCGGCGCAGTCGTAGCGGCAATCCCCGCAATCTTTATGCAAAGAATAATTGAGGCAATAGAAAAATACGCAAAGCTTGGCGACTTTTCGCAAGCGGCGCCCACTATCGTGCCTATGATTATTCTGCTCGCCTGCATTTATCTTGTTTCTATAATAATTATAACGGTAGAGACTCAGCTTTCCGCCTATATAACCCAAGGCTTTCTTGCTAAAATGCGAGGTAAAATGTTTGACGGTATGCAGGATTTGCCGATAAAGTTCTTTGACACCCGCAAGCACGGCGATATAATGAGCTATTACACCAACGACGTCGATACTCTGAGACAGCTCATATCGCAATCGCTGCCTACGCTTTTGCGCTCGGGTATAATAGTTCTGTCAGTGCTTTTCATTATGCTTTATTACAGCATATGGCTTACCCTCGTGCTTCTCGTCGGAGTTTTGGTGATGCTTCTCGTATCAAAGAAGTTTGGCGGCGGCTCTGCAAAATATTTCGTGCGGCTTCAGCGCTCGGTAGGCGAGCTTGAGGGCTATGCGCAGGAAATGATGAACGGTCAGAAGGTTATAAAGGTCTTTGGCAGAGAAGAGAAGTGCAAATCCGAGTTTGAGGCAGTAGCCGGAGAGCTTTTTGAGCAGAGCTACCGTGCCAATGCTTATGCGAATATGCTGGGGCCTATAATAATGAATCTCGGAAATATAATGTACGTCATTATAGCGACGGTCGGCGGAGTTTTTATGCTGATTGACGGATTTTTCAATCTTTCGCTTTCGGGAATACCGTTTGGTATAAGCATTATTATTCCGTTCCTTAATATGACGAAGCAGTTTACCGGTAATATAAATCAGGTGTCACAGCAAATCAATTCGATAGTAATGGCTATGGCGGGAGCAGGCAGAATTTTCGAGCTTATAGACGAGAAGCCCGAGGAGGATAACGGCTACGTTACGCTGGTAAACGCAAGGGAGCTTCCTGACGGCAGTCTTACCGAGGCTGAAGAAAGAACGGGGCTTTGGGCTTGGCGTCATCCTCACGAAAACGGTGAAGTAACCTACGTTCCCCTGAAAGGCGACGTCAGACTTAACGACGTCGATTTTGGCTACGACGAAAATAAGCAGGTGCTATACAATATAGACGTCTATGCCGAACCGGGACAAAAGGTTGCCTTCGTTGGAGCAACGGGAGCAGGTAAGACCACTATAACCAACCTGATAAACCGCTTCTACGATATAGCCGACGGCAAAATCCGCTATGATGGAATAAATATAAATAAAATCAAAAAGAGCGATTTAAGACGCTCTCTCGGTATCGTGCTTCAGGAGACCAATCTTTTCTTCGGTACTGTAATGGATAATATAAGGTACGGAAAGCTTGAGGCGTCCGACGAGGAGTGCATTGCCGCCGCAAGGCTGGCAGGCGCTGACGACTTTATAAGAAGATTGCCCGACGGATATAGTACGGAGCTTCAGAATAACGGCGCCAATCTTTCTCAAGGTCAAAGGCAGCTTATCGCTATCGCAAGAGCGGCAGTAGCCGACCCGCCCGTAATGATACTCGACGAGGCAACCTCGTCAATAGATACCAGGACCGAGGCAATAGTACAGAGAGGAATGGATAAGCTTATGGAGGGCAGAACCGTTTTCGTAATAGCCCACAGACTTTCCACTGTCAGGAACTCCGACGTGATTATGGTGCTTGAAAAGGGTAGGATAATAGAGCGAGGCAGCCACGAAAAGCTGATTGCCGAGCGAGGAACTTATTATCAGCTTTACACAGGAGCGTTTGAGTTGGAATAATATTATAATAACCGTCGTATATGATAGCTAAAGTTGTCATATTTGGCGGTTTTTATCTGTTTTTAATCATACTTTCTCAAAAGGAAAATAAGTAAAATTTGAAATAATTTTCCAATAATTCGACAGCTTTTTTCATTAGACCTCAAAAAAAGCTCTAAATTTTTCTTTACCGCTTGATTTTTTATATTTTGT
Organism: Eubacteriales bacterium; assembly: GCA_045659905.1. Taxonomy (GTDB): domain Bacteria; phylum Bacillota; class Clostridia; order Oscillospirales; family CAG-272; genus UBA1740. Next base: position 29,636 of record JAZRCT010000039.1, on the reverse strand, counting down.
GTGATATAATCTATACGATTGCATTTATATTGCATTGTAAGAAAGGAAGGCTTAAGGTTATGTTTGAGCAAATCGGTGCGTTTTTCGCTTCTGTGGTACATGCTGAATTTACCTTCGAGAGTATCGGAGAATTTTTCAGAAGCACCTTTGGTGCAATGGCGCAAAGTCCCTCGGTATCTTATATATGGAACGGTATCACCTCGGCGCTTTCGGGGATTTCTGCAGTAGTCCCGTTCATTATAATTCTTCTTTCCATTGTGGAGATTTTGTGCGGTAAGCGAATCCTCAATTTTCAGAAATTCTTGTTCTGCGTATTGATAGGATATTGCGTTGGAGCTACCTACATATCGCCGCTTATCAATCAGATATTTACCTTGCCTGATTACATATCGGGTGCGGTCATTGCCATCGTTGCGGCGGTGCTTTGCAAGTTTATATACGTTTTATTCTACGTTCTTGCCGCAGGTTATACGGGATATCTCTTGTCTTTCAGCGGTCTTTACATAGAATTTTTGGCTCCTATCACAAAGGGCAATTATTTCATAGCTATCGTTATCGCTGCGGCATTCATAGTTCTTGCGCTTGTGCTTCGCAAGTACCTTGAAATGTTTGGTACGTCTGTTCTTGGCGGATATTTCCTCTCGAAGTCTATAATCGCTCTTTTCGATTACAGAGCGCTCGGCTTCCTTGGAGAGTTCGGCTGGGTTGCAGAACTCGTGCTTATACTTCTCGTAGGCGTGCTTGGATTTATATTCCAGTACAAGACGAGAGTCAGATATTAAATAATCGACCGTCTTGGTTTTCAGGACGGTCTTTTTTTTCGTACTTGCAGCATAAAGTGCTTGCGAAAAAATCTTACCAATATCTACAAAAATAGCGGTTACAGTGTTGACAATTAAAATATTTTATTGTAAAATATTATAGAAATAAATAATTCTAAGGAGAGAACGAAATGGACAATTCGAAAAGAGTTGCACTTGCAAGGCTTGCAAATGACGTTCGATTCGGTATTATAGAGGGCGTTTACAGCGCAGGATGCGGACATCCGGGCGGCTCGCTTTCCATTGCCGATATTATGACCTACCTCTATTTTGAGGAAATGAAAGTAGACCCCAAAAATCCGAAGTGGGAGGACAGAGACAGATTCGTTCTTTCTAAGGGACATACAGCACCCGCACTTTACTCGGTTCTTGCTCAAAAGGGATTTTTTGACAAGGAGGAGCTCAAGACTCTCCGTAAGGTTGATTCAAGACTTCAGGGACATCCCGATATGAAGGGTGTACCCGGAGTAGATATGTCGACGGGCTCACTTGGACTTGGAATATCCACTGCGTGCGGTATGGCGCTCAGCGGCAAGACCTACGGTAAAGATTACCGTGTTTATACTGTTATCGGCGACGGCGAGAGCGAGGAAGGGCAGGTTTGGGAGGCAGCAATGTTTGCAGCTCACTACAAGCTTGACAATCTCGTATGCGTTCTCGACCTTAACGGTCTTCAGATTGACGGAAGAATCACCGAGGTTATGAATCCCACTCCTCACGACGAGAAGTTCAGAGCCTTTGGCTGGCACGTTATCGTTATCGATGCCCACAATTTTGACGAAATTGAAGCGGCTTTTGCCGAGGCGAGGACGGTCAAGGGTAAGCCTACTGCCATTATAGCAAAATCTGTAAAGGGCAAGGGCGTTTCTTATATGGAGGATTCCTGCGAATGGCACGGACAAGCTCCCAAGGAAGACCTTTACAAGGTCGCTATCGACGACCTCAGCAAAATCGCCGAGAGCTTAAAGTGATAGGAGGATACTGAAATGGCAGATAAGAAGGCTACCAGGGAGAGCTACGGTCAGGCGCTTGCTACTCTCGGAGAAAAATACGATTTCCTCGTTCTTGACGCAGACCTTGCTGCGGCTACCAAGACGGGAATGTTCAAGAAGAAGTTTCCCGAAAGATTTTTTGACTGCGGTATAGCAGAGGGCAATATGATGAGCGTAGCGGCAGGAATTGCGGCTACGGGCAAGACGGTATTTGCATCTACCTTTGCAATGTTTGCGGCAGGCAGAGCATTCGAGCAGGTAAGAAATTCGATAGGATACCCCCATCTTAACGTAAAAATCGGTGCAACTCACGCAGGTATCACCGTAGGTGAGGACGGCGCAACCCATCAGTGCAACGAGGATATAGCGCTTATGCGCACAATTCCCGGTATGACGGTTATCAACCCTGCCGATGCGGACGAAGCCTACCTTGCGGTTGAGGCTGCTATAAATACCTATGGTCCTATGTACCTGAGATTCGGACGCTTTGCCGTTCCTAATATCACATCATCTGTCAAGGATTACAAATTCGAGCTTGGCAAGGGCGTGCTTATGCGTGAGGGCAGCGATGTTACCATCGTTGCTACCGGATATATGGTGCATCTTGCGCTTGAAGCTGCGGATATTCTTAAGGAAGAGGGCATCAGCGCAGAGGTTATCAATATTCACACGATAAAGCCTCTCGATAAGGAAATCATAGTGTCCTCGGCAAGAAAGACGGGCGCTGTCGTATGCGCTGAGGAGCATAGCGTAATCGGCGGACTTGGCTCTGCGGTTTGCGAGGCTCTTTGTGAGAGCTGTCCTGTGCCGGTATTTAGAGTAGGCGTTGAGGATGCCTATGGCAGAAGCGGCAACGTTCCTGCGCTTCTTGAAATATACGGACTTACCTCAAAGAATATAGCGGATAAGGCTCGCAAGAGCATTGGGAGCAAAATAAGTTCTTTTTAATTTGAACAATTCGTTGTAAATTAATACCAAAAAGGGTAATATACTAAAAGATACGGGAGAGAGCTGTATGTCTGATATTAAAAACAAGAGAGTATTGCTTAAGCTTTCGGGAGAGGCTTTGTCGGCGGGAAGCGGTGAAATTTATGATATGAGCTTCGTTGACAGAGTTGCTCTTGCGCTTCTTGAATGCACTAAGCGAGGTTATGAAATCGCAGTCGTTGTCGGAGCGGGCAATATCTGGCGAGGTAGACAGAGCGAGGATATGGACCGTACGTCTGCCGACCGAATGGGAATGCTTGCTACGGTGATTAATTCTATTTGCCTTAAGGATGCATTCGAGAGGGCAGGAGGAAGGGCGAGAGTTATGAGCGCCGTTGCTATGTCGCCGTTTGCCGAAAATTACACCTCCGATAAGGCTAAGGAATATCTTGCGTCAGGAGAACTGGTTATATTTGGAGCAGGACTTGGAATTCCTTTCCTTTCCACTGATACTGCAGGCGCTGTAAGAGCAGCCGAAATTGACGCAGACGCTATGCTTATGGCAAAGAATATAGACTACATATACACAGCAGATCCGAGAAAGGACAAAAGCGCCGTCAAGCTAGAAAGCGTCAAGGCGTCGGAGGTTCTGGCTATGAATCTTAAGGCTATTGATGCTACCGCTACCGCATTTTGCCTTTCGTCCTCAATGCCGATAAGAGTGTTCGGGCTTAAAGACCCCGATGATATAGTAAGAGCGGTATGCGAGGACTATGCAGGTACTGTTGTTACCGCTGAATAATTTAAACCAGATAATTATTTAAGGAGACAGATTTTATGAAACTCAATACAAAAGATTATGAAGTAAGAATGACCAAGAGCGTTAGCTCATATAAGGAGAATCTTTCTACAATCCGTGCAGGAAGAGCCACACCTGACGTGCTTAAGAAGATAGAGGTTGATTATTACGGTGCGCCTACGCTCATTTCCTCTATCGCTGAAATAAAGGTTACCGATGCGAGAACGCTCACCATCACCGCTTGGGATAAGAGCGCAATGAAGGGTATAGAGAAGGCAATTCTCACATCCGACCTTGGTATACACCCTCAGAATGACGGCTCTTGCATAAGACTTACCTTCCCCCCTATGACAGAGGAGAGAAGAAAGGAGCTTTCGAAGCAGGTATCCAAGCTCGGCGAGGACGCTAAGGTTGCCATAAGAAATATCCGCCGTGACGCTAACGACAAGACCAAGGATATGAAGAAGAAGTCCGAGATGACCGAGGACGAGGCAAAGAGCAGCGACAAGGCTATACAGGACCTCACCGACAAGTACATCAAGGAGGTAGATGCTGTTACCTCTGCTAAAACGAAGGAAATAATGGAGATTTAAGTTTCTGTGAAAAAGAGCTCTTCAAAAGGCGACCTGTCATTAAACGCCGAAGGACGCCTTAATTCGGTCGCAATAATAATGGATGGCAACGGTAGATGGGCAAAGCGCAGGCTGATGCCGAGAACCGTTGGACATAAGCACGGCGCTATGATAATCGAGCGTGTGCTTGAAATATTCAGAGAGTACGGCGTTCATTGCGTTACGCTTTACGCCTTTTCTACCGAGAATTGGAAAAGACCAAAGGAAGAGGTAGATACGATAATGAATCTCGTCTATAAATATCTTGACGAGGTGGTTATCAAAAGAATTCGTGAGGATGACGAATTCTGTATGAAATTTCTCGGAGATAAATCGGTTTTACCCGAGAAGCTTCGCAATAAATGCATAGAAATAGAGAATATGGCGAAAGACCGTCCTTTCGTATGCAATCTTGCTATAAATTACGGCGGACGAGACGAGATACTTCACGCCGCAAGCAGGATTTTTGCCGAGGGACTTGAGTTTACCGAGGAAAATCTTTCTCGATTTACCTACACCGCAGGTACACCCGATCCCGACCTTATAATCAGGACGGGCGGCGACCTACGGCTTTCCAATTTCTTGCTTTGGCAAAGCGCATATTCGGAGCTTATTTTTATTGATACCCTCTGGCCTGATTTTGGCAGAGAGGATATCGAATACTGTATTAAGGAATTTTATTCGAGAAAACGCCGATTTGGCGGTTTGAATCAGGAGGATGAGTCGTGAAGACCAGGACCTTAACAGCGGCGGCAATATTGCTTTTTACATTGCCGTTTGTATTTCTGTCGCATACGGTTCTTTACCCGATAATCGTAGCCTTGCTGAGCTTTATTGCGGCATACGAGGTGCTTAAGTGCTTTTCTTTGGAAAAGAAGATTCTGCCATCCGTCGCTGCTTATCTTATCAGCGCAGGTCTGCCCGTGCTTGCATACGTACTTAAAAATGACCTCACGGTATTCTTTATCTCAATGGCACTGTCGCTGTTTGCGTTTATGATTTACTATTTCGTGCTTGCGGTGTTCTGCCATTGTCAGTATAAATATACCGAGCTTTCAGGCGTATTCGTAATGATGCTTTACGTAGTGGTTTCCTTTTCGGCTATGTCGCTTATAAGGAATATAGAGGGCGTCGGTTTTGCACTCTTTATGCTTATATTCGTAGTAGCTTGGTTTACCGACGTTTTTGCATATCTTACGGGATTCCTTATCGGCAAGCATAAGCTCGCTCCTGTGATAAGTCCTAAGAAGACCGTTGAGGGTGCGATAGGAGGAGTGGTTTTCAGTACGGGCTGCTGCTTCCTTTTTGCCTTGATAGTGACGCTTATTGACACCAATTTAAGCGTTAATTACGTTTCTCTTGCTATTTTTGCGCCGATTTTGTCGATTGCTTCTCAGATTGGAGATTTATTCGCCTCGGCAGTTAAGCGAGAAAGAGGAATAAAGGACTACGGCTATTTGCTTCCGGGACACGGCGGTATTCTTGACCGATTCGATTCAATAATAGCAATTACGATGCCGCTTCTGGCAATTTCCTACCTGTTCCCGATATTCATTGTAAAATAATAAAAGGGTTGCGTGAAGCGCAACCTCTTTTATACTGGGGGATTTATGAGCAAAATTATAAGCGTGCTTGGCGCTACGGGCTCGGTTGGCACTCAGGCGCTCGACGTTGCAAGAGCCAGAGGCTATAAGGTTGACCTGCTTACGGCAGGCAAAAATGCGGATCTTATGGAGAAGCTTGCAAGAGAGTTTTCGCCGAAGCTTGTCGCTATGCAAGACGAGCGTGCGGCACAGGATTTGAAGTGTCGACTTGCTGATACGAATATTGAGGTTTTGTCCTCTGACGAGGGAATTATAGAGGGTATTTTGCGCTCGGAGTCCTCGGTGGCAGTCAATTCCATACTTGGCGAAGCGGGCTTACGTCCCACTCTTGCCGTTATTGATGCTAAGAAAAGACTTGCACTTGCCAACAAGGAATCGCTGGTAATTGCGGGAAATATAGTTATGGCAAGGGCGAGAGCGAATGGCGTTGAGATTTTGCCGGTTGACAGCGAGCATTCGGCAATTTATCAGTCGTTGAAATCGGGCAAGCGGAGCGAAATAAAGAATATTATACTCACAGCATCGGGAGGTCCTTTTTTCGGTAAGACTAGGGCAGAGCTTGAGGGCGTATCCCTTGCCGATACGCTTGCGCACCCCACCTGGAAAATGGGCAGGAAAATCACTATTGATTCGGCAACACTTATGAATAAGGGCTTTGAGATAGTTGAGGCTGCGCATCTGTTTTCGGTAAGCGCCGATAAAATAAAGGTTGTTATTCACAGAGAAAGCATACTTCATTCGGCAGTTGAATATATAGATAACAGTATAATAGGTGAATTTTCCGTTCCCGATATGCGTATGTGCGTGCAGTACGCAGTCGATTATCCCGACAGAATGCCTGCGGTATCGGAGCAGCTTGACCTTATCAAGATAGGCAAGCTCAGCTTTTTTGAGCCTGATTTTGAGGCGTTTCCGCTGCTTTCTCTCAGCGCCCGTGCTATGAAGGACGGAGGTGCGTCCTGCGCAGTAATGAATGCTGCTGACGAGGTGTGTGTCGAGGCATTTTTAAATGAAAAAATCAAATTTACCAAAATCAGCGAGGCAGTTATCGCTACCTACGACGCCATAGGTGGCAAGGAGAGCGTAAATAGCCTTGACGGAATAATAGAAATGGATCGTGAGGCTCGCTCGGTAGCCCTCGAAATTTTAAGGAGAATATAGGATTGAGTACAGTTATTACCGTTGTTTCGGCAATATTGGTGTTTGGATTTCTGATTTTTATACACGAATTCGGACATTACATCACCGCAAGACTTTTCCATATTACGATAGAAGAATTTTCAATAGGAATGGGCCCAAGGCTGCTTTCCTACGAATCGAAAAAGACCAAAATAATATATTCGCTTGCGATGTTCCCAATAGGCGGCTTCGTTATGATGCCGGGAGAGGACGGCGAAAGCGAGGCGTATGCAAGCGACCCCAATACATTTGATAAAAAGCCTGCATTTAAAAGATTTATAGTAGTCCTTGCGGGCGCAGCTGTTAATATCATAGCAGGATTTTTAGCTATGATACTTCTTACGGCTATTATCAATATCGGTGATACCACGGTAGGTAAGTTTTATACTGAGGAAGAATCCGGCTATATTATTTCCTCTGAGGATTCAGGGCTTATGATTGGCGACGAAATAATAAGAGTCGAGGGAAAGCGTGTAGCTATACTCGACGAGCTTTCTTACGAAATTATGCGTAACGGAAATAAGCCGATTGACCTTACCGTTATAAGAAACGGAGAGACCGTAGAGCTTTACGACGTCGTATTTCCCACCGAGGAATCTCAGGGACAAACCTTTGGCGTAAGAGATTTTTTGGTGTACGCCAAGGATAAGGATTTTGGCACGGTTATGAAATATTCGTGGCGTAAATCTGTACTCATAGTAAGAATGTGCTGGGAATCGATAATTGACCTTATACGGGGAAGATATACTATTGCTGCGGTGTCAGGACCTGTTGGAATTTCAAGCGCAATAGGCGAGGCTGCAAGCGCAGGCTTTGCTTCGCTTTTGTATATAGTGGTGCTAATCAGCATAAATCTTGGCGTAATGAATCTTTTGCCGCTACCTGCTCTTGACGGCGGACGGCTGCTTATGATACTCTTTGAAATGATTACGAGAAAGAAGCTGCCACCAAAGGTGGAGGGTATTATCAACGGTGTAGGTCTTGTGCTTCTGCTTGGACTTTCGGCGGTAATAATGGTGAAGGATATAGTTACGCTGATTGGATAATCTGTTTTTTATATTTATTTTATGAAGGGAGCTTTTCTTATGGATTATAATTCTTACCGCAGAAAGAGCAGTGAAGTTGGCGTCGGTAAAATCAAAATAGGCGCAAATGCAAAAATTGCTATACAGTCAATGACGAATACCGATACGGAGAATAGAGAAGCTACCCTGAATCAGGTTTTAAGCCTTTTCCGTGCGGGGTGCGATATAGTGCGTCTTACAGCGCCGAGCATAGAATCTTGCCGCACCTTTAAGTATATTAAGGATAAGGGCTTAGAAATCCCGCTCGTTGCGGACGTTCATTTTGATTATAAGATAGCAATAGCCGCAGCCGAAATGGGTGCGGATAAGATAAGAATAAATCCCGGAAATATCGGCTCTTCCGATAAGGTAAAAGAGGTAGTTGCAGCGTGCCGTAAGAATAAAGTGCCGATAAGAATAGGCGTAAATTCAGGCTCGCTTGAGGCTCATATATTAAAAAAGTATCAGGGCGTTACTGCCGAAGCCTTAGTCGAAAGCGCTCTTTATCACGCCGATATGCTGCGTGAGCTTGATTTTCAGGATATAGTTATTTCGGTTAAGGCATCGGACGTCAATATGATGATAAAGGCTAATCGAATTTTAGCAGAAAGGACAAGCTATCCCTTACATCTCGGTGTGACCGAGGCTGGCTTTGGCAATGCAGGTCTTATTAAAAGCTCAATCGGCATAGGCACGCTTTTGTCTCTGGGAATAGGCGATACGGTGAGAGTCTCTCTTACCGATAAGCCGGAGGAGGAGGTTGCGGCGGCAAGGTCAATCCTCACAGCCCTTGACCTTTTAGGCGATGGCGGAATGAATATTGTATCCTGTCCTACCTGCGGCAGAACCAAAATTGACCTAATACCGCTCGTAAGAGAGTTTGAACGAAGAGCGAAGCAAGAGGGGTTGTATTCCAAAAATATAAAGGTTGCTCTTATGGGCTGTGCGGTAAACGGTCCCGGTGAAGCCCGTGAGGCTGATATAGGAATTGCAGGCGGAGCCGGCGAGGGGCTTATATTCAAGCACGGCGAGATTTACAAAAAGGTAAGGGAAGAGCAGCTGATAGATGCTCTTATTGACGAAATAAAAAGGCTATGAGGTATTCCCTCGTAGCTAGGGAGTAGAAATGGCAGATAAAAATTTCTTTGACGTCTTTCTTAGGTACAAGCCTGACGAAGAAAAAAAGGCTTTGCTTAACCGTGGCAAGGACGCGAAATTCAGATACACAAAGGACCCTATGCGAGTAGAGGTCGAGCTAAGCTTTGATTCTCACGAGGATGCCGAGCTTATATATGAAATAGAGGACGAGTGCTGCGCTCTTTACGATGCGGCAAGCTTTAAAATTCTGCCTCATTTCCCAAAGGAAATATTTGAAATAGGATATTTTTCCGAAATTACCACCGAAGCATCGCTTTGCGGAGCGGTCACTAACGGCTTCTTTTCGGGAGCGCAGTATTCAGACGATGGGGATACAGTCACCGTAGAGCTTCCGTATTACTCTTGCGGAATAGATTTTGTAAAAAGCGCTAATACCGAAGTGATTTTGAGTAATATATTGAGAAGCCGATACGGCGTCGAGCGTAAAATATCCATAAAAGAGGGCGCTTATGCGGCAATTAGAGCCGAGGAAATTGAAAGACGGAGAGCCACCAGACTTCGCAATGCACAGGAGGAGGCGAAAAGAAGCGCCCGTGAGGAGTTCCTTCGTATAAAGGAGCAAAGAGAAGCGGAGGCAAGAGCCAATGATCCGCATTACGATTTTGAGAAGCGCTCGGGAATATCAATGGCTACTGGTATGAATTCGGATATTTCGGATACCAAATTCAAGCGAGGTGCGACGGTATACGATACGAGTGCGCCAAGCGAGCTGTACGGAGAAAGCTTCGTTATAGAGGAGGCTGTGCCGCTTTCGGATATAAGCTCATCAAGAGGCAACGCAGTTTTTTTAGGAACGGTGTTCAGCGTCGACGGAAAAGAATCAAGAAGCGGTGATAGAATCACGCTTACAATAGGTATATCAGATGGCTCGGCTGGCATATATGCTAAGAAATCTTTACAAATTGAGGAAAAAGGGGTAGTAAAATCCTTTAAGCCGGGAATGCATATTGCAGTCTTCGGCAAGCTTATGAACGATAGATTTGACAACGAGCCCTTTATATCTATACGCTCCTGTATGAAAATTTCGGTAGAGGAGCGACAGGATATCGCAGAGAAAAAGCGTGTAGAGCTTCATTTACATACCAATATGTCGCAGATGGACGCTCTTATAACGCCAAAGGAGCTTGTAACTACCGCCATAAGATGGGGGCATTCGGCTATCGCCGTTACCGACCACGGCAACGTGCAGGGCTTTCCCGAAATAATGCTTGAGGTGGATAAGGCGGAGTCAGACGGCAAGAGCCTTAAGGTGCTTTACGGTATGGAGGCGTATTTCGTCAACGATACCGCAAGATGTATGTTTGGTAGCAATTATCCGTCGTTTGAGGACGAAATGGTAGTATTCGACCTTGAGACTACGGGGCTTTCCAACAGAACCTGCAAAATTATAGAAATCGGAGCTGTAAAAATCAAAAACGGCGAAATCCTCGATACGATGGATATATTCGTCGACCCCGAAGAGCCTATACCTGCAAAAATTACCGAGCTTACCTCTATTACCGACGATATGGTAAAGGGCGCTCCCAAGGAGAAGGAGGCGCTTTTACAGTTTTTCGATTTCGTTGGCGACAGAATGCTGATAGCACACAACGCCGCCTTCGACGTAGGCTTCATAAGAGTTGCCGCAGAGAGGTGCGGATACGAGTTTACGAATTCCTATCTTGATACGGTAGGACTTTCAAAATACGTGAATTCCGACCTTAAAAATCATAAGCTTGATACGATAGCGGAATATTATAAGCTTGGAGATTTCCACCATCACAGAGCCTCCGACGATGCTACCGTACTTGCGTATATATTCTTTGAAATGATCTCACGCTTAAAAAGCGAGGGTGTTGATACCTTTGACTATATGATGAATATGATGAGCGAGAAGTCCGACCCCCTGAAGCTTCCAAGCTATCATATGATAATACTTGCTAAGAATCTTGTAGGCTTAAAGAATCTTTATAAGCTTATTTCGCTGAGCTATCTCAATTATTATAAGCGAAATCCCAGAATACCGAAATCCGTGCTCGATGAGCACAGAGAGGGGTTGATTATAGGCTCTGCGTGCGAGGCAGGAGAGCTGTTTAGAGCTATTCTTGACGGAAGAAGCGAGCAGGAAATTGAAGATATAGCTTCGTTCTACGATTATTTTGAGATTCAGCCGATAGCCAACAATAATTTCCTTATTGCAGAGGGCAAGGTCGCAGACGAGGAGGGACTTCGTCAAATCAACAAGAAAATTTACGAGCTTGGAAAGAAGCTCGGAAAGCCGGTAGTCGCCACCTGCGATGCGCACTTCTTAAATAAGGAGGACGAGCTATACCGCAGAATTTTGCTTGCAGGTATGAAATTCAAGGATGCTGATAAGCCGCTCCCTATATATCTTCGTACCACCGACGAGATGCTGAAGGAGTTTCAATATCTTGGCGAGGAGGCAGCTTTTGAGGTAGTAGTTGAAAATACCAATAAAATTGCCGATATGTGCGAGAAAATCCGTCCTATTCCTAAGGGCAGATACGAGCCGAATATCGACGGCGCAGCCGAGGAGCTTACCGAATCCTGCTGGAAGCGTGCTCACGACTGGTACGGCGATACCTTGCCCGAGGTCGTCGAGAAAAGACTTAAAAGGGAGCTTGATTCTATTATAGGCAACGGCTTTGCCGTGCTTTATATGATTGCAGTAAAGCTCGTTGCGTATTCCGAATCGTTAGGTTATCTCGTCGGCTCAAGAGGCTCGGTCGGCTCGTCGTTCGTTGCTACTATGTCGGGAATTTCCGAGGTAAATCCCTTGCCGCCGCATTATAGGTGTCCGAAATGCCGTTACAGCGAATTTTTCACCGACGGCAGCGTAGGCTCGGGCTTCGACCTTGACGATAAGAATTGCCCCGTTTGTGGCGAGCCGCTTATAATGGACGGTCACGATATCCCATTTGAAACCTTCCTTGGCTTTTACGGCGATAAATCGCCCGATATAGACCTTAATTTCTCAGGCGACGTCCAGGGTAAGGTGCATAAATACACCGAGGAGCTTTTCGGTGAGGGGCACGTTTTCAGAGCGGGAACTATCGGTACGCTTGCCGATAAGACGGCTTGGGGATACGTCAATAAGTACCTTGAGGAGAAGAGAATTGCTATTCCCAAGGCGCAAATTGATTATATGGTTACCAAAATGGTTGGTATTAAGAGAACTACCAGCCAGCATCCCGGCGGTATAATAGTAGTACCCACCGAATATGAGATTTACGATTTCTCTCCCATACAGCATCCCGCCGACGACCCGAATTCGGATATTATCACGACGCACTATCAATTCTCTTATCTTCACGATACAATCCTTAAGCTCGACGAGCTTGGACACGATATGCCGACGAAATACAAGATGCTCGAAAAGTATACTGGTACGAGCGTACTTGACGTCAAAATGAACGATAAGAGCATATATGAGCTGTTCCACTCTACAAAGCCGCTGGGTATTACTCCCGAGGACATAGGCGGAGTTCAGCTCGGTACGTTCGGAATCCCCGAAATGGGTACTAAGTTTATTCAGCAGGTTCTGATAGACGCACAGCCCAAGACCTTTGCCGACCTTCTTCAGATATCGGGACTTACGCACGGCACTGACGTTTGGCTTGGCAACGGTCAGGATTTAATAAAGCAGGGAATTTGTACGATTTCCGAGGTTATAGGCACTCGTGACGGTATAATGCTTTATCTTATCCGTCACAACGTCGACGACTCCACCTCATTTAAAATAATGGAATCGGTAAGAAAGGGTAAGGGACTTACCCCAGAGTGGGAGGCTATAATGCGTGAGCACGACGTGCCCGATTGGTATATAGCGTCCTGCAAAAAGATAAAATATATGTTCCCTAAGGCGCACGCCGCCGCATACGTTATGTCTGCTATCCGTCTTTGCTGGTATAAGATTTATTATCCTATGGAATTTTATGCAGCGTTCTTTACGGTAGCACCCGGCGGCTTCAATGCCGAAATAGTTGCTAAAGGGTATACCGCTGTAAGCGAGGCGATATCGGAAATAGAAAAGAAAGGTCAGGAGGCAACCGCTAAGGACAACGAAATGCTTGCCACAATGCAGCTCGTAAGAGAAGCGCTGGCAAGAGGCGTTGAGTTTCTTCCCGTCAACCTCTGGAAATCCGACGCAAAAGCCTTCCTTCCCGAGGACGGTAAAATCAGAATGCCCCTAAATTCCTTGCCCGGTCTTGGAGATACGGCAGGTGAGAAGCTGGTAGAAGCAAGAAATAAGCATACTATTCTTTCTATGCAGGAGCTTCGTGAATTTTCAGGAGTTTCAAATGCGGTAATAGAGCTTCTTTATAATAACGGGGCGCTTGGCAATCTTTCGAGAACCAATCAGATTTCATTCTTCTAAAAAAGCTTTGGCGTGAATAGAATTTTCAATCTCTATTCACGCCAAAATATCAATATTTTGTAAATAAAAGTATTCATTATTTAATGAAAATGAGCAAACCAAGCAGAATAGCACATTCCTTGTCACCTGATTTTGAGAACAGCAAATATGCTGCAATTCCTAAAATCAGCAAATCCTCAAAATCGAATTTTCGAGGTAAGCTAAAAGGGAAAATATCTCTCTTAATCAATCCCTTGAAATAATCTCCCAGCCGAAATCCCGACGGTTTTGCAGAGCTTTCCTCAATTTCTTCGGCGGGTAAATCGTTCTTTGGAGATATCTTCGTTTCCCGCTTTGATTCTTCCTTGATTATAGATGCGGTTTGTATTTGCTCTGTCGGCGGGGTGTCCTGAAGCGCAGTGCCGTCGTAGCCTTGACTCGGAAGATTATGTATCGCACCGTCGCTGTCATAATAGCTTCTGGTATACATTTTTATCCTCCCTTGATTATATCCATCACGTCAGCTAAGCTCATCATCGTATCTATCGCTTTGGCTCTTTCGCCAGACACGTAGGGCTTCAGCGCTCGTAAGAGTGCGTTTCTTCGACCTCTTGTGTCGGTTTTTGGCTCCGGCTCTGCTACGGTTGCTATGACTTCTGCTTCCTTTGCTTCTTTTTCTGCCGCTTCGCTTTCATCGTTTGACTCTGCCGCTTCCGCTTTTTCTTTTCCAAGGATAGATTTTATGCTGGCAATAAGCTCGGGGTTTTCCATTATAAGATTTACTACCTTAGAAATATCGGGAGTGCTATCCATATCAGCATTGCCCCTTTCTGTGATTATCTATAATTTTCAGCGCACCTACAAGATTGATTTTATCTGCATCCCTGAGCGCCGATTTAATTCTTTGCATATCACCGCCTGAAGGAGCGGCTTCGGGCGTCTTTATACCGTGTGCATCGCCTATTTGACGTATTATTTTCCAAAGCTCCTCGTCGGATAGCATAGACATAGCGCGAAGCTTATCTTTGTCAATTTTCATTTATCATTTACCCTCTCTTTTTAATTTACTATTAGGATTATATTCAAAAAATATTTTTTTGCTACCAAAACGGAGAATAAATTATGAAATGTCTTGTTTTTTCCGATTCTCACGGAGATACCTCATATATAAGACGTGCTATACTGAAGCACAAGGATGCAGAGGTCCTCTTTTTTCTGGGTGACGGTCTTGTTGATGCCGACGATGCCGTCAATCGCTCTTTTTTTGGCGCTTACCTTAAAGTAAAGGGAAATTGCGATTGGGGATATTCCTCGTATGATTCGTCGGTAAAGAAAACCGACGAGGTAGTCCTGCTTGGCAGAAGAATAGTCTTTACCCACGGCGACCTCTATAATGCCAAAAGCACGACGCAGGACCTCTCCTCGATGGCGATAATGCGAAATGCCGATATAGTCCTTTTCGGGCATACTCATATACCGACAGAAATTTTCGTATCCACAGAAAGCGAGGAATATAAGCTCGCTAAGACAAGCCTTACCGAGCGGGACTTAATAGACGCTGAGTGTGAGGCTAAGCCCTATTATCTCTTTAATCCGGGCAGCATTTCCTACCGTGACGGAGTGCCCACCTACGGAATCCTTACTCTTGCCGAGAATAAAGAGCCTCTTTTTTCTCACGGCAAGCTCCTTTAAGCCGCTTGTTAATTGATAAAACAAAGCCATCACCGAGAATTTTAGTCCCGCTGATGGCTTTTTGCTATTAATTTATAAAAAGATTCATATATCGTATCCGAAAAATACGCTTATTATCGGGAGGGGTACTGTGTTTCTTTCACAATAACCCTCGTTTTTATTCGGTTATGCTAAATGCGAAAGCCCCTATAAAAATCCTATCAATAATTCTTCAGCTTTTCGGCTATCCTCCGAGCCGTATCCTCGCAAAGCGTGACGGTTTCCTTTTCGTCCTCGCTTTCAATCATAATTCTTATGACAGGCTCAGTGCCGGAGGGACGGACTACTATTCTGCCTTTACCCTCTAGGCGTGCTTCGGCTTCCTTTACGATCGCCTTGACGTCCTCGTCGGTGAACATTGCGATTTTTCCGCCCGGAGTCGTTTCAATATTTACGATATGCTGTGGATAACGCTTCATAACCTGACAAAGCTCCGAGAGCTTCCTTCCCGACTTCTTTAAGCAGGACAAAAGCGCAAGCGCCGTAAGCTGACCGTCACCCGTAGTGGCAAATTCTCTTAAAATTATATGTCCCGACTGCTCGCCGCCGAAGCAATAGCCCTCACGGTTTATCGTTTCAAGCACATATCGGTCGCCAACGTTGGTTGCTACGAAGCTAAGACCGTTAGCCTCGCAGAATTTAGGGAAGCCATAGTTGGTCATTATAGTTCCAACGACGGTATTGCGCTTGAGCTTGCCTTGACTTTTCAAATCAAGTGCAAGTATTGCCATAATAAAATCGCCGTCTACCTCATTTCCGCATTCGTCAATAGCGAGGCATCTGTCAGCATCGCCGTCGAAGGCAATGCCAAGGTCGCATTCGTTCTTGATTACGTATTCACGAAGCGCTTCAAGATGCGTAGAGCCGCACTTTTCATTGATGTTTATTCCGTCAGGAGATGCCGAAAGCATATGACATTCAGCGCCAAGAGAGGCAAATAATGCTCTTGCGGTAACGCTTGATGAGCCGTTAGCGCAGTCAATTGCTATTCGCAGTCCGCCAAAATCTGTGCTGACTGTTGATTTAAGATACTCGATGTAGTCGGAAATCGCATTAGGCTCGTCACGCCTCGTGCCTATCCTTTCGGCAGATGCCGTCTTTGGTGGGGGCGTATTATCAAGAACTATGGATTCTATCTGCTCTTCAAGCTCGTCAGAAAGCTTATAGCCCTCCGAGCCGAAAATCTTAATGCCGTTGTAGGGGTAGGGGTTATGAGATGCCGAAATCATTACGCCCGCCTTAGCGCCGTATTTCTGTACGAGATAGGCGACCGCAGGAGTAGGAACTACACCAAGAGTGATGCAGTCGCTACCAACCGAGCAAAGTCCCGCCGCAATAGCGGAGCAAAGCATCTCTGAGGAAATTCTCGTATCCATACCGATAATGACCGTAGGTCTGTATTTATTGTTGGAGGATAGTACCGTACCAAGCGCTCTGCCAATCTGTACGGCTCTTTCGCAGCTTAAATATTCGTTTGCGATACCTCTTACACCGTCAGTTCCAAATAATCTTCTCATAAAAATCTCCGTTTATTATTGATTATTTTTTTTTGATAAGCTTTCCGTCCATATTAAGTATATGATTTTCCGGGATTACGCCCCTCACCCGTGAGAGCGGATATATTGCAGAGCCTCTGCCTACTACCGTACCGGGAAAGAGCACGCTGTTGCAGCCTACTTCTGCGTGGTCGCCAAGCATAACGCCAAACTTGCGAAGCCCCGTAGCGACAGGCCCCTCGTCGGTCCTTACGTTTATATTCGAACCGTCAAGCTTGAAATTCGAGGCGATAGCGCCTGCGCCCATATGCGATTTGTATCCGAGTATCGAATCTCCAACGTAGTTGTAGTGAGGAATCTGCACTCCGTCAAATATAATAGCGTTTTTGATTTCCGTACTGTTTCCGACAACAACGCCCTCTCCTATCAGAGATGCGCTCCTTATGTAAGCGCCGGGGCGTATCTCTGTGTTTTTTCCGATTATAACGGGTGCTTCTATCGTTGCGGTTTTTGGAATTTTCACTCCTTTAGCCACGAACACGCCGTCGTCAATTTCATCATATTCGTCAAGCGGGAGAGTTTTTTGAAGCTCCTTAATAAAGTCCTTAATCAAGGGAAGCGCAAGATACGGCACATCTGATTCAAATTTCATAAGCAAAGGCTTTGCCAGAGTATGCTCGAGGTCAAAAAGCTCTGTTGTCTTTGGAATGTTCATATTTGTTACCTCTCGGGTACAAGATTTTTTGCGGCAATAAAGAGTACACGTGTGTCAAAAGTGAGCATTTTTTGTCATTTCAACGCTTTCCGTATAATATTTTAACATATTATATGTAGATTTTCTAGGATAAAAAGCAACAAATTTTTTGCTAAAATATGTGAATAATAAACATAAACATAAGCGAATGAAATTACATAAGCATTAAATTCTATTCTTAAAAAAATGTGAAAGGTCAAGCTTCTCTTGGCTTACATACGTCTACGTAAGAGATATACCTTGAGAAAGCCTCAAGCTCGGGGATAGTAAGTCTTACTGCGCTGCTGGCGTTACCTGCCGCAGGATAAACGGTATTGAATCTTTTGAGAGATTCGTCGAGATATACCTTGCAGCCGTCGTTTACCGCAAACGGACAAATACCGCCCACGTCGTGACCGATAAGATTGTGCGCCTCGTCGGGCGTGAGCATCTTTGCCTTGGTGTGGAAAGTCGCTTTGAATTTTGAGTTATCAATCTTCATATCACCGGCTGTTACGATTAAAACCGGTGCGCCATCAACCATAAAAGACATAGTCTTAGCAATATGCGCCCCATCACAGCCAATCGCTTCAGCAGCAAGCTCAACCGTAGCGGAGGAAATATCAAATTGCATTATAAGATCTTCCTTATCAAGAGCTTTAAAATATTCAATTACCTTTTCAATAGCCATATAATCATACCGCCTGTTTTTCTTTTATTTTACCTCTTGGGAGAAGCTTTGTCAAGAAAAATCCTTATAGCACTGTTGCCGCTTGAGCATCGCTATCACTTACGCTTTCTGCCGTTTTTTTGTCGCTTTTCCATCTAAGGATACCCTTACTGTCCGTTTGTTTTAAGGGCGCTTTGCATTGTGATTATCTGCTTTGAAAATGCATTTAAAGTATTTTTCGTTGCTGCTCTTGCCTAGGCACAATATACAAAGCGAGTATAACGACGCCTCTTAGCTCTGATTCCGTATTTCCTTTTTCAAGTTGCTTGAATTTGTATCGGTTGACCGATTCAAGTCGGATTTTTAGCATAAAAATAAAAAAGCGTTGACTCGCCGAAGGTGTGGTGGAATACGGCTGATTCAACGCTGTTATACAAGCCTTGGCTTTGGTACTGTGTAAGCCGGTCTTGCTTTCATATACATTATAAACCACAAAATTAAGAATGTCACCCTACACTTTAAATATGCATTCTACTTTCAGGCTACCTCTCTCTACGGCGAATTCTACGGGTAGAGAGTGAGTAGAATTTATCGAAAACCCCTCTACCGGCAGTAGAATTTATTGAATTTCCTATTGAAAAAGATATATATGTGTGTTATAATGAAGAAAACGAACAAAAAGAAGGGGGATTTTTATGAAGGAGCTTCGTGAAATTATCGCAAACAACATATCCGAGCTTAGATGCGAAGACGGTATTACTCAGTCGAAGCTCGCCCAGGTACTTAATTATTCTGACAAGGCGGTTTCAAAATGGGAAAGGGGAGAATCGCTTCCCGATGTTACCGTGCTAAAAAAGATAGCAGATTATTTTGGCGTCACGGTTGATTATCTTCTCACTGCCGAGCATCAGGATTATGACGAAAAGCGCAGAAATAAATCACGTGCAACGAAGCGCAATAATTTTATTATTACAGGACTTGCATTTTTCTTAGTGTGGTTTGTTGCTACCTTTTTGTTCGTTGAGCTTAATATATCTCTTCCCGATTCGCAAATACCGTCTTGGCTTGTGTTTATTTACGCAATTCCCGCAGCCTTTACGGTTTTACTCATATTTAATTCAATATGGGGCTTGCGCCGACTTAATTATCTTATTATATCGGTTATGGTATGGACGTTGCTTTTGACGGTTTATATGACGCTTTATTATGCTTTAGGGCATAATCTTTGGCTCATATTTATTCTTGGAATACCCGCAGAGCTTATAATTTTACTTTGGTCGGGCTTTAAAAAGTTAAAGTAGTTACTTTTCGTCCTTGATATCTGCTTCAATTTAAGCTTAAGCGCATTTTTATCGTAAAGCGCTCTTTACTTTCGTAAATTTAGGTTGATGTACAAGCCTTTTTCTAAAAATATCTTTTAAACTGCGGTCGTATTTATGACAGAATGGAGAGTTTTATGCAGATTCCTATGGGTATGCCGCCTATGAAAAAGCCCGGCGGCGATGGAGTGCC
This sequence comes from Eubacteriales bacterium, assembly GCA_045659905.1. GTDB lineage: Bacteria > Bacillota > Clostridia > Oscillospirales > CAG-272 > UBA1740. The sequence continues at coordinate 9,982 of JAZRCT010000039.1, read as the reverse complement.
AAAGCCAAAGCGGCTTAAAGAGCTTCCTTTGTATTTATACAAAAAAGTAAGAGGATTTTTCACAAGACTTTTTTATATAATCGGATTAGTCTGGCAGGCATCGCCTCTTGTGCTGATAGCCTTATCGCTTTTTTGCCTGCTTGACGGTTTGTTGCCCGTTATCGGCGCTTATATTTCGAGTGAGCTTCTTAACGGCATAGCAAAGCTAATTCAGGATGGCGGCGCTGCGTACGGCGAGAGCGTTTTTAAGCTGCTTTCTCCCGTGCTGTTCTTGTTCTTACTTCAGATGATACATCACTTTTTGAAACGAGTGCTTGCAAAAATTAACTCGATGGTGACTGCGATTGCAGGCGAGCTTGTCGTGAATCATATAAAGCTTATGATAATCACCAAGGCAAAGACGGTAGACCAGCGCTCCTTTGACAGTCCGTCGTTCTATGAGAAGCTTGAAAATGCCAATAGAGAAGCGGGAATGCGTCCGATAGGCATTCTAAGTGCAACCTTTAAAGTAATAAGTGCGGTAATATCGGTAGTTTCGTTTATCGTAGTTCTTGCAACCCTAAGTCCCTATGCCCCATTGATAATTATAGTCGTTTCAATCCCGGGCGCTTTTGTAAACTATTATTATAAAAATCGTAGCTTTAATTACATACGCAGACACTCAAAAGAGCGCCGCAAGATGAATTATTATTCGTCAATAATGACCAACAAGGATTATGCGAAGGAGGTAAAGCTTTTATCTCTTGGCGATACCTTTACCGAAAAGTATAAGGGCGCATTCGGCAAATATTATAAAGGACTTAAGCGTATAATCATACGTGAGGGTATGTCGCAGGTGCTTGTAAGCCTGCTTACGGTTTTAGCGAGCACGGGGCTTTTTGTATACGTAGCGTATAACGTGGTTACAGGCAAGGGCGAAATCGGTGATTACTCGCTTTATACCGGTGCGCTTACCTCAATTTCTTCCTACGTCAGCACGCTGGTTACTGCAACCGCTACAATTTATGAAGGAACGCTTTTCATAGAAAATATGATAGATTTTATGAAAGAGCCTACTACCGTCGTGCCGCTTCTTGACGAGCCGAAAGAGCCCGGTCGAGGAAAAGCGCATACGATAGAGCTTCGCAACGTTAGCTTCAGATATCCCGGCAGTCAGAAAAACGTAATCAACAATCTTAGCCTGACACTGAAGACGGGACAAAGCGTGATCCTCGTCGGACTTAACGGCGCAGGAAAATCTACGCTGGTCAAGCTGATTACAAGGCTTTACGACCCGACCGAGGGAGTAATTTTGCTTGATGGAATTGATATTCGTGAGTACGACACCAAGAAGCTTTACGATATGTACGGCATCATTTTTCAGGATTTTGGAAAGTACGCCGATACGGCTGACGAAAATATCCGCTTCGGCGACGTGGACTGTGAGTATTCGAGAGAGAATATTTCTCTTGCCGCCGAAAGAGCGGGCGCTATTGACTATATTAAGAAGCTTCCATTTGGATTCGATACGCCTCTTACCCGTCTTTTCGAGGAGGATGGAATTGAGCTTTCGGGTGGCGAGTGGCAAAAGCTCTCGGTTGCCCGAGCCTTCTTTAAGGAATCGGATATCCTCATAATGGACGAGCCTACCGCCTCGCTTGACCCACTTGCCGAAAGTGATATCTTTAATAGATTTTCGGAGCTTTCACAGGGCAAGCTCAGCGTATTCGTTTCGCATAGGCTCTCGGGAGCTGTTACGGCAGGCAAAATCGTAGTGCTTGAAAACGGCGGAATAGCCGAAGAGGGCACGCACGATGAGCTTATGCAAAAGCAGGGAAGATATTATCTGCTTTTCTCAACTCAAGCGAAGCACTATACCGAGTAAAATTAAAAAAGTCAGAGAAATCAAAACCGGTCTTCAATAAGGCCTGCAGAGATTTCTCTGATTTTTATTTATGCGACCTGCGACGGCGGCTCGCTTGTATAAAAGTGTGAGCCGAGTATGCGGTAGTGAATTTTGTCCGCAAGCTCTTTCATATATTCTGCCTCGAAGGGAGAGGTAAGTCCTGCGCCTGCGAGAATCGAAAGGAAATCGTTGTCGCTACCGTCACGGGATATAATATCCATATACGCATCAAAGCCTTCGCCTTTTTCTTCTTCCTCGAGGAAGAAGATTTCAAGTGCCGGAATAATTGACGTGCAGTAGGAATGAACGTATACGGGATTAGTTATAAAATGAGGGATAATTATCGTTTCAACGGTGTTTACGACCTGAGTATTTATCTTGAATTCGTCGGCGCAATCCAAAATAATAGCATTTAGGCTCTCCTCGGTGATTTCATCGTAGCTAAGCTTGTATGCCGACTCCTCGAATCTTGCGTAAAAGCCTTGATATGCGAGCGTTTCAAGTGCGTTTTTAAACGAGGTGTAGAGAAGATAAGTCTCCTGGTCCTTTCCGAGAGTTTTGCTAAGCTCGTCAAGCACCAGCATTTCAAGTGCCTGCGAGCTGATTTCGGCAACGTCGGTGGATGGAGTATCACCGTCATTGATATAGAAATCTGCAAAATGACCGAACTCGTGGAAAAGCGTTGAATAATCAAGCACGTTTGATTTTCCCGTCATAAAAATGAAGGGAGCGCTGTAATCGTGCAGATATATCGTATATGCCCCCTCGTCTCTGTTCTGGTTTTTGTCGGAATCCAAATCGAAAAGTCCGTGCTGGAGCATATAAGAGAAGATAGAATGAAGCTCGGGAGAAAGGCTCTTTAATACCTTATACGAGGTGTTTACCGTCGTATCAAAGCTTGATTCCTTGGCTTCCGTGGAGGAGAAATAATAATAGAATGCATACGAATAAAGGTTTATATATACCGGAAGCACGTATTCCGCTATGTCCGAGAGAAGCTTCGAGGTATCCTCGGGAGTATAGTCCAAATCTCTTTCGGAATAGCAGTATTCGATGTAATTATCATATCCGCTTTCGGTTGCTATCTTACTTCTTACCTTGAAAAGCTCTATCAGTATAAGCTTTGCTTCTTTATAATATTTCTCGTAATACAGCGTAAGACAGCTGTTTTCTGCCGCAAGGTATTCAGGTGAGCCTTCGCCGTATTTTTGCTTGTGAAATTCAAGAATATTGTCTACCGTGTCGGTTTTGCCAAGATAGGTTATCTCAATAGTTGCGGTGGAAATAGAATTATACTGCGCTGTAAGCGCCGCTTCGTCAGCAAGGAGCAGTGCCTCCTCGTCGCTCATATCCGAGCCGTCCTTGTATTCCTCGATAAAGCCGTCTCCGAAAAAGTCCTTCTCAAAGCTCTCAGCGTGAGGTGAATTTGCGCAAGTTACCTTAAGTTCCTCTACGTATTTTACGAATCCTGAATAATGTTTGCTTATATACTCGTATTCCTCGACCCAATATTTCACCGAGGAATCCTTTGAATTGTAAATTCGTGAGAAGGAGTACATTGTAAGCACGTTTGACGCCGCATCGTCAAGCTCCTCAAGCTCCTTTTTTAAGGCAGAATACTGTGAGCTGTTGCTTTTTACTTTTTCGGTAAGCGCAGCGCAGGCATTGTTGATTTTTGTAAAATCAGGTCGGGAGTATACGATTTTTGAAAAATCAATAGTTCCGCGTCCATAATCCTTGAATTCGGGCTTTATAAGCTTATCAAGATAGGATTCGCTCACCTCGGGAGGAGTGGGAGCTTCTTCGGGATTCTCAGGCTCGTTCTTATCGCCGCAGGAAATCAAGATTGCAGACGAGCTTAAGAGCAAAGATAAAAGCAATATCAGCGCTAAGGCTTTTCTAAAAACAGAATTAATCATATCACACCGTAATTAGTATTTTTATATATTATATCCTAAATAAAATTTTCTTTTGCTAATACAAAATAAAATATTTATTAAATATTTATGAATATAGACTTGCGGTAAGCTTTATAATGCTTATCTCGCGCAGGGAAATATCGAAAAATATTGAAAAACTACAATTTTTACCCTTATTTATCGGATTTATGCTTTGATAAATCACATTCGATGCTGCTTTGGCGCTTTCGCAAAAAAAAGAGAATCACGGCAGCGGATTTTTGGTGCCGTGATTCTCAAAATCTTTGTTTTATTACATTTTTCGTTATTTTCCAAGTCCTGCTGCGCCGATAATTCCGGCGTCGTTTCCGAGCGTGGCAGTTACGATTTTCGTCTTGCTTTTGTTTAACCTCGTGTACTGGTCGTTCATAACGATTTCAAGCAAGGGCTTCGTTAAAGCCTCGCCCTCGTTGCATACTCCGCCGCCAATCGAGAGAACCTCGGGCTGGAAAATATTTATCATATTCGTGATGCCCTCGGCAAGATAGAATATATATTCAGAAACTATCTCAGAGCCAACCTTATCACCACGCTTCATAGCGTTAAATGCGGTGCGAGCCGATACCTTACCCTCTTTTTCTGCTTCCTCAAAGAGGAGAGAGGGGATATTTTTGAATTCAAGCTCCTTCATTTTTTCCTTCGTCATATTGGTAAGTCCCGTTGCTGAGGAATAAGCCTCCCAGCATCCGAGTCTGCCGCAGGAGCATTGACGGCCTCGTGATACGATTACGGTATGTCCAAGCTCAGCGCCTGCGCAGTTGACGCCACCCGAGAAAATTTTGCCGTCGATAATTACACCGCCGCCAACGCCCGTGCCAAGAGTTACCATCAAGGAATTTTTAGTGCCCTTAGCCGAGCCTACCAGAGCTTCTGCAAGCGCTGCAGCGTTAGCATCGTTTGCAATAAGCACTTTTTTTGCGCCCGTGTTCTTTTTAAGCTCCTCGGCAATAGGGAAATTGATAAAGGGAAGGTTGTTTGAATATTCTACGATTCCCGTATCGGAATTTACAGCGCCGGGGGAGGCTATTCCTATATATTCTATATCATCGTAGCATAAGCCGTTTCTCTTCACGAGAAGATTGCATAAATCTCCCATATCCTTTATAATAGGTTCAGCGTCTCTATCTGCCATAGTGGGGACAGAGTCCTTATCAATAATATTAAGATTTTCGTCGCACAGACCTATCGCAATATTAGTACCGCCAAGGTCAACACCTAAAGTATACATTGAAAAACACCTGCCTAACTTGAATTTATTATGATTATAAACTATTTTTTTCCTAATGTCAATAATTTTAATTATTGTATCAAAATAATATTTGATGTGGTTCATAAAAAATTAACATTTGTATCAGCGAATGCTATTGAAATCTGGACAAAATTAGTATACAATATATCAGGACGGTAAAAAACTGTCGATAAAAATTATTTTGGAGCGTATTTTATGTCGAAATTTGTATATGCCGACAATGCTGCTACGACTCCGGTATCCAAGGAAGTTTTGGAGGCTATGCAGGAGGCGTTTACCGTGGCGTACGGAAATCCCTCGAGCCTTCATACTAAGGGCAGGGAGGCAAAGAAGCTTCTTGACGGAGCAAGAGAGAGTATTGCCAATACTCTTGGCTGCCAGTCGGGAGAAATTTATTTTACCTCCTGCGGTACCGAGAGTGATAACTGGGCGATAAAGGGCGCAGTTAAAAGATTAGCAAAAAAAGGCAGAAATCATATTGTTACAACTAAAATTGAGCACCACGCAGTTCTTCACACCTGCGAGGCGCTTGAGCGTGAGGGATATCCCGTTACCTACGTGTCGGTAGATAAGGACGGCGTAGTTGATATGGACGAGCTTCGTCTTGCGGTTACCGACAAGACCGCAATAGTGGCTGTTATGTTCGCCAACAACGAAATAGGCACTGTTCAGCCGATTGCGGAAATCTGCGAAATTGCCCATTCCAAGGGTGCGCTTATGTTCACCGATGCGGTTCAGGCGGTAGGAAATATTGACTTTGATTTATCCACCTTGAAGGTAGATATGCTCGCACTTTCTGGTCACAAGATTCACGCCCCTAAGGGCATAGGACTGCTTTTTATAAGAAAGGGCGTCGTAATAGACAATCTTATAGAGGGCGGCGGTCAGGAGAAGCGCAAGCGTGGCGGTACCGAGAATCTTCCTTATATAGTAGGTCTTGCACGTGCGCTTGAGGTGGCAAAGGCTAGAATTTCGGAGCTTCCCAGAGTTGAAGCTATGCGTGACAGACTTATAGAGGGGCTTCTTAAGATACCCTATACCTCTCTTAACGGTCACAGGACGAAAAGACTTCCCGGCAACGTCAATATAGGCTTTGAGTTTATTGAGGGCGAAAGTATGCTGCTTTGGCTCGATATAGCAGGCATCTGCGCATCGACAGGCTCGGCCTGCTCCTCGGCATCGCTTGATCCCTCGCACGTGCTGCTTGCGACGGGCGTACCGCACGAGAAGGCTCACGGCTCTTTAAGGCTGTCGATATCTCACGACACAACTGACGAGGATGTGGACTACATTTTGGAAACGCTTCCCCCGATTATAGAGAAGCTCAGGAATATGAGCCCTCTTTGGGAGGATATAGTGAAATCAGGAAAGTGACGAAAGGAATACAAAAATGCAATATAGCGAAAAGGTAATGGATCATTTTATGAATCCGAGAAACGTCGGCGAAATAGAGGACGCTGACGGCGTCGGCACCGTTGGCAATGCCAAGTGCGGCGATATAATGAAAATGTATCTTAAGATTGAGGATGACGTGATTACGGACTGCAAGTTCAAGACCTTTGGCTGCGGTGCTGCAATCGCAACCTCGTCTATGGCAACCGAGCTTATTAAGGGGCACACGGTTGACGAGGCTCTCTCGCTTACGAATTCGGCAGTCGTTGAGGCTCTCGACGGACTTCCTGCCGTAAAGGTTCACTGCTCGGTATTGGCAGAGGAAGCTGTTAAGACGGCTGTGGCCGACTACTATGGCAAGATAGGAAGACCTGTGGATTTTGAAATAGAAAAATCTCACGAGGAAGAATAATAAGTCAAAGGGCGTGGTGGTTTAAACCTCGCCTTTTGTAAACAAAACACTACAAATGAGGTGCTTTATTGAAAGTATTAGTTGGATTTAGCGGAGGAGTTGATTCTGCATATACCGTGCATCTTTTAAAAAGTGCAGGCCACGATGTTGAATGCGCTATCCTCGTAATGCACGAATTCACCGAGCTTGAAATGGCGCAAAAGCTTGCCTTGGAGCTTGGAGTAAAGCTTCATACCGTTGATTGTAGGGAACGCTTTTCAAAAATCGTTAAGGAGAACTTTACATCTGAATATATGAAGGGCAGGACGCCTAACCCCTGCATAATCTGCAACGAGCATGTAAAGTTTAAATGCCTTTACGATTACGCTATTAAAAGCGGCTTTGACAGAATATCCACGGGGCATTACGCAAGGCTGTATAAGGCTACAGAGAACGGATATGAGCCATACGACGCTCTCCTTGGCTACGATGGCGAGTCGCAGGTGCGAGTGGGAGTAGCTTTCGATATCACAAAGGACCAATCATATATGCTTTGGCGAGTTCCTGTGTATATTTTAAGAAGCTTGGTATTGCCTCTTGCAAATATTGAGAAGCAGTCTATCAAGGAAAAGGCAGTAGGGCTTTTGCCGTCGCTTTCGGGCAATAAGGAAAGTCAGGAAATTTGCTTTATAAAAGAGGGAAGCTACGCCGATTATATAGAGGCAAAATGCGGTAAGTCGCCCGAGGGAGATTTCGTGGATACAGAGGGAAATAAGCTCGGCCGTCACAGTGGCATTATAAGATATACGGTAGGTCAGCGAAAGGGACTTGGCATTTCGGCTGGCGGAAGGCTGTTCGTCACCAAAATCGACGCTGCCAAAAATGAAATTACGCTCTCTCTTGAGGATAAATATTACAGTAAGGTGCAACTTAGCGACGTAATCATTCACGGTGCAAACAGCTACGATAACTCGGTTTATTGCTCTGTGAAGCTTAGATATGCTGCAAAGCCGATTTTTGCAAGGCTTGATTACATCTCGGGCGAATTTTTACTTCACCTTAACACCCCCGTAAGGGCAGTTACGGCAGGGCAGTCTGCCGTTCTTTATGATAACGGTGTAGTTATCGGAGGCGGAATAATAGAAAGCGCCGAATAATGTAAACAATAGTTGCATTTTCAGCGCTTTTCTAAATTATAAATCGTCAACGTCCTGTATCGGTTCTTCGTCCTTATCGTCGGGGGTGCCCGTGTACGAGCCGAATGGGTCTGTCGAGATTCTGTCCTCGCTTCTTGATTTTTCTTTTTCTTTGTCTTTAAAATTCATTTTAATCACCTCAGTTGTGATTATTCCCAATTTTCTTTATTTTATGTTTGAGCCTAGGGAGGAATATGCCGTGAATAAATATGCTTATAAAATTTACGAAGCAATACTTTCAAGACCGTTCAGGCGGGATATCGTACATAAATTGTATCAGGTTGAAGATAATAAGCTGGCGGATTATTTTGTAGACGGTTTCTTATACTGCAAGGATATATACGAATTCATAAAAGCTGCAAAATTTACTCCTATCAGAAATCTTGAAATTGTCGGCATTACCGAAATGGATTTTCGCAGGGTAATAAGAACTGCCACGAGACATTTGCTCACTTTGGATGTTATAGGCGACGTAAGTGACCTTAGTATTCTTTCTGAGTGCGAAAAGCTTGAGAAAATCAGAATCAGCTCACGCTCAAAGACCGTCGTATTACCGAATACCGATAATTTACTGAATCTTAAGGAGATAAGGCTTTCTCTTGATGCCGTACAGATAAAAAATACCGAAGCCTTGATTTCGGATTCAATTGAGGATTTTGAAATTGATGCTTGCTCCCGTACGGGGCTTGCGTTGACAGATGCAAAAATTGAGGATTTTTCCTTTCTTCTTAGAATGCCAAATTTAAAAAAGCTTACTTTAATGGTTCAGCCGAAAGAAAATCCTTACTTCGACCTCGTCACTCTTTCAAAGCTCACAAGCCTTCGTGGGCTGAAGCTTGCGCCCGACTACTTTACTAAAGAGGAATATGCTTGGCTTGCGTCGAAGCTCCCTCATACAAAAGGGCTTGACGGCTGCTATTGCATACGCAAGGACAGGCAAAAGGATTGCATAAGATATATAATGCTCGGCGAGCATGAGGATATGATTTTAGAGGACGATAGCAGGGTAGAGGAATATTACAAAAGCTTTAGAGCTATGGTAGAAGAATTCAAAACCTGGGATACACCGCCTAAAAGAAGCTGAAATTACTGAATACTCGCAATGATAAAGCAAGCTTAACACGCTCTTTGGCGGGAATGCGAACCACTAACACGCTTTGCGTGGGTGGTCGAGCTAAAGCCTCGCACCAAAAATAAAAAGCACCGCAAGGGTGCAAAAGATTAGACAAGTGGATATTGACACCGAGTGTCAATATTCCTCGTCTTGCCGCTTACAAGCGAGCTTGACACGCTCTGCGATGGGAATGCGAACCACTAACACGCTTTGCGTGGGTGGTCGAGCCAAAGCCTCGCACCAAAAATAAAAAGCACCCCAAGGGTGCTTTTTATTTTTGGTGGAGACAAGTGGACTCGAACCACTGACCCCTTGCATGTCAAGCAAGTACTCTAACCAACTGAGCTATGCCTCCAAGATATTAACATTAGAGATAATATCATAATAATTAGCTTTTGTCAAGCTTTTTTTAGGCTTTTCAAAAAAACTTTCAAAAAAGGGGTTGAAAAGTCATTTTCTTTGTGTTATAATAGCTAAGCGTGAATTGAGAGAGTAAAAACCGACGGTATTTTTAATGTTAACAGAGATAAGCTTGTTGGTTGTTACAGCTTCCATTAAAATTCCGTGAATGTTTCCGCTTTTTAGAGGTATTTCACCTGCGGTGAATATATCCACTCCTTGCGTTTACAAGCGAGCTTGACACGCTTCGGCGGGATATGCGAAGCGGATTCGCCTATTTTAGCTTTTTCACACGATTTTAATATGTGTTTTTCTGGTGCGTCGCTCTTTGCTTTGTGCTTCGGCGAGCCTCTTCGATTCTCGCATATTAAATTGTGAAATTTAATATGCAGAGGTAT
>JAZRCT010000038.1:0-6820 GCA_045659905.1 Eubacteriales bacterium | reverse complement strand
GAGCGCTCCCTCAGAATTACTTGATTTCGACAGTTACGTGCTTTCCTACTGTATTGGCTGCCGCCTTCATAACCTGACGGATAGCCTTGGCAATTCTGCCGTGGCGGCCGATAACCATACCCGTATCGTCCTCAGCAACCGTGAGGACAAGCTCGACGTTATCTCCGTCTACGTTTTCGGTAACGGTGACGGCATCGGGAGTATCAACTATTGCACGCGCAATATCTGTCAGAACCTGCTTGAGTTCCATAGTACCACACGGTTTCTTAAAAAAGAAACTTCCTTCCGATTTTAATAGTTGAATTACTTAATGATTTCAGCCTTCTTAAGAAGTGCTCTTACAGTGTCAGTGGGCTGAGCGCCGTTCTTGAGCCAGGTAGTAGCCTTTTCGGAATCGATCTTGATTTCGCAAGGATCGGTAAGGGGATTGTAGTAGCCAATCTCCTCGATGAACTTACCGTCACGGGGTGATCTCTCGTCTGCAACTACGACACGGTAGAAGGGTGTCTTCTTTGCGCCAAGTCTTTTAAGTCTGATTTTTACTGCCATTGTTTTTTCCTCCATAAAGAAAATATATTTTTATTTTTTGATAAACTAAATTAAATTAAGCCTACTGCTTATTAAAAGGGAAGCTTCATTCCGGGAAACATACGGCGCTTACCCATACCGCTCATCTGCTTCATCATCTTCTTCATCTGATCGAATTGCTTAAGAAGCTTATTTACGTCCTCAACGCTCGTACCCGAGCCGCAGGCTATGCGCTTGCGCCTTGAGCCGTTGATAATATCGGGATTTATACGCTCACGCCTAGTCATTGAAAGAATAATAGCCTCGGTGCGCTCCATCTGCTTTTCGTCAATCGAAGCGTCCTTAAGTGCGCCGGTCTTCATACCCGGAATCATAGCGAGAAGCTGGTCGAGATTGCCCATCTTCTTTAACGAACGCATCTGCATAAGGAAATCCTCAAGCGTAAAGGTCTGCTCACGCATCTTGCGCTCAAGCTCCTTAGCGTTCTTTTCGTCGAACGCCGCCTCTGCCTTCTCAATAAGAGTAAGCACGTCGCCCATTCCGAGGATTCTGTTCGCCATTCTGTCGGGGTGGAAAAGCTCTATCGCATCAAGCTTCTCGCCCGTGCCGAGGAATTTTATCGGCTTGCCGGTGATATACTTAACCGAAAGTGCCGCACCGCCTCTCGTGTCGCCGTCTATCTTGGTAAGGACAACACCGCTTATATCAAGCAGGTCGTTGAAGCTCTTTGCTACGTTTACCGCATCCTGACCGGTCATAGCGTCTACGACGAGCAGTATCTCCGACGGAGAGGTGGTGTCCTTGATTCTGACAAGCTCACCCATAAGCTCCTCGTCGATATGCAGTCTTCCTGCGGTATCGATAAATACCATATCGTAGCCGTTCTTCTTAGCGTGCTCAACGCCCGCCTTGGCTATTTCAACGGGGGAAATCTTAGTACCCATAGAGAATACGGGGATTCCTGCGCTCTCGCCGACTATCTTAAGCTGGTCTACTGCCGCAGGTCTGTATACGTCGCAGGCGACGAGCAGGGGATTCTTGCCCTTGCTTTTATACATTCTCGCAATCTTTCCTGCGTGGGTAGTCTTACCCGCACCCTGAAGACCAACCATCATAATAACCGTCGGCGGCTTGGGATTTATATTGATTTTGGGCGTCTCGCCGCCCATAAGAGCTATAAGCTCCTCGTTGACTATCTTGATTATCTGCTGATGGGGAAGCAGGCTCTCTAAAACCTGTGAGCCAACCGCACGCTCGGTGACGTTCTTAACAAAGTCACGCACGACCTTGAAATTAACGTCCGCCTCAAGAAGCGCAAGCTTGACCTCTCGCATACCCTCCTTCACGTCAGCCTCGGTAAGCTTACCCTTGCTACGAAACTTTTTGAAGGCATTTGCAAGCTTCTCCGTAAGTCCTCCGAACATAAAAAACCTCCGTGAATTTACTTTGCACCGTCACTTAATGCCGATATAGCCTTGACGATTCTCTCGCCGAGCGCCCTTACCTCGCCGCTGTCGCTTTTTTCTGCCTCGCTTGCAAGCTTGGAAAGCTCTGAAATAGCCCCCTCGGTCACAGCGCTGCTCCTAGCAAGCCCAAGCTTATCTTCAAAGAAGATAATTTGCTCTTCGCCCTTCTTGATAAGGTGTCTTACACCCTGTCTTGAAATGCCGACGCCCTCGGCTATTTCGGCAAGCGAAAGGTCGTCCTCGTAATAGGCACGCATTATCCTTGCCGTGCGCTCGTCAAGCAGGTTCTGGTAAAAATCAAAAAGGTAAGCAAGCTTCATATTTTTCTCAAACATAAAAACAGCCTCACTCCCTTGATTTTTGGCACTGTAAAGTGATTTGCTTTACAAGTATAGCATATTACCCGCACCTTGTCAATAGATTTTAAAAACTATTTAATAAATTTATGAAAAAATTTTCAAAACCCCTTGATTTTAGCAAAGCTTTGTGATACAATTATCGAGTAAAACTGTGGCTCTGACGAAATTAAGCGCAAATCGGACCCTCTCAGCCGACCTTGCAGGGCGTTTCGTAAGCTACTTAATATCAAAATAAGGAGTGCTAAAATGGCAAACATTAAGTCGGCTAAGAAGCGTATCCTTGTTAACCGTGCAAAGGCTCTTAAGAACCAGATGGCAAAGAGCCAGCTCAAGACCTTCATCAAGAAGTTCAACGCAGCTGTTGCGCAGGGCGACAAGGCTTTGGCTACCGAGCTTTATCCCGTTGTTATCAAGAAGGTTGACCAGGCAGTTGCTCGCGGTATCCTTCACAAGAACAACGCAGCTCACAAGAAGAGCGAATATACCCTCAAGCTTAACAATATGTAATAAATTGACGGTCCGACAACCCACGGATCGTCTTTTTATTTTCTTCGCAATTTTTATTGACTAAGCGCCGTTTTGTTGATATAATAATATTAATATTAATGAAGGGAAGCGCATTTATGCCCAATTACAGAAAGCTCTCGCCCGAAATCAGCGAGAGAATCAAATACGATATAGAGCACGGCACAAGACCTGATTTTTCAGCCAAGGGCTCGCTTGCGGTAAGACGCAATCCCGATTTCGACAAGGAATCTATATGGCGTCCTGCCTACGTGAGAGACGTAGACAAAATAATGCACAGCCCTTATTATAACCGTTACACGGATAAGACGCAGGTCTTTTCGTTCTATAAGAACGACGATATCACGAGGCGTGCGCTTCACGTCCAGCTCGTTTCAAGGATAGCACGCTCAATAGGCTCTGTGCTCGGACTTAACGTAGACCTGATAGAGGCTATTGCGCTCGGTCACGATATCGGACACACCCCCTTCGGGCACGCAGGCGAAAGATATATAAGCGAGGTATTCAGAGCCGAGACGGGACGCTATTTCAATCACAACGTCCACTCGGTAAGAGTGCTTGACGGAATTTTTCCCTTGAATATCACTCTTGACACGCTTGACGGAATTATCACTCACAACGGTGAGTTTGAAATGGACGAATACCGCCCGTCCGTTATGCCTGACTTTGCGACCTTTGACAAAATGGTAGAGAGCTGCTACGTTGACGAGAGCAATATTGCGAAAATAGTCCCCTCAACGCTTGAGGGTTGCGTCGTGCGTGTATCGGACATTATTGCTTATCTTGGCAAGGACAGACAGGACGCAATAAGGGCAAAGCTCTTAACTCCCGACGAGGACCTTGGTGACAGCCCTATCGGCTCTATTAACGCAGAGATTATCAACAATCTTGAGGTGAATATCATAGAGCATAGCTACGGAAAGCCTTATATAAAGCTCGACAGCGAGCATTACGAGGGCTTAAGGCTGGCAAAGCAGGCGAATTACGAGCGCATCTATAAGCAGGAGAAGGTCGCCGCAATCGTCGACAATACCGTAAAGCCAATGATGCAAAAGCTCTATTATAAGCTTCTTTCCGACCTTAAGAGGGGAGATAAGACCTCGCCGATTTTCAAGCATCATATAGAATTTATAAATTCCAATCATTACGCCGCCAAAACGCCTTATATCGAAACCGAGTACAACCAGATAGTAGTCGATTATATGGCGTCTATGACCGACGATTACTGCACAGAGCTTTATAAATTCCTTTTCCCGAATGACGATATAGGAATTAAATATCAGGGATACTTCGTTTAGGCGGGAGTGCGGTGACAGCTGAGCTTTTTAAAGAGATATGCCAGCGGGACGTCTTCGCCCCACCTCAAGCTATAAAGAGGATATACTCAGCCGATTTGGGACGTTTCATTTATATATATTAAATATTTAAAATTAAGACCGTGATGGGTATTACGCCCTTCACGGCTTTTCTATTGTGCAGGTCGCACAAAAATATCGTCACTTGTAGCGTTGCTTTTTGGAAGCAAGGTGTACTTATTTTTGCCTGATTTTATGATAAAATGAAATAAAAAATGCGTGAAAGGTGACTTATGCGATTAAAATGGATTAAACTCCCCTGTGATATTTATTTCTCTCCAAAGCTGAGATTGCTCGGTGGAGGCGAGCAGGGAGGACTTTATCAGCTTATATATATTTATATGCTTTGCCTTGCGGGCAAGGGAGGGGCTGACGGAGCGCTTAGGCTGTCGTCGGGGAAGCCGTACGATGCCGAAATGCTTGCGAGAATATTGGATATGGACAAAGCTACGGTAGAGCAAGCGCTTATCAAAATGAAAGAGGTTGACTTAATAAAGCAGACGAAAGGCGAGCTTTTACTTCTCGATTGGGCTGATACGCAATTTATCGAGGATATACCTACACCGCCCGACGAGGAAAATGGAGAGATAAGCATAACGCCAAAACGCTCTCTGACTTCTACACAGCGGGTAAAAAAGCACAGAGCGAAATTGAAATCAAAGCATCTCGGCGAAACGAATGAAACGAATGAAACGAATGAAACGCTAAATGAAACGCAGAATGAAACAAATGAAACGCAGAATGAAACAAATGAAACGCTAAATGAAACGCTAAATGAAACAAATGAAACGCTAAATGAAACGCAAAGAAGCGTTTCATCTCTTAAATATTTATCATTAGATAAGAATAAGAATAAGAATGAGAATGAGAATGAGAATGAGAATATATCATATTACACCGTGTCAGAAAAAAATAAAGAAAAAGAAACGCCCTCCCCGAAAGAGGAGGACGAGTTAAATCCGTTTTTATATTTTTCCGGCGGTGAAGAAAGGAATAATTATCCTTTTGATAATACACGCTTACAGGCGAGCGAGGATATTAAGGAAAGCTATGGGGAAATGCGAAACGTTCGTCTTACCAAGACTGAGTACGAGGAATTTAAGGCGGAATTTCCTGACGATTTCGTGGAGCGAATCGATGAGCTATCCTTATATATGGCGTCGAGCGGAAAGGAGTATAAAGACCACTTTGCCACGCTTAAAGCATTTTCAAGGCGTAGAGTGCCGCCCGAGGTGCTAAGACGGGAGGAGGAGAGTAAAAGCGGCTCTGCCGGATTCAATTGCAGCCGAGGATACAAAAGGAAAGAGGAGAAAGTGCGGTACGGAGATTTCGACCCCGAGGAAGCGCTTCAAAATGCGATTGAGCGAACCTATGCGGTTTTTGGAATTGAGTAGGACGGATAGGAGGAGCGCCGCCTTTGGTGGCAGTGATATCCAAAGCTGACGCTTTGGGTTAAAAACACACCTCGAAAAGAACAAAAGTTTTCTACCTGTTATAAGTGAGGGGGCGAGGAAAGAGGAGAGTTAGGCTTTATATATCTATATCTTACAGTAAATTTTTAACAACGGCTTTGATTTTTTCCATTCCCTTGCGATTCGGATGACCGGAAAGCTTGTCCAAGGCTTCAAATCTTATATAAGTCAATTCGTAGTGACGGCAGATTTCTTCAAATCCGTCTCTGATTTGGACCTTGATATCGCAATTGATGAGCGGTATTATTCTAGACCTCGGTGAGGCAGCCATCAGTTTTGTTATCAGAGACGAAAATGCAGGGAGTACCATTCTTATATCATCCTCGGTGATATTATCATATTTGATTTCTCCAATAGGCGAATCTATCCACGAGTCGTTAGTGCCACCGAAAACGAATATCGTATCAATTCTGTTCTCTTTAAAGAAGCCGTTTCTTATCATTCTGTCGGTTCTGATATTAAAGTGAGTCCCCGGAATAGATTCACGTTCTGTTGAGCATATGGTTGAGCCGGAGTAGCTGTCGTTAAGAATCAGATTTGACTCCGTTTCGCTCATAAGCTGATACCACCACGTTTCCTCAACTCTCTCGACGTCGGTCTGGTCTTTATTAGCCTCGCAGCGAGGATACCAATAAGAATACCCATCAGGATTATATCCATTGAAGGTTGAATAGCTGTCACCGATAATAAGTACGTTTCCAAACCCCTTCATAATATAAAAACCTCGTTTCTTCAAAATTGATATTATTATACACTGATTTTTCTTTACAGTCAATATACTTAAGGAATTAAAATGATTATAAATAAAACAGGTCTGGACATTTTAACTTTTAATTGTGTCTTAGGCAGAGTGAAAAGCAAAATATATGACGGTCGTGTGGCATAAGGAAAACAAAAAAGCACTTTGCCAAAATCAGCAGAGTGCTTTAATGCTTTTAAATTGTTTTTTCGTTGCTAAAGACAATATTTATCAGGTCGAAAGCTTTTGTCGTTTTCGTTTAATTTGATATTGTCTTATAACACAACGTTAACATTAGTTAGATACGTAGGGGAGAAGTGCCATCTGGCGAGCTCTCTTAATAGCTACGGTGAGCTGTCTCTGGTGGAGAGCGCAG
>JAZRCT010000037.1:0-10142 GCA_045659905.1 Eubacteriales bacterium | reverse complement strand
GGCCCCCGACTTTTATTGCAGCACGAAGCTCGTCCTCGGTAGCGTCCGGGTCAACGAAGGTAAAATCAATTCCCATCTTCTTCATTGTAACCGCAAAAAGATTGTAAGTGCCGCCGTATATAGAGGCGCTCGACACGACGTGGTCGCCTGCGTTTGCAATATTGAATACCGCAAAGAACGAAGCCGCCTGTCCCGAGGAAAGCAGCATAGCTGCGCTTCCGCCCTCTAGGGCGCATATCTTTGCCGCTACTGTATCGCAGGTAGGATTCTGAAGTCTTGAATAAAAATATCCGCTCGCCTCAAGGTCGAAAAGCTTACCCATATCTTCACTGGTAGCGTATTTGAAGGTCGTCGACTGGATAATCGGTATCTGCCTCGGCTCGCCGTTGCCCGGGGTATATCCACCCTGAACGCATTTAGTCTCAATTCTATTTTCTTTCATTTTTATTTCCTCTTTTCCTGATAAACAGTTCCTAAATATTTTAGCACACAAGAAGGTCTATGTCAAGCAAAATCGCTTGGCGTAGATTAACTATTCCTCCGTCCTCTGGTAGGCTATCCTCTCGTCACCCGACAAAAGGTATATGATTCCACGCTCCGAAAAGCCCGCCTTGACAAGCGAGCGCCTCATTGGCAGATTATCTCTGTGCGTATCTATTCTCAGATTGCTTATCAGATTATAGCAATAATCGAAGCAAAATCTGCCAACGCCCCTGCCGTGCGCCTGCTCGGATATTGCGATTCGGTGAATTACTCCGTACTCCTTTTCGGGGTGCAGCCATTCACCGCCGTGTATTTTAAGATAGGTCTCGTCTGTGCCTATATTAAAAAAGAACACCGCAATCGGAGCATCTCCCTCGTCCTCGCAGACCTTATAAAGGCTGCCTGAGCTTATATCGGAAAGGATAATTTCCCTATTCGGGTATCCGCCCTGCCACTGCAAAAGATTTCCGCTCCTTCGCATAAAGGCTCTTGCCTCCGAATAAATTTTCTCTATTGCGTCTATATCCTTGCCTTCGGCTTTTTTTATTATCATAGCAATCTCCCAATCTTTATAGCTAAATAATACACCAAATCATATAAAAAATCAAGTAAGGCTCGAATATATTGTTAAATTATTTTACATAAAGCAAAGCTCGGTTGCATAAGATTTTAAAAAAAGCGAGGTGATAAAAATGGAGCTTTTGAAAAAGCTGCGCCCCTATATCGTATCGGTAGCAATTGCGCTTACGATAGGACTTCTTTCCGCCTTAATAACGAAAGGTGATATGGCAATCTACGACGAGGTAGCAAAGCCGACGCTTGCGCCGCCTGCGCTCCTATTCCCTATTGTGTGGACGCTGCTCTATGCGCTTATGGGAATAAGCTCGGCGAGGATTTATGTAAAAAGAAGCGAATACCCCAAGGAATCAAAGGACGCTCTTGCGGTCTACGCTATGAGCCTTATCGTAAATTTCACCTGGAGCATCATATTCTTTTCTTTAAGAGCCTTTCTCGTAGCGTTCGTCTGGCTTTTATTGCTTCTTTCACTGATAATAGCCACGATAGTGCGCTATAAGCCAATAGATAAGCTTGCCGCTTATCTTCAGATTCCCTACGCAGTATGGGTGGCATTCGCAGGGTATCTTAATATCGCTATTTTCATTCTTAACTCCTGAAAAAGCAAACAACAATTGACAAAACAAGCAAAAACGAGGCACTGCGACAATAGCACAATGCCTCGTTTTTGCTCTGTGTCTTGAGCGGATTTAATTTACTGAAGGAAGAGACGCTTTGTGAAAAGCACCCAGAAGAAGTCGAGCCAGCCAAAGAACGCACCGAAGAAGGTAACTATAATGCTGATTACAAGTCTGTAAAGCTTCTTCTGCTTCGACCAAGTGGACCATCTTACAACTACCTCTACTACCCAGTTTACGAAGGGAATGAGGAGGAGGAGAAGCTGGACGAGTCTGTTCTGCTTGTTAAACCAAGTCATTTTGATTTCTCCTTATGTATTTTGCAGGAAGCGTCAAAATATATCAAGCGCTACCTTACTATAATAATATCATACGGCGACGCTTTTGTCAATATTACAATAAGCTTTTTTAAGCTCAAAAGCAACCAAGCGTTGCTCCGCCTTGACAAAGACCGAAAATTGCTTTATAATATATTTAAAAGTTATAAGCTTTACGGTTTTCTATAAAGGAGGATAGCTTATGCTTAAACAGCTTAAAAATTTCAAATGGGGATATATTCTTCTTACTCTACTCATTGCGGCGTCCGGCGTTTGCTTTATTGCATTCCGTGAGACGCTCTCAACGATAGCACTCATTATGGGCATTATCCTATCGATTTTTGCCGTAGTATTTGCGGTAATCACGATAGCAGACAAGAAGCGGGGCGTCAGCTTTGCGCTAAAAATAGCGTTCTCTGTAATCGCCCTCTCCTGCGGCATACTCACTATTGCGGTGCATAAAAGCGACGCTGTCGAATGGCTGGTTGCCATATTCGGTCTTTTGCTTATTATTGACGGCTCGTTCAAGCTTCACACCTCGGCTATGTCAAAAAGGTACCGCTCGGTCGGCTGGTGGCTGGTGCTTATTCCTGCCGTGCTGGTAATAGTAGGCGGATTTTTCACGATACGCTATCAGCTTACCGGCACGACCGAGGAGGAGCTGCTTGAGCAGCAGTCACTCATTTCGGTAATTATGGGCGTTACTATGATTATAGATGCGCTTGCAAATCTCCTTTCGGCATTCTTTATCAGCTCCTACGAAAAGAAAATGAAAAATCAATTCATTGAGGAGTACGCAAGGAGTACGGACGAACAGGTAGGCGAGAATACCTCTGCCAACGCCGACGGCGAGCCAACAAGCGAGAGCGCAATCACTGCCGACGCAATCACCAAGGAAGCAGGCTCGGTATCCAAGGACGCAAAGCCCGACGAATCGGCAAGCGCCGATGATTCAAGGGGTGCTGCCGACGGTAAAAAAGCTAAAAAAGCAGCAAGGAAAAGCAAGAAAACAAAACTTAAAAAGAGGCTTTAATGAAAAATAAATTTCTTACGGCATTGCTTGAATTTCCAAGCAAAATTCCGATATATGCTATAATCGCCGCCTTGACGGGATTTCTTATGCTCGTATTACCGCTTGAGCTTTTGCCCTTGGTGCTGAGGATTTCGGGATTACTCATCGTGGTATACGCAATATTCAGAACAGTAACGATTTTCTTTTCGCACGGAGGACTTTTCTTTGCGGGAATTACAATATTTGCGCTTATAGGAATTATGCTGCTCGGCTTTACTCTTGCGCTGACGCCAAAGGAAAGCTCCGAGATTTTAGCAACGCTCGTCGGCACTTATCTTCTGATAGACGGTGCGATAGGACTTATCAAGCTTTTGCTTCAAAGGAGCAGCTCGTATCTTTCGTCGGTATTTGCTGAGAGAATGCCGAGAGGCAAAATAATATTCCTCGCAATCCTCTCCTCGCTTATGATTTTAGCGGGAGTTCTGCTAACGGTAATAAGAATCAGCGACAGCCGCCTCGGCGAGGTGCTTTGCGCCGTTGCGCTTATCTATGCCTCGCTTGAGCGCATCTTCTTCGCTTACTCTGAATACAAGACGAGAAAAAAGCGTGAAATCGTCGCAAAAAAGGATATGTATATAGAGGCCGATTTCGTTGATAAAACCGATACGGATAACTAAAATTTCGGAGATATTTATATGTTTCACATTCTTATTGTCGACGACGACAAGAGCATTCGCTTCGTGCTCAAGGAAATCGTCGAAGCAAACGGATACAGCGCATTTTGCGCCGCCTGCGGCGAGGAGGCGTTTGAAATTCTTGCCAAGGAGCATATCGACCTTGCCATAATAGATATTATGATGCCGGGGCAAAACGGATACGAGCTTACCGAGGAAATCCGTTCCTTTAACCAGGATTTCCCAATACTTATGATATCCGCAAAGCAGCTTCCGCAGGACCGAAAGCTTGGCTTCCTTGCGGGCATTGACGACTTTATGTCAAAGCCGATAGACCCCGACGAGCTGCTCTTACACGTAAAGGCGCTATTACGCCGCTTCAAGATAGTAAACGAGCGCAAAATAAAAATAGGCGAGGTCACCCTCGATTACGATTCCTTTACGGTAACGAAAGGCGACGAGGTGCAGGAATTGCCCGCAAAAGAATTTCAGCTTCTCTATAAGCTCCTTTCCTCGCCCGGAGTAATTTTCACGAGAATTCAGCTTATGGACGAGATATGGGGACTTGAATGCGACACCGCTCCCGACACGGTGACCGTGCATATAGGAAGACTCAGAAAGCGCTTTGAAAATTACACCGAATTTGATATAGAAAACATACGAGGTCTTGGATACAAGGCTATAAAGAGGGTTTGATTTTCAAGCCCTCTTATTGGGTTAAATGTAAATAATAGTTATCAATATAAGGAGATTTCACATTGAAGGACAAGGATTCTTTGGTTAAAGAGCCGCAAAAGACAAAGGCGCAGCGGAGAATGTATTTATACTTTATACTTGCGACAGCAGGCGTGCTTCTTATAGCGCTGCTTACCGCAAGCATGCTTGAGCTTCTCTTTATGCGTCTTGACATAATTACGGGCATTCCCTTTGAGGGCACGCCCTGGTATTGGATAGTGATATTCAGCTTCACGAGCCTTATTCTGGGACTTGGCATTGCGGTGCTCCTTTCAAGGATTCTATTTAGGCCCATAGACACCGTAATAGAGGGAATGAATAAGCTTGCCGACGGAGAATATCATACCAGAATAGACCTCTCAAAATACGAAAGCATGCAGGGGCTTGCCCGTACCTTTAATCTTCTGGCAAGCGAGCTTGAAAGCACCGAAATTCTGCGTTCCGACTTCGTCAACGACTACTCGCACGAGCTGAAAACACCGATAGTTTCGCTCGTCGGGCTTATCGGTCTTATGAAAAACGAAAGGCTCTCCCGTGACAAGCGCCACCACTACCTTGAAATTATGGAGGCGGAGGCAAACCGCTTAAAGCAGATGACCGAAAACGCCCTTTATCTGTCCAAGGTGGAATCTCAGGGAATCCTTACCGACAAGATGCACTTTAATATTTCGGAGCAAATCCGTGCATCTATTCTCCTGCTGGAGAAGAAATGGTCGCACAAATCCCTCTCGCTGTCGCTGGACTTTGACGAGCATTACGCCGAAGCAAACGAGGATATGCTAAAGCAGGTGTGGATAAACATTATCGACAACGCAATCAAATTCGCTACCCCAAAAAGCGAGCTGAAAATCGATATTGAGGAGCGTGACGGCAAACTTACCGTCGCCATAACCAACGAGGGTAAGGCAATCCTGGAGGACGAGCTTGAGCTTATCTTCAACAAATTCTATCAGTCTGACAAATCGCGCTCAACCGAGGGCAACGGCATCGGTCTTTCGATAGTGCGTCATATAGTAACGCTCCACGGCGGCAGAGTTTACGCCGCATCAAAAAACGGAAAAACCACCTTTACCGTAGAATTGCCACTGTGATAACTCCATAAAGTCATGACCACCGGCCGTGCCGGTGGCTTGCACAGCCCCCTTAGGGCGTAACACCAGCTCGGTGAGCCTATAGGCTCGTCGAAAAGTCTGCCAACCGCGCAGATTTCTCTGGCTTACCCCTAAAGGGGTTGTTTTATTTGCCTTCTTTTGTCGGCTCACCCGTAAACGGGTCGATGTATTCTTTTAAACTTAATTGCTCCGCCTCATGATCTTCGTGTAGTTGATTCCTTATGTACTCCGCAATAACTTTTTTATTGCGCCCTACGGTATCTACATAAAACCCTCTGCACCAGAAATGACGGTTTCCGTATTTATACTTTAAGTTCGCATATTTTTCAAAAATCATCAGGCTGCTTTCCCTTTAAGATAACCCATTATTTGCGAAATGCTATACTTGGGCGGTACTGAAATGAGCATATGGATATGGTCTTTACATGCTTCCGCTTCGAGTATCTCAATTTGCTTGTACTCGCATAGCTTTCTGAGCATCTTTCCTATATCCGCTTTTATCTTCCCATATATTACTTGCCTTCTATATTTCGGGGCAAAAACTATATGGTACTTGCAATTCCATTTTGTATGTGCTAAACTATCTGTGTCAAGTTTCACGACTTGATTCCTCCTTTGGTTTTGTAGGTTTGGTTGGCAGACCATCTCTATTCTACCAAAGGAGGATATTTTTGTCTACGCATAGCTAAAGCTTTTTGGAACCACCAGCCGGACTGGTGGTTTACGAGCGAAGCCTTTTTACAAAGTCTTCGCTATACAAAGATGACACCAAGCGAATTTCCGCTTGGTGTCTTTTGCGCTTAGGAGAATTATGCTATTATGTGTAGGCTCTTTTTTGTTCAATGTTTTCACATTTAAAACATAGTTTCGTACATATAATCTGACTTATATTACTAAAAAGATTGAATGGGGAGAACCGGAAGGCGGTCACGTTCCCACCGATATTCCGCATATGTGAATTTTAAATAATTTGCCGCTTCGGAAGCATCTGCCAGTTTTGAGGGCGCTATGCTTATTCCGCTGCTGCTTTCTGTATCACCCGGCACACAATACTTCCATCTTTCCGTGCCAACAAATACTACGTTTGAAAGCAAGTCGGCGCCGTAAAAAGCCATAGGCTCTATACAAGTTACGCTAAATGGAATCGTTACACTTTCAAGCAAGTCAGCGTAACCGAATGCACCGGCTTTTATAGAATCCACACTAGAGGGTAACACAAACGATGTAGCTTCCTTTCCGTACGCATATATTATAAGTTCTTTCAAATCCTTGCTATACAAATCACCGTCAATATCAGCATAATTAGGATTATTTCCGTCTACGTCTATACTTAAAAGACCAGTGCAATAGCTAAACGCTTCGTGTCCTATATCTATTATGCTCGCAGAAATTCTTACACGCTTAAGCGATTCACACAATCTAAATGCGTAATTGCCAATAGTCGTTACACTCTCAGGAACACTCACGCTTTCAATATTTCTTCCTCCGACAAACGCCCCATCTCCAATTGAAGTAACCAACAAATTCTCGTATGTTGCAGGAATTATTAAATCTACCTCCAAATAAACAATGGGATCGAATCCAACCACAGAGTAAGTACCATCAATCAGTTCAAACTCCAAGCCTTTAAACCGAACCATGCCGCATTTAGTACACCAATCCGACGACGCAGAAGCATTATGTCCGGCAACTATTACTATATTCTCAACCTCTTTTATTCCATCAGCGTCCGAAAAATTTTTAGAACAAACCTCACACGACCAATATTCGATGGTACCTTCTTCGGCACAAGTGGAATCGACTCGTGTATGGTTAGTCAATTTATGCGTTTTGGGTATTACAAGCGAATCAAGCTCGCTTGTTGCATTTGCATCGGCATAGTTCTTACCGCAAACCGAACAATGCCAATATTCCTTAGTTCCGTCTGTCGTACAAGTTTCGTCTATCTTTGCATTATGAGTAAGAATATGACCTCTTTTTGAAATGTTTGCATCCGTAATTTCAATTTCAGGGTTAGAAAAAGAAAATTTTTTATAGCACGAATTGCACTCGTAATGCTCTATAAATCCTCCCTCGGTGCAGTTCGCTTCCTTTCCCTCACGGTATACGATTGAATGAGGTAGCCTGTTTATTTTGATATCAGACAGCTCGCATTCTGCCAAAGAATCAGAATAGTTTTTATTGCAAACCAAACAACGCCAATGTTCCTTAATGCCGTCGGTGGTACAGGTTCCGTCCACCTTTGCATTATAGGCAAGACCGTGCTTGGGAATCACAAGCGAATCAAGCTCGCTTGTTGCATTTGCATCGGCATAGTTCTTATCGCAATCCGAGCAATGCCAATATCTTTTGCTCCATCGGTTTGGCAGGTTGATTCAATTTTTGCATTGTGAGTTAAGTTATGAATATGCTCGTTTAATGCCCATTTTGCATATACTCTCGTGTCACCGGAAAGCGGTGCATCGAGAAAAAGATTGACAGTAAAAGGGTTTTGCCATTCGCCTTCATCCAAATACCACCCCTCGAAAGTATAGCCTTCCTTGATTGGGTTCTGGGGCAGAGATATAGCTTCTTTGCCGCTTGTTTTCAGCGTGTCGTAGACCTCATCATCTACGACGAATGTAATTTCGCATTCAGCCTCGGTATTACATGCGGCAAGTATAAAGATTGCAGCAAGCAATAATAAAATCCCAACCAGTTTTTTCATAATAACAATATCCTCCTTGAAATGCGTAAAATAAAAAAGTGCGCCCGCAAAGCGAACGCACCTCCATTAAAGCACTTCACTTTGCTGCGACACAAAATCTTTCAAGTAAGGATATGAAAAGATAGGAAGCACTAAAAATGGTATAGTACACCCCTACTTGAAATATTTGATTTTATGTCGCAGAAATATTCTAGCACAGTACCACGCCAAAGTCAAGAAAAACAAATTATTTTCACATATTTATCGTGCTACGCAAATCTTCTGAAAACAAATTCAGTTTCGTTACAGTTTATTTTCAAATGTATAATTAAAGTGATTTATTATGATTTAATTTTCCGGAGGTAGACCTAATGACAGCTATTGAAAGAGAGGGCAGCGTTATAAGTGCCGAGCTTTTCACAGAATTGGCGGAATCCGGCGCAGCTTGCCTTAAAACCAACAAAAAGACTGTAAACGACCTTAACGTCTTCCCCATTCCCGACGGCGATACAGGCGATAATATGTATATGACGCTCAAGGGCGGTATTTCCTATCTTAAGGACGAGTCGGAAAGCTCGCTTTCGGCAAAGTCCGAGGCGCTGGCAAACGGAATGATTCTTAACGCAAGAGGAAATTCGGGAGTAATTCTCTCGCAGTTCTTCTCGGGAATTGCCAAGGGACTTTCGGGCATTTCCGAAGCTAATACCAAGGTTTTCGCCGAGGCTCTTGCCAAGGGCGTAAGCCAAGCGTACAGCGCAGTGGTTACCCCCGTTGAGGGTACTGTGCTTACCGTAGCGAGAGAGGCTACCGAATACGCTCTTTCCCACCTTAAGGAAAATTGCTCGCTTAAGGACTTCCTCCGTCAATACGTGGAGCAGCTCAAGCTCTCGCTTGACAGGACCCCCGAGCTTCTCGAGGTGCTTGCCGACGCAGGCGTCGTAGACAGCGGAGGAGCAGGACTTCTCGTCATATTCGAGGGTATGCTTGCCGCAATGGAGGGCAAGGGCTACGAGCTTTCGGACGAGGGCGGAGACGCCCCTGCAGCTAAGGCGCTTGACTTCTCTAAATTCGACGAGAACAGCGTAATGACCTTTGGCTACTGCACCGAGCTTTTGCTCAGACTTCAGACCTCGAAGGTCGAAAATCCCAAGGAATTCGACATTGGAATTATTATAGATTATCTTTCCACGATAGGCGATTCGATAGCCGCATTCCTTACGGGCACTATCGTAAAAATCCACGTACATACGCTAACCCCCTACAAGGTGCTTGAATTCTGTCAACGCTTCGGCGAATTCCTCACTATCAAGATTGAGAATATGACGCTTCAGCACAACGAGACCGACGAGAGCTTTGCTCTCAACAAAAAGACCGAGGACAGCTTCAAGAAAAAGCGTCCGAGACGCCCCTTCGCGCTCGTCACGGTAGGCTCTGGCAAGGGACTTTCGGACACCTTCCTTGAATTCGGAGCTGATTTCGTAATTGACGGCGGTCAGACCAAGAATCCCTCGGTTGAGGACTTCATTCACGCTTTCGACGAGGTAAACGCCGACGATATTTTCGTTCTTCCCAACAACTCGAATATAATTCTTGCCGCTAAAGGCGCTAAGGAAATATACGCTGAATCGAGAATCCACGTTATTGAAACAAAATCCTTTGGCGAGGCGTATTCGATACTTTCGATGCTCGATTACTCCTCGGCGGACGCAGAGGCTATCGCCGACGAGATGCGAGAGAATATGAAATCCTCGGTGACGGGAATGGTTACTACCTCTATACGCTCGGTATCTCTTGACGGCGTAGATATCGAGGAGGGTGACTATATCGGATTTTCGGGCAAGACGATGCTCGTTTCGGAAAAGACTCCGCTCGAAGCCTTCAAGTCACTTTCTCACAAGCTTTGCGCCGACGAGCGTGACTTTATGATAGT
>JAZRCT010000036.1:0-3000 GCA_045659905.1 Eubacteriales bacterium | reverse complement strand
ACTATCATTCCGCAATATACGGGGGTAGCAGGGCCTATAAAGAGAGGTCCTCTGTCCTGAGAATTGTAAAGTCCGTAGGTGGTGGCAACGCCGGTCTCGGAGGCTACCAGAGAGGACGTAAATCTCGTCTTAATTTCGCCCTTGAACGGCTCGTAGCCTGCAAAAATCGAGGATATAAGTCCCTCGCCTCGTGTATCGGTAAGAAGCTCAGAGCGGTAACCGAAAAGGCATCTCGTGGGAATAGTGTAATAAAGCTTCTGTCTCGTACCCTGAAGCTGCATATCGGTAAGTGTACCCTTTCTTGAGCCGAGCTTTTCCATTACAGAGCCCATATAAGCTTCGGGTACGTCGATAATTACGTTTTCGATAGGCTCGCATTTAACGCCGTCGATTTCCTTATAAAGCACTCTCGGGTTCGAGCAGGTAAGCTCGTAGCCCTCACGGCGCATATTTTCAATAAGGATAGAAAGATGCATTTCGCCTCTTCCCGCAACACGGAAGCTGTCGGTGGTATCACCGTCGTTAACCCTTAAGGACACGTCCTTTAAAAGCTCACGGTAAAGCCTTGCTCTTAAGTGGCGCGAGGTAACGAATTTGCCCTCCTTGCCTGCGAATGGAGAATCGTTGACAGAAAAGGTCATTTCCATAGTAGGCTCACCGACCTTTACAAATTCAAGAGGCTCGGGGCGTGACGGAGCGCATACGGTATCTCCGATTGAAATATCCTCACAGCCCGAGAAGCATACGATATCGCCGACCTTAGCCTCGGTGACAGGCACTCTCTTTAAGCCGTCGAACTGATATATAGATACGATTTTAGACGGACGGGATTTGCCTTGCGTGTGGTAGTTGCAAATAGAAACTCCGGCACCCTGCTTAAGCATTCCGCGCTCAATTCTGCCTATTCCTATTCTGCCTACGAACTCGTTGTAGTCGATAGCCGAAACGAGAAGCTGAAGCGGCTCTTCCTCCTCGCCCTCGGGAGCAGGCATATACTCTATTATTTTATCAAGCAGCGGTGTCAAATCCTTGCCCGGCTCGTGCGGGTCGAAGGAAGCCGTGCCGGCTCTGCCCGAGCAGAAAAGCATAGGCGAGTCAAGCTGCTCGTCCGATGCGTCAAGCTCTATAAGAAGCTCAAGAACCTCGTCGGCAATTTCGTCAAGTCTGGCGTCGGGACGGTCTATTTTATTGACTACCACTATTACCTTATGATTAAGCTCTAGGGCACGCTGAAGCACGAAGCGTGTCTGCGGCATAGGACCTTCCGCTGCGTCCACGAGAAGTATTACGCCGTTTACCATTTTGAGAATACGCTCAACCTCGCCTCCGAAATCGGCGTGTCCGGGGGTGTCGAGTACGTTAATCTTCACGCCCTTATAGTGTATAGCCGTATTTTTAGCAAGTATGGTAATGCCTCTTTCACGCTCGAGGTCACCCGAATCCATAACTCGGTCTGCCATCTCCTGATTTTCACGGTAAATGCCGCCTTGACGCAGCATTTCGTCAACAAGAGTTGTCTTTCCGTGGTCTACGTGAGCTATTATTGCTATATTCCTTAAGTCGTTTCTTATCATATTTTCCTCTTATTTTAGCAAGGGTTGGTGTAGGCGGATACAGCTCCGCCGCCCTTTTTAAAAAATCAACCTAATTATTCTAACACATATATTAGAAAAAATCAAACCCTTTTTTCTATTTTTTATAACTATTTTGCTCTTTTTATAATTTTCTTACCGTGTCCAGCCCTCGCCGCTTATTTCGTGTACTCTCGAAAAGGTCACGAAGGCTCGCTTATCGGTCTCGGATATAATGGAGAGAAGCTTCGGATATTCACGCAGGTTGAAGCTTACGAATACTACCTTTTTATCCTCCTTTGAGTAGCCGCCGACGGCGTCCATTACGGTTGCCGTTCTGTCAAGCTCGCTTATTATAAGCTCGACTATCCTGTCCGCCTTATCGGTAATTATATTCGCCGCAAATGCGCTCTCACCTCCGAGGAACACCTTATCAATAAGCACTGCGCCAACGAGCGCCGTCACTACTCCAAGCAGGGTGATTGCAAGGTCGCCTATCACGAATGCGCCAAGCAATATAATAAGAGCGTCCACCGCAAATATCGAGTAAGAGCTTTTTATTCTTCTATTAATTTTGCATATCAGAAAGGCGATTATATCGACTCCGCCCGTAGAGCCTCCGCCGAGAAAGGTAACGGCGCATCCGATTCCGACGAATACACCGCCAAAAACTGCAGCTATCACTATAACGCCCTCGCCAATGACGGAATTTTCAAAGCTGAAATATGCACCTAAGACATCGCTGTCCAGAAGTCTCATAAAAAGCGAGATAAATGCGGGGTAAAGTAGGGTTGATACGAGCGTTTTCAGGGCAAACGAGCGTCCGAGGAAAATCACCCCAAGAAAGAACAACGCCCAAGTGAGCGCCGCAACTATAATATCAAGCGTAATAAATTCGTAAGGAATAAGCCTTTCTAAGATAATTGCTATACCCGAAACGCCGCCCGTAACCAACGAAAACGGCAAAATAAATATCGCCGTACCGAAGGCAAGTATCATCGTGCCAAGAGCTGTGAGAACTATATTCTTAACGCTTCTTTTGTTTAGTAAGGTTTTAAACATATTTTTCTCCTTTGTCCCATTACGCTAATTTTATCCAATTTGCTTTCATTTATTATTTTTGGTCTTTAAGCAGAGGGCGGCTTTTATTTTGTAATATACCGCACCAAGCAAATATACGAGAGTAAATATAAATACCATCCAATAAAAAGAGCCTATCTGTGGCGGCCACTCGCCGACGAAGCCGAAAAGCCCTACCTCGGAATAATAGTCCATAAAGAAATAGGGGTACGGCTCGCCCTTGCCGAAGTCTATCTTCAAAATACACAAAACGCTCGTAAATATAAAGTAAAGAAAAGGCGGTATCAGCGTGAGCCAAGTATGATTTTTATCAATTTCTGTAATTTTCCTATTCGTAAAGAAATCTATC
>JAZRCT010000035.1:0-5196 GCA_045659905.1 Eubacteriales bacterium | reverse complement strand
AAACCCGAAGAATTGTCAACGATAGATTACAAAATTAGGGAAAATACAGTAGTTTACACCGACGTAAATTCAAGAGGAATTTCCTATATTACGCTCGTCTTTGACGTATCCGACCTTAGCGGAGAGGAGCTTTTCTATCTGTCGCTGATATCCGAGCTTCAGGAAAACCTTGACACCGAAAGCTACAAGGCGAGCGAGCTTCAGAATAAGCTGAAATCCGCCTTTGGAAGCTACTCGTCGGCGGTGTTTGCCTCGGGCAAGCGAGGGGGAGCGAAGGCATATTTCAGAATTTCGATTGCTATTCTGGATACAAAGAAGTGTGAAGTCCCGCAGCTTCTTTCCGAGATGCTTTACACCTCGGATTTCTCTAAGCACGGCAGTATATCGAAAATCATAAAGCAGATTTATATTTCCGCCAAGGAATCCTTTGCAGCTATGGGACACGTGGCTGCTCTCGGCAGAGCTGCCGCTTATATCAGCGAGGAATCGGCGGCGAGTGAATATATCGACGGACTTGAAAGCTACTATATGATAAAGCGGCTGTCGTCGGAATATTCAAAGGAGGAAGGGGCGCTTGAAGCCACCTTCAGGTCACTTTGCGAAAGAGTATTCGTAAAAGAAAGAGCCACGCTTTTTCTTGCGGGTGATGACGACCGTGCCTTTGCCGAGGATTTGCTTGCTATTCTCAAATCGGGCGAACCGTCGGGAGAATTTAAAATCAAGCCTTTCGGAATACTTAACGAGGGTATAGCAATCCCCGCAAGAATTTCCTACGCCGCCCTAGTGCTTCCGTCGGAGCTTCCTTGCGTGCGTCCGCACGGCTCGTACCTTGCGGTAAGAAATCTTCTGTCATACGGATATCTCTGGAATGAAATTAGGGTGCAGGGCGGCGCTTACGGCGCAGGCTTCGTTGCAAGACCTAATGCGACGGTGGGCTTCTACTCCTACCGTGACCCCTCGCCTGAGCGTTCTCTTGATATATATCTTGGAGCGGCGAAGCATCTAAGAGAGCTTAGCCAAACGAGATGCGACCTTACCGACTGTATAATAAGCGCAGTAGGCGACTCCGACCCTATATTTACGCCAAAGGTAGCCGCAGCTACCGCATTCACCACCTATCTTAGAGGCGAGAGCTATGCCGACCGTCTGAGGCAGAGAGAGGAGCTGCTTGCGACTACCTCCGCTGACCTTGAAAGAATAGCAGATGCCCTGAGCCTCGCCGCCGATACGGCTACGTACTGCGTGATAGGCGAAAAGGAAAAGCTCCTTGCTTGCGGCAAGAAGCTTGGCAGAATTTTAGAGCTGTAAGCTAAAGCTTTATTCTTTAGAATTAAAAGAGATTTATTGTCAAGTTATTATACACTTTATTATACACTTTGTTGTAAACTTTATTTTGTTGATTTATGAAAATCGCTATGCCTAAGACTATAAAAAAAGATTGATAAAGCAGATTGTCAATCGGCGGATTTGAGGTTAAGAGCCTTAACGGTGCATAAAATCTTAGAGCGAAGATGCCACTTTTAAAGGTATCCTCGCTCTTTTTTTTGCTTGGCTGTATATAGCGGTGCGAGCCTGTATTTTTGCTACGCCTGAACGCAGGTCATTTTGACTGCATATAAAGATTTACTACTCTCTTGCTGCTTTGCGTCTTGGCGTATTCGTACGCCTCGTAGATTTCGCTGTCGGCTGATTCTTCGGTACAAAAGACGATGGAACTGCTTGTGTAAACCAAAAGCATTGCAAGATTTCCTGAGCGTACGGATTCGTGACGACTGTGAGAGGTGGGAATCCGAAAAATTCCGTCGTAATCCTCCGATCGGGGATAGTCAGGGTGATTTTGTGGCAAATTTTCGCTGACCCAGCACATTGCTTTCGCATCGCTGCAGGGAATTACGGATTTTAGTATATTGCAGCAAGCTTTCTCAAAGCTGCCGCTGCTACCAAAAAGGAAAATTTTGTAGCCGTGGTCAAAATGCCACAAAATCTCTGAGGTTATAGCTTTGCAAAGCTCGTCGGTGACGGTTATTTCTTTTTGCCCGATAAAGGCACAGTATTTCATTTCTTCCATAAAGCAAATAAGGTGCCACCCCTTGCGAGGTGACACCGTAGAATACCTCTCGCATAGTTGCCACACTAACAAAACACCCTAAAGAGGATACCCGCGATTGGTATAACTACCGAAGGTAGTATCCTCCTTAAAAAAGGGCGCAATACACCCTTTGGGTGATTTTTGAAGAAAAAATATGAATGTTAATGTGGCAATTAACATTATAGCATCAATTTTTGCGTTTTTCAATAGGAGATTTCGGAAAATCTTAAAAATTCGTCGACGGATAGCTCTGCTACGTCCTTGTCTACTTGCCTTCGAGGTGAGGGCGGTCGTTTGCGGTTAATTTTCTTTGCCTAAAAACGCATTTTGATTTCTTCCATAAAGCAAATAAGGTGCCACCCCTTGCGAGGTGACACCGTAGAATACCTCTCGCATAGTTGCCACACCATTTTTAATAACCCCTGATTACTCTGTTCATCCGGACATTATTGCGATACTGTATTTCTACCGAAATATAGTATGCCCGGATAAAAGGATATAAATATCCCTTGGGGAGTAATCAATCGGTTATGCGTTATTTTTGGTGATGTGGCAATTAACATTATAGCATCAATTTTTGCGTTTTTCAATAGGAGATTCTGGAAAATCTTAAAAATTCGTCAAATCGCTTGACAAAAGCTTTGCTCGGTGATATACTTTTTCTATCGAGAAACCGTTGAAGCGGAGATAAAGGCAGTATATGACCGCACAGAGAGCCTGCGATGCTGAGAATCAGGTCGGATACAGACTGTCAAATGGACCGCTGAGGGCGCAGAACAAATGAGGCTTAATTTGCCAAAGAGTATTTTGCGACGAGAATGCCTGCGTTAGTGGCAAAGGGTATGTAGTGCCCGATAAAGTGCCTGCCCGAGAGGGTGGGAATCAAGGTGGTACCGCGGAAGATTTTTCGTCCTTGACAGTTTTTTCTGTCGGGGATTTTTTGTTTATTTCTGGAGGTATATGTAATGTATTATTTACGATGGCGTAAGCCTACGGGCGAAATTGAATAGAAATTGCAAAAGCGTTATAATTGCTTTTTGAAAGAGAAAAAGACTGAATTTAAAAATAAAGCTGCTGCACTTAGTGCAGCGGAACGGAGATAAAAATGAAACTTGGAAACGTAGATTTTGACACCTATTTTAAGAATTACCCAAGCCGGGACGGATATTTCGGCAGATACGGTGGGGCGTATATTTCGCCCGAGCTTAAGGGAGCTATGGACGAAATTACCGACGCTTACTTTACTATTTGCAAATCAAGAAAGTTTATTGACGAGCTTCGCAGAATAAGAAAGGAATTTCAGGGACGTCCGACGCCGATTTCGCATCTTGAAAGGCTTTCGGCTTCGCTTGGCAACGTTCAGCTTTACGTTAAGCGTGAGGATTTGAACCATACGGGAGCGCACAAGCTTAATCACTGTATGGGCGAGGCGCTTTTGGCTAAGTATATGGGCAAAAAGAAGGTTATAGCCGAGACGGGCGCAGGACAGCACGGCGTTGCGCTTGCCACTGCGGCAGCCTACTTCGGACTTGAATGTGATATTTATATGGGCTCGGTTGATATTAAGAAGCAAGCCCCGAACGTAGCGAGAATGAAGATTCTCGGCGCTAACGTCGTAGAGGTAAAGCACGGCCTTGCTACTCTTAAGGAGGCGGTTGATGCGGCGTTCGACGCCTACGCTAATGAGTATAAGGACGCAATATATTGCATAGGCTCGGTCTTAGGACCGCATCCTTTCCCTATGATGGTAAGAGATTTTCAGAGCGTTGTCGGAATTGAAGCAAGAGAGCAGTTTTGCGATATGACGGGCGAGCTTCCCGACGCTATCGTAGCCTGCGTGGGTGGCGGCTCGAATGCGGCAGGCCTCTTTGCGGGCTTCCTTAACGACCCCGTTGACATATACGGAATAGAGCCGCTCGGCAGAGGCACTAAGCTCGGCGACCACGCCGCAAGCCTTCAATACGGCGAGGAGGGTATAATGCACGGCTTTAACAGCCTTATGCTCAAGGACGAAAACGGCGACCCCGCTCCCGTATATTCCGTAGCATCGGGACTTGACTATCCCTCAAGCGGCCCTGAGCATGCTTTCCTTCACGATATAGGCAGAGTAAAATACGACGTTGTAAATGACGAGGAAACCGTTGACGCCTTCTTTACACTATCCCGTCTTGAGGGAATTATCCCCGCAATCGAGAGCGCGCACGCCGTAGCTTACGGTATGAAGCTTGCCAAGGAGAAGAAGAACGGCTCTGTGCTTATCAACCTCTCGGGCAGAGGAGATAAGGATATGGACTACATTATCGAAAGATACGGAATCAGGTAATAAAACTTGATTTATGACTACTATAATTTACATTCAACGCGAGAAAATCGGGATTTAAGCCCGATTTTCTTTTTGTATAACGAAAACCACGCGATAGTCGCGTGGTTCAAAAAAGACTCTGTCGATGAACAGAAAGCAAACGAAGAAGCAAGCGTAAGATGTTCTTTCATGTGAAAGGCTCCCTTGTGTAAAGGGAGCTGTCAGCGAAGCTGACTGAGGGATTGGTTTTAAGAGATTTTATCGTTTTACAACCCCTCCGTCATTTTCTTGCGAAAAATGCCACCTCCCCTTAGCGTGTTATCCTTAACGGAGAACACGCAGCGATATAAATCCCTTGCGAGATTTGTGATATTCCATACGGGAGCGATATTTGCCTGCGGCAAGCGATATGACCTGCGGGGCGTAGGGGATTTATATCATATCGCATTAGAGCTAAGCGACAATATATGGCACGAGCAAGGCGAGTATACGCCTAACAGAAAAGAGAGGACATTTCGGCTACGAACCGATTTGTTCTCTCTTTTTGCTTGTATACGGGTTTGGACTTAGCCCATATTTGCATTTGACCGGTCAAATGCGATACTTGCACTTTTGTTAAGCTGCAATTTCTCCGCTAAGAACCTCGCCCTTATATTGATCCGCTTTTAAAAACTACGTCAATCCTTTGATTTATAATACAGTCTGCAATGACAGTATCCTTCAAAATTGGGATCGGCAATCTGCTCTTTGAATTCCTTGCAGATACATTTGTTTTCGGGTGTTTTCTGCAAACGGCAAGGACAAT
>JAZRCT010000034.1:0-19438 GCA_045659905.1 Eubacteriales bacterium | reverse complement strand
TATTCTTTGTTTAAGGCATGGTGATTTTTCATTGGCATTTGAGCTTCAAAGTGCAACTTTTTTCGGTTTTGCACTTTGAAATTGCACTTTGAAAATTGATTGGTGAAATCTCTTGATTAATTGGGGAAGGTATGCTACAATGAACACCCGAGAGGGAGGTGTGAATGTTCCTTTGTGGTGCTTAAAAGTGGCGGAATGTGGCTATCCAAAGTCTCAAGACGGGGTTCAAATCTAACATAAATCTTGAAAATTTCTGCGGGATTTGTACTTGGATGCAGATGCCTTTGAGGTGCTTGGAGCTTTTTGATTTTTGGGTAAGCAAAAAGGAGCTCGTTTTGAGCTCCTTTCCTCATTTATACATCTCTTTCACAAACCACGTTTTCGCCTTTTCTTGCCATTCCGACTTCGGCGGTACGGCAAAGCCTTTATACTCCTATGCGGTCGTGCGTTGCCGATTAATTTAAGCTTAATTTAAGGCGGTGTAATTTTTCAACGCCTTTGCTTTAGCAGTCATTGTTTTTTTCTTAAAGCAGCTTTAAGAAAAGCCCATTTAGCTTATCCCAGGCTTTGGTGCTTTCGTCGTGGAGGGTTGCGGCGATTTTCTCTATTTTCTCTATCTCTCGGTTTATGTATCCGTCGATAGCTTCAAGGTGATTTCCCTCCCCCATTTCAGGCATTTCCGTTTTCATTTTGAGGAGCGCTTCTACCTCGGGCGTGACGCTTTTATCAAGGTATTTATCCATAAGCGTTTTAAAGAGCATCGGAGGTGGCGTTCCCTCGGCTATTATCCACTCGCAGGCAAGAATCGGTCTTAGCATATAAAAATATTTTTTGTATACCACCTTAGCTCCATCAAGGAATAAGCGGCGGTTGCTTTTTGCGGTGCTGAGGTAATGATACAGCATAGCCTTTTGGCAAAAGCAGTCTTCGATTGCAGAGGACACCGCCCTCCAGTCGTCGGTGGTTTTATATACGATAGGTGAGATATTCCATTCAAAAAGCGTCGGATTCGATTTATGTAACAGTCTCAACGCCTTTTGCAAATCCCAGCCGTTTATATCGAGAGTATCGTCAAGCTGCCATTCGATTACGTCTCTCGTCTTGTCGAGCCTCAGGTAATGCTCCTTTGGGCGCACGTAGATAAATCGGACGTCGTAGTCGCTATCGGGCGAGGCGAAGCCCCAGGCTCTGCTTCCCGATTCTACGCAGTGAAGAATTCTTACGTTCTCCCGCTCCTCTATTTCCTTTAGCTTTTCTCTGATTATCTCTAACATACCGTCACCCCTTTCCGATTAGACAAATAAGCAAAGCCGAACGGCGCTTGTCTTGCCTAAAGTCCTCGCCGAGCATCCTTTTCTTTAGTTACTTTCCGGATTTATAATCAATAATTCCTATTATGCCTAGGACGACGAATGCAACCGAGAGAATGAGCGTTACTATCCATCTCGTCATATTCTCGCCTCCGATGGCAAGTATTGCAAACGATACGATTGCGGCGACGCCTACTACCAGCTGAAATATCGCCGAAAAGAGCTGCCATTTGCTTTTCATAGCTTCTCCTTTACCATATTTATTTCCTCACATAGTTTATCACATATCCCAAGCTTTTTCAAGGGCGAATGCGAAATGCAGTTCTATTTTCAAAATCGCCGTTGAAAAGCACGCTCGGCTGTGGTATAATTGCTTTAACGCTCGCAAAAGGAAGGATAGATATGACACGCAAGGATTTTGAAGCTCTGGTTTTAAGTGAATACGGCGTCAAGGCGGACTATCCCTTCGAGGGGGATTTCACTACGGGCACCTTTCGCCACGCAAGCGGAAAATGGTTTGCACTTGCTATGGAAATTTCGTCAAAAAAGCTCAGGAAAGACGCCGATATGCAAATCGAAGTTGTCAATTTCAAGTGTGCGCCCGAGATTATTGAATCAATGGCGGGGGTTGAATTTGGCATATATCCTGCCTATCATATGAACAAAACGCACTGGCTGACGGTAGCTCTCTCAGAGTGCGACGCCGACACAGTAGGATGGCTTCTTCGCATAAGCCACGACTTGACAGATAAGTCGTGGGTGGAAAAAGAGGCGGGAAAGTCGGGACGCTTTGAAGCCAAAGCGTCCCGCACCCCGAAAGCGTATTAGAACTTTTTATTCACAATAAAAGCATTGAGCGCTAACCTCACAGGCATAGTATTTAGTCGGTATACCAAGCTTGTTGACTTGGTATGCTTTCACCGTCAGTCTCCGTAAAACTGTTTTTTCATAAAACTTACTCTCGCATCAAGCGCACTCTTTGTGATTTTTGCACCTCTGACGATATCGAAGCCGTGCATAGTTCCCTTGGTTTCGTTCAGCAAAACCTCAACGCCAAAGCTGCGCAGCCTTTCGGCGTAGAGTATTCCGTCGTCGTGCAGGCAGTCGAATTCGGCGGTTTCGATATACGCAGGCGGAAAGCCGCAAAAATCCTCCGCCTCGACGGGCGAAAGATAGATATAATCGGCTCGGCTTCTATCAGCTCCCACCATAGGTGCGATGCGCTTTGAAAGAGTGGTATTCCACATAGGCGTATCGGTAAAGCTTTCGCAGGATTTGCTTTCGCATCTGGCGTCGAGAAACGGATAAGGGAGCATTTGAAATAAAAATTTTATAGGATACCCTCTTTCACCCGCCATAATGCAGACTCCCACCGCAAGCGTTGAGCCTGCGCTATCGCCTCCGATGCCGATACGATTGGTGTCAACTCCCAGCTCCTTTGCGTTAGAGTAAAGCCAGCACACAGCGGCGTAGCAGTCCTCGAAGAACACGGGGTGCCGATGCTTCGGCGCAAGCCTGTAATTAACGAAAAGCAGCTTACAGCCTACCGCTTTTGCATAGTGCATTGCGTTTTTGTAATGGTAGCCTGCCGCCGCAAGCACGAAGCCGCCGCCGTGAATATAGATAAGGCAGGGCGCATTTGCGCCTATGGACTTCGGGGACA
Source organism: Eubacteriales bacterium (assembly GCA_045659905.1). Taxonomy (GTDB): domain Bacteria; phylum Bacillota; class Clostridia; order Oscillospirales; family CAG-272; genus UBA1740. Next base: position 16,465 of record JAZRCT010000034.1, on the reverse strand, counting down.
TAAAAAAGCATTCGATTTTCTCGCCGTCGGCGCTTGCCACCTCGTGGCGAGTAACGGAAAGCTCCCTGTCACGGTAGATATATTTCGGCGGCTTCATACGGGGGACTGTCAGCTTAAGAAATCTCTCGCTGATTGGCGGTATAAATCGGGAAAACGGAAAGAACTCTCTGTCTATTTTATATTTTGCCACCAAAAATCACCTCTTTTATATCTTCTGTCTTTATTTTACCACAAAGCCGCCGCAATATCAATTCCCATTTTCTCAGTCAAGAGTGACAAGTGCAAAAGCGCTGAAAATTCAGACTTTAGAGCGAGCTTGGATTGCTCTCTCTTGCCTAACCTTCATTCTCTGCCAGCTTAAGTATCCGTAAATATCGTTGATTAAGAACGCAGCGAAGCAAACGACTACCGAAATATAGCGCACCTCGCACACGCTTGCCATCACCCATAAAACTATAAGAACGATATCGTTTGCCGCATACGCCAACGCAAAATACGGGCTTCTTCTGAAGGTGAGGTATACGGCAATAAAGCTTGTTGCGACAGACAGCGTGCTTGGCACTATGTTAGCCGTTTTGAAAAAATCAAGTATAAAGTAAAACACAAGCGTAACGGCAGCCGTCAACGCACACAAAAACAGCGTCTCACGCTTGCCGATTTCGTTTACTTTGACCTCTGCTCTGTTTCCCTCGTACGGATTTTTGAGCCAGGCTACAAGCGCCACTATTGCCATAGGCATCGTCATACCGAGATAAGTAATCATTTCGCCATAATATGCAAGCTCATAGGATATTATTCCGTATAATATACTGAATAATACCATCAGAAGCTGCCCTATCGGATTGCCCTTGGCATTGAAAATCAGCGAGGTTACTCCTATTAAGGAGGCGATAAGCGTAAGATAGCTTACTCTGTCAAAAATGAAAAAGGATACGAAAATCAATATCACCGATACGCACCAAAGCGCAATTTCCGCTTTTGAAAAATATCCCGTCAATCTTTTAATAAAAGTCATACTAAGCTCCTTTTCTTAAAAAAAGCATCCGCACAGCCGTGTCTTCTAAGACCTAACGACACAGCTCACGGATGCTTTTTGCATCTGGCTACCCGGTGGCAGCTTATAATTATTATATATTCAGAAGAAGTCCCCAGGCAAGGCCGTAATAGCTAAGCACTGCGACGAGGTCGTTGATGGTGGTAATCAGCGGTCCTGAGGCTACGGCAGGGTCTACTCCGGCTCTGTAAAGGGTTATCGGGATTGCCGCTCCCGTAAAGCCCGAGATAGTCATAGCGAAGCACATAGCAAGCCCGACGCATCCCGAGGCGGCAAGCACGAACGGCATAGCATAGGAGGTAAATATAAGCATATACGCACTTACTATGACGAAGGATATCGCTCCCAGCGCAACGCCGTTAAGCAGGGCTACCCTGACCTCCTTAAAAATCGTGAAAAGATGAGACTTAAAGCCACCGTCCTCGCTATTGCCGAGCGCCCTTACCGTCACCGCAAGCGACTGCGTGCCTACGTTACCCGCCATACCGAGTATCAGCGACTGAAAGGCGACTATCATAGGAAGCTCGGCTACTACGCCCTCAAAGATTCCTACCACAGCCGAAACTATAAGTCCCATAAAGAGCAGCGCTACAAGCCAGGGAACACGCTTTTTCATACTCGAAAGCAGCGTTTCGTCGGGCTCCACCTCGGCGCTCATTGCGGCAAGCTTTGCGTAGTCGTCGCTTATCTCCTCGTCGACAAGCTCTATAATGTCGTTTGAAGTGATTACGCCGAGAAGCTCGTTCGTTGCAGAGGAGACTACGGGTATCATATTCTCGGAATATCCTCGAAGCCGCTCGATATTCTCAGAAATCAAATCCTTGTCGTATACGAATGGGAAATTATTATATATAAGCGATTCAAGCTCTACGCTGCTTCTTGCGACAATCAAATCCTTAAGGTCTATAACGCCGTAGAACGAGCCGTCCTCGTTTACTACAAATATCGTGTAGATATTATCGTTTTCCGCCGCCTCCTTTACGAGGCTTTTCATAGTCTCCTTAATAGTGCTATTACGCTTCACCGAAATAAAATTCGTGCTCATTCGGCTGCCGAATTCATTATCCTCATATGATGCAAGAAGCTCGATATCCTCCTTGATTTCGGCGTCCTCTATAAGCTCGAAAATCTCGATTCTCGTTTCCTCGTCGAGGTCCTCGAGTGCCTCTACCGCATCGTCGGCGTCCATATTTTCGATAATGTCGGCGGCATCGTCGGCATCAAGCTCCGAAAGATAGTCGCCCGCATCGTCAAGATAGGATACTATTTCGGATATGATTTCGCTGCCGAGAATAAGAAGCAGACGCTCTCTTTCCTCTGCCGTCAGCTCCTCGAAGATTCCCGCTATATCGTTTTCGTGGTATTCCTCAAGCTGCGCCTTGATTTCGGCGTCGGCAAGACCGCTTCTTATTATACTTAAAATCTGCGCTCCGTAATCCCTTTGGGAAACAACCTCGTATCTCTCCTCCATAGCAAATCCTCCTTTCAGCGGTAGCGTACGCTACCTGAAATCAATTTTTAGCGATTAATAGAATTTTATCCATTAAAAGAAAAATCGGGAAATCAAGCGGGGAAAAACTATTTTACCATTCCGTAGCCGCCCGCATACTTGCTTACCTCGGACGCAACCACGAAAACCCTGCCGCCGCACGCCCGTCTTATTTCCTTCAAGGTCCTTTGCGCCTCACGGCGGGGCAGTACTATAAATATCATATTCATTTTTTCAATAGAGCCGTGACCGTCAAGGACGGTATAGCCTCTGCCGTTCGCCTTTAGATAATCCTCTATAATTGCGGTGCTCTCGTCGTTGGCTATAAGCTCAAGGTTAGAAGTGCCAAGTGCGATTTTACCCTCTATAAGAGAGCCTAGAAAAAGTCCTGCCGCATAGCCTACGCAATAGAAAAGCAAAAGCAGAAGATTATCGCCAAGCGTGCTGATTATAGTAGATATTACGAGTCCCCAGATAGCGCACTCAACAAAGCCGAGTCCCGCCGCCTTTACACGCTCGCCCTTGACCATCATACAGGTCTTCAAGGACTGTATAGTAATTTCGATTATTTTAGCTGCGCATACGATAAGACAGACCAGCGCAGGGTGAATAGACGCCAGAAATTCGGACATTTGTTTTCTCCAATATTCTTGAATTTATCCTATATTTTGTGATTGTTTACTTACATTAAAGACTTTTTACATATTCTATAAGTTTGTCTACGCCGCCTTGCTTATAGCAGGATATATCCCTGCCGTCACGGTTTATCAGGCAGTCGGTCAAAAGGAAGGTATGAATACCGATATCGGCGGCTGCCATATCGTCGCCTACGTCGTTGCCCACCATCACGCACTCCTCGGGACTCAGCGAAAGCTTTGCCAGCACCTCGTAGTAATATTCATAGCTTGGCTTACAGCTATGGGAATTCTCATAGGTGGTAAAAAGCTCAAAATCCGACGGCGAAAGCCCCGCCCAACGAATACGGCTCTCGGTAGCCACCGAGGGAAAGACTGGATTCGTCGCCAGCGCCGCTACAAGTCCCTTGCTTCTGACAAGCTCTATTATTTCCTTCATACGAGGCTCAAAGCCGCATACCCGTTCTTTTATTTTCTGAAATTCGGTGCGGTAGAATTCGTCGAACATATCCGTCCTTGACCTTATACCCTCGCCCACCAGCGAAGCAAGCGTATCCCAGAAAACCTGCTCGTTGGTCCTATCGCCCTTATTCTTAAGCACAGCATCCGTGCTCGCAAGTATTGCATCCTTGATTTTATCCCGGTCGTAGCCTTGCGCCGCCGCCGTCCTTACGAGTCCCATAAGATATTCCCTTGTAAAGGCGTCCTGGTCCATTGGAAGAAGCGTACCGTCAAGGTCGAAAAGTATTGCTTTTATTTTCATATATCCCTCACACGCATACAAAAGCATTATTACTCTTTGATTTTATCACAACTTTATGAACATTTCAATCGGGGACGGCAAATTTACTCCGCCTATTTATTAATTCTATTGATTTTTCTTCTTTAAAGCTGTATAATAATAAAAAAAGACACCGCTACGGAGGGCAATACTATATGGAATTAAGCCTTTATATTGCGCTTGGCGTTTTCGTCGGCGTATGGCTTCTCGCTATTATATCCTCTTTTCTTAAATACAAGGGCAAAAGGCACACGGACAAGCTTCTGTTTATCGGCACTTTTATCTCGGGAATGATAATCTTCTGCGCGGTAAACTCTCACAGCTTTGATTATATGCAAAGCGTCGAAAAATGGACTAACACCTTCCTTGCGTCCTTAAGGCAGACCATGGGAATGTTTACGATAGAGGGCAATTACCTTGACGTTGCGGATATGTTATCCGAGGGCGGTGCGCTCTTTTATCTCGACGGTTGGCTCAAAAACGCATACGTCACCTTTACCGTAATTCTTTACGCCGTATCCCCCGTGCTTACCTTTGGATTTATTCTTTCGTTTATCAAGAATGCGGCGGCTTATATACGCTACGCAGCATCGTTTTACAAGGAAGCGCATATTTTCTCCGAGCTTAATGAAAAGTCCCTCGCTCTTGCAAGAAGTATTCTCGATGGCGACAAGGACAGCATAATCTCAAAGGACCTTATAGTATTTACCGACGTATCAAAGCAGGACGGCGAGGGCAACAGCGAGCTTATCGAGGAAGCTAAAAAGATGGGCGCTGTGCTTTTCACCAAGGATTTAGCATCGCTGAAATTCAAATCAAGGCTTTCGGGAAGAAGGGTGAATTTCTATCTTATTTCGGAAAACGAAAGCGAGAAAACCGCTCATATCGAGCATATTATAGAAAGCTACAATTACGATAAAACCAAGCTTTTCGTATTCTCCGACTCTACCGAAACCACGCTTTTTCTGGGCACATACGCAAAGCGGGGCGGCGACGGTGAAAATCTCAAAATAGAGGTCGTAAGGATAAACGATATCCGCTCGCTTATATACCACAAGCTAAACGACACGGGAATCCGTCTTTTTGAAAATGCAAAAGCCACGAAGGACGGCAAGCGCAAAATCTCAGCGGTAATATTCGGTCTTGGAAAATACGGAAGCGAGATGCTCCGCGCTCTCTTCTGGTATTGCCAGCTTCCCGGCTATACGGTACATATAAAGGCGTACGACGAAAGAGAAAACGCAAAGGAGACCTTCCTCGCCTCCTGCCCCGAGATAACGCTTGACAAGGAATTCACCTCGGATTTCGGCGCAAGGTACAAAATAGAGGTCGACACCTTCAAGGCGGAAAGCTACGACTTTACCGAGGCGGTAAAGGACGCAACCTACTGCTTTGTCTGCCTTGGTAACGACGACCGAAATCTCAGCGTTGCCACCCGTGTAAGATGCGCTATCGAAAAGCAGAATCCCACGCACACCACCGACGTCGAGACCGTAATTTACGACTCGAATATAAAGGAGCGCATAAGCTACGAGTACGGAAGCGAAGAACCGTCCCGTGACGATATGAGATATTACAAAATCCACATTATCGGCGATATAAACAGCTTCTATTCCGAGGACACCGTAATCAATTCCTCGCTTATAAAGGACGGCTTTGCGGTGCACAGCAAATGGGAATCCTCCACGGGAATACTCTCACGCAACCGCTTCTTTATGAACGATTATAATTTCTTCTCCTCTCTCGCAAGTGCGCTTCACGACGGTCTTCTTAAAAAAATATACGAGAAAATCTCGGCAAGCGACGAGTATTGCGAAAGATATTTCCCGCTCTTTGCTAAGGGCAAGGAGGGCGAGGTCAACCACAGATACCTGCTCGACAAGACACAGGGTGACACCGAAAAAGCGGATTTTTCAAGACTTATCGGTCTTTCGTCAAGGGCTATTATGTCAAAAATTGCCTATATCCGTTTTTCGGGCTTCAGTAAGGAATGTAAAAATCTTGCGGCGGAGCTTCTCTCTAAGCATTACCTGAAAAATCCTCCGCCTGAATACACAGAGCTTGCCTACGGCAGTGCCGCCGAGGGCGGCTCGCTCTCGCTTGATTCCTCCTTAGAGAAAATAAAGAGCGGCTCTCGGGGAGCGCTGGGGCTGCTTTGCGACCTTTACGGAATTTTGAGAGGCAACGCCGACAGCTTCGGTATAAAAAAGAGCGATTTCACCTACGAAAGCCTTTCCTCTAAGGACAAGAGTGCTGTCGATAAATTTATCAATAGCATTGATACGGGCGCCGAGACGCTCTCGATAGACTTTCTCTCTAGACTCGGCGACCTCGCCGCCGCCTCGGAGCATATCCGCTGGCTTGCTTATATGCTGACTTGCGGCTTCACCTACGGCGAAAAGACGAGAAATGAATTCAAAATACACTCGAACCTTGTGTCCTCCGATAAGCTTCTGCTGCTTGACAAGCTTAAGGATATCTGATTTCAAGCAAGGGCGGAAAGGTGCGATGCAGAAAGTTGTGGGGCGGAAAGTTGTGGGGCGCTTTGAAGCCAAAGCGTCCCACGCCCCGAAAGCGTATTTGGGGTAAAAATAGCAAAAGGGAGACTTTGCAGCCAAAGTCCCCCTTATACCCCGAAAGCATATTGGGAAGTGTTTTTTTAACCCAAAGCGTAAGCTTTGGATATCACTGCCACCGGAGGTGGCAATATCACTCCTCGCACAAGCGAGGAATATCACTGCGAAGCAATATCACTCCTCACGTGAGTGAGGAATACCTCCGTCGCCTGAGCGACAATGCCAAAAACGAGCTTTTTTGGCAATCCCATCACTTTTACACAAAAAAACAAGGCTTACGGCATTCCCAAGGCGCGGGGTTGCTGTAAGCCTTATTTATTTAATTATGAAAAATTACTTCTTTACAACCGCGGTAACGTGAGTGTTGATGCCGTTGTACCAGTAAGCAAAGCCGGTAACGTCTACTTTATCGCCGGCCTTAAGCGCCTCAACTGCCTTGTAAACGTCGGTATTCTCGTCGGTGAGATACTTCTCTACGCAGAAATCGTAGCTGCCCTTATCGTTCTTAACCTTAAGATAGATATCGTCGCCTCTCGCATCGCCCTTGTAGCTAACCGAAACAACCTCAACTCCCTTAAAGGTAACGAGCTGATTCTGGTAATTGATAAGCTCGTCTGTGCCAAGCTTAGCGGTAACGTCCTTAGCGGTTGCTACGTAGGTCTCCTCGCCTGCAAACTCAAAGGTAGCGTCTACTATCTCAACCTCGCCCGACCAAGCGGTCTTGCGTCCCGAAACCTTAATCTTAGTACCGGGGGTAAGCTTAGCTGCGTCCGCCTCGGAGCAAGCAAGCTCGTAAAGGAAGTAAGCGCCGTCCTCGTCTGCTGCGTAAACAGTAATCTTGTTGTCCCACCAGCTCTGGGTGTCCTGAACGTAAGCCTCGATTACAACGTTGCTCTCAAGGTCTGCCGCTACGTACTCCTCGTAAGTAAGAACCTTAGCGCAGGAAGCAAAAGAGAATACCATTGCTAATACAAGTATTGCTAAAAGAATCTTTTTCATTTTGATTTCTCCTTGTTTTTGTGTGTTGATTTTTCAACTTAGTAACTATTATACTCAAATTTGACGGTATGTCAAGATTATGCGATTATTTTTTTCGTTTTTTTACCCATTTTATTACAATATAGGCTACAATTCCCGCATCTATTGCAAAAATCGTGACTATCAGCAGAATAGAGCCTATCGGCATACTGCTAATTTCTCTGTCAAGCCTGTAAAGCGTAGTCATTTCACGGAAGAGCGCATCGATATAAAGTCCGTCTACCCTCTCGCCTCTCTTTGCCGACTTGCATACCTCCTCTATCATCTGCCCTGCGGCGTTCCTCAGGTTCGCCGAGCCATTGAACACAGGGGTGACGAAGGTATTGTCGGTATTGTCAAGGACTATTTTCGATGCATTAATTTTTACGTCGTAGTAAAGCTGGTTATCCTCGCCCGAGCGTGAAAGATAGTCGGTATACTCGGGGGAATTCTGAGCCTTGCTCGTAACGGGAACGTAGCCCTCGGTCTGCGAATATGGTATCTGCACGCCGTTTGTGAGCAGGTACTGCATAAAGAGCCAGGAGGCAAGCACCTCGCCGCTGTCGCCCTTATTGAAAAGACACATAGACGGACCTTGCGAAATCATTTTCGGGCTTTCCGTATCAAGCTGAGGAATAGGCATAACCACCGTCTCAAACTCCACGAGGTCCTCCTCGGGAATATCTATAAGCGGAGCGTCTGCGCCCATCCAGGTAGCGCCTGCCGTAGAATCCACCGCAAAGATGCACTGACCTCGGTTTAAGAAATTACCGGGGTATGATACCTGCTTAAAGGTTGCAAGCGCACCGTCCTCGGCAAGCGAATAGAGCTCTCTGAGAATTTCTCTTGTCGTATCGTTGAAAATCTCTATTTCCCCATCGTCGGTCGAATACCCTGCCCCGCTTTGCTCAAGCATCTGTATCATCATATTATCGGTGGACTTATAAATAAAGGGTATAAGCACCTCCTGACCGTTGGCAAGGTAAGTGCCGTCGTCATTCTTGCGGCTTACTGCCGCACGGCTTACCTCGTATATAAAATCCCAGGTCAGCACCTCCGGAATCGTGTATCCCAACGCCTCTAACATATCCTTATTGATGTAGCACGCCTCGCTTGAGCGCATATAAGGCAGTGCGTAATACCTTCCGTTGATTTTACACTCGTCAAGGAATTTTTCTATCATTTCACACTGCGTTGGCGAATCAAAGCGTACCTCGCTGCCGCCAAGGCCGTATTTCTCGTCTGCCATAACCTTATCAAGCGGCACTACGACGGCATCACCCGTAAGATAGGTAGCAACGTGGTCGGGATAGCTTATTGCTATATTGGGAGTAGTGCCCGTAGCTATATTGGTAATGATATTCTGATAAATTCTGCCGTAGTCAAACTCTATCGAAAGCTTTACCTTTATATTCGGATAAAGCGCCTCAAATTCCTCTATCGCTTTTCTGTATATATTGGTCTGTGTTGCGTTGCTGTCGCTTTTGGCGATAAAGGTAATCTCGTAATTTTTCGAGGCATCGAATTCCTCGGGAAGCTCGTAGTCGGTAAGCGCCGAGGAGTAATCGGATAGCGTCTCGTCCTTGTCCTTGGGCTTGTATTTTCCGTGGCAGGACGAAAGCGAAAGTGTCAGAGATATGCAAACTAAGCTTAACAAAAGCCTAGATAAAATTCTTCTCATCCCTTAGTACCTCCTCTTGCAACACCCTCCATAATTCTATTCCTGAACACGAGGAAAAGAATTATAAGCGGCACTGAAATTACCACCACCGCCGCCATCATAGCGGGGATATTCTCTCTGCCGAAGCCCGATTCTCTTATCTCCTGAATACCGTTCGACACGAGAAAATAGCTCTGCTCGTCGGTGATAAGCCTCGGCCATACGTAGGAATTCCAGCACTCTATAATCTTAAGTATGGTAATGGTAATGACGGTAGGTCTGCAAATAGGCACCATAACCTTAAGCATATACTTGAAGTCCGACGTGCCGTCGACCTTAGCCGCAAGATATATTTCGTCGGGCACTGCGGCAAAGTTCTCACGCAGAAGATAGATATAGAACACCGAGCTTACCGAGGGCAGTATAAGTCCCATAAAGGTATTGCGCAGATTAAGCTCGGTTATAGTAACGAAATTCGTGATAACAACCAGCTCGTTAGGTATCATCATAAGCGCAAGGAAAAGCGTAAAGAGTATATTCTTTCCACGGAATTCAAGCCTTGCAAAGGCAAATGCCGCAGGAATTGCCACGATTAGCATAAGCGCCGTTGTGGAGATACTGTATATCAGCGTGTTAAGAAGATATTTCCCGAGCGGAACGTCGGAAAACGCCTTGATAAAATTATCAAAGGTGGGACTGCCGACGACGAGGCTCGGTATCACCTCTGCGTTGTAATCCGCATAGCTCTTAAAAGAGGTGATAATCATAAAATAAAACGGGAAAATAACCGTAATGGCAAAAAGCACAAGCAGCGCATAGATTAGGATATTTAAAATCCTCGTCTTTATTTCAGCCTGACGCTCCGCCCTCTCGTAATCAATCATTTTTTCCATAGCCACCTCAATAATGCACACGGTCTCGGCTGACGATAAGATTTATTCCCGTCACCGTGAGGATAATAAGGAACAGGATGATAGCCGCCGCCGAGGCAAACGAGGGATAACCGCCGCCCTCGCCGTAGAGCATATCGTAGATATATCCTACGATTGTGTTCATTTCGGCTACGTTAAGATTGACGCCGAAAAGCGCTACGGCGTCGCTGTACGCCTTGAATGCGCCGATAAATCCGGTGATAATCAGGTAAAAAAGCGTCGGGGATATCATAGGAAGCGTAATCTTATAAAACATACGGAAGCGGGAGGTGCCGTCGATTCTTGCGGCGTTATAATAATCCTCCTTTACCGAAAGCAAAGCACTTGTGAGAATAAGTATTTTAAACGGCATAACCGTCCAGATGGTATAAAGGCAAAGGACGAACATTTTAGCCCAATAAGGACCTTCTATAAAGTCTATCGGCGATGCGCCGAAAAGTCCGATAAAGGCGTTTGCAAGTCCGTCTGAATAGGGTGTTGGGCGGAAAAGCACCATAAATACCAGTCCTACGGCGAGCGTATTCGTGACGTAGGGCAGGAAATATACCGTCTGAAAAAGCTTTCTTAACGGCTTAATCGAGCTTAACGCCACCGACACGACGAGCGAAAAGAGCGTCGAGAGGGGAACGGTGATAAATACGAGTATCAGGGTATTTTTAACCGCCTGAAGAAAATACGGGTCGTTTAAGACGTAGGAATAATTATAAAAGCCAACACCGAAATGCGTCTGCGACGCCGAATTAAAGCCCTCCTCGAAGGAATAGACGAGAACGTCTATCAAGGGATACACCATAAATACCCCAAGGAAAAGTATTGCGGGCAAAAGGTATATCCACGCCTTGAAATTTCTTTTATCCATAAAGCACTCCTCAAAAATCAAAGCACGAAGCGTATGCGCTCCTCGGTATTTTTATCGAAAATATGCACCTTATTCGGCTTAAGCTCAAACGCTACGGTATCGCCCGTAAGGTCGGCTTTATCCTCGGCGCTTATAATAGCGCGAAGCGCTCCGTCGTGCTTTGCGCCGTTAGTAGCTACCACGCTTATATCCCTGCCCATAACCTCAACCGAGGAAAGTCCGCATACGAGCCTGCCGTCAGGCTCTACCGAGAAGCCCTCGGGACGCACGGCTATATAAACCTCGCCATCGGGCGCTCCCTTTGCCTGCATTACCTGCGTTTCTCCAATATAAGCGTACCCCTCCCTGATTTCACCGAGGAATACGTTGATAGGCGGCGTGCCTAGGAATTTCGCTACGAAAAGATTGGTGGGATTGTCGTAAACCTCCTGAGGCTTACCTATCTGCTGAACCACGCCGTCCTTCATTACCACGATAAGGTCGGATATGCTCATAGCCTCCTCCTGGTCGTGCGTGACGAATACGGTGGTAATGCCAGTCGCACGCTGAATACGGCGGATTTCCTCCCTCGTTTCAAGCCTGAGCCTTGCGTCGAGATTTGAAAGCGGCTCGTCAAGCAGAAGCACTCGGGGAAGCTTAACCAAGGCTCTTGCTATCGCTACTCTTTGCTGCTGACCGCCCGAAAGCTCCGAGGGGCGTCTGTCCATATATTCCTCTATTTTTACGAGTCTTGCCGCCTCGTACGCCTTGGCGATACGCTCCTCCTTGGCAAGCTTCTTATCACCCTTCAGATTTTCAAGCGGAAAGGTAATATTCTGAAGCACCGTAAGGTGCGGATAGAGGGCGTAGTTCTGAAACACAAGTCCGACGCCTCTGTGCTCTGCGGGGAGCGAGGTAACGTCGTCGTCACCGAAATAGATTTTGCCCTCGGTAGGACGGGTAAGTCCCGATATAAGATTAAGCGTAGTGCTTTTTCCGCAGCCCGACGGGCCGAGCAAACCGACGAGAGAGCCATCGGGAAATTCAAAGCTGAAATCCTTGACTGCTACTACCTCCTCGGGATTTTTTTTGCTCCTCGAGGGAAATTTCTTAGTAAGATTCTCAAGAATAATTTTCATAACGCTCACCAAAGCCGCATCATAGTAAAATAAACTCACGCACGGCCGTGTCCTTATATAAAATATCTAATTGCTTCGATTATAGCACAATATCGGCGATTTATCAAGTTTTTTTAAAATTTGCGCTTTATTTTTGTTTTTTGCTTCAAAAACGCAAAGAATAGTGATATAATATGCGGTAGCGATAACTACAAATACACCACGAAGAAAAGGATAACGAAATGAAAGCGGACAATACCGAGCTTTTTGAAAAGCGGCCCGTTACCAAGGCGATAATCGCTTTGGTAATTCCAACTATAATAAGCCAGATTATAACCGTCATATACAATATGGCCGACACCTTCTTCATAGGTCAGCTCGGCGATGCGGCTCAGGTTGCGGGAGCTACTCTCGCTATGCCGCCCTTCGTAATGCTGACGGGCTTTGCCAATCTTTTCGGCATAGGCGGCGCAAGCCTTATATCGAGAAGCCTTGGCGTAGGAAATAAGGAAAAGGCAAAAAAATGCTCCGCCTTCTGTATTTACGGCGCTGCGCTTTCGGGACTTATTTACGGTCTTGTCTTTCTTTTCTTTGCACCGACGCTGCTGCCGCTTCTCGGCACTGACGAAAGCACCTACTCATATTGCTTCGATTATATTCTCTACACAGTCACAATAGGCGGCGTGCCTACTATTCTCTCCGCCTGCCTGGCTCACATAGTGAGAGCCGAGGGCTGCGCCAAGGAATCGAGCATAGGTATGGCGCTCGGCGGTATACTCAATATCGCTCTTGACCCGCTGTTTATTTTCCCGCTCGGGCTTAATCTCAAGGGTGCGGCTATTGCGACTATGCTCTCAAACGTAGCGGTAGTGATTTACTTCCTCGTGCTTATTTACAAGCGCCGCCACACCTCGGTAATAAGCTTTTCGCCAAGGAGCGTCTCGGCTCGGGGCGGAATTGCCGCCGAGGTGCTGACGGTAGGCTTCCCAAGCTTCTTACTCTTGCTTATGGGTACGGCGTCGAATATAGTTCTCAACAAGCTCGTAGCAGGCTACTCCAACGCCAACACGGCGGGAATGGGCATCGCAAAAAAGATAGACACTCTCGCCTTTGCCATTGCCAACGGAATGTCGCAGGGCGTCCTTCCCCTGATAGGCTATAATTTTGCCGCCAAGAACTACGGTAGAATGAGAGAGGCTATCAGAAAATCGCTGATTTTCAATCTTATAATCGCCACGGTCGGAGCCGTGCTTCTCTTTACTCTAGCAGTGCCGCTGCTAAGATTCTTTATAGACGACGCACCCACCGTCGAATACGGTCAGCACTTCCTGCGCGCAATCTGCGTGACCTGCCCCGCAATATCGGTGACTATGATGATAATTGCGATATTTCAAGCTACGGGAAAGAGAGTGCGCCCTATGATACTTTCCTTTATAAGAAAGGGCGGGCTTGACATTCCCTTGGTATTCGTCATAAATCATTTTTTCGGCGTATGGGGAATCCCCTTTACCACGCCGATATGCGACGTGCTTGCTATGCTTACCGCGCTCGGTATGTTTATTCCTTATTGGCGATGCTTCAAAAAAAGCGAATTATCAAATCAAACCATCAGTCAAGAAAGCCAGAATTAAGGTAGTATAATGCAAAGCTAGATTGTTAAAACAAGGCGCAAATCGCACCGAATCCCCGATATGAATGATTAACACAAAATAAGTTTTATACGGTCTTGCTTTTTTACGCACATCCTGCTATAATAAAATCACAAGTTCTGGAATGAGGAAATATCTTTATGAAAAATCTTTTTCTTGGCGCAAATTATTATCCCGAGGACTGGGATGAGGAGCTTATAGACTCCGATATTGAAAAAATGAAGGAATGCGGCTTCAACGTAGTAAGAATCGCCGAATTTTCCTGGAAGAAGATGGAGCCGTCCGAGGGCGCTTACTCGTTTGATTGGCTTCACAGAGTAGTCGATAAAATGCGTGATGCAAAAATCGGCGTAATTCTCGGTACTCCCACAGCAACGCCGCCAAGCTGGCTTTTAAAGAAATACCCCGATATGGCTATGCTAAATCCCGAGGGTATAAGAACGAGCCACGGCGGAAGACGCCACTGCTGCTCTAACAATCCCGATTATATAAGATATTCCTTGAATATCACGGACAGGCTTGCGAAGGAATTCGGCAAGGACGAGGGCGTTATCGGCTGGCAAATAGACAACGAAATCTATCACCATCTGCCCGGCTGCTGCTGCGAATACTGTATGGCTGCCTTTCATAAGCACCTTAAGGACAAGTACGGTAGTGTCGAGGGCGTAAATGCGGCTTGGAATTTAAATCTTTTCAGTCAGGCTTACGACGAAATCGAGGATATCCCCGCTCCGTTTAACGCTTGGCACAACCCCCACATAAAGCTTGAATGGAATCTTTCTCACAGAGACAGCCACAAGGAATTTGTGCATATGCAGGCGGAGGTTATAAGGAAATACTCTACTCTTCCGATAGGCACCGACACGATGCCGATTAACGGCTTTGACTACCGTGAGCTTAACCGCCCTCTCGACGTTGCGCAGTTCAACCATTACAGCACCAATCTCGTTTCGGTCTCTCTTTGGATGGATTATATGAGAAAATTCTCAAAGCTCCCCTTCTGGAATACCGAAACTCAACCCTGCTGGAACGGCTCTACCTGTCCCGGCAATGCACTTCAGGGCGAGGGCTTCATATATATGAACACCTGGCTTCCCGTTATGCTAGGCGGTCAGGCTAACCTCTATTGGCTCTGGCGCACGCACTGGGCGGGACACGAGCTTATGCACGGCGCAGTTCTCGACACCTCGGGCAGATACACCTATGCAAACGGCGAGATAAGGCAGGCGGCGGCAGAATTTTCTAAGGTAGACGATTTTATTCTCGATTACAAGGTTAAAAGCGACACAGCGCTGCTCTACACCTCTCTTAACTGGAATATCAAGCAAAGTCAGGATATCAACTCCTGCATCAAGTCGGATGCGGCGTTTATCGAGCAATTTTATAAATACATACTCGATTCGGGTATACACCCCGACGTCATAGACGCAGCCGAGGAGATTGATAATTACAAGCTTATCTTCACGCCCACGGCGTTCAGCCTTGACGAGCATAATTTCAGCGAAAGAATTAAAAAATGGGTAAACGACGGCGGCGTATGGGTAGTAGGCCCTATGAGCGACATACGCACCGCAATAGGAACGAAATACAAAAGCTCGCCATACGGCTCGCTTGAGGATATTATCGGCGAGCGTCTTGCGTATATTCTTCCTAACGATATGGGGAATCTTACGCTCGAAAACAAGGACGGAGAGGAAGCTCGGGGAGGTTGCGTATACGAGGTATTTGAAAAGGGCGATTACAAGCCGCTGCTTACCGTAAAGGAAGGTCACTCGGCGCTCGTCGGCAAATGCGTATCCTTCGTAAAGCGTGTCGGACTTGGATATGTGGTTATGCTGGGAACGCTTCCCGAGGAAAAGGAGCTTTTATCCATCATATCAACCGCAGGGGAGCTTGCGAATGCCTGCGTCTACGATACCGACAGAGGCATTATGGTGACGAAGCGAGTTAAGGACGGCGATACTCTTTACTTTGTCGCATCGGTAGGCGGTGTTGACGGAGAATACAGATTTGACGGCGAATATACCGATATCATTTCGGGCGAGGTTTATAAGAATACCCTGTCCCTTAAGCCCTACGAATTGCATCTTTTAAGAAAGAACTAAAAATAAAAAAGAACGAAAAAACACCGCAGAGGTATGCGTGATACTCTTAACGGAGTATCACGCAGTCAAATCCGTCTTTGACGGGTGAAATCCACCTGCGGCGGATGAAATCGCTTTTGCGATGAAATCCTGCTTCGCAGGGCTATAAGTTAGACGGATTTGATTTCATCCAAGGCGTGCCTTGGATTTCATCTGAACGAAGTGAAGATTTCATCGTTGCCGCGCAACGATTTCATTAAACCAACAGAAAAAGAGAGAGCATCCGAAGGGACACCTACCATAAAGCAGGTTCTACCTGCCGAAAAGTCAAAAGGAGTACGGACGATTTGTTCGTACTCCTTTTCACACGCCTTGCCCTGCAAGGTATAGTGTGTTACACCTAATGGGTGTACTGTTGGCGGTAATAATTTTAAAGTGATATGCCTCGCCTTGCTCGGCGTGATATTTTTGCTTTGCAAAAGTGATATTGCTCCCTGCGGTCGCAGTGATATTCTATTCGCCTTTGTAACTTCAACCGCGCGAAGCGCATATCACTTGCGAAGCAAATATCACGCACGAAGTGCATATCACTCGCCACAGGCGAATAGAGTTGGACTACCCGCTCTATCGCG
>JAZRCT010000033.1:0-6999 GCA_045659905.1 Eubacteriales bacterium | reverse complement strand
CACCGTTTTGTCAGCCATTCGGAGAAGGCTGCTCGTAGTTCGTTGGGATAGCGTATTTCCGCTGTGCTTTTCTTCGCTGAGAATATGGGAGGAACAAGGTATGCGTATGGATTTTCGCTGACTGTATTAACGTAGTGAATAACGTCTGTGATTTCTACCGTGTACCGTCTTGTTTTCTTTTTGGTATCCTTGCAGGGTATCACTCCGTTTTGGAGCATCCAAGCACACTTGCGTTTGCTTATTCCGAGTATGATTCGTAGTTGCTCGGAGGTTATCGTTTTGGGATAAGTTGATACGATTTCGTTAACCGTCATTTTTCTCACCTCCGACTCTGAAGCGTTTGCCGTCTGTATCGTCGACATGGAGTAGTAGGTAATCTATTAGGTCGAGCTTTGATATGAGGTGAGCGCCTCGCATAACGAAGCTTCTGAGCTCACCCGATTTAAGCAGTGCGTATATTGTATTTTTACTTTTCTTAGTCCATCTCGCTGCTTGTATAGGTGATAGAATGTCGGGGCATCCGCGAAGTAGCCATTCAAGGTCTTGTCTTCTTTTCTCTGTATTGTTCATTTTCTTTCTCCGTAATCTTTTTTTGCCGACGGTTTAGCCGTAAGGGAGTCAAACTCATAAGGTTTGGAAAGATAGATTTTCCCCTATGCTTCACCGAATTCTTCTTAAATATTTGTATATTCCTCAAAGAATTTGGCTCGCCTATGAAAAAATCTATTCTTTCAAAACTGCGCTGGCATCTTATAGCGAATAAATTTTTGATGGATTTTACCGCGATGAGTCGCGGTCAAGTATGACTTTACAAGGCTCAGCGCGACGAAAGACACTAAAATTTATCGCTATAAGACTTGTGAGTTTGGCTCCCTTACGGCTATAAGTTGACAATTTTGAGATTTAGTGATATAATTCCTTTACTGTATTTTACGGATTTTCTGACAGTTTTCTATCATTTTTCTCGAAAATAGTCGGAATTTTCGCTATTATATGCTGGGATTTGCTATTAAATAGTGACGACGAGGGACGAATAGGTATCAAACGGTTAATTACTCGAAATCAGTTTGTGGATAACACCACACGAGGGTTCGCATACTCCACTCGGAGATCGACAAGCTTGCTTGTCAGACGTAGAGTGTGAGTATCTTCACCAAAGATGAATACCCCTCCCAAACGGACACTCTACGCAGGTGTCCGTTTTTGTTTGGCGCAGTCGGTCGATCAGGAACCCTGCACCGTAAGGTGCGAGGGTTCGCATACTCCACTCGGAGATCGACAAGCTTGCTTGTCAGACGTAGAGTGTGAGTATCTTCACCAAAGGTGAATACCCCTCCCAAACGGACACTCTATGCGGGTGTCCGTTTTTGTTTGGCGCAGACGGTCGATCAGGAACCCTGCACCGTAAGGTGCGAGGGTACAGCTATGTGTCGGTCGGGCACGACACATTACGCTGGATACGGCAGTCGTATAGCCGTATGCTGCATACCCCACTCGGAGATCGTAGCAAAGCGGTGCGAGAATGTTAGAAAACAACTAAATGTTGTTTTCCCTCGAGCGTGACCGAGCCTCAGCGAGACCAAGCTCGCTTGTCAGGCGCAGGATGAGAGTATCTTCACCATAGGTGAATACCCCTCCCGCAAACCCATTCGGGTTAAATCGAGCTTTTTTTGGCACATAGGAAGTGGATACTCACTCTGCACCGCATGCAACAAGCGCATTTTGCTGCGTGTGCTATTATGCTTTGCTTCGCCAAGCGGTAAAATATTTTTTAAAGGCAGCTTTTGCGGATAGTCAAAACACCTTGACTATCCGTTACAGTTTGTGATATACTTTTACCAAGAGTAAAAGTCGAGAGGTAATATTATGAGAATTGACAGCATTTTTAAAAGCGGTAAGATTTCTCTTTCCTTTGAGGTTTTTCCGCCTAAAAACGAAACGCTCCTTGACAGCGTGAGAAATGCAACCGAAAGAATTGCCGCACTCCTGCCGTCATTCGTCAGCGTTACGTACGGCGCAGGCGGTAGCGGAAGCCGATATACTCTTGAGATAGCTAAAAATATTGAGGAAAAATATTCAGTTCCCACCCTCTCGCACCTTACCTGCGTAGGCTCAAGGCGTGAGGATATTTATTCGCACGTTATGACCTTAAAGGACGCAGGACTTGAGAATATTATGGCTTTAAGAGGCGATATTCCTGAGGAAAAGAAAAGCCACGAGGTTCTGTCCGATTATAAGCACGCCGTGGATTTGGTTTCGGATATAAGAAAAATATATCCCGAAGCCTGCATAGGCGCAGCCTGCTACCCCGAAATACACCCCGAGAGCTCAAACAGCCGTGAGGATATTAAATATCTTCGTGAAAAGGTAGATGCAGGCGTTGATTTTCTCACTACTCAGATGTTTTTCGACAACAATCTTCTTTATAATTTCCTTTACCGCATACGGGAGGCGGGAATAAGCGTCCCCGTGGTAGCGGGAATTATGCCGATAACCAACGCAAAGCAGATTGAAAGAGCAATAAAGCTTTCAGGCTCGTTTATGCCCGGCAGATTCAAGTCGCTCGTAGACAGATTTGGCAACGACCCCCTTGCAATGAAGCAGGCGGGCATCGCCTATGCTACCGACCAGATAATAGATTTGTATTCAAACGGTGTCACGAACGTCCACGTATATACTATGAATAATCCTGACGTAGCCGCAAAAATTCAAAGTAACCTATCCGATATAGTAGGGAAGTAGCTTAAAGTTGCGCATTCCGCAGATTAATCTTGGTAAATCAAAAACACGGAAAGAAAATTTATGGATTTCAGAGAATTTCTAAAAGAAAATAACGTCCTGCTCGATGGCGGAATGGGCACGCTGCTCCAATCCGCAGATATGAAGCCGGGCGAGCAACCTGAAAGATGGTGCATTACGCACGGTGAGGAAATTACCGCTATTCAGAGGTCATATTTTGATGCAGGCAGCAACGTGGTAAATACCAACACCTTTGGCGCAAACGCCTTAAGCTTTGACGAGGAAGAGCTTGATAAAATCGTATGTGCCGCCGTAGCCTGCGCCAAACGGGCAAGGGAATTATCAACCTCGCAAAAGCCTAAATTTATATCGCTTGATATCGGACCTACTGGCAGATTGCTTAAGCCCTTTGGCGACCTTGATTTCGATGAGGCTGTTGAAATTTTCGCAAAGACCGTAAGGCTCGGAGTAAAATACGGAGTAGACCTTGTTACCGTCGAAACGATGAACGACAGCTATGAAACCAAGGCGGCAGTGCTTGCGGTTAAGGAAAATTCGAGCCTTCCGATTATAGTAACTAATGCATACGGCGCCGACGGAAAGCTTATGACGGGTGCGTCTCCCGAGGTAATGTCTACGCTTCTTGAAGGACTTAACGTCGATATGCTTGGCGCAAATTGCTCGCTTGGACCTAAGGCTCTGTTGCCCGTGGCAAAAAGATTGCTTGCGGTATCGGGCATTCCGGTAGCAATCAAGCCCAATGCGGGAATACCGAGGGAGATAGACGGCGCTGCCGTATTTGACGTATCCCCCGAGGAGTTTGCCTCGGATGTAAAGGAGCTTCTTTCGCTTGGAGTGAGGGCGGTTGGCGGATGCTGCGGCACGACGCCTGAATATATAAAGCTTTTAGCCCCTCTCGTGACCGAAACAAAGCCCTACCGTGCGATTGATAAGGGGCTTACTGCGGTTTGCTCATATAGCGGCTACGCCGTGCTGGGCGGAGCCCCTGTTCTTATAGGCGAGCGCATAAATCCTACCGGCAAAAAGCGCTTTAAGCAGGCGCTGATAGAGGACGATTTGGATTACATCCTCGGCGCGGGCGTCAAGCAGGAGGAAAGCGGGGCGCATATTCTTGACGTAAACGTAGGCATACCTGATATAGACGAAGCCGAGGTGTTGCCAAGGGTAGTAAAGGAGCTTCAGGCAATAACCCCATTGCCTCTATGTATAGATACCTCCGATTATCGGGCGATGGAAAGCGCTTTGCGTGTGTATAACGGCAAAGCCGTCATAAATTCCGTCAACGGTAAAGCGGAAAGTATGCAAAGGATTTTCCCGCTTGCCAAAAAATACGGCGGAGTAATAATAGCCCTTACTCTTGATGAAAACGGTATACCGGATACGGTAGAGGGACGCCTTGAGATAGCGAACAGAATTCTTCTTGAAGCAAAAAAATACGGCATAGCTGAAAAGGATATAGTTTTTGACCCCTTGGCTATGACCGTGAGCGCCGCTCAGGATAGCGCAAGCGTCACGCTTGAATGTATAGACAGAATAAGAAATTCGATGGGAATACACACCTCTCTTGGAGTATCTAATATATCCTTTGGTCTGCCTAACCGAGAGGTAATCAATTCAACCTTCTTTGCCTTGGCTATGGAAAGAGGACTTTCTATGGCTATTATGAATCCGCTCTCTGCTTCTATGATGAACGCCTGGTATTCATACCGTGCTCTAAAGGGGCTTGACGAAAATTTCGCTGATTATATCAAAAGCGTAAAGGAGCAGGGAACACTTGCTTCAACGACGAAAAATACTGCCGAAGGTAAGTCGGAATCGGTAGGCTTAAAGGGCGCTATAATAAAAGGTCTTAAGGAGGCGTCAGGCTCTCTTTGCGAGGCGCTTTTGTCAACTAAAGCTCCCATTAACGTCGTAAATGAGGAGATAGTACCCGCCCTTGACGAGGTGGGACAGGGCTACGAAAGCGGCAGACTGTTCCTGCCGTCGCTGCTTATGAGCGCCGAGGCGGCATCGTTTGCTTTTGAAAAAATCAAAGCGGCAATGCCGAAGAACGAAAAGGGCAATATGCCTAAAATCGTAACAGCTACGGTCAAGGGCGATATTCACGATATAGGTAAGAATATAGTAAAGCTTCTTCTGGAGAATTACGGCTTTGAGGTTATAGATTTGGGAAAGGACGTTTCCCCCGAGCTTATAGCCGATACGGTAGCAAGGGAGGGAGCAAGGCTCGTCTGCCTTAGCGCTCTTATGACGACTACCGTTCCCGCAATGGAGGAAGCAGTAGCTCTTTTGCACGAGCGATTTCCTGACTGTAAGGTTATGGCAGGCGGCGCTGTAATGACCGAGGAATATTCTAAGAAAATCAAAGCCGATACCTATGCAAAGGACGCAATGGAGGCGGTAAGATATGCTCAGCGGCTGTTTTTTGAGGGTTAAGATTCAGAAAAGACTTCGAAAAAACAGACCAAATTTTTTAAAAATAGCGTAATACTATTGATTTCGTGTAAATTTAGTGATAAAATACTACTGTAAAAAATAAAAAAGAAGGAAAGACAATGGAAGAATTACTTAATCTTTTTTCCTCACTTCTTGCATTCGGCGAGGATGGCAACTGGAAGATGATCATAATGTGGATTATCGGCGGCGTGCTTATTTACCTTGCAATCAAGAAGGAGATGGAGCCCACGCTTCTCTTGCCCATAGGATTTGGCGCAATACTTATGAATTTCCCCGGCGTTATTACCAAGACGCTTGAGTGTACCGCCTGCGGAGCGGAATACGTTAAGGGCGTTATCTGCTGCGGCGAAAGAGCATACGAGACGGTCACTCACTTCGGCGGAATTGCCGAGCCGCTTCACGAGCTTTACAACGCAGGTATAGCCAACGAGCTTTTCCCGCTTCTGCTCTTTATCGGTATCGGTGCAATGATTGACTTCGGTCCTTTGCTTAACAACCCCAAGCTTATGATATTCGGTGCGGCAGCGCAGTTTGGTATCTTCTTTACTCTCTGTATGGCATCGGTATTTTTCCCCGATATCAAGGACGCAGCTTCTATTTCGATAATCGGCGCTGCTGACGGTCCTACCTCTATCGTAGTTGCTAACGCACTCGGCTCTAATTACGTAGGAGCTATCACGGTTGCAGCCTACTCTTATATGGCGCTCGTTCCGATTATTCAGCCTCCCGTAATTAAGCTTCTTACTACTAAGAACGAGAGAAAAATCCGTATGGCATACGCTCAGAAGACCGTATCCAAGACCACGAAGATTCTTTTCCCGATAATCATTTCGATAGTTGCTTGTATCTTCGCACCCTCCGCAGGCTCGCTTATCGGCTTCCTTATGTTCGGTAACCTTATCCGTGAGTGCGGAGTGCTCGATTCGCTTTCCGAGACCGCTCAGAAGGTTCTTGCAAATCTCGTTACCATCTTCCTTGGTATCACTATTGCGTTCAATATGCACGCATCTCAGTTCCTTGCGTTTGAGACGCTTCTTATTATGGGACTCGGACTTATTGCTTTCATAGTAGATACCGCAGGCGGAGTTCTTTTCGCAAAGCTCTATAATGTAATAATGAAGATTTTTGGCAAGCCTCTTATCAATCCTATGATAGGTGCGGCGGGAATTTCAGCGTTCCCGATGTCAGGCCGTATAGTTCACAAGCTTGCGCTTGCTGAGGACAATCAGAATTTCCTGCTTATGCATTCTATCGGTGTCAACGTGTCAGGACAGATAGCGTCTGTTATCGCAGGTGCTCTGGTTCTCGGTTTCTTTAGCTGATAAAGGAGGTAATAGAAATGAAAGTTGATTTTATGCAGTTCGTCTATAACCTTAAGTATATGGGTATCGGTATGCTTGGCGTATTTATGATAATCGGTGTCATAATTCTTGCGACCTATGCAGTAGGAAAGTTTACCGCTCCAAAGGATAAAGAGGACAAATAATTAAATAAAACGTACGAACGGGGCTGTCGAATTTAGGCATAACCGAATAAAAAACGAGGGGTATTGTGAAAGAAACACAGTACCCCTTTAATAATAAGCGTAATTTTGAGGAAATTAAGGTTGAAAAACTCTTGTTTTTCCTCTTTTTTATTAGTTTTTTTATTCTACCGCCGTTTGCTGAACTCTCGCCGTACCCTCGTACGCCTTCGGTCGCAAACGCCGCTTTCCTACCTAAATTCGTTCGCCCCAACGTATTTAAAAAGGGGACGCTTTGAAACCAAAGCGTCCCCTGCCAC
>JAZRCT010000032.1:0-12723 GCA_045659905.1 Eubacteriales bacterium | reverse complement strand
TTTAATACGAAGGGGCTGACGCATTTAGGCATAACCGAATAAAAAACGAGGGGTATTGTTAAAGAAACACAGTACCCCTCCCGATAATAAGCGTAATTTTGAGGAAATTAAGGTTGAAAAACTCTTGTTTTTCCTCTTTTTTATTAGTTTTTTATTCTACCGCCGTTTGCTGAACTCTCGCCGTCCCCTCGTACGCCTTCGGTCGCAAACGCCGCTTTCTGCTCTAAATTCGTTCGCCCAATCAGCGTTTTGAACACAACATTCAAAACGCTGATTTTTTCATTTCTGCCCTTGTTTATTTATTGCTTTTCGACTTTTTCCCTGATTTCCCGTGCTCCAAAATCTTTGCAATAAAGGTTCTGTGTACACGCATTGCACCTACCGGACAAAACTCCTGACAGCAGAAGCACATTATACATTTATCCTTGTTTATTATTGCTTTTTTATTTTTAATTTCAATAGCCTTTGCAGGGCAAATCTGCTCGCATTTTCCACAGCCTATACAAAGCTTTTTCTTAAGTATCGGCCGTGAGGTCAGCGCCGCCTTTGCGATACTTCCGAATATATTTCCGATAACGCTGTCAGAACTTCCCTTAAACAAAAGGCTGCGCTTTACGGCAATGTTTTCATAGTCGGATATATAGAACTCCTTATCGTTGCCGATTACTTTAATATCCTCAGCATTTTCATTTATATAGCCTCTTGAAACGGCTGCGCCGAGGGTGGGAACGCTGTTTACGGAAAGTCCTATTATCGAAGCTGCAACAAAATCCAAGGCGTGAGTAGATTTTGAAGCAAGGATGCAGCCTATTTTTCTTGGCGAGCCTTGAGTAGGACCGTTCCCCTCCATTCCAACCACCGCATCGCATACAGAAAACTCGGGCTTAAAAAATTCCTCAATGTCGATAAGCATATCTGCAAACGCCTCGTAGCTTGGATACCTGAAATGGTACTCGGGCTTCATAGTTCCGGGGATAGCGCCAAACATATTTTTCGTTGCGCAGGATAAGCCCATCATACCGTGCGTTTTAAGCTTGCAGGCGTTTATAATCAAATCCGCATTATCAAGATATCCTGTATAAGTGAAGGTTTTGCAGACTTTCGCCTCCTCGTAAACCGCCTTGCTTTCAGAAAAATCACGGTTTAGCCTTGCGCCTTTTTCCTCACATAGAGAAAGTCCCGCAACCTTATACACTCTCTCAAGGAATACTGAATTGTATAAGCCTCCGGGAGAATCACCTATTACAACCTCACAGCCACGCTCTATCAAAAGCTCCGATAACGCCGCAAGAACCGCAGGGTGAGTGGTAGTAGCCGTATCGGGCGCAGCGGAAGCAACGAGATTAGCTTTTATAGCAACCTTCGTTCCCACTTTAAGCGAGCAATATCCGGAAATCTCCTCTATCGCTCTGTCTACGGCGCTCTTCACCGTTTCATATTCATAATTTTCACATTTAACTACGGAAACCTCTTTCATGAGTCCTCCAAATTAAGCTTTTTATAAATTCTATCATATTTAAATAAAAAAATCCATAGATTTGTAAAAAACTTTTTTGTGAGGCGCTTATGAATTTCAACGCATACTATAACGGTGAATTTACAAGGATTGACGATTTAAAAATTCCGCTCAGCGATAGAAGCGTTTATTTTGGCGACGGAATATACGATGCTTTTATAGGCAGAAACGGTAGGATATACTTAAAGGAGGAGCACTTGTTGCGTTTTTTCGCAAATGCAGAAAGAATGGACCTCTCACCAACAGTCAGCCACTTTGATATAGAGTGCATTTTAGAACGGCTCGTCGGCGAGTTTTCTGGCGGAGAATTTTTCTTGTACGCCCAGCTCTCTCGAAAAAGCGAATTCCGAAGTCATACCTACAAGGACGGGGCGGATTCTAACCTGCTAATCACAATTTTACCTATTGAAATTAAGCGTCACGATACAACGCTGAATTTAATAACCTATGAAGATTTAAGATACGAGCTTTGCCATATAAAAACCTTAAATCTTCTGCCGTCGGTTCTTGCATCCAAAGCAGCAAGCCGACAGAATTGCGACGAAGCTGTCTTTTACCGAGGCAAAACCGTAACCGAGTGCGCTCATTCCAATCTTTTTATTCTGAAAGACGGAATTTTAATTACCCATCCTAGGGATAATCACATATTACCCGGCATTACCCGACAAAGATTCATAGAGATTGCAAAAGAGCTTTCGGTGAAAACGGTGGAAGCAAAATTCACGCTTGAGGACTTAATTAATTCAGACGCCGTAATAATTACCAGCACCTCAAAGCTTGCAAAAAGAGGCGTTTTAAAAAATTCAATACCCCCCTCGAAAAAGCCAAGCGAGCTGGCGCTCGATTTATGTAAAGCACTCGAAAACGATTATCTGAATGCAACAAAGCAAAGAAACTAAGCTACGCTAAAGAACAAATTAAAATATCTCATTATAAATTTAAATTATATATTGAAATTTCAAAAAATGTGTGTTATAATATTAACGATGTAATAAAATGCGACAAAAATGTCTAATGAATTACGCATTAAAAACAAGGAGGAAATAAAAATGCTCAAAAAACTTTCGACAATTCCCTTCTCCGACACACCTGAGCAGAAGGCGAAGCTCGAGGCTGTTATTGAAGCAAACAAGGGTGACAAAAGCCGTCTTATGGGTGTAATGCAGGAAGCACAGGAAATCTACGGTTATCTCCCTATCGAGGTCCAGAACGTCATTGCAGAGGGAATGGATGTTCCGCTGGAAAAGGTATACGGAGTATCAACGTTCTACGCACAGTTCTCACTTACTCCCAAGGGAGAAAACCACATATCGGTTTGCCTTGGTACTGCCTGCTACGTAAAGGGTTCCGGAGAAATCTACGATAAGCTTCAGGAAATTCTCGGTATAGGCGGAGAGGAGTGCACGCCTGACAGAAAATTCTCGCTCACCGCTTGCCGTTGCATCGGTGCATGCGGTCTTGCACCCGTTCTTACCGTTAACGACGAGGTTTACGGAAGACTCGGCACTAAAGATGTTGAAGGAATCATCGCAAAATACAGATAAACGAGGATTTATCAAATGACTATAAGAATGATGAAAGAGCTTCTGAATGCAAGCGTTCTTTGCGGCGAGGATTTTCTCGACAAAGAGGTTTACTCTGCATTCGGATGCGACCTTATGAGCGACGTTTTAGCTTACGTTAACAATCAGGCCGTGCTTCTCACAGGTCTCGTTAACCCTCAGGTTATAAGAACTGCGCTTATGATGGATATGATTTGCATCGTTTTTGTTCGCTCAAAAGAGCCTTCTGCCGAAATGCTGGAGCTTGCAAAGGATAGCGGCATCGTAATTATGGCGACCGACAAGACGCTCTATAATTCGTGCGGCTTACTCTACAGTAACGGTCTTTGCGGAAAGTAGAGGTAAAAATGAGTGATGAATTGATTTTCAAATTCAACGTCGACGGCGAGGATTTCACCTCGGCAGGTCAGGCTTCTGTTCAAGTCAAGAAAAATTTACGTGCTCTTGGAATTGACAGCGAGACTATACGCCGAGTATCCATTGCAATGTATGAAGGCGAAATCAACATGGTCATACACGCCGGAGGAGGCATTGCCGAGGTAAAGGTCACCGAGGATTATATCGAAATCGTACTTGACGATAAGGGTCCCGGTATCAAGGATATCAGTCTTGCGATGCAGGAGGGCTTCTCCACCGCTCCCGACCAGATACGTTCATTGGGATTCGGTGCGGGAATGGGTCTTCCCAACATGAAAAGATATACCGATTTTATGGAAATCACCTCCGAAGTTGGCGTTGGTACAAAAATCGTTATGAGAGTAAATACCTGAGGAGGAAAGATGCACACCACTTATGAACATTCCGTTCTGCTTGATGAGAGCAAATGCACAGGCTGTACCGCTTGTTTAAAGCACTGCCCCACCGAGGCGATAAGAATAAAAAACGGTCACGCCGTTATTAATTCGACGAGATGTATCGATTGCGGTGAGTGCATAAGAGTCTGTCCGCATCAGGCAAAAAAAGCAATTTTCGGCAAGATATCGAATATGGAGCGCTTCAAATGGAAGATTGCGCTTCCTGCTCCCACGCTATACGGTCAGTTTGATAATCTTGACGATATAGACTACGTTTTAAACGGCTTACTTGCCATTGGCTTTGACGACGTATACGAGGTGGCTAAGGCCGCCGAGCTCGTATCGGCATACACTCGTATGTATCTGAAGCTTGAGGGTGTTCGAAAGCCTGCAATCAGCTCGGCTTGCCCCGCTGTCGTGCGGCTTATTTCATTGCGTTTTCCGTCGCTTACGGACCACGTGATACATATGCTCCCTCCTATGGAGATTGCTGCAAAGCTCGCTAAGGAAAAAGCATTGAAGGAGCATCCCGAATTCACTATTGACGATATCGGCGTATGCTTCATATCGCCCTGCCCTGCCAAGGTAAGCTACGTCAAAAACGGATTTGGTCCAAGAAAAAGCTTAGTTGACGAGGTAATTTCGGTAAAGGACGCATATTTTCTTCTGATTGGCAAAATGAAAAAGGACGAAGAAATCAAGCATCTTACCGAATCGGGAAGAATCGGAATAGGCTGGTCACGCTCAGGCGGCGAGGCTACTGCCATTTTGAATGATAATTATCTTGCAGCGGACGGTATTGACAACGTGATTCACGTTCTCGACCTTATTGAAAACGGAACTATCCCGCCGCTTGATTTTATCGAGCTGAATGCCTGCACAGGAGGCTGCGTCGGTGGTGTTTCCACTATCCAAAATCCTTTCGTTGCCAAAGCGAGAATGCTTACGCTAAGACGCTATCTCCCGATATCTCAAAACAATATATTAAAAGACGAAAACTATATTCCTGATTATTTTCTGTTCGAGGATATGCCGAGCTATGCGCCGATTACCCGTCTGTCCAGTACAATTGCCGAATCAATGAGGATTATGGCGGATATTCAAAAGTTCAAGCAAACTCTCCCCGGTATAGATTGCGGCTCCTGCGGCGCTCCCAATTGCAGAGCATTTGCAGAAGACGTAATGCGAGGCAGAGCCTGCTCGGATGACTGTCCTATAATTACGGCAAGAAGGATAAAGGAAGAAAAGGAGCTAAAAAAATGACGGTTAAGGATTTAGCTCTCGATAATAATTTCAAGGAAATTTGTATTCCCTGCCCCGAAAGAGAGATAGACGGCGTTTATGTCGGAGACCTTTTGAGCTGGGTAATGGGACGAGCTCAGGCCGATAACGCTTGGATTACTATTATGTCCAATCTCAACGTGATTGCGGTCGCTTCCCTCGCGGATACCTCCTGCGTTATTTTAACGGAGGGCGTGACGCTTCAGGACGACGTAAAGGAGCTGGCTATTTCCAAAGAAATCAACGTTTTATCCACTTCTTTTACCTCATATCAAGCTTCCGTCCACTTAAGCGGTAAATTAAAATGAGGCGTTACTACTACGACCTGCATTTACATTCCTGCCTATCACCGTGCGCTGATAACGATAACACGCCAAACAATATTGCGGGAATGGCATCGCTTTCGGGACTTAACCTGCTTGCGCTTACCGACCATAACAGCTGTAAAAACTGCCCGTCGTTCTTCGACGCATGCAGAAGATACGAAATAATACCGATTGCGGGTATGGAATTGACTACAGCAGAGGATATTCACGTAGTATGCTTATTTGAAGATTTGTCACAGGCTATGGAATTCGATGCGGAATTACAGTCGCATAGAATTCTTATTCCTAACCGACCCGATATTTTCGGTGAGCAGCTTATTATGGATTCAGAGGATAATATAATCGGGATAGAAGAGCATCTTTTATCAAACGCAACCAACCTATCATTGGAAGAAATTCCAGGTTTAGTAAAAAAATACGGCGGGATTTGTTATCCTGCGCACATAGACAGAGATGCTAACGGAATAATCGCTATTCTCGGCACTCTACCCCCTACCCCAAAATTTGAAGCAGTAGAAATAAGAGATTATGACAAGCTTGACGCCTTAACGGAAAGATATAAGCTTTCTGACAAGCATATTATATGCGACTCGGATTCGCACTATCTTACCGATATAAGAGACGCCTGTCACTACTTTGAATTCGACCTGCCATCCTATGATGAGGAAGCAGTCAGAAAGACTTTATTTTCACTTTTAAGGAAAGAAAAATGAAGGAATTATCATTAAACATACTTGATATCGCTGAAAATTCCCTCAAGGCCGAGGCTACGCTTACCGAAATCTTAATTTCCGAAACCGATAAAGCTTTAACGATAACGATTAAGGACAACGGCTACGGAATGAGTGAAGAAACGATACAATCGGTCGTTAACCCCTTTTACACCACCAGGACGACAAGACGGGTAGGTCTTGGTATTCCCTTATTCAAGCTTGCAGCAGAGCAAACGGGTGGGAATATTTCGATTGCTTCAACCGAGCGTAAAAATTCAGAGGACCACGGAACAACCGTAACTGCCGTATTCCACAAGGATCATCTTGATTTTACCCCGCTTGGCAATATCGTTTCTACCGTTACCACTCTTATTCAGGGGCATCCTGACAGCGATTTTTTGTTTGTTCATAAAATAGGCGAAAAATCAGTAACGCTCGACACTCGTGAAATAAGAGCAATTCTTGAAGATATCCCGCTTGACAGCTTTGAAATACTTTCTTGGATAAGGGATAATCTTCTTGAACAATACGAGAGTATAAAATAAAATTAGATATAAAAAGGAAGGAATCACAAAATGAAATCTTTGGCTGAACTTCAAGCAATCAAAGAAAGAATGAAGAGCAAGGTCAGCATTCGCGAAGGCTCTAACGAGACCAGAGTCGTTGTAGGAATGGCTACCTGCGGAATCGCAGCAGGCGCAAGACCCGTTCTTAACGCTATCGTTGAAGCGGTTAACGAAAAAGACCTTACTACTTCAGTAACCGTTACGCAGACGGGATGCATAGGTCTTTGCCAGCTTGAGCCTATCGTTGAGGTGCACGAGCCCAACAAGGAAAAGGTAACCTACGTTAAAATGACTCCCGAAAAGGCAAAGGAAGTCGTAGAAAAACATCTCAAGGGCGGCAAGGTAGTATCTGAATACACCGTTGCTAACGCCGACAAATAAAAGGAGGAAGTAAAATGATTCGCGCTCATGTACTTGTATGTGGCGGTACAGGCTGTACCTCCTCGGGAAGTAAAGACGTTCAGGCAGCGTTTACTAAAAACATCGAAGCTTACGGCCTTAGCGACGAGGTAAAGCTCGTTCAGACCGGTTGCTTTGGTCTTTGCGCTCTCGGTCCTGTCGTTATTATATATCCCGACGGAACCTTTTACAGCAGAGTAACCCCCGAAGACGTAAAGGATATCGTTGAAGAACACCTTCTTAAGGGAAGAGTTGTAGAACGCCTCGTTTACAATGACGTTGCTGAGGACGTTGTTAAGGAAATCGGCGAAAGCGTTTCTCTTAACGATACCGCATTCTACAAATCTCAGAACCGTATCGTTCTTCGTAACTGCGGTGTTATCAACCCTGACGAAATCGACGAGTATATTGCTATGGACGGCTATGCCGCTCTTGGTAAGGTTCTTACCGAAATGACTCCCGAAGACGTAATAAAGGTTGTTTCCGATTCAGGTCTTCGCGGAAGAGGAGGCGGAGGATTCCCTACCGGTAGAAAGTGGGCTCTTTGCGCTCCTAACAAAGCTCCTCAGAAATACGTAGTATGTAATGCCGACGAGGGTGACCCCGGAGCATTCATGGACCGTTCTATCCTTGAGGGTGACCCCCACGCTCTCGTTGAGGCTATGACCATCTGCGGATACGCAGTAGGCGCAACTCAGGGCTACGTTTACGTTCGTGCTGAGTACCCCATAGCAGTTCAGCGTCTTCAGAAGGCAATTGACGATGCTAAGGCATACGGCCTTCTGGGTAAGAACATATTTAATTCCGGCTTTGATTTCGAGCTTGAAATCAGACTTGGCGCAGGTGCATTCGTATGCGGTGAGGAAACTGCTCCTATGACGTCTATCGAGGGCAACAGAGGCGAGCCTCGTCCCCGTCCTCCGTATCCTGCTGTTAAGGGTCTTTTCAACTCTCCTACTGTTGAGAACAACGTTGAAACCTTTGCAAACATTCCCCAGATTATCCACAATGGAGCTGAATGGTTCGCTTCTATGGGTACTGAAAAGTCCAAGGGAACCAAGGTATTTGCGCTCGGCGGTAAGATTGAGCATACCGGACTTGTTGAAATTCCTATGGGTACTACGCTTCGTAAAATAATTTACGAAATAGGCGGCGGTATTCCAGACGGAAAGCAGTTCAAGGCAGCTCAGACCGGCGGTCCTTCCGGCGGATGTATCCCTGCTCACCTCATCGACACCGAGGTTGATTACGATAACCTCGTATCTCTTGGCTGTATGATGGGTTCAGGCGGTCTTATCGTAATGGACGAAGATACCTGTATGGTTGATATGGCTAAGTTCTTCCTTGAATTCACGGTTGACGAGTCCTGCGGAAAGTGCACTCCTTGCCGTGTAGGTACTAAGAGACTTCTCGAAATGCTTGATAAAATCACCAGCGGCAACGGCACGCTTGAGGATATCGACAAGCTTGAGGAGCTTTGCTACTACATAAAGGCTAACTCTCTTTGCGGTCTCGGTCAGACGGCGCCTAACCCCGTTCTCTCCACTCTTAAGTTCTTCCGTGATGAGTACGTAGCACACGTTGTTGATAAGGTTTGCCCTGCCGGAGTATGTAAGGGACTTATCAATTTCAATATTGATCCCGATAAGTGTATCGGTTGCGGCAAGTGCGCTAAGAACTGCCCTGCTGATGCAATAGCAAGAACCGATTATATTGCACCCGGTCACAAGCTTGCTTCCTTCGCTATTGACACTGTTAAGTGCGTTAAGTGCGGCGCTTGTATGTCCAACTGCAAATTTGATGCAATTTCCAAGAAGTAAGAAAGGAGTACGCTAAACAATGGAAATGTTAAATGTAAAAGTTAACGGTATCGCAGTAAGCGTACCCAAGGGCGCAACTATTCTTGAGGCTGCCCGTACTGCAGGAGTAGAAATCCCTACCCTCTGCTTTATGAAAGAAAAGAATGAAATAGGCGCTTGCCGTATCTGCGTTGTTGAAGCAACCGGTGCAAGAGGTCTTGTTACCGCTTGCGTATACCCCGTTACCGAGGGTATGGAAATCAGCACCAATACCGCAAAGGTAAGAGCTGCCCGCAAGACAACTCTTGCGCTTATCCTCTCTACTCACGACAAGAACTGCCTTTCCTGCTCACGCTCTACCAACTGTGAGCTTCAGAAGCTCTGCCTTGAGTATGGCGTTGATTCGAACGCTTTTGGCGGTTTCAAGCCCGTTTACGAGCTTGACTATTCTGCACCCCACCTCGTAAGAGATAACAATAAGTGTATCCTTTGCAGACGCTGCGTTGCAGCTTGTAACGAGCAGTATGTTTCTGTTATCGGCGCAAACAACCGAGGTATAGATACCAGCATCGGACAGGCGTTCGACCTTGAGCTCGACGCTACTCCCTGTATCTCCTGCGGACAGTGCACCGTCGTATGTCCTACCGGCGCTCTCGTTGAGCGTGACGACACCGATAAGGTATGGGCAGCGCTTGCTGATCCTACCAAGCACGTAGTAGTTCAGACCGCTCCTTCAATTAGAGCAACTCTCGGTGAGTGCTTTGATATGCCTATCGGTACTAACGTAGAGGGCAAAATGGTTGCTGCGCTTCGCCGCCTTGGCTTTGAAAAGGTATTCGATACCAACACCGCTGCCGACTTTACTATCGTAGAGGAAGCAACCGAGCTTCTTGATAGAGTTAAAAACGGCGGTACACTTCCTATGATCACCTCCTGCTCGCCCGGATGGGTTAAGTTCTGCGAGCTTTACTACCCCGACTTTATTAATCACCTTTCCTCTTGCAAGTCTCCTCAGCAGATGGGCGGCGCTCTTATCAAGACTTATTGGGCTGATAAGATGGGCTATGACCCCAAGGATATCTTCGTTGTATCGATTATGCCTTGTACTGCTAAGAAGTTTGAGGTTGGCAGAGACGATATGTCCGCTGCAGGCGAAGGCATCGCCGACGTTGACGTAGCTCTTACCACCCGTGAGCTTGGCAGAATGATTAGCCGTGCCGGCATTAAGTTTACTGCACTTCCCGACGAGGAATTTGACAACCCTCTTGGAGCAGATACCGGCGCAGCCGTTATCTTCGGCGCAACCGGTGGCGTTATGGAAGCAGCGCTTCGTACTGCTAACGACGTTCTCACCGGAAAGGACAATAAGGAAATCGAATTCCACGAGGTCAGAGGAACTGAGGGACTTAAGGAAGCCGTTTATAACATCGCAGGTCTTGAAATCAAGGTATGCGTAGCTTCCGGCGCAGCTAATGCAAAGATTGTTATGGACAAGATTGCTAAGGGCGAAGCTGATTGGACCTTCGTTGAAATTATGGGTTGTCCCGGCGGATGCGTAAATGGCGGCGGTCAGCCTATCCAGCCTCAGTACGTTCGTGACACCGTTGACCTTAAGTCTGTAAGAGCTAAGGCTCTTTATGACCAGGATGCAAAAATGGAGCTTCGTAAATCACACCTCAATCCCGTTATTAAGGAAGTTTACGACAACTACTTCAAGGGCGGATACGGATGCCATGCAGCGCACCACGCACTTCATACCTCCTACACCGCAAGAAAGAAGTTTAAGTTCTGATTTACCGCTTAAACCCGAGAGACACTGTGCACAAATGCGCAGTGTCTCTTTTAATTTTATAAAAATTGAGGAGGGTGCTTCTATAATCCCCTCCTCAATTATATTTTTTGTTCGGTATCAATCCTTCGTCTTACCCTCTATAAAATAAGTAGCCTCGCTGTCGGCAACAGATACCGCAAACGCAAGCGGAAACATTTCAAACGCCGCCGAAACGTTCCTTGGGTCTTCTCTTTCTGAGGAATAACCCATATGATATCTTATAGCAAAGGCCTCCTCACGAGTAAGGCGCATATAGCCGGATATAATATAGACGCTTTTCTCTCCGTGTCCGTAAGGAAGCTGGTCGTCATATTCAAAGGTATCTACTCTTTTCCATACGCCGGATTCGTCTTTGACGTTTCTGAAGCCTTTTTTATAAACTCCTATCTTGCACAAATCATGAAGCAACGCCACTATTGCAATGCTTTCATCAGAATACTCGAAGCCATAAGTCTCCTTGATTCTGGGAGAAGAAAGATAGCCGACGAGCGCCTCGTATACGTTGACCGAATGCTCGCAAAGTCCGCCCTCGTAAGAGCAATGAAATCTTGCGCTTGCGGGCGCATTAAAGAAATCCGATTTAAGCAAAAAGTCAAGCAACTTATCTGCTCCCTCACGCTTGATTTGCGTATTGTATATCTCCAAAAAACGCTGTTTAAAATCCATAATGCCTCCTATTGTTTACATAATCCCTTTATTTACTAAATATTCGTGGCTTTTTCCAAGCCCCTCAATCGTCTTAACTTCAATAAGACACGTATCGCTTTCACCAAGCATACAAAGCTTAGAATTTATATCGACGTCTCCATCGCCAAGCGCCAGATGCGGCTTCTTTCCAAGGCAATCGTGAAGATGCATATGACGAAGCTTATCGGGGTATTTTTCAAAAACGTGCGCATCAACAAAATTAAGCGCCATTTCGTGACCTGTGTCCAGAGTAAGACCAAATACCCTACTTGCCATAAAAAGCTTTATTGCCTCAAGCTGAGATTCGGTAAAGGCATTTGAATCAACGTTTTCAATAGCTATTACTATGTCGGAGTCACCGATTTTTTCTTCACACATAGCAATAAAGCGTTTAACGTTGCTTATATACTCATCGCTATAAACGTCGGTTAACAAAATCACCTTTCCGGGTAAGGTTACGTATATTCCCTTTTGCAAATGAAGATTTATAACCCTAGCTCCAATTGCCTTCGCTACCTCTATCGTATCACTCATTACCTCGAAGTAACAGTCGGATACTTTTTTATTGAAATCAAACGGATTCAGTGCCTCGTCGGCATGTATGGTATAAAAAATTGAGTAATCCTGCGCAAGCTTTTTTGTAGCGTCTATATCAAGCTTTTCCTTTGTATACTGAGGAAAGCTCATATTTATCTCAATAAAATCCATTTTGAATTTTTTTGCTACCTCAGCGCATTCTAAAAGATTATCACACTCAACGAGTGTCGGCATTCCAAACTTCATAAATTAAAAGCTCCATATTTTTTTACTATTACATTCTATCATAAAATCCCAAAAAATGCAACAATTATACCAATACAATCGGCAAAAAATCCAAGTTTTTTAACCTAAATGACAAATATTTAAAAAAGCTAAAAAAATACGAAAAAACTTTCAAAAAACTCTTGACATTCATTCTTTTATTTGCTATAATATCAAATGTCCGCGGGAGTGGCGGAACTGGCAGACGCGCACGTTTGAGGGGCGTGTGGTTTTACCGTACGGGTTCAATTCCCGTCTCCCGCACCAAGAAAAGACCTAGGATTGAATGCAATCCTAGGTCTTTTTGATTAAATCCGCCTACGTCGGAATAAATCCAATATTTGTGGATAAAATCGCTAAAGCTATTGAATAAGCCGTATATTTTAATCTCCTCTGTCGTAGCTTGGTAGTTCACTTATTTAACTAAAAAACGCATTTTCGTATTTAA
>JAZRCT010000031.1:0-11904 GCA_045659905.1 Eubacteriales bacterium | reverse complement strand
GTCAATGTTGCACCAGGTCGTAGGTTCAAGTCCGGCCACCAGCTCCAAGATAGGGGGACTAAAAGTCCCTCGTTTTGTTTTGAGTAACGAGGACACGGCGGACCTGAATTACGAAATCAATGTATTTCTTCAAAATACGATTCGTAATTTGACCTTCGGTCAATGTTGCACCAGGTCGTAGGTTTAAGTCCGGCCACCAGCTCCAAGATAGGGGGACTAAAAGTCCCTCTTTTTGTTTTGAGTAACGAGCTTTGGCTTGTCCCAAGGGTTGTATCGGTATTGTGCGTTAATCTTAAACTAAAACAGCGTACAATTATAAATATGTGCGGAAGTATGATAGCTCTGCACTTACCGCAGGGTATCACATAGTTTTAGCGTGTTGTCCGTTAAGGATAACACGCTATATTTTACGGCTTATTTATATACCAGCAAACGGCAGATACGATAAGCACTACCGCTACGGCCGCTGCAAGAACTATCCATTCGGTTGCGGTAATAGGTCCTTCGAACATTGGCTTTGCGGGTATAGATTCATAATCCTTGTGTCCGCAAAGGCATTCACGCTCCATTTCACCCGTGATAAGAACGTCTGCCTCCTTTGTGACTACCCAATCAGCGTACTTATGCTCCTCGTTATTATACTTTTCATTGCAGGAGGATATTTCCGACCAATACTTGCATCTGTGATAATGATGGGTATCGGTAATCACCCATTCGGAAGAGGCTGTGTGAGGCTTTATATCACCGTACTCATTTCCGCAAGATTCGCACACGGCAGGTCTTACACAGGTGGCAGCGCCTCCCTCGTGGGGCTTCGCTTCCCTTGTAAAGGGGCAATCCTTGCTATTGCAATCGGTATCAAGACAGCCGTCAAAGATATGCGTAGCATTTGCCTCCCTTACGAAGGGACAGCCGGGAGTGTCGCAGACGGTGTCGGTGCAGCCGTCAAAGATATGCGTAGCGTTTGCCTCTCTTTCAAATGGACAGTCCTCGCTGTCGCAGGACTTATCGGTGCAATCGGTGAAGATATGCTCGGTGGCAGGCTCTCTTGTAAACGGACAGCCCTCGTTATTACAGTCGGAGTCAAGGCAGCTATCAAATGCGTGCTTGCCGCTTACCTCTCTTACAAAGGGGCAGCCGTCGTTATTACACGCACTGTCAAGGCAATCGTCGAAGCTGTGAGCGCTCTCTGCCACTCTGGTAACGGTACAGCCGTCGTTGTCGCAGACGGTGTCGGTGCAATCCGAGAACACGTGCTCGGTAGCAGGCTCTCTTGTAAATGAACAATCGGTATTGTTGCAATCAGCGTCAAAGCAATCGTCAAAAGCGTGCGACGGCTGTGCGTCGTCTCTTTCAAATCGGCACCCGTCGTTGTCGCAATCAACGTCTGTACAGTCACTGTACGTATGCGGTCTGACCTTATGGCATAAGTAGCATTCGCAGTTGATGAATTGGTGATAAACGACATATAGCACCGCTCCGTCCTGAATCATATAGTCCTGCAGAGTTTTCCCATCCTCCAAAAGGATTGGATTTTCACCTATAAAATATACTAATGAATACTCGTCGGGAAGCGCACCGAGCCAGTCATAAATCCTCGCTTTTATATCCTCAACGCTGTCGGTAGCCTCAACGCTGGCCGTAAGGTATCCTTCTCCTCCGCCGCCCTCGACCTGCATAGTAATCTGCATAGCAGATGCCGACACGCAAAAAACCGACACTAAAAGCGCAGTAATCGCTATAATAAGCAAAAGCCTGAATATCAGCTTTCTCGTCTGCATTGTAATTCTCCTTGTATTGTAGCACTGGGAGCTTAGCTTATATAGAGATTATAGCATTTATTTTCAGTTTTGGCAAGAGTTATCCCAATTTTTTGATTATTCTTCTTATAATATCAAATGGTATTACGCTAAATGCGATGAGAATTACCGAAAGAAGCTCACGGAAATCAAGCGGCGCACATCGGAAAATCTCGCCTCCGAAATATATCATTGCTATCTGTATTGCCGAAATCAGGAGCATTATAAGCAAGAACGGCTTGTTTTTAGATATGCCCG
Source organism: Eubacteriales bacterium (assembly GCA_045659905.1). Taxonomy (GTDB): domain Bacteria; phylum Bacillota; class Clostridia; order Oscillospirales; family CAG-272; genus UBA1740. The sequence goes on along the minus strand of JAZRCT010000031.1, from coordinate 9,847 downwards.
ATAAAAGCGACATTCGCTCGCTTCTTGCGTTTATGCAGTTAAAAATTCCCGAAAATACGAATAGCGCATAAAAGCCCGTAAGGAAATAGGCGTCATTTGCATCATAACGGAAAAGCGATTTAAAAAAGCCGAGCGAAAGAAAGGCTATGCAAAGGAGGAGAGTGTATCCGCCTGTAAAAATTATCTGGTGGAGCATATCCCGAGATAGAATCTTCTCTTCTCTTTTCTTTGGGCGCTCAAGCATATAATAGTCATTTGGCGCTTCTCCCGCAAAGGCAAGACCGCCGAGGGTATCCATTATGATATTTATCCAGAGCATCTGAATAATCGTAATCGGGCTTTCTATGCCGAGAAACTGACCTAAAAGCGACACGCCGCAGGCGGTGAGATTCATCATAAGCTGGAAGGATATAAATTTTCTTATAGATTTGAAGATAGTCCTGCCGTAAAGGACGGTATTTACTATCGAGGTAAAGCTATCGTCAAGTATTACTATATCGCCTGCTGATTTCGCAATCTCCGTGCCGGAGCCCATAGCGAAGCCGATATCGGCAAGCTTAAGAGAGGGAGCGTCGTTGATTCCGTCACCCGTCATACCGACGACAAGATTCATTTCCTGACATATCCTGACAAGACGAAGCTTATCCTTGGGAAGCGCTCTTGCCACCACTCTTATATTTCGTATTTTCGCCTTGATTTCCTCGTCTGTCATTTTATCGAGCTGTGACGCCGTAATAACGCTATCGCTATTGCCGTACCTTAAAATTCCGCACTCCTCGGCAATTGCTCTTGCGGTAGGCTCGCCGTCCCCCGTAATCATTACTACCTGCACGCCTGCGTGCGTGATTTTATCTACGGCGTCGCTGACACCCAGACGGAGCGAATCCTTCATTATAACGAGAGCGATAAAGGTCTTTTCCCTTTTCACCTCGTCAAGCTCAACGATGGCAATTACCCGCTCGCCTCGTCCTGCGGATTCTTTGTATTCACGCATCACCTTATTTGTATTAATAGGACGGCGTTCTCCGTCGGAATGATAGCCAAAGCTTACATTGTCGAGCAGAATTTCGGGCGCTCCGCGAAGAAGCGTTTTGCCCTCCTTTAAGGTAACTGAGGAATATTTACGCTCGCTCGAAAAGGCAAGGCGTGAGACTACCGCAGCCGTTTCCTCTGAGGTCGAAAAGAAGTCGCAGAGCGCACGGTCGGTGCTATTCATAAGTCCGCCGCCCGATATATCAACGCTAAGCTTTGCCGAGAGCGAAAGCAGTCTGTATACCTCCCTTGCCTGCCTGAGCTGCGCCTCGCTCTTGTATGATTTATCGTATAAAGCTACCCGATATACCCTTGATTTTCCCTCGGTGAGTGTTCCCGTCTTGTCGGTAAAGAGGATATTCATAGAACCTGCCGTTTCAATTCCGACGAGCTTCTTTACCATTACGCCGTCCCTTTGCATTCTTTTCATATTCGACGACAGCACGACGGTAATCATCATAGGAAGCCCCTCGGGGACGGCTACTACGATTACGGTAATCATAAGCGTAATTGCGTGCGAGAGTGTAGACACCATAAACGGAATATCACGCACAGCCTCGGATATTCTTGCAAAATCAAAGGAGAAATCCACACCGAGCGCAAAAACGAGGTAGGTAAATCCTACGATAAACGCCATTATATAGCCAAGCCTGCTTATACTTGAGGCAAGCGACGATAAGCGAAGCGTAAGCGGACTTTTTCTCGTATCGGCTTGAAGCTCCTTGGCTACTTTGCCGTAGTGCGTTTGCTCGCCTACCTTATTAACCTCAAAAATACCCTCACCGCTGACGACGAGCGACCCACGGAAAATTTCACCCGACGAATCAAGCCCTCCTTTAGAATTATCCCTCTGCTTTACTACCTCGACGCTCTCGCCGTTTATTGCCGATTGGTCTACCGATAGCACGCCCGACAGCATAACACCGTCAGCAGGCACTCTCTCGCCTGCGCCAAGGCATACGGTATCCCCTACGACTATATCACATTCGGGTATTGATTTCAGCTCGCCGTCACGAAACACACGTGCTATGCGTTCGCTGCTTTCCGCTTGCATTTTAAAGAACGCCTTTTCACTTCCCGACTCCGATATTGCCGATACGAGCGTCGCTACCACTACCGCAAAAAGTATCCCGCCAACCTCAAACCAATTGCAATTTCCAAAGGAAAACACGATTTCAAGCGCTACTGCTATAATCAGCACTCGGATTATAGGGTCAAAAAGCCCTCGAAGAAAGCGCAATAAAAGCCCTGTACGCTTTTCCTCCTTTAAGGAATTATCGCCGTATTTTTCTCTTGATTTTATAACCTCGCTCTCGCAAAGTCCTCTTATTTTCCTCGCCATTTCGTTTCTCCGTAAGCATAAAATATATTTGATTATATGCAAGCGAGACAGAAAATAGAAGAATAAAGCAGTGTCATTTTAGGACAACAAAAAGTAAAAAGAGTGAGGTTGACTTTTTCTTCCTCACTCTCAAACTTTTATCGCTTTTTCTTAAAGTTAAATCCGAGTCTTAATGACTATGCCCTTATTCTTTAATTTAACTATTTTACAGATATTATTCTCACATCACCCGCGTGTGCCGTGTACTCACAAAAATTTAACCCTGAAAGTCAAGGTGGGTGCCCGCTCTGCCTATTACTCGTGCTTCCAACGTCCGCTAGTCAAGGGTACAAAGACAGCTTGAGTGCGGGAGGCCTGCATCCGATAGGCAGAAGTATTAAGCTCCCTTAATTTGTGTGTAGGTCCAAATAGCAAGTATCACGAACACCGCAGGCTATAAATTATTCGTCGTAATCGGTCGAGCCGAAGAGTAAATCGTTGAAATAATCCTCTACTCTTTCGTACTCGTCATCGTCAACGATGGTCTCAAACACCAATTCTCCGTTTTCCTCCCTTGAGGAAAGCACAATACAGTCACCGCTCTTATCCTCGGGCGGTATCATAGCAAAATACCGCACTCCGTCAAGCGTAGCCTCGGCAATAACCTCAAAATCACGCTCCTCACCCGTATCGAAATCGGTGAGCGTAATGAAGAAGGATTCCTTTTGCTCCTTATCTACGAGAAATTCAAATGATTCGTTGTTCATAGTATCATTCTCCGTTTAAATTAAACTTGAAATAATCGTATTGCTTAAGTAAAAGCCCCTTTTAGTAAGCCTGAAGCAATCAGGCCTAAGGTCGGCAAGTCCAAGCGAAATAAGCTCGCTTATATATTCCTCTCTTCCGAACCTAAAATCCTTGCCGAAGCACTCATAGTAAAGCTTAAGGTCAAGCCCCTCGCTGAGCCTGAGGGCGAGCATTATAAATTCCTCCTCGTCGGGGACTTTGCTGATACTGCTCGGCACTTTAAAGTGTGCGTAATTTCCCGAAATATATTCTCTGAAATTTTCTGTATTTGCGTATCGCACTCCAAGGTGATACGAATGAGCCGAAACCCCGACGCCTATATAATCACGCAATTTCCAGTAGCGAAGATTGTGCCTCGATTCAAAGCCAGCCTTCGCATAATTTGAAATTTCATAATGTGAGTATCCTGCAAGCGTAAGACGCTCGTCAGCGGAATAGTACATATCGCACTCCTCGTCCTCCGTAGGAAGCGCTAAGGTGTCACGCTCAAGGGAAAACGGCGTGCCATCCTCAATTATAAGTCCGTAGGCAGATATATGCTCGGGGGACTTTTTGATAATATAATCAAGCGTTAAGTCGAAGCTTTCCTTGGTCTGATACGGTATTCCGTACATAATATCTACGCTGATATTATCAAAACCAAGACCTCTCGCAGTGTCGTAGCAATCCTCAAAGTCACGAAGATTGTGAATTCTGCCAAGCTTTTTCTGCTCTTTTTCGTGGATTGATTGAAGACCGATGCTTATACGGTTAATCCCAAGCTCACGGTAAGTCTTCAGGCTCTCATATGAGTGAGTAGCGGGATTTACCTCAAGCGTAATTTCCGCATCGGGCAAAATATCAAAGCTATCCCTTATTGCAAGGAATATCTGCTTTAAGAGCTCAGTATCAAGAAGAGACGGCGTGCCGCCTCCGAAATAGAGCGTATCAAGCGCAAGTTTTCCCTTTTGGCGCTTATATCCCGAAATCTCGTCGATTAACGCTTTTGTGTATTTTCTCTGCTCTTCAAGCCCGAATGCAAACGAACAGAAATCGCAATAATTACATTTTCTTTTACAAAACGGGATATGGATATAAAGCCCTGATTTATCAATTTCCGTCATCAAGCTTAAGCACCGCCATAAACGCCTCGGGCGTAACCTCAACCGAGCCGAGCTTACGCATTTTCTTCTTACCCTCCTTCTGCTTTTCAAGCAGCTTCTTCTTACGGGTAATATCGCCGCCGTAGCACTTGGCAAGGACGTCCTTACGCATAGCCTTTACGGTCTCTCTTGCTATAATCTTAGAGCCAATGCACGCCTGAATTGGAATTTCAAACAGCTGACGGGGTATATTATCCTTAAGCTTCTCGGCGATTTTTCTCGCTCTTTGATAGGCTCTGTCCTCAAATACTATAAAGGAAAGCGCATCTACTACCTCGCCGTTAAGCATTATATCGAGCTTGACGAGCTTCGACGCCTTGTAGCCCTTAAGCTCGTAATCAAGCGAGGCGTAGCCCTTTGAGCGGCTTTTTAACGCATCAAAGAAATCGTATATAATTTCGTTTAAGGGAAGCTCGTAATGGATTTCGGCACGCTCTGAATCGATATATTTCATATCCACGAACACGCCTCGCCTATCCTGGCAAAGCTCCATTATTCCGCCGATATACTCGGCAGGGGTAATTACCGTCGCCTTCATTATCGGCTCGTACGCCGTATCAATTTCGTCCTGAGAGGGGAATTTCGAGGGGTTGTCGATAAGTATCTCCTCGCCCGAGCGAAGCTTTATTTTGTAGATAACCGAGGGGGCTGTTGTGATAAGGTCGAGATTGAATTCCCTCTCGAGCCGCTCCTCTATTATCTCCATATGCAAAAGTCCAAGGAAGCCGCAGCGGAAGCCGAAGCCGAGCGCAATCGAGGTCTCAGGCTCGAAAACGAGCGACGCATCGTTGAGCCTCAGCTTTTCAAGCGCATCACGCAAATCGCCGTAGCGTGCGCCGTCTGCGGGATATATTCCCGAATATACCATAGGATGCACGTCACGGAAGCCGTCGAGCGGCTCGCTTGCGGGATTTTCAAGCTCGGTCACCGTATCACCGACCTTAGTATCGCCTATATTTTTGATTGCTGCGGTAAAGTAACCAACCTCACCGGCAGAAAGCTCCTCGCACTTGCGAAGCCCAAAGGGCGTCATAGTGCCAACCTCGCAGACCTCGAATTTGCCGAGCGAGGACATAAGCTTTACCTTGTCGCCCGCCTTGATTTTGCCGTCGAAAAGCCTTATATATACCACGACGCCGAGATATGGGTCGTAGTAGGAGTCAAATATCAGAGCCTTAAGAGGCGCATTTTTATCTCCCTTGGGAGCTGGAATATCGGTGACTATCTTTTCAAGCACGTCCTCGATATTAAGCCCCACCTTTGCCGACACCGCAGGGCAGTCCTCGGCGGGTATACCTATTATATCCTCAATTTCACGCCTAGCTCCCTCAATATCGGCGCTGGCAAGGTCTATTTTATTGATTACGGGAAGAATCTCAAGGTCGTTATCGATAGCGAGATAGGCGTTTGCCAGCGTCTGCGCCTCAACGCCCTGTGTAGCGTCCACGACAAGCAGTGCGCCCTCGCACGCCTTAAGCGAGCGGGAAACCTCGTAGCCAAAGTCAACGTGTCCAGGGGTATCGATAAGATTAAAGGTGTATTCCTCGCCGTCCTTTGCGGTGTATACGAGCTTTACCGCCCTCGCCTTTATCGTAATTCCGCGCTCACGCTCAAGCTCCATATTATCAAGAAGCTGAGCCTCCATTTCACGCTCGGATACCGTCCTCGTCTTTTCGAGAATTCTGTCGGCAAGCGTTGACTTTCCGTGGTCTATATGAGCTATTATCGAAAAATTCCTTATATTTTTTTGTTTGTCAGTCACTTATATTATCCTACCTTTGGAATTAAAGCTCTCCTATTCTCTTTGCGTCGGCATCGTAAAGCTTAAGCTTCTTATCAAGCTCCGCCTCGCACTCTGCGTGCGCAAGAGCGTATATCTTTATTTTGGGCTCTGTGCCCGAGGGACGTATTATAATCTTATCGCCGTTGTCAAGCACGAAGTAGAGCACGTCAGCAGGCGACAGAGGAATATAGGTAAGCTCATTAGTCTTCTTATTAAGGCACGTGCCCGCAAGATAGTCCTTGAAAATCTCTACGCCGACACCGCCAAAGCTTTCCGGAGGGCAGCTTCTCAGGGTATTCATTACCCTCTTGCGGCGCTCTATACCGTCAAGTCCTTCCATATAAATATCCGCTACGCTCTCCTTATAGAAGCCGTATTTCTCGTAAAGCGAGGAAAGCGCATCGATAAGCGTCATACCGAGCTTCTTATAGTGAGCGGTCATTTCAAGTATAATCATAGACGCCTCTACTGCGTCCTTATCTCTTGCGTAAGTGCCGAGAAGATAGCCGTAGCTTTCCTCAAAGCCGAGGAGGAACTGATTTTCTCTGCCGACAAGCTCGTAATTCTTGATTACCTCGCCGATAAACTTGAAGCCCGTATAAACGTCGTAAAGCTTGACGCCAAGCACCTCTGCGATTTTGTACGCCATATCGGTGGATACGATGCTCTTAGCGCAGAATGCGCCCTCGGGAAGCGTGCCGAGCCTGCGCCTTTCATTTACTACGTAGTCAATAAGAAGCGCTCCCATCTGGTTACCCGTGATGGTCTTGAATTCTCCGCCCTTGCCTCTTGCCATAACGCCTACTCTGTCGGCGTCCGGGTCGGTGGCAATAATAAGGTCAGAGCCTACCTCGTCGGCAATTTTAATACCGAGAGTAAACACCTCTGCGTATTCGGGATTCGGCTTCTTTACCGTCGGGAAATCTCCGTCGGGCTTCATCTGCTCCTCTACGCAATAGAGGTGCTTAAGTCCCTGCGCACGGAATACCGCAGGCACGAGGCGGCAGCCTGCGCCGTGAAGCGGTGTATATACTACCTTAAGCTCGTCTGCCGCTTCGGGAACGAGCGAGGGGGATATTGCGGTCTTTAATACCGCCGAAAGGTATATTTCGTCGAATTTCTCGTCAAGGACGGTGATAATTCCCGTCTTTACTCCCTCGTCGAAGAAATCAAGTCCCTCACCGTCAAGGACGTCGAATTTCTCACGCTCGGTGGAAACTATCTTTGCCTGGTCGGGATTTATCTGCGCTCCGTCCTCCCAATATGCCTTGTAGCCGTTATATTCCTTGGGATTGTGCGAGGCGGTGATGTTTATACCCGCAAGCGCACCCGTCTCTCTTACCGCAAAGGAAAGCTCGGGCGTAGGTCTTAAAGAATTGAAAATATATACCTTAATTCCCGCTGAGGCAAGCACCGAGGCGCATATTCTCGCAAAGCGCTCGGAATTGTTGCGTGAATCGTAGGCGATAGCTACTCCTCGCTCCTCTCCGCCCTCTCTCTTTACCAAGGCGGCAATTCCTCTCGTGGTCTGAGCAACCGTGTAAATATTCATACAGCCGATGCCAAGATACATAGTCGAACGAAGTCCTGCAGTACCGAAGCTCATAGGGGTGGAAAATCTGAACTCCTTAAGCTCCTCGTTGTCCTTTATTGCGAGAAGCTCTGCCCTTTCCTCCTCGGTAAGAATGGGGGAATTAAGCCATTTTTCAAATTCTTTGGTGTAACTCATAGTAATATCCTAAATTTAACCTTTCGCGAAATATCTAAACTAAATTTTAAAAACGGTTATGCAAGGCTCTCCTTAAGCGCCTTTGCAAGCTGGTCGGGACAGGAGGTATTCTTAAAGCCGCATCTTATGCCCTCAAGACGGGAAATTGCATCCTCTACCTTCATACCGCACACGAGCGCCGCAACGCCCTGGGTATTGCCTGCGCAGCCGCCGATAAATTTGCAATTCTCTATTACGCCGTCCTTTACCTCGATAAGTATCATTCTTGAGCAGGTGCCCGTCGTCTGAAATTCGATAGTCTTAGTCATAATCTTTCCCTCTTTTATTATTTACTCTAAATTTTTGTATATTCCAACAAGCGAAAAATCGCATATGAAAACCGTAAGATAGCAAATCAGCGGAATTACCCCGCCAGTGCTTGCTCTTAATATGAGAGTAACGCCCCCCTTACCCTCGCCGCCCTCTGCGGAAAAAAGGCGGTACACCTCGTGAGAATAGCTCTCAAGCGCAAAAAGCAGCTCGCTGAGCCTTGATATATCTGATATCGAAAGCTCTACGTATAAATCATCGTCGGGGCTGAGCTTCGGAATGATAAACGAGGTCGAAAGCAGCGCATATTTCATATCGGCATCACCCATAAAGCCGTAGACGGGAGTAACCGCCGCAATCTTCAGCGAAAGCCTGTCGATAAGCGACGCTACTGTGGGAATTCTTGCCCCGCCTCGCTCCTCAAGCGGCAATATAAGGAATGATACCTTGCCGTCCGAAAGTGCGTATGCGCCCTCCCTTATGCTCTCGCAATAGGCGACAGTCGAATCCTTAATATATTCGGAAAATAGGTCAAACGCCTCGTCGGCAAGCGCTCCCTTCATATAAGTGACGGTGTAGTCACGCTCCTCCTCGGGAAAAAAGTCCCGAAGCTCTATCGGCATCGAAAGCTCGGATAACCGAAGCAGCAAAAGCTCGATAAAGGCTACCCTATCGCAAAAGCTCATTGCACGCAAAAGATGCTTCGGATTTTCGCTAAGCGAAGACTCCTCCCCAAAATCGGTCGTATATGTAGGAAGAAAGGAAGAAAGCCCCATCAGCGCCTCGGCGGGCATAAGTCCGCTCTCTATCATTGAAAGCGCTGTACGTGAGGCAAGCTTCGCAAGCTCGCTCAGGGTATAAAGCCTCAGGTCGTAGGTCTTAGCCTGAGATTCGCTTATACGGAATAAGTCTGCGGCTAAAAGCTCGGATACACCCTGACGCCCCTCTTTCTTCATCGCTTTACCTCGCTAAACAAAATATTTTGTCTATTATATTATACTATAAGTTTTTTCAAATTACAATATGGAAAATAAATTTTTTATTTATAAAAAGGGGTTGATTTTTCTTATGAATTATGTTAGAATACATACTGTTCCCGATTTATCGAGGGCAATATTATGCCGGTATGGTGGAATTGGCAGACGCGTCGGACTCAAAATCCGAAGGTAGCAATACCGTGTCGGTTCGACCCCGACTACCGGCACCAAAAACTCGCTCTCCGGAGCGAGTTTTTTTATCCAAGCCGCAGGCTTGGTATATCATCACGGCATAGCCGTGTATAAATTCTTCTGCGGCTTGATTCCATACAATGCTCTGCATTGATGCCATTCCGTCCTAGGACGGATTACATACCGCAACAAGTTGCGGATTTTATCCACGCCTTTTGGCGTGATTATTACGGAAGTTCAGTTTCATATCAACTAAAAATCGGGCGGTCGCAGAGCTTCATTTCTGCGACCGCCTTTGTATATTGTTTTAAAGTATGTCAGCGAAGCAGCAGAAAATCCGAGTTGAACTCTCAACTTCTTCACTTTTCACTCTTCACTCTTATCTCCAGAGCATCTGTATCAGATGCTCTGGTTTAAATCCCACACGCCATCGGTATTTTCTACGGCGGTGGTTTCAGTTCCGGAGGTAGTAATGATATCCGAGTTTACAAGATTTAATATCTCTATTTCGGGGTTAATGTAAAGTTTCATTTCTATTTCCTCCTTTAATTACTG
>JAZRCT010000030.1:0-19199 GCA_045659905.1 Eubacteriales bacterium | reverse complement strand
ATAGCGTCGATAATAGCCTTAGCCATATCTGCGCTCTCACGGTTGACCGCTGCGATAAATACCGTACCGTCATCGTTGATGTCAATCTTAGCGCCGGTATCCGCTACTATCTTCTGGATAACCTTTCCACCGCTTCCGATAACCTCACGAATCTTGTCGGGATTGATATGCATAGTAATCATCTTGGGAGCGTAAGCCGAAACCTCTTTTCTGGGAGCCTCGATTGCACGAAGAAGAATCTTGTCGATAATCTCGTCACGTCCCTGGTGAGTGGTCTCGAGAGCACGCTTGATAATTTCGGGAGTAAGACCGTCAACCTTAAGGTCCATCTGGATAGAGGTAATACCCTTATGAGTACCTGCAACCTTGAAGTCCATATCTCCGTAGAAGTCCTCAAGTCCCTGAATGTCTATCATAGTATCCCAGCTTCCGTCCTCGGCGGTAATAAGTCCGCAGGAAATTCCGGCAACGGGAGCTTTAATCGGAACGCCCGCATCCATAAGAGCAAGGGTAGAACCGCATACAGAGCCCTGAGAGGTAGAGCCGTTGGAGCTTACAACCTCAGAAACGAGACGGATAGCGTAGGGGAATTCCTCCTCGCTGGGAAGCACGGGAACGAGAGAACGCTCTGCAAGAGCACCGTGACCTATCTCACGTCTGCCGGGGCTTCTCTGTGCCTTTGCTTCACCAGTAGAATAACCGGGCATATTGTAATGGTGCATATATCTCTTGCTGTCCTCGTCGTCAAGGCCTTCAAGCTTCTGAGCATCCGAAAGAGTGCCGAGAGTTGCGATAGTAAGCACCTGAGTCTGACCTCTGGTGAAAAGTCCTGAGCCGTGAACTCTGGGAATTACGCCAACCTCTGCTGCAAGAGGTCTGATTTCGTCCATTCTTCTGCCGTCTACACGCTTTTTGTCTACGAGAAGCCAGCGGCGTACTATCTTCTTCTGTATCTTGTAGATAAGCTCGGGAAGAATAACCTTGATATCGGGATACTTTTCCTCAAACTTAGCTACGATATCGTCCATAATGGGCTGCATCTTAGCGTCACGAACGTTCTTATCGTCGGTATCAAGCGCATCCATAACTGCGCTCTCGCAATAAGCGAAAATCTCGTCAAACATATCGTGGTCAAGCTCGCCGGATGCGTAAGCAAACTTAGGCTTGCCGATTTCGGCTACGATGCCGTCGATAAACTTAACTACGCCCTTGATAACCTCATGAGCCTGCATAATAGCATCGTACATTACGTCGTCTGCTACCTCGTTAGCGCCTGCCTCAATCATTACAACCTTGTTGGCAGAAGCAGCAACGGTAAGCTCAAGATCGCTTCTGTCTCTCTGCTCCTTAGTGGGATTAACGACGATTTCGCCGTCCACAAGTCCCATAAATACTCCGCCGATAGGACCGTTCCAAGGAATATCCGAAATGGAAAGTGCAATAGACGCACCTATCATAGCGGTGATTTCGGGTGAGCAATCGGGGTCAACCGACATAACTGTAAGAAGAAGCGAAATATCGTTTCTCAAATCCTTAGGGAAAAGAGGACGAACGGGGCGGTCGATAACTCTGCCCGCAAGAACTGCCTTCTCGGTAGGCTTACCCTCACGCTTAAGGAATCCACCGGGGATTTTACCCACTGCGTACATCTTCTCGTCGTAGTCCACCGAAAGAGGAAGAAAGTCTATTCCATCTCTGGGTGCTGCCGAAGCGGTAGCGCAGCAAAGCACGGTGGTCTCACCGTAGTGAACGAGGCAGGAGCCGTTGGCAAGTCCTGCAATTTTACCCGTCTTAACAACGAGAGGTCTGCCTGCAAGCTCGTACTCGAAAACTCGGTAATCGTCAAAAGTCTTGAAATTTTCTACCATTTTTAAATCTCCTTTTCTTTGGCGAGCATAGCACTTAAATATAAGCCAAAGCGCCTCCGACTCATATGTAACTGCTACTTTCGCCTTAATTTTTTGTTCTTCTTCGTGTTCTTCTGCCCGAAACAAACGGGAACGAAATTCTCCGTTCCCGTTTGCTTACTAGGTCAGAGCTTTCAGAAATTACTTTCTGAGACCGAGCTTCTTAATTACCGCTCTGTATCTTTCGATATCCTTCTTAGCAAGGTAGTTAAGGAGCTGCTTTCTGTGACCAACCATCTTCGAAAGACCTCTCTGAGAATGGAAGTCCTTAGGATTCTTCTTCATGTGCTCGGTGAGGGTGTTGATTCTATCGGTGAGGATAGCAACCTGAACCTCGGGCGAGCCGGTGTCATTCTCGTTGATTTTGTACTCAGCGATGATGGCAGTCTTGGTTTCCTTTGAAATCATTTTTCTTCACCTTTCTTAATATTTTTCCTATAACCAAGCAAACGAGCGGGTGAAACGCACGCACTACGAACCGAGGTAAATCCCCTTGCGGAGTGCGGCCATACTCGCAACATAGCAATAGGCCGTTTAGTATTATATCATAAGAATTATAAAAAGTAAATACCTTTTTCAAATATTTTTTTGCGAGGCATCTATCTCGCTATCGCACTCCGAATCCGCTTTAGTATTCTCTGCTCCGTCAAGCTTAGAAAAAGTGATAGCACGAGGCAGATTCCATTTAAATACCGTCGCCAATATACGAAGTGCGAAGGTAACGAAAAATCCCGCAAACGATGCCACGACAGGATTTACCGACAGCAAGACGAACAGCACGTAGTAAACGCTCGCTCCAAGAAGTGCAGCTACGAAATATACGTGCTTTCTGATGATAAACGGTATATCTCGAAGAATTAGGTCACGCACAAGACCGCCTCCCACGCTGGCAATTACTCCCATAGATATTACCACGACAGGCGCTGTGTATCCCATCTCTACCGCCATATTTGCGCTGTAAACCGAGAAAATACCAAGTCCCGCAGCGTCGAAGAAATTATTGATAGAGCCGATAAGCCGCTCCTTTTCAAGAAAGGTCTTCTTGTATAGCGAGGCAAAAATAAATACTATAATAGCCGACGCCAGAGAAACTGCGATTTCTATGTAGTATTCGGTAAAAAAGCGTGGCGGCATATAGCCGAGCAGAATATCACGCATAATACCTCCGCCAAACGCTGTGGTAAGCGCAAGTATTAGGACTCCTACGATATCAGCTTCCTTATCTATGGCTATCATAGCGCCTGCTACCGAGAACGCAACAACGCCGGTATACTCGATAATAGTAAAGAAAATGTCCATATTTGTTTACCTACCAAAGCAATTCAAGAATTTTTTCAAGTGCTTTTGCCCTATGGCTTATAGCATTCTTTTCCGCCTCTGACATTTCGGCTACGGTGCGCTCCTCACCGTCAGGAACGAATAGCGGGTCGTATCCGAATCCTCCGTCGCCACGCCTTTCATTTACTATTCTGCCATACATATACCCCTCTGCTGATATCTCCTTACCGTCAGGATAGGCTATTACCATAGCACAGGTGTAGTGTGCGCTTTTGTCCTCCTTGTCAGAAAGATTTAAAAGCAAGAGGTCGTTGTTGGCTTCGTCGTCGCCGTGCTCTCCCGAATACCTCGCACTCATTATACCCGGTGCACCGTCGAGTGCGTGGGCGCAGATTCCGCTATCGTCAGCGAGAGCTGCTACTCCTGAAATTTCGGCAATTTCTCTTGCCTTCTTTGCGGCGTTCTCAAGGAAGGTCGTACCGTCCTCCACGGTTTCGTGCGATATTCCCGCCTCCTTAAGCGATAATATGCACTCGAATTTTCCGCCGAGAATCTGCTTGATTTCCTTTATTTTGTGCTTGTTGTTTGAAGCTATAATCAATTTCATAAGTCCAAATCACTCCGTCATAAAATACTATTACGATTATACAACAATCCGCTTTCATTGTCAACCGAAAGCTTTATCCTTTACATAAATAAAAAAATTAAAAAATAGACTTGACAAAGTAAAACTTTAGTTATATAATATAGTGTACGATTTTGCGGTCTGCAGCCTAAACTGCACAAAATCGGAGCTTCTTTCCACAAAGAAGCATACAATAACGGAGGTTTCGGGTATGAAGCTTGATATAAGGCCGCTGCTTGCGGGCGAGCGCTATATGGCGTTTGATTATGAGCTTTTGCTTGACAATGCCTCTGCGGATTCCGCCAGCTATCTTTTTGGCGTCAGTTTTCCTTCTCCCATGAAGGTTTCGGGTGATATCACCAACACTGCGGGTTATATGCGTGCAGAGGTATCGCTTTCGGTGGATTACACCGCCGTCTGCGCAAGATGCCTTACACCTATTTCAGGCAGTTTCACACTAAACCTTGAGAAAACGCTCGCTACTAAGGATATGACAACGGATATCCCCGAAGAGAAGCTTGACGATTATCAGATAATCGAAGACGGCTTCATAGACATGGACGAGCATCTTATCGACCAGCTGGAAATGGAATTTCCTTCAAGATTCCTCTGTAAGGAGGACTGTCTTGGCTTATGCCAGATTTGCGGATGCAATCTTAATAATGAGAAATGCAGCTGCGAAGCAAAGGAAATAGACCCAAGGCTGCTACCCTTAAAGGCTATTCTCGAAAAGATGAAGCTCGAAAGCAATGAAGAAAATAATAATTAAGATATAAGAGATAAGCTGTATATCAGCTCTCGTGTAGGAGGTAAAGACGATGGCAGTTCCAAAGAGAAAGGTTTCTCATTCGAGAAAGATGAAAAGACGCTCAAGCGTATGGAAGCTCGAAGAGCCTACCAACCTTGTTAAGTGCCCCAACTGCGGCGAGTACAATCTTGCTTACAGAGTATGCAAGGCTTGCGGTCAGTACAAGGGCGAGGCAGTTGTTGCTGTTAAGGCTGAGGAAAAATAATTCGTTTTATAAAAAAGAACAGATTTCACTTTTCAAAAGCGAAATCTGTTCTTTTTTATTTTCGCACGCAGAGTATGCCGTGCGAAAATATATCATAAAAGCAGTTGGCGAAGCTCAGCTACCGTTTTAACCGTGTATTTTGCGCCGTTTTCAATAAGGGCATCTTCACTCCCGTAGCCCCAAAGCACACCGATACAATCGATGCCGATTTCCCTTGCGCCCTCGGCGTCGTATGCGGTATCACCCACCAAAACGCATTCTCTAAGCTCCCCATCGGCTGCGCCTATTGAGTCAAGCGCATATTTAAGGACATCCTTCTTTTTTTCCCTTGAGCCGTCAAATGATGCGCCCAGCTTAAAATCAAAAAATTTTGAAAGGTTGAATTTATCAAGGATTTTAGAGGAATGAACGTCGGGCTTGCTCGTTGCAAGAATTATTTTCTTGCCGCTTGCCTTAAGGTCGGAAAGCAGCTCGTAAATTCCCTCGTAGATTTCATTGTCCCACCAGCCGTAAACGCTGTAATATTCTCTGAAATAATCAACGCAGCGCTCGGCTTCCTCTCTGCGGATGCCGTACATTTGTTGCCAAAGCTCCCTGATTGGCGGACCTATAAAGGTCTTTAGTACCGCCTCGTCCTTATAGTCTATCCCCATTTTACGGAATGCGTAGCGAAAGGCCGAGGTAAGCCCTCTTACGGGGTCGGTAAGCGTTCCGTCAAGGTCAAAGGCTATTATTTTATATTCTTTATTTTCGGTCATTTCCTCTCTTTATTCCCCATATATAAGGGAAATTTCCTTTAGTCTTTTTATGTAATCCTCTCTGACGTAATCCGGCTTAAGAATTTTTATATCCTTACCGAAGCCCATAACCCACGAGTAAAAGGTCGGGCTTATCATTACGCTTATTGCCATACGAAAGCCGAAATCGGTCTTGATAAAGCTGTTTTTTAAGCCAAACCTATCAATCATTACGCCCGCCAGCCTATCCCTTACCTCAAGCGTCACAAGCTCCTCCTTGCCGCCGTACATACCGAAGATTTTTCTGCTGTAATCGGCTGGGTTAAGCTTATACTTGTCGGCAGCTATCGAGCAAAGCTCCTCCTCACGCTTAGTTTTAACCATTTTATCGACACGGAAATTTTTGATAAGCCCTTCCCTCTCGTCGTAGGCTACGAGATAATAATTCTCGTCACTCCAGATTAGCATTTTAGGGGACACGTTATATCTTTCACCGCCGTGGCGAAGAGCTCGCCTTTTGGTGCTATCGTAATCAAAATAGGCAAAGCTTATTTTAGTATTTGAATTTATAGCCTTATGTATTGTATCAACGGTATATAATACCGAGGAATTCTCGCTTTTTACTCTATCCTCGACGAACACCTGCCTGTCAAGCTCCCCCGAGGTTTTAGCTCCCGCAAAAAGCTTAAGCTTATCGATAAGCTCCTTACTCTTGCTTGCGGTAATGAACTTCGAGGACTGAACGGCATCAACCAGAAGCTTAAGCTCTGCCGATTCAAAAATGCGCTCGGCAAGCGTGTACGCAGGCGGATTTCCCGAAAGCCTGACGACAGAAAAGCCTAGCCCCTCAAGCACTAAAAAATCATTATAAAGGCTCTTTCGCTCGGCACTGATGCCATACTCCGAGAGTGCCTCTATTATTTCGGACATCGTAAGCCCTATTTCCTCGTCGGTCCTTCTCATAAGGATTTCTATAAGACGGACGAGCTTTTCCTTTTGATTTTCGCTTCTCGCCATTTTTTCTCCCCTTAAGCTATATCAAGCTATCAATATCTTCCTCGGTGTAAATGCGAAATCCTCTAGAAAGAAGCTCCGAGGTGAAAATTCCGCTCCCCTCTCTTAGGGTTGCGCTGAAGCTTCCGTCGTATACGAATCTGTATCCGCAGGAGGGGCTTCTTTCCTTAAGCAGCGCCGTATTTGCTCCGAGTGAATTTGCCATATCGGCAAGGCATTTTGCTCCTCGGCGGAAATTATCCGTAACGTCGGTGCCATCCTTCATAATAACTCTGCCGTCTTTTATTTCGGAGGGAATACGAGGAGTAGGAAGTCCGCCGTATATCTCGGGACAAATCGGTATTATCTCGTATTTAAGACAAAGCCTATCAAGCTTATCCTTTTCTATTATAAGCTTTGATTTGCCGTCGTAGCGGCAGCAAGCGCCTAGCATACAGGCGCTAACAAGAAGCTTTTCCTTCATTTTATCTCTCCTTTGGAGCTTTAATTTAAGCTCTTTTCCGAATTTTTGATTTCTCCCTTTACCCCGTCAAGATTTCCTGCGCCCATAAGCACTATGCAGTCGTAATCTGTGAGCTTATAGCCTCTGATATCCTCACTATTGGGAAGATAACGAGCCACACCGCCGATGGCGTTTATTCTATCGCAAAGCGCCGTAGCGCTGACACCTTCAAGCGGCGCTTCTCTTGCGGGAAATATATCTAGAATAAGGCAAAGCGACGACCGCCCGAGCGCCTCGGCAAACTCACCCATAAACGCCGCCGTTCTAGAAAAGGTATGAGGCGCAAATACCGTCATTATATTTTTATATCCCATCTCGGCAAGGCTCGAAAGCGTAGCGGAAATTTCGGTCGGGTGATGCGCATAATCGTATATTACCTCGGTATTTGAAAGCCTTGCGATTTTCTCGCATCTTCTTTCTATTCCCGAAAAATTTTCAAGTGCGAAATAGGCGTCGGCTTTAAGCCCAAGCGTATAGCTCAAAGCTATTGCCAGAGAAATATTAAAAGCGTTATGCTCTCCGCAAAGCTGTGGCTTAATATCGGCGATAAGAAGATTTTTTCTATACACTCTTAAGCGGTAGCTGCCCTCGTAAAGATATCTTTCGTATCTGAAATCAGCTGTGCGAGATTTTCCCACCGTTATTACCGAGGTCCTTATTTTTGGCATAAGCGAGATAAGATTTTCATCATCCGCATTCAGTACCGCAATACGCTTAACCGAGTTTATAAATAATAAAAAGGAATTCCTGATATCCGCAAGCGTATTAAAAAAATCGGTATGGTCAAGCTCAAGATTCGTGATAACGGCAAAATCGGGGCTAAAGTTAAGGAACGAATTTTTATATTCGCAGGCTTCGTACACTATTGTATCCTCACCTTGCCTGTACGAATAGCCAAGGCTTGTTTTTGCTCCCGACAGTACTCCTGCATTTATGCCTGCGCTGAGCAAGGCTGAATATATCATAGCGACGACAGTGCTTTTGCCGTGACTGCCGGATACCGCAATATTCATAGGATATTCGCCAATAATAATTTCCGCATATTCTGCACGTTTAAGAATCGGAAGTCCAAGGGTGCGTGCTGTGGAAAGCTCGGGATTATCCTCGCCTATCGCCATAGAATACACGACGAAATCCGGAGAAAATTCCCTGATATTTTCAGCTTTATGCTCGCTATATACTTTTACCCCATAGTCTTCAAGCTCAGGCTTCATATCGGCAGCAGCTCTGTCCGAGCCGCCTACGGTAAAGCCCTTTTCAAGGCTTATTCTGGCAAGCGATAGCATGGAGCTACCGAGTATGCCGATAAAGTATATTTTCGCATCCTTGCAATTTAGCATCCTTTTACATCTTTCGACATCTTGAGTGACGCTCTGACAAAACAGCTTATAATTCTCCCAATCGTTAATTATTTGTACACGGCAGGTTCTAAATATTTATACAAAAACTTAAAAAAATAACACCAAATATATGAATATTTGTCATATTTTTATTATATAATATATTCGTAAATCAAAAATTTGACACAACACAGGAAAGGAACGTTGTATTATGCAAATCACAGACATAAAGGTCAGAAAATTTTTCGACGAAGGACCTATGAAGGCGGTAGTGTCGGTCACATTTGACGAATGCCTTGCGGTGCACGACATAAAGGTCATTTATGCTCGCGAAAGATACTTTATCGTGATGCCTTCAAGAAAAAATCCCGACGGAAGCTTCCGCGATATAGTTCATCCTATAAATTCGGATTTCAGAACAGAGCTTGAGCGTCAGGTTATTGATGCGTATCACGTACAGCTCGTAGCCGCTGAGCACGATGAGAAGCTTGGCAGTGACGACACTGTAATTATCTGATTTTTGTTAAGTTCAATTATACATTAAGCACTCGCCTTTGTCAAGAGCATTGAGGTTCAGGTAAAGGCGGTGCTTTTTATTTTTGTGAGGAGATTTTATGAGGATTCTTATGCTTTGCGACTCGCTTGGAATAGGCGGAGCTGAGACGCACGTGGTTACTCTGGCGCTGGGACTTATCGATAGGCAAAACGAGGTAACGCTGATTTCGGCGGGGGGAGTTTACGAGGACAAGCTAAGGTGTGCGGGAGTAGAAATTCTATATGCGCCGCTGAATTTGCGTGACGTAAGGAGCATCACGAAATCGCTTGGCGTCATCAAAAAAAATCTGCCGAAATACGATATAATACACGCTCACACGAGGCTGAGCGCTTATCTTGCCACGCTTGCAAGAGGAAAATATACGCTTCCAAAAATTGTAGTAAGCGCACATTTGAATTTTTCAAAAAAGGGGCTTGGGCGCTTTTCAAAATGGGGTGATATTACTCTTGCCGTAAGTGAAGACATAAAGGAGCATTTAATAAAAGCCTACGGCGTAAATGAAAATAGGATAATTTTAACCAAAAACGGCATAGACCTCAGGGAATACTCGGGAAAAGCGCAGGATAAAAAGCGTATAGTCCATATTTCAAGAATAGATAGCGACAGGGCGCTTGTCGCCTTTCTTTTATGCAAAATCGCACCAAGGCTTTTAGAGCGCTATAAGGACTATACAGTAGATATATACGGAAGCGGCGATATGCTAGCAGAGCTTAAGACTCTGGCAAGCAAAGCTAACGAAGCGCTTAGGAGATGCGGAGTGGTAATACACGGCGCTACCTCGGACGTTCCAAGGATGCTTGAGGGTGGTGGAATTTTCGTGGGGGTAAGCCGTGCAGCACTTGAAGCTATGGCTATGCGATTGCCTACGGTAATAGCGGGAAATGAGGGATACGGAGGCATTATATGTAAACAAAACATTCCATATTTACAAAAAAGCAACTTCTGTGCCAGGGGGTTAGGGCGAGCTTACGAAGAAGCTTTGATTCGAGATATAGACTCTTTAATTAAGAACGAAGCGCTCTACTATGACTGCTCTCAAACAGGATATGAAACCGTTCTGAGGTTTTATTCCGGCGGCGCTATGGTAGATGATGCAAGCAACGCATATATGCTTGCCATGGGCGGCTGTAAAATCTCGGTGCTTGGCTACTTCGGCTTCGGTAATCTTGGAGACGAAAAGACGCTTTCGGTGCTACTTAAAGCCTTGAAAAGAAAAAACGCAAGGGTAAGCGGGATTATCAGCAGGTCGGAAAGAGCCACAAAATCCAAATCCGCATTTTCGATTATCAAATCCTCGGATGCTCTCGTGCTCGGTGGCGGAAATTTATTGCAAAACGAAACCTCTCTTTCCTCCCTTTTATACTATACTGCGATTATTCTGCTAGCATCGGTTATGAAAAAGCGGGTAATCGCAATCGCTTCGGGTATAGGGGAAATTAAAGGATTTATCGGTCTATCGGCAGCAAGGCTTGCCGTCAGACGGTTTTATAGTGTTGGCGCAAGGACCTTTTGCGATATGGAAAATTTCAGGCGTCTTGGAGCTAAATCGGTGAAGCTTATGCCCGATTTATGCTTTACTCTTGAAAACGGGCGAGAAAAGGAAGAAGAACACTCATTTCTTATAATTTTCAAGGATGCCAGCGAAATAAGCAAGGAACTTATAAAATCAATAACAGAGAATACTGCTCTTACTCCCGTCGCTGCGGTAATTTCAGGTGGTGACTGCTGCGAAAGCGTAAACCGTATATGCAAAGAGCTTGGGATCGGTCTTAAAAGGATAGAAAGCTACGGCGAGCTTTGTGATATAATGTCATGCTGTAAATTTACCGTTACGGAAAAGCTGCACGGCGCTATTTTCTCGCTTGTCAATAAAAAAATTTGCTTTATAAGCACAAACACCTCAAAGTCACGCTCGCTTTACGAAGAAATTTCAAGACGAAGCGCAGAGCTTAAAATCAAAAGCCCTTTATTTTCTATTTCGGATATAGCTGTTCAGAATATAAAAGAAGTCGGAGCTTTAGACTCCGACTTCGATAAATTATTAATTTCGCTAAGAGAGGATATTAAATCCTCTCTTGATACGCTGATTTGAATTACTCAGCGTCTGCGCTGCGGCGCTTTGCGGTCTTGGAGGAGATGCTCTTTTGTCCCTTGAGGATTTCCTTAACGTCCTCGAGCGAGGTGCGCTGAAGATCTGCACACTCGGTAAGGCGAGCTGCGGTGGTCTGCTGTGCGGCAATAACCTTCTTCTGCTCTTTTACAAACTCCTTCATAGAATCCTGAAGAGCGGTCTGAGCCTCAAGAGCTACGCCCTGCTCGTCTGCAAGAGCTGCCTGAGCCTCGGTAAGTGCTTTCTGATCCTCAATAGCAAGCTTCTGAGAATCAAGCATAGCCTGCTGCTCCTCGGCGATGGTAAGCTGGTCCTGAGCAATTACTCTCTGGTTAACCTGTACGCCCTGCTGCTCACGGAGAGTGTGACGCATCATATCATTGGTCTGCTTCTGAAGCTCAACTGCTGCCTTGAAGCGGTTGTCAAGCTCTGCATAAGCGGAGGTAACGGTAGCCATAGCGTTGTTAAGTCCCTTAAGAATCTCAACGATGCCTGCAAGCTTGTCAGCAAGGAACTTCTCGTCCTCAGCAATCTTAGCCTGAAGCTCAGCTGCCTCAGCGCCGCCTACTGCTACGCCTGCAACAGCGCCTACTGCGGGAGTGTAGCCTGCGAAATAATCGTCAATCTTCTTGTCAAGAGTAACAGAGAACTTATCCATTGCCTTAGCAACTGCGCTCTCAACATATGTAGAAATGTCAAGGTTAACAGGAGCGAGATTAACGCCTGCTCTGCCTGCCTGATATGCGTTCTCGTCAGCTACGGGAGCTGCCGCTGCTGCAGGAGCTTCCTCTGCTACGGGTGCTTCTTCTACCGCAGGTGCTTCCTCTGCCACGGGTGCTTCCTCTACTGCGGGAGCTTCCTCTGCTGCGGGCTCTTCGTACTTAACGGTCTCGGGCTTCTCAAGAACGATTCCTGCCTGCTCAAGGCTCTCGTCAATCTTATACTTCTTGTTCTCAACGTCAGCAACGTAGTTGGAGTATTCCTTACCCTCTTTGTTGGCACGCTTGGTATCAAGCATAGCAAGCTGACCGATAAGCTTCTCCCAATCAGCCTTTATGTCGCTGATGTAGGTCTCAAGACGAACCTGAGATTCAGCGGTAGAATTGTTGCATCTGTTGTACTTAACCTGTGCAATCTGATAGTCGGGAGTAGTCTTAGGACCGGGATTCTTGTCGTACTTCTTTTTCTTGTCGGCAAGATCCTTTGCGGCTACCTTGATGTCCTTGGCAAGATTTTCGTACTTAGGAAGCTCCGCCTTGATAAGACCCTTGGTATCTTCAATTCTCTTTTTGATCTGCTCGTTAGGCTCGAGCGCCTGGGTATTTGCGTTCTGGTTGAAATCGTTCATATCGTTTTCCCCTTTTTCTGCCATAAGGCTTTTTCTTCTATTATATCAAAAAGATATAGCAATAGTCAATATATTTTCTAAAAAATACGGTCGATTTTTCTATTTTTTCCTCATTGTTTAAAAGTTTTATCTAAAAACTATGCAATTCTTACAAAAAAACGAGCAAAAAGCCCTCTTTTAAGCCTGAAAATATCTATTTTCGTATTTTCTTAGCATTTATCATAGACGATAGCTCCATTTTTTTGAGTAAACAGTTGTTTACATTTACGCTTCTTTGACTAAAAAACAGCGGTAAGAAGCTTGTTCCCCGCTTAAGCAAAAGCGAGGCGCTTCCGACCGCTATTAAATCAATATTCTGCGTTGCCTACCGTTCTCGGATAAGGAAGGACGTCACGTATATTCGATACACCGGTAAGATACATAATGATACGCTCAAAGCCAAGTCCGAAGCCTGCGTGCTTAGTACCTCCGAATTTACGAAGATTGATATACCACCAGTAATCTTCCTCGTTAAGCTCAAGTTCCTTCATTCTTGCGCTGAGAACCTCTATGCGCTCCTCTCTCTGCGAGCCGCCGATAATCTCGCCGACACCGGGAACGAGAAGGTCCATTGCTGCAACCGTCTTGCCGTCATCGTTAAGACGCATATAGAATGCCTTGATGTCCTTGGGATAATCGGTAAGGAATATAGGCTTCTTATACACCTCCTCGGTAAGGTATCTTTCATGCTCCGTCTGGAGGTCTACGCCCCAGTAAACGGGATACTTGAATTTGTCCTTAACCTTAAGAAGCACATCAATCGCTTCGGTATAGGTCACCTTTGCATAGTCTGCATTTCTGAGAGCCGTAAGTCTTTCAAGAAGCCCCTTGTCAACGAAGCTGTTGAAGAACTGAAGCTCAGCCTGACAGTTGTCCATTACGTGATTGATAATATACTTTATCATATCCCAAGCGAGTGCCATATCGTCGTTAAGGTCGGCAAACGCAATCTCAGGCTCTATCATCCAAAACTCGGCTGCGTGACGGGCTGTGTTTGAATTTTCAGCACGGAAGGTAGGACCGAAGGTATATATATTTCCGAACGCCATAGCGTAGGTCTCGCCCTCAAGCTGTCCTGAAACGGTAAGGTTGGTGCTCTTTCCAAAGAAATCCCGGCTGTAATCAACCGTGCCGTCTTCATTTCTCGGAGGATTGTCAAGGTCAAGCGTGGTAACCCTGAACATTTCACCTGCGCCCTCGCAGTCAGAGCCTGTAATTATCGGGGTATGAACGTAAACGAAATTACGGGAATGGAAGAAGGAATGTATTGCGTAGGCAACCTCGCTTCTTACTCTGAATACTGCCGAGAAAAGATTGGTTCTCGGACGAAGATACGCCTGCTCTCTTAAAAACTCTACGGTATGTCTTTTAGGCTGAAGCGGATAATCAGGGGTGCTGGTGCCCTCCACCTCTATTTTCTCTGCCTTAAGCTCAAAGGGCTGCTTTGCGCCGGGGGTAAGCTCTACCTTGCCCGTAACGACAAGCGCCGCACCAACGTTCTGTGAGGCTATCTCGTCATAGTTATCAATTTTATCACGTTCAAATACGACCTGAATGCTTTTGAAATACGAGCCGTCGTTAAGGTCTATGAAGCCAAACGCTTTAGAATCACGAAGATTTCTAACCCAGCCTCCAAGCGTTACGCTCTTGCCGCCAAAGGCTTCGGGGGAGGCGTATATTTCACTCACATAGTCTCTTTTCATTGTAATCTCCTAACTTACGGCGGTAAAATCCGCCATTTTCAAGAATATATAATGTATTATACCACTTTATTATATTTTTTTCAATAGAAATATAAAAAAAGTGGCGCAAAACTGAAATCTTGATTTTTTACAGCGCAAAGCTGATAGCGAATTTAATTATCACCGTTTTGAGTTTCCTTGAATCTCACTCGCCGTTACAGTTGTTTTTTTAATTAATTGTCTTACTGTTAATAAGCTAAAAGATTTAAGATGGCTTAAGCTCTTGGATTTAATTAATATCCGCACGTAAACTCGGCGCCATATTGTCAACAACTCTTTACTAAATCAAAAAAATGCCGAACGCACAGACTACCAATGCGTTCGGAGTTTTAATTACTTATTAAAAGAAATACCGTATTCACTAAGGCGTGAAATCAATTCTTTTTTTGAAGATACTCTTGCGTTTTCCACCATTTTCTTTGTGCGATATTTCAGCGCATTTACAGAAATATAGTGTTTTCCCGATATTTCCTCGTAGGTTGCACCGTCTTCCAATTCCGAAAGAATCATAATATCCGTGCCGTCTGCATCGAGAAGCATTGCGTTTAAAAGCTCAATTTTACAGATTTCAGAATCCCCGTAAAAATCCACCTTATTTCCAACATCTGCGGAGCTGCGAGCAGGCGAAAATGCCCCCTCCGTCCCTTCGCAAGGAACGTCCACATCAAGCGTCATAGCAGTAGATGGAATCTTCTCTCCTTTGCTCAAAAATCGATATAACGATGCAAGCTTCTCCCCGGCTGCAACGTAATTTATCCGACACACGGGATACGGAGATTTAAGGGATTCGGAAAGCATTTCACCGGTGCAGGAACACATTTCCTTATCCTGCGCAAGCTCACTATATTTAGAAAGAAGCAGTATAGCGATGCTATCGTTACAGCAAACGATTTTAGTGAAATCCTTTGCTCTCGTCCTGAATTTTTCAAAGCAAGCGACAACGTCACCGCTGTTTTCAAACACTTCACAGCTACCGCCCGACTCGTTTACCGCATATTTTATGCCCGTAAGCTTAAATCTGTCCGGAAGCGAATCGGGATTATAGCCAAGCACGGCAAGGCGATGAGACTCGCCTCTGATTATGTGATTTGTCACTTTGTATGCCGATTTAGTATAGTCAGGCGACAGACTGCTGTAGCTATACATAGTGTCAAGATATTGAAATCCGAATATAAGAGGGTGTATATTCATAGAATTCAGCTTGGCGACCATATCAACAGACCATGCCAAAGACTGACATATAACTGCGACTACTCTACAATCTGAGGGAAGCTCCTCTGGCGTCTTATAAACTGCGTATTCGTCGTGTCTGCGCCTAAGATAAATGCTTATTCCTTCAAGTAGCGATATAAAGCGGCTGTTCTTTGAATAGTTTTCCTCTACTAGAATATGAATCATAAATTTTCCTCACGAATAGTGATAAGTTAATTTTATCATATTCCAAGGTCTTTTACAAGCATTAAACGGTGAAATCCTCAATATGAAGAGTATATCCGTCTTTTTCGTATATGCTTCTGTATTTTTCGCTATTTTCCTTTTGCAAAAACGAAGAAAGCAAGTATAAGGGATATGAAAAATGCATAGCTCTTGCGTGCGACGGCTCGTCTATGAAGCCGATAAAGAACGGCGTAGTGCCGAAATATCCAAGAGTTTCCTGTACCATCGCCTTATCCCAAGCGTTAAATCGGGCTTCAGCGATTTTTATCGCCTCCTCCTTTTCGCCTAATGCTTCAAGTCCTCTTGCAAGGTAATATACAAAGGTATAAAGATACATATCCGAGAAGAAGTCAAAATCGTATTTCTTGAAGTCGGTGTATATTTTCAGTGCCTCATCTCTCCTGCCAAGATTCTCTAAGCATCTTGCGCTAAAATACAGATAAGGAGCTTTCTTGATTTTGTTCCACAAGCCAGACCCCAAGGATTGAGGCAAGGTCATAGCATTGCTGAAGCTTTCCAGGGCAAGCTTGTAGTCGCCTTTAAGATAAGCCTCCTTGCCCTTAAGATAGTATGCATACATATACTGGTCTGCGATGTAATGCTCTCCACCCTCTGCTGCGACGAATTTCCTGTCAAGGAGCGTATTTAAGGCAGATTCATAATCTCCCTTTCTGTTATATGCGCGGGCAAGCTCTACGGTAATATCGTCCCTATCGTTCCTTCTCGATTTGATAAATTCGATTATGCAGTCGGGATTCAGCTTCATTTTGTGCATAAGATACGCCGTCTCAAAGGTTATCTGCATTTCCGACGCAGGAGCAAGCTTTGCTGCCTTTTTCATATACGTAAGAGCGGTAGCTTTGTCATTTTCGTGCGAGTAAAGCGCACACGCCAGAGCTCTAAGCGATTTATAATCGTCGACCTTTTCGACTATTCTTTCATACTCCTCAGCTCCACGGGAATGCTGCCCCTTGCCGTAAAGAAGCGTAGCATAAAGATATCTCGCATCGTTATCGCCGGGATTAGCATCGAGCCTTGCTTCAAGTAGCCTTCTTTCGTACGACCTTGATGGAAATGCTATTCCAACCTCACAAGGCGCAAAATTTCTGCTTGTAAGCTGCGAAAGTATAAGTATAGGCATATAGGCAAGACTTCGTCTTTTGCTTACTGCCTCAGTAAGCCTTGTGAGCTCTTTATAGAGTCCTGCCTCGGCAAAAACCTCAGCTAAATCCATTATTACCCCGGATACGTCGGTATTGATAAGCTCGATAAATTCTTCAAAGCTATCGCATATAATAGCTTTTATCGCATATGCGTAAAGATTAAGTCTGTCTGAGGAAATAGCTCTGCACAAGGCTTCCTCGCAGTGTACACCTTTTTCGTCAAGATGATATGCGTAAGCCAGCATAGCGCTAGCAACAACCGATTTGGAATTGGTAACGAGGCTCTCGCTAAAATGCTCTATCGCCTTTTTATAGTCGCATCTTCTTACGTCGATAAGTCCGAGATGGAGCATTGCTGCTGATTTATAATCGTAGCACCAAGCAGATTTATAAAGATAATCGTAGCCGTCGTCAATTCTTCCGAGAGCTAAAAGTGAAAGCCCTTTGAGATAGTATGCTCTGCCACTTTCGTGGCGGGCATTAAATGCGCTGAAAATCCGCTCGGCAGAGGAAGCATAGCTCAGCGTTCTCTCATAATCAAGCTTCTTTAAGCAAAGCTCTGCGAGCGCAACCATAGCAGGGGCGTATGCGCTATCACGCTCTAAGGCTTCAAGATAGCACTGCTCTGCCGAATATTCGGGACTGCGGAACTGCTCAACGTGAGTGCCTAAGCGATATAGCTCCTCTGCGGTCTTTATTTCCTTGTAATTTGGATACTCCTTGCGGGGCGCAGGGATTTCTCTTTCTTCCTTTGCCTTAATTTCATAGAACAAGATTCTTCTGCCGTTTGCAATAATTTCGATGCGCACACCGATTTTTGCATCTATTTTACCGAGTGAGACAAGCTCGTAGGTAGGAATATCCAACGTCTTCTCAAAAAGCGTGCGCTCACCGTCGCAAATTCTGACAAGCGCTCCCGAATACGCCTTCACAGTCTGGAGCGATAGTTCGCCGCTGTCACTTATAAACAGCGCTCCGTTATCGTTAGCGAAGCTGGGGATTCCTGCATCGTGTATCGGGAACCATTTTTGCGAGAACGTCTTCGTTTCATACGGCATAAGCCAAGTAAAGTCGGGTTGATTATCCGAATAGCAGCCTGCCATAAGCTCTGCATATTGTCCGTCGCTATCCGTAAGTGCGTTTTCCCATGTTTTGGCTAGCTGAGAGTACGCCCATGTAAACATTTTTTTACCAGGTGAAATATGATGGTCGGCTATGTGGACTACGCCTGCACTCTTGTTCTTGTTATATCCGCCAA
The DNA here is from genome assembly GCA_045659905.1 of Eubacteriales bacterium. Classification (GTDB taxonomy): domain Bacteria; phylum Bacillota; class Clostridia; order Oscillospirales; family CAG-272; genus UBA1740. Next base: position 1,130 of record JAZRCT010000030.1, on the reverse strand, counting down.
AATAATCGTACTTCGAGGAAGCGCTAAAATAAGAGGTTGCCTGTCTCGTGTTTTTGTGCTTTGATATGTCGGTATCTCCATCGTAATAAATACCGTTAAACGCTCCAAAGCGGTCGTTGTTTGCTATTGGATAGGTTGTAACCGAACGTTTATAATGGAAATTAACGTAATTTACGTCCTGCGGAAAGAAAATTTCATAGCTTTCGTCAACGGGAACTGCTGCGTTTTCCCAAAAAAGGAAGGAATGGCGATGGGGAGTTATATTATCAAGCTTTATTTTGGTTTCAAATATACATTCACCCTCACGAAGGCATACGCCTATCATACCCTTCATTCGATTGATGGGGTCGTGCTCCGAAAGCCATACGGTGATTTCACAGTTGTTATCCTCTATATAGTAATCAACCGGCATAAATGTCGACGCTCTGTGATGAAAGGGCCAATTGAACTCAAGTCCACCGGAGGTCCACGAGCCAAGAACTCCAATAAGTGCAGGCTTTACGACGTTGTTCTTGTAGAAAAAGCCGTAGCCGTTTCTCTTGTCGTTAGCATACCATATTTTGCCGCCAAGTGCCGGGAGTATTCCTATCTCAAGGCAATCGTTTTCGAGCTTTATAAGCGTATATTCTCGGCTTTCACGCACCTTACGCTGCGCTTCAAGCACAACCTTGTTTGGATAAGGATTTCCCGATGTGCGCTGATGCACTCGGTTTTCGGCAAACATAGGCAAATCCTCTCGTTTAGCTTCGGGATATGTATCTATAAATATCTTTTCTTCGGTTGCTTTTAACATGATATAAACCTACCTATTATTTTTTACAACTATATTTTACAACGAATAATACCTCTTCACAATACAAAAAATTATGCAACATACGCAAGAAATATTGTACTTTTGCTAGCAAAAACAAAAAAGCCTTGCTGAAAGCAAGACCAAAAAGTTCAAAGCTCCATCCGAAGATGGTATATAAACCGAGATCCCTCGGATGTTTTCGTATATGTCCATTAAAAACCGAATAAGAGTAAGAAACAAAGCTCAAATCTTTTCGTTGCTGAACTATTGCTTCTTTCAAAACAGCAGTTCAAGCCCTCGGTCTATTAGTATCGCTCAACTGAATACATTACTGCAC
>JAZRCT010000029.1:0-20685 GCA_045659905.1 Eubacteriales bacterium | reverse complement strand
TGGCCGCTCGGGAATTCCCCCCAATCATGGAGCTGGTGATCGGAGTCGAACCAACAACCTGCTGATTACAAATCAGCTGCTCTGCCATTGAGCCACACCAGCATCGAACAGATAAGATTATAGCAGAAAGGATTGCCTTTGTCAACCCCTTTTTTGAAATTATTTTAAAATAATTATTTGACTATCCAAAAGGTGAAATAAAAGGTAACCGTTTCATAGCGCAGAGGCTGATAAAACGGTTACCCAAAAATTATTTTCTCTTTTTATCTATAAAATCCATATACAAATTCCAGTCCTCACGGCTGAAATAGTGCGTTCCGTAGCGTGTATGGAAGGATGCGTCTCCGTCCTGAAGCACGCATCTTGCTTCTGGAATATTATCACCGTGTACGAGTCCTGTCATTCCGTAAAGCTCGTATACTCTGTTTACAAGCGCAAGGGAGAGGAATTGGTTTTTGGGATCTGCCCATAAATCGTCCTCGGCGGTACCAACCGCAATATTTCTCGGCACGATAAGTGATAGCAGGAAATGCTGGTCAAAGGGCATTTCGTTCTCACGTCCCTGATAGCTCTGATACTTGGGGCAGAACCAGAATGGGAATCGCTTAGTAATATCGGCTATCGTCTCGCCCCTCGTTCCTCTTGAAAGCGCATCTCCCGAATTTCCCGAATCGTTGGGGCAGGCAAATTTTACTCTCTTATCGTGAGCTGCGGTAAGGAGCGTGGTTTTTCCAAGCCTTGAATGTCCCGTAACCGCAAGATAGTCCATATCTATCTTGTCGAGCGTTTCAACGTAGTCGATAATTCGCATCAGCGCCCACGCCCATACGGTTATTTTTCCGGGGGCGTTGCTGTCCGTGCGGTTCTTTACCAGCACCTTTGCAATTCCGCTTTCAAAATTGTCGTCGTCATTCGAGATTTCTCTGTAATTTACGGTAAATACTGCGTATCCTCTATCTACGATTTCTTCTGTGGGATAATACTTTTCTGAAATTATTCCCGAGAAATTTATAAAAACGAACGCAGGCACTTTGCCCTGAATCTTAGAGGGTATTACCGAAAGGAAAGGGAATGAAAGCTCCTCGCCCTTATAAATTGCGTGCATAACAAGCTCGGTTCTCGTTGCCTTGCTTGCGCAAAATTTTTCGTCGGGAGTGCCGACGACCTCTACCCAGAATTTTTCCGGAGCATCGGGCATTTTGCCGTATTCCTCCTCCTCTAAAAGCGAAAGAATATCCCGGCGAACGGCATCGAATTCTTCCTTAGTGGTAATTTTTTTGCCAAACGGCGAAAGCACGTCGGGGACGTTAAGCTCGGCAAGTCTTTTTTCTATGTTAATCATAAGCATCTCCTGAATTTTTTATTGCTAAAGCAATTATACACCCAAAAGTAAGTAATATCAATAAAAATAAGCTTTGACAATACGATTTTTTTATGATAATATAAAGCTATAAAAAGGAAGGGAGCAAAAATAATGAATATCCGGATTCCCGCCGGCGCACTCAGAATTATAAAGCGCCTTGAAGAGAGCGGAAATTCTGCTTACGTTGTCGGCGGCGCAGTACGTGATGCGATTATGGGGCGGAATGCTGACGATTTTGATATTACAACCTCTATGAAGCCATCGGATATGAAATTGCTTTTTTCCGATTTCAGGACGGTGGAGACCGGTATTCGCCACGGCACGCTCACGGTGCTTGCGGACGGCGGACAGTTCGAGGTGACGACCTACCGAATAGATGGCGAATACACCGATTCAAGACACCCGAGCAGCGTTTCGTTTACCGATAGAATTGAAGAGGATTTGGCAAGACGTGATTTTACAGTCAACGCAATTGCATACAGTCCGTCGCACGGCATCTGCGACCCGTTCGGCGGTATAAGAGATATAAATGCAGGAATTATCCGTGCAGTAGGCGAACCTGAGCGCCGATTCGGTGAGGATGCCTTAAGGATAATGAGAGCGGTTCGTTTTTCCTCGGTGCTTGGTTTCAATATAGAGGAAAATACGAAATCGGCGATTTATAAAAAGCTTTCTCTGCTTGAAAACGTTTCACGTGAGCGCATATTCGTGGAGTGGAAGAAGCTGCTTGCGGGTAAAAATGCATATTCAGTGTTAAACGAATATAAGGAAATTATACACTTTATCATTCCCGAGCTTTCCGGATTTGGCCTTGGTGAAAGAGCAGCTTTCGACGCTCTGACGCCAACCGAGAAAATGCTATATCTGCATTTTGACAAAGGGTATCAAAGCTTAATATCCGCTCTTGATACTCTCAAGGCAGATAACGCTCTTAAGAAATTCGGCAAGGATACACTTGCCGTCACCGACTTGCTCCACGCATTTGACGAGACATCTTTAGCAGGTTGCTACGCAAAGTATTCAAAGGAAGCGATAGCCTCGGCTATCAGAATTGCCAAGGCTAGGGACTGCTATGATTCCTTAGCACTTGCGTATATTGATAAGCTCCTTAAATCAAACCTGCCGTCATCGCTTTGTGAGCTTGCAATCGACGGTAAAGATATTATGGCTATGGGATTCTCGGGCGAGAGGGTAGGTAAAGCATTAGGTGAGCTGCATATAGCCGTGATAAAAGGCGTCGTTTCAAACGAGCGTGAAGCCTTGATTTTCTATGCTCACACGAAGAATTTTTGCATATAATAGTAATGGGTAAGGGGAGCTTATGCTTTCCTTTAAAAAATCCCATTACTTTTTTATTTCTATGAAAGCTATAAGAATTACTACGCTTGGCTATAAGGTAACCTTGATATTTCTTCAAGGGCTTTATGAAGTGCCAAAGGATAAATATCTACCCATTGATTGCGGTGAATATGCCTTCGTTCTTCCTGATACCAGATACACTCTAAGCGTCGTAACGGGCAAAAATAGCGAAGCTTCCTCGGAGCTTATACGGAGTATAAAGGCGTATCTCGGGGGAGTTTGTGCCTTCCCTTCGGGTGAATACGATATGCTTATAAACGGCAAGGAAATCACCTATACTATCGAGAATAAAGCTCCCCTATTCTTCGGTGGAAATGTTGGGAAATGTAAACTATTATCGTCAAATACGCCGCTAGAATCAAAAAATTATCCCCTGCTATTTTCAGAGGTATCCTGCGATGAGCATCTGTTCAGGATATCGAAATGCCACGCTGTATCCGACTTTGATTTGCTTGGTGTCGGCTCGGCTGTATGCAGACAGACCACGCAGCACGAGCCGCCCTGCGGCTTTATGGCGCTTTCCGTGACAGGCGGCAAGACGCTCGTCGGCTTTTACCGCTTTGGCTCGGGTATTGCTTTACCTACGGCAAGAGCGATAAGCGCCGCCGCTTGCTTCCTTTTGGGCGATGCCTATGATGAAAAGATAAGCTTTGACATAGGCGGCGCTGTGGCAGTAGCGTCGATAGACAGGCGGGGAGTAGCTTCGTTATACACGAGGGAGTTTTCCTTTGAGGCTTTGAATCTGGTATAGCAGAAAATAAACTTCCGTTCAACGGGGATTGCCTTAACGCACTTTTCATTGAACGGATTTATTTTTGTCTATTGACTATAAGGGCGTCTTTATGTTATTATTATAGTGCGTAAATATTTTTAGGAGGACGGAAGATGGCTTTTGACGCTTGTATGATGCGTGCTGTGCTGAGTGAATTTTCTTTTGAATTTCCCGAGGCTAAAATCGAAAAGATATATCAGCCAACGGCGGACGAGATAGTTATGCTTATACATTACGGTAAAAGCCAAAGAAGACTGTCCTTCAACGTCGGGGCAAACTCCCCAAGGCTTCAGCTTACCGATACCGTTAAGGAGAATCCTATTTCAGCGCCGATGTTCTGTATGTTTCTTCGCAAAAGGCTCGTAGGTGCAAAAATAGTGTCGGTAGAGCAGGTGGACTTTGACCGAATAGCAATATTTAGGCTTAGCTGCTACGACGAAATGGGATTTGCGGTTGAGCTTCGCCTTATATGCGAAATAATGGGTAAGTACGCCAACCTTATCCTTACCGACAGTGAGGATAAAATTATAAACGCCCTTAAGCTCGTTGATTTTTCGGCAAGCGAAATAAGGCAGATTTTGCCGGGGCTTAAATACACGCTCCCCGAGCAGAAGCCAAGGGTATCGCCGCTTCAATTCGACGAGACGGATTTTGCTCTTGCTCTCAGCTCGTTTGGCGAGGAGCGTCCCTGCGAAAAGCTTATCACCTCGTATTTTTCAGGCGTTGCTTCACAGATTGCAAGAGAGCTTGTATTTCGTGCCTCGGGCAGCGTATACACCACCGTCAGGGAAATAGATAAGGAGCGCTTTATAAGGGTACTTTACGAGTGGCGGGATGTTCTTCTTAATTCCGAATACAAGCCGACCTTGGCTATCGATAAGGAGGGAAATCCAAAGGATTATTCCTATATGGATATAAGCTACCTCGGCGATGCTTGCAGGGTAGTGCATTTTGATACGCTGAGCGAGCTTTTTGATACCTATTTTGCCGAGCGTGACAGAGTTGAGCGCATCAAGGCGCGCTCCTCCGACGTAAGAGGACTTCTTTCCTCGGCTATTTCCCGCACAGAGAGAAAGCTCTCGCTACAGCGTGAGACTCTTTTGCAGAGCGAGCGGGGAGAGGATTATAAGCGCATCGGCGACCTCATTACCGCAAATCTTTATATGATACCAAGGGGTGCGTCCTCCTTTTTGTGCGTAGATTATTACAGCGAGGACTGCCCCGAGATAGAAATAGAGCTTGATTCAAGACTGTCTCCCAGCGCAAACGCTCAGAAAATGTATAAGCTTTACAATAAGGCAAAGACCGCTAAGCGTGTGCTTACCGAGCAAATCGCTATATGGGAAAAAGAGCTTTTGTATCTTGAGAGCGTTACGGCGTTTCTCGATAACGCCGAGTGCGAGCAGGATATAAACGACATAAGGGACGAGCTATACACTTCGGGATACGCATCGAGAATGAGAAGCTATAAGCCGAAAAGCAATTCAAAGCCTAAGCCTATTACTATGACTACGAGCGGCGGCTTTACGCTCTATATAGGCAGGAATAATATTGAAAACGATAAGCTTACCTTCAAGATTGCCGAAAAGGGCGATTTATGGTTTCACACCAAGGATATCCCGGGCTCTCACGTTATTATGGTTACTGACGGCAAAGAGCCGTCGCTTCGGGATTACACCGAGGCGTGCGAGATAGCGGCAGGGTATTCTAAGGCAAAGGGCGAGTCGGTAGCGGTTGATTATACCCTTGTAAAGAATTTAAAGAAGCCCTCGGGGGCAAAGCCGGGTTTTGTAATTTATAAGACCAATTACACAGCGTTTGTAAAGCCTAAGAAGAAAATTGGAGAAAGCTATGGTTGATCTTGTCACACTTCACAAGCATTTTATTCTTATGCATCTGAAAGAGGGTGACGTTGCTGTCGATTTTACTATGGGCAACGGCAACGATACGCTCTTTTTATCAAAGACTGTAGGAGCTACGGGACGGGTGTACGCCTTCGATATTCAGAGCGCTGCTCTTGAAAGCACCAAGGCGCACCTTGTGGCAAACGGAGCACCTGAAAATTATACGCTTATTTGCGCCTCGCACCACCGTGTACGTGAATTCGTAAAAGAGCCGATAAAGGCAGGAATGTTCAATCTCGGATTTATGCCGAGAAGCGGCAATAAAGCGCTTACCACGATGCGAGAGACTACTATGAAGGCTGTTACGGAAGCGATAGATATGCTTCTTCCTGACGGTGCGCTTATTATAGCTATATATCCCGGGCACGAGGAAGGAAGACTTGAGGGGGATATGCTCCGTGAGTATTTTAAGACCTTATCACGCTTCCGCATTTGCGCCTCGGAATTTCACATACTCAATTCTCCCACCTCGCCGTATTTCTTTCTTGTCGAAAAATCTCCGAGAATGTTTAAAGATTGATTTTTTTGCGTAATCTTAGCCGTATTTTCTATTGAAACTTATTCGTGAGGAATGTTAAAATATTAAAGAGCATAATCGCATACAACCATAAATTGCCTGCTCGGATAGGGAAAATATGACGAAAGTAAAATATTTAATAGCTTCTTTTGCGCTTCTTCTGCTTTTGATTAGCGTAATATCCATCTCTATGTTTGCTGCGGCGGGGGATTTTTCGATAGCGCTCAGCGGCGCTGTGGACAAGGAATATGAGAGGGGCAAGGAATATACGCTTAAAGCCGATTACGAATATCTGCCATCGTCGCCTGAGGCACAGATGAGCTTTAGCTGGTATAAGAACGGCTCTTTAATCAGTGGAGCTTCTGGGGACAGCCTTTCGGTGAGCTCGGTTTCCGATAGCGGCAGCTACTGTTGCAGAATCGATATTAACGACGGCGGAGTTTCTTATTATGGCGTAAGCAATCAGATTTCGGTAAGCATAAGACCTCGTGCAATAGATATAAGTGCTATCAAATGGGATTACACCGCCCCATTCACTTACGACGGCAAGGCGCACTCCGTAAAGCTTTCGGGAGCTTCCTCGGAGCTATCCTTCTCCTATTCAAGCTTTAATTCGGATTACGAGCCGGTAGGCGCTGATATTGCTTCGGCAGGCAAATATATTACCACTGCCTCTATTTCCTACGACACCGCAAATTGCATTCTTACTGGCGGTGCTCTGCCGGGGGCGCTTTACTGGGAAATCAAGAAGGCAAGCTACGATATGAGCAATATTTCTTTTACGGATAAGACCGTGACCGAGAACGGTCAACTTCAATCAATCGCCATATCAGGCAAGCTTCCTGAGGGCGTCAGCGTGTCGTACTACTACAATTCACGAATTTTTGAGGGCATAAAATACGTCGGCAAATACTCGGTAACTGCGGTGTTCTCGGGCGATAGTAAAAATTACGAGCCAATACCCGATATGAATGCAGCTCTTACCGTAAAAAAAGCGGTAGTGGATAGTCTCGATGACAAGCTTGGTATGGTCTACCGTGACGAAAACGGTATTAAAAAGATCATAGTGACCTCAGCCGTCCCAATGAAAGAGGGAAGCTACATAAACGTTGAGGATACCACCGAGGAGTATAAAAATTACGATTATTCGTCCTTTGCAAGCTTTGACGAGACTGCTTCATTGGCGGTGCTTTACGCCGTTACGGTGTGCCGTGACGGAGTCACCGTCGGGACTACGGGTAAATTCAAGGTCAAAATTCTTATCCCCGAAGAATACCGCAACGCAAAAGGACTTATGGCGGTATATATGAACGGCCAAAAGCCCGAAATTGTAGATTCAGTAGTAGAGGGCGATATGCTGGTGTTTGAAACCGACCGCCTCTCGCTTTACGGAATAGTAGCTATCGAGACTAAGTCAACGCCGCCTTTAATTGCGTATGTTTTCGTAGCAATCCTTGTGGTGCTTTTGTTCGTTATCGTCTTTGGACGCCAATCTTTGTTTACAAAACAACCCGATAATGCGGATAAAATCGAAGCTAAAGATAATACCAACCCGAATGAAGATATGCCCCCTGAGGAAATACCCTGCACGGCACGGACAGATACCGAGGCGGATGTTGATTCTAAGGTAGAACCTGAAAATCCCGAGCCGAAGCCAATAACGGCAGTTGCTCTTGCCGAAAGGGCTGAAGAAAAGACTTTGGAAAATACCGACAGCGAGCCTTTATCGCTTGATTCGTCGGTACGGTACAGAACCTCGTTTACCTCAAGGCTTATACAGTCCGGTGATGCGGCGCAGGGCTATTATACCGTGCTTAAGAATTATATCCTTTCATATAACGGCATTAAGCCCAGGACCTCCTGGAACTACGAAACCTACCGCAAGGGAAGACTTGCCGTAGCCAGAGTGAATATAAAGGGTAAATCGCTGATAGTCAACCTTGCTTTGACACCCGATAGCTTCCTTGGCTCAAAATACAGATTTACCGACCTTTCGGCAGATAAGCGTTACGCCGAGCTTCCAATGCAGCTTAAGATAAAAAGCAGGCGTGCTCTTTCATACGCCACCGAGCTTATTGATACTCTTATGGGTAGTCTTGGAATAGAAAAGGGAATATTGCCCGAGATTGATTACAGATTACCGTACGAAACTAACCGTGAGCTTGCCGAGCGCGGACTTGTCAAAATTATATACGTTAAGGGCAAGGCAAAGCAGAGCGTGAGTGAAGCCAAGGATGCAGATATTACCGAGCTTATAAATTCAAAATCGCAGCCCGGCGCTTCGGTAAGCCGTGAAATAGCGGACATACTTATTACGGAAGGTGAAGCCGAAAAGGCGCTTACCCACACCAAAGGAAATGCCCGCACAGGTAAGCTTTGCTGCGTGAATATCGGCGAAATATCGAGCGCATTTAAGGAAAACGAGGTAGTTACCCTCGACGCACTCAAGGCGCAAGGGCTCGTCGGAAAGCGCTACGGAAGACTTAAAATTCTGGCAGACGGCGTGCTAGATAAGCCACTTGTTATAGTAGCGGATAAATTCTCGGTGTCAGCCGTCAAAATGATATTGCTTGCAGGCGGAAGCGCAAAGCAAATAGACTAATAAAGAGGTATAAATAATGAAAAGCATATTCCTGTTTTGTACTAGATTGTACGTTTTCCTGATAGAAATTCCACCTATGATATTGCTTGCGATTACAATAAGTATGCACAATAAGTCAGAGGATATCTTCGGCTACTATCCCCTTGAAATATTCTTAGGGCTTGTAATCGTTTTTATTATGGTTTTCTTTTTCAGAGCCGTGACGGTTACATACGACGAGATACGAATGCACGGTATCTTTTCTTCAAAGGATAAGCTTCTTTTTAAAAAGGGACATACCCTCGTTATAGGAATGTTACCCAAGAAAAGACTTAGAATAGAAGTATACGGCAATCTTGGCGAGGACAAGATTTACGATTGGATGAGCGATAAAGAGGGAGAAAACCACGAAATCTCTCTTTTCCGTGAAAGAGCCGTAGGTGACGAGCGTACGGTTGCTAAAATTCTTCGTTATTTCGGTGTCACAGAGGAAGCTGTAGAGGGATTTTCTTCGCACGAAGGGGAAATCTTCAAGGATGAATTTATAGAGGTTTCCACCGCTAAGAAAAATGAGCTTTTCGAGGTTCATATCAAGCTTAACGAAATTATAATCTAAAGAATAAAATGAAGTAAAAACTAAGCGCCCGCAGAAGAAAGCCAAAATAGGGGATACTCCTGTGAGCGCTTGTTTTTTATTAAGGTGAAATCAGAGATTTTTGTAAATTAAAATTTACTTAAGTGATCGAAAATGACATATGAATTAGTGGAATATCCTTGCCGTTTTTGTTCAAAAGAGCAGAAAAACCGTCTACTCTTTTAAATTTGAATTTTTCGTATAGACCTATTGCACGCAGGTTATCGCTTCGGAGCTCTAAGTCGATTATTTCAAAGTGATGCAATCTTGCAAAAGCTATAATCTCAGAGGTTAATTTGCTTCCAACTCCCATATTCCAAAAGTCTTTCAGGACGGTAACGCTGAAATTTCCTCTTTTCGGTGCGAGAGGAGCGCTATGTAACAGACTTGCAATGCCGACGATTTTTTCGTCAATTCGTGCAACAAGCATAAGCTCGTCGAAAGAAGCCAGAATCTGAGATATATATGCCGCTTCTTCCTCTTGCGTATAAGGCAATCCTTCAGCACCAAATGAAAGATTGTCACTTTCACCTCCGGCTTTTTTTAAAAGCTCTAAGATTTCATATGCATCGGCGGGCGACGCTCGGTCGATAATTGTTTCCATAAATCACCTATGTTTTTTACATTATCATATCACAAAAACGAGAAATTGTAAATAGGAAATAGGAGAAGACTGAAGCAGAAGAATGAAGCATTTGCTTCGCAAATATGAAGCAGCAACTGCGCTGCTATGAAGCCGAAGCCTTGAGGCTTCTATGAAGCGAAGCACACCTTTACCTTTCCGTGTGCCGAAGGCTCGCTTCATAGGCGAAGCCTGCTTCATTTTTCATACACCGCAAGGTGTGCTTCATTTGCTCCTCGATTCAACGAAGAGATAACAAAAAGCACTCTGCGTGATGCAAAGTGCTTTTTGAAGTTTCGACCAAAGGTCGAGATTATCTCTTTGAGAACTGAGGAGCACGACGTGCGGCTTTGAGACCGTACTTCTTTCTCTCCTTCATTCTGGGGTCACGAGTGAGGTAGCCTGCCTTCTTAAGAGCGGGCTTGTAGTTCTCGTCGCAAGCAACGAGTGCACGAGCAACACCGTGACGGATGGCGCCTGCCTGACCGGAGAAGCCGCCACCCTGAACGTTCGCTACGATGTCAAACTTGCCGGTGGTTTCGGTTACGCCGAAGGGCTGGTTAACGATAAGCTTAAGGGTCTCAAGACCAAAGTAGTTGTCTATATCTCTGCCGTTAATGGTAACTGCACCTGTACCGGGATAAAGACGGACTCTTGCAACAGACTTCTTTCTTCTGCCTGTGCCGTAAAAATAAGGCTTTGCACTTGTGTACATTCTCTAATCCTCCTTATCAGTCAATTGCGATAGGCTTCTGAGCAGCCTGATTGTGGTTAGCATCCTTGTAAACGTGAAGGCGAGTAAAAGCCTTTGCGCCAAGAGTGTTGTGGGGGAGCATACCCTTAACTGCAAGCTCCATAGCGAATTCGGGACGAGTTGCCATAAGGTGCTTATAGCTCTCCTCCTTAAGACCGCCGATGTAGCCGGAGTGGTGACGGTAGAACTTCTGTTCGAGCTTCTTACCCGTGAGAATTGCCTTCGAAGCATTTACAATGATTACGAACTCACCGCAGTCAGCGTGAGGAGTAAATTCAGGTCTGTGCTTGCCACGAAGAATGTTAGCAGCCTTAACGGCAGTCTTACCGAGAGGCTTGCCGGCAGCGTCAATAACGAACCATCTGCGCTCGATGGTTTCAGCTTTTGCCATAAAAGTGGACATTTTTATTTCCTCCTGATTAATGTTTGAAACTTACGTTTCTTTTTTTCAGCCTTTAGATTATAGCACAACCGTTTTTTCTTGTCAATAGCTATTCCGAAAGTTTTTTTCGTGAAAATGATTTATCGGATACAATGCTCCGTTTTTCTCGTTTTCTCTCACGATATCTCTTGTTTTCTCGTTTTCTAATTTATAAAAAATTCGAAATATTTTTTGCAATATGCACAAAAATGCTCTGAAAGCTTAATTTTCGTATAAAAATCCCGCCAGCCATAGCGTAATACTCTTAGCGGATTTTCTCACGCTTGCTTTGGCTGACGGTTTTTCGTTATTTAATTGTAAGAGCGTCCTTGCTCCTGCCCTTGTATAGGCAGGCGAATATTATAATACCGATAATCGGGAATATCGCAGAAATGAGCATTCCTGCTCTCATTCCTACGGTTTCGGGCGTTATGCCGAAAGTTTGCGCTAATGACAGGGCAATATCCGATTTAGATACGGCGTCGGTAATAAAGCCCACCATCTGAGGGCCTACCGAAGCTCCAAGGTCACCGCCCGCCGCCATAAGCGCATATATGAATACGCCGCCGTCGGGAGCGCGCTCGTTTACTGCAATAAGAGCACCCGGCCAGAGCATAGCGGCGCAAAGTCCGCAAAGAGCGCAAGCGATAAGCGCAATTGCGGGAACAGGTGACAAAGCTGCCGTAAGGTAGCATACGCAAGCGCCAATTATACTTATTAAAAGTATAGGCTCTATTTTTTTGCTCCATTTTGAGTACAGCGACCTGCCAAGCCCCATCATAGTAGCAAATGCCGCAGCACCGAGAATGTCACCTAAAACCTTTGGAATTCCAAGCGCCTCCTCAGAAAAGCTTGAGCACCACTGCGCAATAGTAAGCTCGGTGGCTCCACCGATAAATATTCCGATAATGCAAAGCCATACGCTGCCACGCTTCAAAATAGAGAAGGAGCTTTTTTCATTTTTGCCTCCGCTTCCCATAGGAGGAAATTCGGAGGTAAAGAAAAGCACGGCGCATACAATTGGAATCAGCGTATATATAAGCGGCAGGATATACCAGTACCCACCCCCGACAAACGTAAGAAACAGCGTTGATATTACGATTATTGCAACGACGCCCCATGCGTATACGGAGTGAAGCTTGCTCATTTCTGAATCAGGCTTTTCGGAGGGAATTGCCGCAATAAGTGCGCTTATAAGCACCTCGGCAAGACCGCTTGCGGCAGAGGCTATCAGCGTGCCGATAAGAATTCCTATATACGGTGCTCTAGGGAAGATAAATGGAGATATCGCATATACGAGAAGTCCAAGCCCCGAAAGCACTGGCGTTATTTTCAATGCCAGGTGAGCGCTTAGCCTATGCGAGAAGAATGAAAATAAAAGGTCGATAAAAAGCTGCGTCGAAAAGTTGATAAGCACGAGAAGTCCAAGCGCCGTATAGGAAATCGAATACTCGTTGTGAAAGGTTACGAATAAAAGCGGCGATAGGTTAGCTACCGCCGCCATGGTTATATTTATGCCGTAGCAGGCAATTTTGATTCTTTTATAATTATCCATAGCTATGTGTTAAGTCTTTTTTACAAATACTCTGTTTTTTGCGATAAAGCCGTTTTTCTCCATAAAAGGTGTGACCGTATGGTAATATCCGATTGGAGGCTCGTCAAGCGGGGTAAAAATGCCCATCTTATTCAGTATCTTATGAAGCACGAAAAGCTCGGTCTCTCTATTCCTATAATAGCGGGTGCGCATTGCCTTTGCTTCTTCCTCGCTTTTGCATTCCCATTCTTCAAGATAGAGCAAATATTCGCCTTGATTGAAGATTCCTGCAAAGAGGCAGGCAAGCTCTGCGTCCTCGGTAGCTTCATTTGCCATTTTTAAAAGCTCGTCTTCGCCGATTTTGTAAAGCGGCTCGCAGGTGGAGATAAAGTTCTTATCAAAGTCAAAGCTAATTCTGTCCATGCTTGGCTCCGTCATCTATATCTATATCAAGTATTGCCATAAGCATCTTCATTTGAGATGCGGAAAGCTCTTTTTGCTGCAGCTTTCCGTCACGGTGATAAATAATTGTATTTGAGGATACGTCGGGTGCCGACATAAAACCTTTCGTAGAGTCTTCTAAGCCTTCGCCGTTGCCGTATTTATATTCCATATAAGTGCGCATATCCTCGTTGGCTGAATCGTACTGCGCACGCAGGCTTTCGTCCCACCTATCGGGGGGGATTGTCATTCTAAACGGCTTGCCTATTATAAAATCAACGCTTACGTCATAATAATCTGCAAGGCGTAGCAGGCTTTCGTGATGGATTTTTACATAGCCGCGCTCCCAGTAAGAATATGCGTTCTGCGTTATACCGATGACGGCCGCAATATCAGCTTGAGTTTTGCCCATAACCTTCCTCAGAAGTCGCAATCGGTTATTCATATCATAATCCTTCCATGTAATATTTATATACCTTTATATCTTAAATATAAATATTATTGATATTTTTTTCAAGAAAACAGCAACTTTATTGATAAAACTTTGATAAAACTATTGACAAATCAATGGCGTTGATATATAATATCAATATCATTGATATTTTGGAGCTGGGCTATGATAAAATACGAGGTTTTTTCTGCTATTTTTGAGGATGTGGAATATGGAGAATATAAATCCTACGGAATTTTAGCCAGAGGAATCGACGGAGAATGGGAGATGCTCGTAGATACGCTTCCCGACGTATCAACGGACTGCGAATTAGTAAAGTCGCTATGCGAATATTGTAATAAAAGAAAAATACCGCCGTTTATGATTGGCGGTGTAGTAGAGGACTTTTTAGAATAAAATGGCGATAAACCTAAAATTACCGCCAAAATTTAAATATATAAATACCTTAAGGATTTTATGATAAGTGAAGCGCAGAAGCTGGATTTTTAGCCTCTGCGCCTCTTTTATTTAATGCTTTATTATCCGTAAACGGTAAAGGGAACTAAAATCTTCTTGTCGCTTACCTTATAAGCGTCTGTAACGCCGTCGGTTGCGTTCTTTCCCTTGATAAAGTTGCTAAGAATCTTAGCGCAGGAAAGAGCAAGCTCGTCATCGTTTTCAAGAGCGGCTGCGCTCACAAAGCCTGCATCAATCGTGTTTACAACGGTATAAGCGTCACGCTTTTCCTTTTCGTCCTGCGAAATATCCTCAGCAGGCTTACCGTATTCAAGCTCGGCTGCATTGGCAGCGATACCAACGGTGTAAAGAGGAATAAAGTGCGTTACAAGCTTCTGATAGTTAAGCTCGTATTCTCGAAGCGCAAGGAGCAATTCCTCGATATAAGCATCGTCGTCGGTGAGAATAAGCTCAACGGGAGTTTCGTTTGCCTCGTTTCCGCTGCCGTCGTAGTCGCCGAAGATTGAGTTGATTTCAGCAGTGACCTTGGTAGTATCAAGCTTATCCTTTACAAGCACAAGCTCACTCTTGCCCTCGGTCTTAAGCTTAGCGTTGATTGCCGAAACGGCGTTCATATTGCCAAAGGAGCAATACGAGATTTTTCCGTCGTCGTTACGGTCGTATGCATCGTAGTTTGAGATAAGGTCGCCGGCAATTCTTTCTGCAAGAGAGGTGGCAAGCGATGCGTTATCTACGTTAATCTGTACGCACTTGTCGTAAAGAGCCATAGTCACGTCTGAAAGCTCAACGCCGGAGCAAAGGAATACCATAGGAATATTGGCAGCCTTTGCGATTCCGATGAGCGTAGCCGCAGTAGCATCGTTGGTAACCGAAGCCACAAGAGCAACCGCTCCGCCTTTTACAGCGTCGTTTGCTAGCTTAATCTGCTCTGCCTCGCTGCCCTTTGCGTCGTAGTGGGTATATTTAATGTTTTCAATATACATTGCACGGTCGAGGGCATCTGAAATAGTGAAAAGGTATTCGTCTGAAAAATCGCTCCAGATAACGCTGACTTCACCGTCTTTGTTGATAGCTCCGCAGGAAGCGAAGGAGAGGACGGCAATGGTTAAAAGTAATATTGTTGCAATTATTTTTTTCATTTTTATGCCTCCTGACCGTTTTCCGCACCGCCAACGCTGACACTTTCCGCTCTTTGAGCAAGCTCTGCATTCATCTTTTCAAGAGTCTTCTTATCGAGGTTGTAAATGATAGCAAGACCTACGAACTGAAGCACCGCAGAGAAAAGGTAAAGCGCTGCAACGAGATAACGAAGATTGAGAGCTACGCTGAAAAGCTGATTTCCCGCATAGTACTCGGAGTAGCCGAGCGCTGCCATGATTATAAGCACTAGAGAAGGACCTGCGCCCTGCGCCAGCTTACGGAAGAATGAGTGAAGCGAATATACGACACCCTCCTCACGTCTGCCGGTCTTCCACTCGTTGTAGTCGATAGCATCGCCCATCATGGACCAGGAAACGGTAGAGTAAATACCCATGCCAAGGCTGTTAAGAAGCTGGCAGAGAACGTAAATTATAATACCCGTAGCATCGGGAGTAATACGAAGCACGAGCATAAGCACGCAGGCTACGATGCTGCAAAGCGCACCGACCGATGCAAGCTCTTTCTTACCGAACTTGGTAACGAGCTTTCTTGCAAGAGGAGTGAACGCTACTATCGGAATCATCTGGAACAGCATTACGATACCCGAAATCTGTACGTTCTTAAAGTATGACTGGAACAAAACGGTAACTGCTGCCGTACCGCCCTGCATACCGATAAACATACCCATAGCGGCAACGGTAGCGCCGACTGCGGGACGGTTCTTCATAAACGCACCGAAGGACTTAAGAATGCTTACCTTAGGACCCTCCTCGGCAACCTTTACCGAGCCCTCAACTCTTATTTCGGTAGTACGAATCATAAACTGGAAGGAAATGAATCCAAGCACGCCCATAATAAGCGCCGCAAGGAATACACGGCTGCCTACGATGTTGTTGTTCGCATCGTAAATTATCATAGGAAGAATAACCATAGGTACCATATTTCCTACCATAGAGCCAACCGAGCGCCAAGCCGAAAGCGATGCTCTGTCAGCGGTATCGTTTGAAATAAGCGATAGAAGCGAGCCGTAAGGCACGTTAGCTATCGTGTAGAATGCATCCCATACTACGTATCCTGCGATAAAGATGATGACCTTAGCCCACATATAAGCCGAGCGGATAGGAAGGAAGCAGAGTGCGCCGCCTACTATAAGTCCTATTGAGCCAAACCAGATATAGGTAAGGAATTTGTTGCGCTTGTATTTTCTGGTGTCTGCGTCGATAATAGAGCCGATAAGCGGGTCGTTAATAGCGTCCCACACCTGCACTACTATCAGGAGAAGTGCGTAGAGCGCCGATTCCATCTGCATAAACTGCGTCCAGAAGATGATAAGGGTTGACTTAAGAGCAAAGCTCATGTTACAGCCAAAATCACCCGCTGCGTAGGATATGCTGTCAAGTATGCCAAACTTGCGATGTCCGTCAGCGCCAATGTTGTTTTGCTTTTTCATTGCGGTTTTCCTTTCTTTTTTTATTTTTTTATTTTTGATTATTAACTCATATCGGAAAAATTATTTCGGCAAAAATCCTTAAAGCCGCAAATAAATTAAACTAGCCTTTGTATTCACAATCCGTTTATATTTTAACATATCATATTTGGTATTTCAATAGAAAAAATAAAATTATTGACTTTTAACTATATTAAGATTATACTAAATATGTCAGAATTTACATAAGAGGGCATTATGAAAATTACCGAATTTGTACGAGTAAATACTCAGGACGGCTATAAAATCACAGGCTATAAGGGCAAAAAAACCGATATAGAAATTCCCGAGGGAGTTACAGAAATCGGCTACGGAGCTTTTACGTGGTGCAAAATAGAAAGCGTTATTTTGCCTAAAAGTCTAAAGAAAATATGCACCGAAGCCTTTTCGTTTTGCGAAAGCCTTATGGAAATAAGCTTTCCTCAGGATTCAAATCTTGAAATTATAGAGAATCACGCATTTCTTTGCTGTGAATCGCTTAAAGAGGCAATTTTACCTTATGGACTTAAGAAAATAGGCGAATTTGCCTTTGCCAACTGCGACAGTTTGGTAAGAGCCTTTATTCCGTCAAGCGTAAAGGTGATAGAGGAAAACGCCTTTGAGTACAGAAATAAAAAATTCCTGATTACAGTAGATATGGCGAAAATCCCCTCGGGCTTCCACCCCGATTGGAATATGCGTGCCGACTTTGAGCTTCGTAAGAGAGCCGCCGCAATAAATCCGCCTAGTGTAAATCCAGCAGGAATATCTAAAGCTCCCTTGAAAAGTGCTGTCAGCAGCGCAGCTCCGCTTAAGAAAAGCAAGCCGGCTACGTCATCGCAACGCTCAGCTCTCTCGGGAAAAAGCGAAGCGAAACCAAGCGCCGAATCGAAGCTTCAAATATCCGATAGGCTTCAGATAGAAAATATGGGAAACGGCAGAGCGCTTATAAAATGTCTTGATAGGGAAGCTGTTAATATAGAGATTCCCGAAGGCGTGAACAGCATAATGAATTGCGCCTTTATGGATTGTACGAGTCTTATCTCCGTTTCCTTGCCCGGCACTCTTGATGCAATTTGGGCGAACGCCTTTATCTCCTGCAAGAGCCTTAAGGAAATACGGCTTCCGCATTCCGTAAGCGACTTGCCAATCGGCTGCTTTAAATTTTGCGAGACTTTAGAAAAAATCAATCTTGAAAATATATCGGTAGTTTGTGCCGAAGCGTTTTTCGGCTGCCATTCGCTAAAGGAGCTGAGATTTTCGTCAAGGCTTCACCGAATAGGCAGAGCCGCAATTTACTCAAAAACCCTGAGGCGTATCGTGTTCGAGGGTAAAAGCTCGGATAGCTTTTCAAAAATCCAGAAGGGCGAGGGCTGGCTTATCACGGGTGATTACGAGGTAGAGCTTGTATTTACCGATAAGACGGTTACCGTCAGCAAAAGAGGATAACCTATGCTTCAGTTTTTTGAATATGAAAGAATTGCCGATGGCATAAGAATACTCGGATTAAAGGGTGAGCTTGAGGATATAGTAATTCCCGAGGGGGTTGTGGAGATAGCCGATCTTGCATTTACGTCTGCTGAGATAGAAACGGTGCATTTCCCGAGAAGCCTTTTGCGTATAGGAAGCAATGCATTTTCCGAGTGCGGATTTTTAAGAAGAATAAGCTTCCCTCAGCGCTGTCGGCTTCGCAAAATAGGGAGCGAGGCATTTCGGGATACGATTTTGACCGAGCTTAAATTGCCCTCTGAGCTTGAAAAAATCGGAGATAAAGCATTTCTTGGGTGCGAATATCTTGAGGAAATAAAATTCCCCAGCGGATGTGGACTTTTAGAAATCGGCAGAGATGCATTCCTTGGCTGTGAGTCGCTTTTCACCATATATATGCCAAGCAGTATTCCTGACGTTATAGGAATTGAAGAATACCGCTCGCTGATAGTTTATGAGCGAAAATGGCAATAATTATTTACAAAAAGCGACCGCAATGCCAAATCAGGCGTTGCGGTCTTTTACTTATTCGTCAAAGAGATGCGAGAAATCACAGGGCGAGTATTCCTCGATATGCTTTGCGATATTTTCAATAGGTAAGCTAAGGAGCGCCTCGCTTCCCTTTAAATTTCTATCTATCGCACGGAATGCGGCGGCGCTTAGCCTGTGCTTTGATATTATCCTTGCCATAGCGCCTCTGTCACCGTTATATTCATAAAGAAGCATAGAGGCAAGGCTTGATAAATTGTCAGCCTCGCATTTCAGCTCTGAAAGCTTATAGTCGTAATACTTGAGTATCGGCTCAAGGTTTGGCTGAAGTTTGTAAATCGCATTAAGCTCATTTCGACTGTTAGTCAGAATTTCAAGGCATTCCCGCTTGCTGATTTCAAGCGGGAGCTTCAGCTTGTGATTGACTAGGTAATCGGGGGATTTTATCTTTACTCTGTTGTAGTATTTATCCACCACGACGAAGCCCTCACCCTCTATATCCTCGCTTCTCGAATTCAGCTCCCTTGCCGCCGCAAGGCATTCCGAAAGAGAAGAAAGCGGATAAGACCTCGGCTTTATGATTCCGATATCGCATTCAAGCTCTTCGCCGCTGATATTGCTTCTTGTGCCTATGTGGTAAAGAAGCGTTTTTTCGTATTTTATTATGACCTGCGTCTTTGGACTTACAAGCTCAAAAATATAAGTGAAATTTTTGTCAAGCTGAGAAAAGGGAATATCGGGAAAATTCTCGGCGCTTTTTATGACTCTCATAAAATTAAGACCTAAAGAGCCCTCGATTATCGCCTCGTCGGCTCTTATCATTCCGTTGGTGGAGAATTGCCAATCGTCTTTTGAAAAATCGTACCAAAGCTTGATTATAGAGCCGTCCACCTTTTCTAATACCCTAGCGCTCTCCCAGTCTATTTTATCGGCGTAAAGCTCGTTATGATTTCCGAATTTGCGAAAAGGCCAGCAAACTACCTCAAGGCTTTTGGTATCTATTATTATACCCCTTGCCTCTTTTACGACGGGATTTGAAAAATCACAGCCGAAGTTATAGTTGAAAATAGCAAGGTCGCCGTCCCTTTTTATGCTTATATGAAGCTCGTTTTTTATGATATGCTCATAGGCGGCGCCGTTCTCTTTTATTAAATTTATTATGTAGGATTTTTCGTTCATAGCTATTATCTCTCTTGAAATAAATCTTCGGTTTTAGTATAGCATATCTAAATAATTATTGTCAAGAAAGAAATCACTTGCTTTTTTACAGGAAAAGATTTAAAATATTGATATAAGACTTTTGATAAAAGGTGCGATATGGAGAAAAAGCCCGATATAAAGTACGATACGGTATACAAGGAAATAGGCGATAAACGCCGCAGAATAGATTTAAAATATCATTTTGCCACCGATTTTTACAAATCGAGCGGAAAATATATCCGCTCAGGAATAATAAAGGACGCAAGGGATAGCGGAAAAGACCCGTACAGAGCCTCGTTTCCGCATCTTATTGACGTAGGCATAATGGGCAGCTGTCAGCACGGCAGAAGCGGACTTTGCCGCCTTGCGGGTATAGGCTGCTACCAGAGCGGCGGAAGCGTTGCGGCAGAGGATATGTCGCTTTCGGACTTTCAAAAAATAGCCGACGAATCCGAGCATCTCGTCGACCAGTTTGCCTTAGGTGGCAGAGGCGACCCCGATTGCCACAAGGATTTTGAGGAGATTTTGAAGTATTGCCAAAAGCGAGGCATCGTGCCGAATTACACTACCTCAGGCTTTGCTTTTAATGAAAGGAAAGCGCAGCTTTCCCGGAAATATTGCGGTGCGGTAGCGGTAAGCTGGTACAGAAGCTCCTATACCGAGCGTGCTATATCCCTGCTTTTGAGCGCAGGCTGTAAGACTAATATTCATTTCGTGCTTTCTTCCTCGTCAATAGCCGAGGCAACGGCAAGACTTCGTGAAAATAGATTTCCCGAGGGCATAAATGCGGTAATTTTTCTTCTTCATAAGCCGATGGGCGAGGGAAGCCGTGCGGATATGCTTTCCTTTGGAGATAAGCGTACGGAGGAGTTCTTCGATGCGGCATTCAAGCTGAAGCACCCCTTTAAAATAGGCTTTGACAGCTGCACCGTCCCCGCCATACTTTCACGGCGTGAGGTCGATTTGCGCTCAATTGATTCCTGCGAGGGTGCTCGCTTTAGTATGTATATTTCAAGCGATATGGTAGCATTGCCCTGCAGCTTTGACGTTGACAGAAAATACGGCGTAAGCTTAAGCAAAGCAAGCATCAAGGA
>JAZRCT010000028.1:0-21434 GCA_045659905.1 Eubacteriales bacterium | reverse complement strand
AGCGAGGAATCCGACGAATCTTAATTGCTGTATAGCGGTAAATCCGCCTTATATAGTTAGTCTGGCAAAATTTTATACCATAAGGAGGTTAAACAAATGACTAACGCAAAAAACACAAAGCACGCTCTGCTGTCAAGCATCATAGCGCTGTTTCTTTGCTTCGCTATGCTGCTTGGAACTACGTTCGCTTGGTTTACTGACAGTGTGACAAGTGCAAACAACATCATCAAAACAGGAACTCTTAATGTTGAGATGTATTACGCAGACGGCTCCAAGGCCGTTCCCGAGGACGATTCAACCGATTGGTTGAATGCTCAGGGCGTTGCAATTTACACCGCCAATCAGCTTTGGGAGCCGGGCTATACCGATGCAAAGCATATCAAGATTTCAAACGAAGGAACGCTTGCTCTCAAATATCAGCTCGCAATAGTTCCTACCGGCGAGGTTTCAATTCTCGCTGACGTAATCGACGTATATCTTTACGAGATAGCGGATACCGATGCTAACGCAACTCAGGTTGCAACCCGAAAAGATATCGACACCTCTATGTACGTTGGAACTCTTGCCGAGGTAATCAACAAGGGTATCGTTCAGGGAAATCTCTCTGCTAATGCCGATTACACGACGACTATCGTACTCAAGATGCAGGATTCTGCCGATAAAAATTATCAGAATCTCTCTATTGGTGGTGATTTCTCCATCCAGCTCCTCGCTACTCAGTATACTGCTGAGAACGATAGCTTCGACAATCAGTATGATGCGGATGCTTGGGTAGAGGGAATGAAGATCTACGATGCATCTGATCTTCTTGCTGCTATAAACGCAGGTGAAACCGAGCTTGTTATTATGAATGATATCGAGCTTAACGACTCTATCGTTATTCCTGCTTCTGTAACTACCTTCTCACCTAGAGAAGCGTTTACCGGTATCATTCTTGACCTAAACGGCAATGAGATTAAAGGTACTTCCGGTCATGTGATTGAAAACAATGGCAACCTTCTTATTAAGAATGGTACTGTTTCTTCTATTGCTGATAACGGCAAATCTGCAATTATGAACAAGGGAACTCTTACAGTAGAAAATACAACCCTCAACGGAGCTCCTTTTGCGGGTGACGGCTGGCCCTCATACGCCGTTAATAACAAAGGCGTAATGACCGCTACCAACACGAAGATCACATCTTACCACGGTTCGCTTTGCTCCTACGGTAATGGCGCATTAGCTACTCTGACTAATTGTGAAATTGATATGGCGGGTATTTCCGGAAAAACCAGCCACGGCATTTATACTTATGACGGTGGATCTGTTATAGTAAACAGCGGTGTATATGCAAACAAGGCTGCTGACCAGAATGCTACCGGCGGATCTGTAATCAACGGTAACGTTACAGTTAAAGACGGAACTTTCTCAGGTCGTGTTGAAAATTACTACGGTACTCCCGTAATTTTCGGCGGTTCCTTCGATTGCAATGTTAATAATTTTGTTGCTGACGGCTTAAAGACTATGTCTACCGGCAACCGCTATTACATTGTTTCCGAGAATATTGATGCTGTGGTTTCCACCAACGAAGAACTTGCTGCAGCCGTAAATGACTGTAAAGAAGAAATCGTTCTGACAGCAGGAAATTTCGCAGTTGATCTTTACAATATTCCTGCGCGCGATTCCTTGATTATCACAGGTTGTGGCGCTGATACTAAGATATCATTCAAAAATCTGCAGGTTCGTCTTTCTCAGTTTAAGAATTTGAAGATAGAAAATTGTACTATCGAGAGAATGGTTGATAAGTCTTGGGGTCATCTCGTGTTCGGTTCTTCCAACGAGAACGGCGGTGTTTACACGATTTCCAACTGCATCTTCAACGGTGTAGGCACTCAGGGCATTTACATCAATCAAACGGCTGATGCGACCATCAACATTGATAATTGTACCTTCAGCGGTGACTTCGGTTCTGAAGGAGCTATCACCATCCAGGACAACGATAGCGTATTCACTGTCAATGTGACCGACTGTGAGTTTAACAACATTCCCGAAACCAGCCATAAGATTTACGCTGTACCCTACCAATCCGGAAGCTGGACTCTGATCGTAGACGGAAAGTTTACCGTAGCTAACGATAAACAGCTTGCTAATGCTATCGATTCCGGAATAAAGGAAATTTATATTTCCGGTGAAATTACACTGAACAAAAGTCTTGGAGCTACCGATGTAACTTTCATTGGTGCTGACGAGAATTCGGGAATCAATTTTGCCGGTTATAACATAGGCGGAAGCGGCACGGTAACTTACAGAGATCTTGATTTGAAGACGATTTCTTTACCTTACGCACCTGAAAATGGCGAAAGATACGATTGGTACGGCGGCATTGACTATAACGGTCACTCCGTTGCTAACTATGAGAACTGCACCATCACCGGTGTGTTCACTACTTACAGCGGCACTGTGAATGCAACCGCTTGCACCTTCAATTCTTACGTTCAGGAGGGTGCAGAATTCTACAATATCTTTATGTATGGTAGCGGTACTGTCAATGCTACCGACTGTACCTTCATGTACCGTGACCGTGCTATCAAAATTTACAGCGAGGGCGCTAACACCTACACGCTGAATATTACCGGCGGACAGTTTGTCGCAACCGATGACTATATCGTTGACAAGGCTCTAATTAACGTAGACTCCACCTACTTTGCAAGCGCTAATATCACTGTAAAGAATATTACTATTGATGAAAAGCTGGCATCTGCATCACTGCACAATGCTGAAGGCAATTCCAAGGTAACCGTTACGGTTGTTGAGTAATTTTTAGTTATTCCAGCCACCCAAGTCCTTCGGGGCTTGGGCGGCAATCCAATAGCAAATTAATACACGTCTTGTTTTTTGCTGCCGGAAACGTCTCATTTAATATTTTACACAAAACATTAAATGTCATAGGCATCATTAAAACCGACAATATGCAAACATCTTTATCTTTAAGGAGGCATAAGCGTTATGGAACAACAGAATATAAAAAAGCTGTCGGACAAAGCGCTTATCCGCCTTATAATAACGTCTGTCCTTGGAATTTTGCTTTGCATAGTTTTTCTTTGCTCTACCAGCTACGCTTGGTTTACGGAAAGCGTGGAGGGTAAAAACAACAGTATCAAAACAGCAGGCGAATGTCTATTAACAGCCTCGGTAAGCCAAGGCGGCGAGGAAATAATCAATATTACCGCAAGCGACGAAAACGGCAAGACGCTAAGCGATATGCAAGGCGAGTACTCCGTATCTCTCACTCTCCCAATGGGAAGCTCGTCAGGCTATCTGATTATCAGCGTTGACGGACAAAATTATTATTCCGAATACCTGAAAAGAAACGAAACGCAGGACCAATCTCTGAATTTTACAATAACCGTAAACACACCTAAAAGCATTAAATTTACTACGCATTGGGGCATTTACGCAGAGGATTGTCACGTAAGCAACGGAAAAAATTTAAATATAGGTTAAGACTTAGCGTGTTATCCTTAACGGAGAACACGCTAAAACTAAGTTTGCCCTTATAGGCAAGTGAAGTTTACTTCGTAAGTGAAGTTATCCTGCGGATAGTGAAGTTTTGCCTTTGGCAAAGTGGACAAACTTAACTTCACTGCGAGCTACTGTGAGCAACTTCACTGTGCGTAGCACAACTTCACTTTCGCAGTAGCGAAAACTTCACTAACAAAAAAAAGAGATAACATTTCGGCTGGATTTGTTATCTCTTTTTGTCGTTATAAGGGTTTGGACTTAGCTCATAGAGTATTTGACCTGTCAGATGCGACGCTCGCACTTTGGGTAATTTTCAAATTCTCCGCTAAGGACATCACACTTTGGGCATTCGCCCTGCTGACGGTTTTTTATGCTTAATAGGAGGTATTTACTCTGTCAAGACAGTCACGATCGATTACGCCGATAAGGGTTTTCGCATCGTATATCACCGTATCCCACGCCATATCCGCAGGCGAAAGCAATCTCGTCGTGCCGTCCTGAGCGACCGCTATTACCCGCTTCGGCATAGGATTTATAATTGCAATTTTGCGGCAATGCGGGCAGTCTGCCTCGTGTCCCCAGATTATATTGTGGTTAAGCGATATATGGTGGTGCTTAAAGCCAAAACGGTGAAGAAAAAATCCGTGCCTATTGCCGGAAAGGCAAAGCGGCACTCCCTTGCGTACCGAGGAAACGAGCTTGCACGAGTAGCGCTCGCTGCCTCTTTCAAGGGTAAAGTTCGCCCCCTCAAAGTGCTTAAAAAAGGAACGGTAAGCATTTTTGATTTCGCTGATTTTATATCCCTTTTCCTCGCAAATTTTAAAAAGCGCTTTTAGAAATTTCTTTCGCTTAGTTATAGCAGAAAGATATAATATGCAAATAATAATTAGCAAAATCAGCAGTATACCCGCTATTACTCCGACAACGCTTAAAACCACCGACAGCTTCACAAACACCGAAACAAAGGTAAACGCCACGAACGCCAAAAGCGGAACGAACGGGAATATAGTCGGGTAACCGATTATGATAAACAAGAGCTTTGCAATGAACACGCTCTTTTTTTCAAGCTTATCAAGATTACCCGTTCTATCAAGTGAAAACCAATAACGCCTTACCTCGTACCTTGCAAAAAGGCTTATCAAAAACAGCAGCGGAACGAGCAAAACAATCGGCATAAGTATTCTTAAAGTAGGCGAAGCCTCGCTGCCAAAGAAAATCATATCGGGAATTTCAGTGAAGCCTTGGCAAAGCGAGAAGATTATCACAAGCACGCCTACCACAGAGGTTTCGATTATGAACGACGACGAGCGAATCACTACTCCAAGCTCGGCAAAAACCCCGTCAGCTCTCCTCTCCTCGAGCGCAGCGTACCGCCCGGCTCGATTGTAAAGCGTAAAGAAATTCATAAGAGAGTTAAACGAAAATAAGAGAGCAAGAACTGCGACGAGCTGCAACGCCCAAATGGGCAGGTCGTGGAAAAGCGAATCCCCGGGCGCACTCATCCAAAGGAGATTAAAGAGCGCCAGCTTAAAAAGCAAATACGAGATAATAAATACCGCTCCGCCACGAAGCAGATATATATACGTTCTTCTATTCAAGCGCACCGCCTCCTTTTTGATTTTCTATCAAAGACATTCTAGCATAAAGGCAGCGCTATGTCAATAAGCGCACCGCTTGGCTTTATACGGTTTTGGCGCTCAGCCACAAAGCTTTTTTAAAATCTTTTGACGAAAGCTGCTCCCTCATTTGCATATTGGGCGCAAATTGTTGACAAACGAGCTTTTTTGTGATAGAATAACCAGCGAAAAAATATTTTAAATAAATTAATTTGGGAAGGCATTGAAATGCAGGATTTTAAGAGCGAAATTCAAAGGCGACGCACCTTTGCTATAATATCTCACCCCGATGCTGGTAAGACCACTCTTACGGAAAAGTTTTTGCTTTACGGAGGAGCTATTCAGTCGGCAGGCTCGGTAAAAGGAAAGCAGAGCGATAAGCACGCCGTATCCGACTGGATGGACCTTGAGAAGCAAAGGGGTATTTCCATTACCTCGTCGGTGCTTCAGTTTGAATACGACGGATATTGCATAAATATACTTGACACCCCCGGTCACCAGGATTTCTCAGAGGATACCTACCGTACGCTTATGGCGGCTGACAGCGCAGTTATGGTAATCGATGCGGCAAAGGGTATCGAGCCGCAGACGAGGAAGCTATTTAAGGTCTGCGCTATGCGTGATATCCCGATTTTCACCTTTATCAACAAAATGGACCGTGAGGCAAGAGACCCCTTTGACCTGCTCGACGAGCTTGAAAAGGAATTCGGCATAGGCACTTATCCTATGAACTGGCCTATCGGCTGCGGTCAGAAATTCAAGGGCGTTTACGACAGAGAGGCAAGGCAGATTCTCTCGTTTGACGATTCCCACCGAGGCAGAGAGCGCATACACGGCATCGACTGCGATATAGCCGACACCGAAAAGCTCGACTCGCTTATCGGTCAGAGTATGCGAGAGGAGCTTTGCGAGCAGGTGGAGCTGCTTGACGGCGCTTGCTTTGATTTCGATCTTGACGCCGTGCGTCACGGAAAGCTCTCCCCCGTTTTCTTCGGCTCGGCGCTTAATAATTTCGGAATAGAGCCTTTCCTTATGCACTTTTTGAAAATGACGACCTCACCGCTCCCAAGATACGCCGAGGACACCGAGGTCGACCCGTTTGACGAGAAATTCAGCGCCTTCGTTTTCAAAATTCAGGCGAATATGAATAAAGCTCACCGCGACAGAATCGCCTTTATGCGCATATGCTCGGGCAAGTTTGAGCGTGAGCGTGAATATTTCCACGTTCAGGGTAAAAAGAGCTTCAGGCTTTCTCAGCCTCAGCAGATGATGGCGTCGGAGCGTGAGGTCATAGACGAGGCGTACGCAGGCGACATTATCGGCGTATTTGACCCGGGTGTATTTTCGATAGGCGACACGGTATGCGACAAGAGCCTCAAAATCGCTTTTGAGGGTATTCCCACCTTTGCGCCCGAGCATTTCGCTATGGTTGAGCAGGTCGATTCTATGAAGCGTAAGCAGTTCGCAAAGGGTATGAATCAGATTGCTCAGGAGGGTGCTATACAGATTTTCTTTGAGCCCGGAGCAGGTCTTGAGCGTGTAATCGTGGGCGTTGTCGGCGTGCTTCAATTCGAGGTGCTTGAATACCGCCTTAAGAACGAATACGGCTGCGACTTAAGAAGAAGCAACCTGCCGTTTGAGCAAATCCGCTGGATTGCAAACGAAAATCTCGACCCAAAGAGCCTGAAGCTCTCGCACGGCACGAAGTGGGTGCAGGACTTCAGAGGCAACAACCTGCTTATTTTCACCAGCGAATGGGCGATACGCTGGGTGCTTGAGGACAACCCCGAGCTTCAGCTCGCAGAATTCAGCAAAGGCGGCGGGGAGGCTATGACGCTATGAGAATGAGAAAAAAGAAAAACGGTGAAAAGAGGCTTTTCGCCTGTCAGGAATTCCTTGCGGCAGCGCCCGACCTCACTCAGGAATGCATCTGGCTTGAAATAGGCGCAGGAAAGGGCGGCTTTGCCTGCCGGATGGCAGAGAGAAATCCCGAGATAGCCTATTACGCTATGGAGCGTGTAAGCGACTGCGTGACGCTTGCCGCCGAAAGAGCAAAGGCTATAAATTCCGAGCGAGGCACGCTTGCCAATCTCAAATTTATAGTCGACACGGCGGATAACCTTTCGCTCCTATTCAAGGAGGGCTCGCTTGACGCAATATATCTTAATTTCTCCGACCCCTGGAGCAAAAAGGGCTACGCCAAGCGCAGGCTTACGCACAGACGCTATCTTAAGCTTTACTTAAGCCTGCTTAAGGACGGCGGCATTATTCGCTTCAAGACCGACAACGTAGCTCTTTTCGATTTCTCGCTTGAGGAAATCGAAGCCTTGAAGCTCACCCCCGAAATCGTTACTCGTGACCTTCACAATTCCGAATACGACGAAAATAATATCCGCACCGAGTACGAGGAGAGCTTTGCCTCGCTCGGATATAAAATCAATATGCTTCAGCTAAGAAAGCCTATCGGCTATAATGCCGAAATTCCGCCTGAGCTTACCAGGGACGGAAGAAAAGAGGCTATCGAGAGATATAAGAAAAACGACTGATTTTCCGCTTTAAAATCCGACGGCAAAGGAGAGAGGCAAATGGCAGACAATCCCCATATCGGCCACAGACAGAGAATGCGCCGAAAGCTTTTCGAGTATTCAAGACGGGTATTCGACACCTACGAGCTTCTTGAAATGCTGCTGTATTTCAGCATAAGAGTATCCGACACCAATCCCGTATCTAAAGCGCTTTTGCGTAAATTTTCTTCGCTGAACGGCGTTTTGCACGCCGAATATTCAGAGCTTATATCGGTAGAGGGTGTCGGCGAGAAAAGCGCCAAGCTGATAGTAGGCGTCAACCGATTGCACAAGGCTCTCTTTTACAAAGACGGGAGCGAGAAAAGCATCGGGGGCGATACCGTTATTTTGTGTCTTCACGACCTAGCTTCCCTTATAGGCATTAAAGATTTCGCTTTTTCAAAATTGACCGAGCACTTTACGCCAAAACAGATTTTTGAAGCCGACGGCTACACACTCACAAGGCTTGTCGGCGAGAGCGCAGCCTGCCTTATTTTGCTCGTCAGCGCCCTTGCTTCAAGACGGATTACCGACAGATACAGTAAGCAAAAGCGCCTTTCCGATAAGGACACCGAAAATTATCTTATCGGGCTTTTCTTCGGTCTGCCGTGCGAAAATATTTATATGCTTTCCTTTTCCGACAAGCGGGAGCTTATAAGCACGGATTTTATTTCGGAGGGGATTCTTAACGGCTCTGAAATACTCCCCCTTAAGCTTATAGAAACAGCCAAAAAGCGGGACGCTCACTCGGTAATCATAGCTCACAATCACCCGATGGCATCTGCCGAGCCGTCGCAGGACGATATAGCTACGACAAGGCTCGTTTCCGTTATACTTTTAGAAAACGGTATATCGCTTTGCGCTCACTACACCGTATCTCAAAATCAAGTTAATAAAGTCTAAAGTAAACCAGAGGTTACAAAAATGCCCTTTCTTGGCAATATAATCAACTTTCTTGCGGTGCTGATTTCCTCGGTTCTCGGTGCGCTTATCAAGCGTGGAATTCCCGAGCGGATAAAATCGGCGGTCTTTGCCGCAATATCTATATGCGTAATATACATAGGCCTTGACGGAGCGCTTGGAGAAGCGCCTGCCACTGACGGCTTCTTTTCCGCAGGACTTGCCAAATTTATCATAATGTTCGTATCGCTTGTTCTCGGCACTGTAATAGGCGAGATTATAGATATAGACAAGCTGGTAAATCGCCTCGGGGACAAGCTTGAAGCGAAATTCCAGAAAAGCGACGAGCAAAAGGGAACGTTTGCCAAGGGCTTCGTCAGCTCAACGATTATGATATCGGTAGGCGCTATGGCAGTCAACGGCTCGATACTCGACGCAACGGGCAATCCCGACACCCTTATAGCGAAGGCTACGATAGACGCAATAGCCTGCTTTATGCTGGCGGCATCGCTTGGCATCGGCTGCGCATTTTCGGCATTCCCTATGCTCCTTTATCAAGGAAGCATCACGCTGATTACCCTGCTCTTTTCCTCGGTAATACCCGAAGCGACGATAGAATATCTCTCCTTCACAGGCTCGCTTATCATAGTGTTTATAGGCACTAACTTTTTAGGCATCACCAAGGTAAAGACCGCAAATATGACACCCGCAATATTTATTCCGCTCGCACTTACTCCGCTTATGGAGCTTATCGGGCTTATATAAAGAGAGCTATTAATATGAAAACGTATAAAAACGAAATCTTCGTCGGGGAGCGCGCGCTTTACGCATCCGCCGACCTCAAAATCAAGGATTCAGTCTTCAAGGACGGTGAATCCCATCTTAAGGAAAGCCGCAACCTCGATATTGACAACTGCATTTTCGAGTGGAAATATCCGCTCTGGAACTGCACCGACGTCAAGGTGAAAAATTCAACGCTTCTTACCACCGCGCGCTCGGGCATCTGGTACACATCGGATATATCTATGGAGGACTGCGTGATAGATGCGCCAAAGACCTTCAGGCGCTCGGTGGGAATAACGCTCAGAAATTGCCATCTTCCAAACGCAGAGGAAACCCTCTGGAATTGTGAGGGCGTATATATTGACGGCGTTAATGCGTCAGGCGACTATTTCGGCATCGGCGCAAGAGACGTAACCGCCAAGGGACTTATGCTATCGGGCAACTACGCCTTTGACGGAGCTAAAAATATAGAGATATCAAATTCCCGCCTTGTTTCCAAGGATGCCTTCTGGAACACCGAAAACGTCACGGTAAAAAGCTCCACCGTAATAGGCGAGTATCTTGGCTGGTATTCCAAAAATCTCACTCTTATTGATTGCACCGTAGAATCAAATCAAGGGCTTTGCTATATAGACGGACTAACGCTCATAAGATGCAAGCTTATAAACACCGACCTTGCCTTCGAATACTGCAAGGATATTGATGCAGAGCTTATAGGTCATCTTGACAGCCTTAAGAATCCCGCCTCGGGAAAAATCACCGCCGATAGCATAGGCGAGATAATTTTAGACAGTAAATTCTGCGACCCCGACAAGACGAAAATAACGGTAAATGACAATAATTAATTACATTTAGTCGATAATGGAGTTTATTATGGCAAAATTTAATTTTGACAAGCCGACCGACAGAGCAGGCACTTATTCTTACAAGTGGGATAGCTTTGAGAATGCGCTTCCTATGTGGGTTGCGGATATGGATTTCGAGACTGCGCCCGTAATAAAGGATGCAATACTAAAGCGTGCGGAGCACGGAATTTTCGGTTATTCGTATACTCCCGATGAATATTTTACTGCTATCGCAGACTTTTTTGAAAGAAGGCACTCTTACCGATTCGACCCCCTTGATATGGTGTACTCAAGCGGCATCGTGGCGGCAATTTCCTCATTGGTAAGAAAGCTCACCACTCCAGCCGAAAACGTGCTTATCCAAGCTCCCGTTTACAATATATTCTATAATTCAATTCTCAACAACGGCAGAAACGTTCTTTCAAGCGACCTCGTTTACGACGGGGAAAAATACGAAATAGATTTTTTTGACCTTGAGGAAAAGCTCTCGCTGCCGCAGACAACACTCTTTATAGTCTGCAATCCGCACAATCCCGTCGGCAAGATATTCACCAAGGACGAGCTTGCAAAAATCGGCGAGCTTTGCAAAAATCACGGAGTAACGGTAATTTCCGATGAAATTCATTGCGAATTTACCAGCCCAAAATGTGCGTATACCCCCTTTGCCGCAGCAAGCGATATTTGCAGAGATATAAGCGTCACGCTAGTATCGAATTCAAAGGCATTTAATCTTGCAGGACTTGCCTCTGCCTGCGCAATAGCGCACAGCACGCCGCTCAGAAACAAGGTATACAGAGCGCTCAACACCGACGAGGTGGGGGAACCCAATGCATTTGCAGTTCCCGCAAACCTTGCCGCATACAAATACGGCGACGAATGGCTCGACGAGCTTATCGATTATATAAACGCAAACAAAGCCTACGCCACAGAATATATCACAAGAGAAATCCCCAAACTGACAGTGCCGTATTCGAATGCAACCTACCTGCTTTGGGTAGACATCAGCGCACTCGGAATAGACTCGGTATCATTCTGCAAGCGGCTTCGTGAGGAGGGCGGTCTTTATATCAACGACGGTGAGGAATACGGCGAATGCGGAAGATATTTCGTCAGAATAAATCTTGCTACACAAAGATCAAACGTCACACTCGGTCTTCAAAGGCTCAAGGCTTTTATAGACAAGCTTTTAAAGGAAGCTTAAATTCTCATAGAATCGATAATTTTGGGCGTACGGTTATTTCCCTATAAACATTTGAGTCCAATAATTTCCCTGCGCTACGTAACCGACTCCAATCTCGGTAAATGACGAATTTAAAATGTTAGCTCTGTGACCCGAGGAATTCATCCAGGCGTTAACCACCGCTTCAGGTGTAGACTGTCCCCTCGCAATATTTTCGCCGGCACTACGATAGCTGATTCCGAAATTTTTAATCATCTGAAAAGGAGTACCGTAGGTAGGGCTCGTATGCGAGAAATATTTGTTATCCCTCATATCCTGAGATTTATAACGGGCAATGCGGGACAACTCCCAATTATATGTAAGAGGCTTAAGTCCGTTTTGCGCTCGCTTTTCATTGACGAGTCTTATTACTTCCTTTTCATAGCTTATACCGTCTGAATCGTTCGTCGGAATATTGAGAATCTGCCCGGGGTAAATCAGGTCAGGATTCTGAATTTGACTGTTTGCCGCTTTAAGCTCGCTGATACCTACCTCATATTTTACGGCAATCTTCCACATTGTATCGCCCCGTACGACGGTATGCGTGACTGCCGCCGAAGCACTTATAGCAAGCATCGCAAAAAGCAGAATAACGCTTGCCGAAAGCAAAATCAGTTTTTTCATTTCATTTACTCCCATCATAATAAAATATATAACGCAAGAAAAAAGCAGGATATCCTGCGTTATACCTATAAATATGATAACATATTCAGGCGGCTAAAATCAAATGCAATATCTGCCAGCAATATATTAAAGGAATAGAGCAACGGAGTAGGCAATGAGCGTTAAGAAAATCAGAGAGCATTATCCCTTCATTACTCTCTGCGACAGGCTTTAAGGACGAAGATTTTGCAGAGCTTAACCCCTCGGTGCTGTGGTATTTAAGACTAATTTCAGTAATCTACTCAAAAACGAGGACTGTCTCACAACACGTGTTATCCTTAACGGTGAACACGCACTGTGAGACAGTCCTTTTTGCTTTCAGCTACGCTCTACGCCAAGCGAAAAGCTATAAAGCTCTATTTATTTCTTTGACCAAGGCAACTTAGGGCATACTATATCACTCTTGCCAAAGGGCAAAAGTCCGTCGTCCTTATAAGCGATTATAAAGCGCTTTCCAAGCTCCACCTCGGTGACGAGCTCCTCGCATCTTATATCGGAAATATATATAGGCGTATCCTCGCAGCCTTTGCCGAACATAGAGAAATTAAGCTTCTTTTTATGCTTTCCTATATCACCGTACATAGGCTCGTACACCGTATAATCAATATTGACCTCCGTTATGGTATTTGGAGAGGTAAGCTCGTTACCCATTACACGGTAATAATCTGCAATCGCACCTTCTCTGCTTGAGCAATGATTAAGTCTGAAGCACAAATACCTAGATGCGGTATCATATATTTTAAAGCTCAGCTTAAAGCGCCTTCCGATATCGCTCTCGTCAAGCGGAGTATCCTTTATCAAGCCGCAGCAGACAGCAACTCCTGCCGGGTATGAATAAAATTCCTCGGTAGGAAAGCTCGTGCAAAGCTTAGCACCCGTTATCTTAAGTGCAGGGGTATCTTTGTCAATAAAATCACGCTCGGCGCTTTCGCATCCCGTCGGAGTAATTGGGTGATAGGTCACGGTATTGCCGACGGCTCTCATTGACCTGAGTGCGATATCGGAAGACTTAAGAGCCGAGGCGGAAAGCTCGATTTTATACCAGCCCTTACCGCTCGTGTTTACGCTTCCTAAAAGCTCGCCGCTGGCGTTATATGCGCCGACAGCGTTTACGCCATCATTGGTAATCTCGAACGCAACAGCCATTTTATCGAAAGAATCGTCAACAATTGTTGGCTTTTCTTCGGGATTTATCTTAGCTCCTTCGCCGAAATCGATTTCACGTTCATAAGCATTCCCCAGTGGCTTCCCGTTATCTCCAAGAATATTTCCGTCTATACGCAGCCTGTATCCTGCGCCGAAGAGCGGCTCGCTCGGCTCAAAGGTCCATTCAAGACCTCCGTATGCACTGCGACACTTAAACTCTATTCTTTCTCCGTCTTCAGAGGTAAGCGTAACCATATTTCCGGCAATCTCGGACACTGCTCCTGAAAACAGGACGGTAACCGAGCTTGGGAAGATATGCTTATTCACTCTAGCGCCGACAACCTTGGGGGCATCGCCCTTAAGATAGTATCCGCAAAAATCAAAGAACGCCTGATAGCTGTCAGCGCCGTAATGCAAATCCTCACCGTAGGTAAGCGTGTGCGGAAGCGGAACCTCCAGCCACATAGTGGGGATATTGTAAATTCTACCTAAGTTGACCATTTCGTTTAAGGAGCTGAAGCAGCCGCCGTCCATTCGGTTGCAGCTGATGAACATAGGTCCGTGCTCACGGCTTATTGCAAACGAAGTTCCGCCACACCCCGAATAAACGAGCTTTGCGCCGCCGAAAAGCTCCTTGCCGTTAAGCGTCAGCCAGGGCTGCTCCTCGGGTGAATTTATGCCATCAATGCCGTCCTTGTTTGCTTCGTAGCGTGTCTTACCGCTCTCGCCCTTCATTACTCGGCGAGGCGTCATTGCAGTGGGGTCCGCTTCGCCAAGGAAGGTCATCCAAGCTCCCTTTGAATTTCCAAACACGCCTATGCTTTCGGTATCAAAGCGGAATTTATCAGGCTCGCTTTCCGCAAGATAGCGTATAAATCGCATTGCGGCGTTGTCCGAAAAATCGTTGTAAAACTTCATTGAATAGGTAGGATTGTCACCCGTCACGTAGCCCGGCTTCGGAAAGCCGTCGAAATATCCGTAATGGTCGCTTCTCGCCATTGGCGTATATCCGTAGTCGAACAGAACTCCCGCATATCCCTCAAACAAAAATCCGTTAAGGTGAGGGCGATCCTCGACAGAAGAACCCTTGCAAAGATTTTCCGCAGACGAGGAAAGGCACATCACAGGTACACGCTTATTCGGCCTTGTGGGATATACGATATGCATATAGAGCTTGAGGTCAAGAGGAGTGCCGTCGGGCTTTACGCAGTCGGTTATAGCCTTTGCCAGAGCATACTTTACTTTCGTATATTCGCCGTCGGGGCTTTCCTTGCCGTCCTTATCATACCATACGGGAAGGCTTCCGTCAGAAGCCGCCTCAACCGACTTTCTTTTACCAAGAGTGTCGGTCCATTTAATCAAGCGCTCAGAATTCGTGCCTCGAAAATCGTTGTTCCAAATCTCTACTATTTTTTCAATAGTTCCCTCAGCACCGTGCTTGTCAAACTCCCAATACACGTTGCCGAATGACACGTCGTATCCCGACGGCACGACCAGCGTTTCGGGATAATCACCCTTAGGAAAATCCGGAATAGAGCCAAAAATCTCTCCCGTCATAATCAGCTTTCGCACCGACTGCACCGAGTAGTGAAGCTTATTGCCGACGGCAAGCTCGCTGTTTAAATAATCAAGCACACATACTGCCATTCCACGGCGAAGCATTCCTGCTATTATTTCCTCGTCAGACGACGTGCCTATACGCAATACGCCGGTGTTGATTACGTATATCATTATAGGCGTGCCGCCGAATCCACCCCTTAGCGTAAACGCCTCCTTATCAAATATAAAGGTCGCCTTAAGCGGAATTCCTATATAGCCGTCAAGCACCTGCGCTTCTGCGATTATTTTACTCTTGATTTCATTTGAAGATATGTTCATTTCGTTATCACCTTATAATAATGTCAATTATATGTAAATAGTACCTTATATTTTTGTTGTTTATGCGTTGCTTACCTAACTAAACCTACCGAACTCGTCAATGTTATAAACGCACAAAATAATTTTATAGCTTAATTTTAGCAAGTCCCGCCTCTGAGGTTTCCTTATATGACGGAGACAAATCACGACCGGTTTCCTTCATAGTCTTAATTACGCTATCGAGTGAAATTTTCCTGGAATCCCACAAAAAGCTCGCAAGGCTAACAGCGTTTATTGCTCTCATTGCCGCAACGGCGTTTCGCTCTATGCAGGGAATTTGCACCAGCCCGCAAATCGGGTCGCAGGTAAGCCCCAGGTGATGCTCTATCGCAATTTCTGCTGCATATTCGATTTTATCAATATCCAACCAGAATAGCTCTCCAAGCGCCGCCGACGCCATTGAGCACGCACTGCCTATTTCCGCCTGACAGCCGCACTCTGCACCCGAAATTGATGCGTTCGTTTTAATGAGATTTCCTATAACCCCTGCCGTAATCAGCGCCTTGACGATTTCCCTGTCACTATATCCGTTTTTCTCTTGCTGATAATACAAGACCGCAGGAAGCACGCCCGCAGCGCCGCAAGTAGGGGCAGTAGCCACCTGCTCCCCCGACGCATTCTGCTCACCAACCGCAAAAGCGTAGGCGCATACCATACGGTTTTCACGGGTTTGTGCGCTTTCGTCTATATGCTGGCTGCGAAATAAGGATTTTGCTTTTTTCTTTACGGTGAGTCCGCCAGGCAAAATTCCCTCGTCCTCAATGCCGCTTCTTATTGATTTTTTCATTACCTGCCAGACGTTATCCATATAGTCTAGGAAGTCCGAGGATTCTCGCTCCAAAGCATATTCCCACAAACGTAAGGATTTCTTCTTGCAGTAGTCGGAAATGTCACTAAAAGCAGTCATTTCGTAGATATTTGGAGTATCTTTTGCAATTTCATTCTCAAAAAGAATACTGCCGCCACCCACGCTCATTACCCTCGTGCGAGCTATTTCTCTGCCGTCGCAAAAGCCTATTATTTCCATCGTATTAGGGTGTGGTATATCCGTTTTCGTAAAATCGAATACGACCTCGGAAAAATACGGCTCAAAGGTTTTTTCAATAACTTTGTCCGTGCCGTGCCCCTTTCCGGTTTTCGCAAGAGAGCCGTATAAAATTACGCAAAATGAATTTGCATTAGGATACAGCTTCATAAATTCACCGCAAGCACGCTCTGGTCCCATAGTATGTGAGCTTGACGGACCTCTGCCGATTTTATATAGTTCCCGAAGCGATTTCATTCCCATAGCTTTGCCTCTTTCTTCTTTAAATAGCAATCAAATCTACTAGGTTATTATACCACGAGCCCCCGATAAAATCAATACCTTATATCCCGCAGCTGTAATAATATATTTTCACAAGCCATGCTTATATTAACTTTATATGATTTTGTTGCATAAATAAATTGAAAATATAAACAGAACCGCATTTACAAAGCTTTTTTAGTTTGATATAATCATAATGAAAGCATCCCTAAGAAAAATTAGCGAAAGGAGAATGTATATGCAACATAAAGATACTGAAAATTTTAAAAGCAGCCTTAATTGCAATCTCTTTTCCTGCAAAACGATATACGACGCAAAAACAAACGTTTCACAATTGAAATGCTCCAATCGCTTCAAGGTGTTCTTAGTAGTATCGGGGGCAGGAATTCACCGAGTACTGGATCAGGAAATCCCTTGCGCAAAAGGCGATATATGCATCATCCCACCAACCGTTCCTCACGGACATTTCCTTTCGTTGCAAAACGACGATTTAACGATACGCCAACTGGAATTTGATATTGCGGATTGGTTTTCGGGTGACGTGATTTTAAAGGATAATCCTAAATATTGCTATGGGGTATTAAACAACAACCATATAATCGCCTACGCCACGCTTAATTCTCATATGCAAGATAGAATATTTTCGCTTTATGACTATATAGAGCTTGAAATCAAGGAACAAAATCAAGGGTGGCGTGCGTTAATCAGCGGTTATCTCACCAATCTTTTCATAACGATTGCAAGATACATAAATTCCGAAATAAAAACCGTCTTTCCGATTTCGGTAAAAGAGTGGGAAATCGTTTCTTCTACAATTAGTATTATAAAGGAAAGATACGGCGACTGCAACATTACTTTAGAATCAATTGCGTCCGGATTTTTCATAAGCAAGTCTACACTAAGTCGAACGTTTAAAAAAGCGACGGGGATGATTTTCGCTGATTATTTGCGTAGCATGAGGATAAAAAACGTTTGCAACCTCTTAATTAAAAGCGAGCTTTCTATAAAAGAAATCGCTGAAAAATGCGGTTTTCGCGATATGAACACTTTTCACAAAGTATTTAACTCTATGCTCGGTATGACGCCAAAGGAATACAGACAATCAATCATTCATACCAAGATTAAAGTCAAGAAAGAGAATGTTGAAAGTACCAAGCTTACGGCTATTCTCAGTAATATTTCGGAAAGTCTTCAATGCGGACGAGTAAAAACCGTAAGAGAGGTTGTCCAAAAATCTCTCGACGAAGGACTAGCCCCCGAGCAGATTCTTAACGACGGACTACTCGCAGGAATGCATATTATCGGCGAGAAATTTAAAAACAGCGAGATTTATATACCCGAGGTGCTTGTCGCAGCAAGAGCTATGAATGCAGGCGCACAAATTCTTAAATCTCAATTTTCAACAATCAACACGAAGAAAAACGGCAAGGTATGCATCGGAACAGTGCAGGGGGATATTCACGATATCGGCAAAAATCTCGTTAAAATGCTGATGGAAGCCAAGGGTCTTGAGGTTATCGACCTCGGAACAGACGTCCCGCCCGACGTCTTTATAAACGAAGCCATCGAGCATAATTGCCGGGTCATTTGCTGCTCGGCGCTTCTCACTACCACTATGGGAGCAATGGCAAAGGTTGTTAGTATTGCAAAGCAAGCAGGCGTATACGGAAAAATAAAAATAATAATAGGAGGCGGACCGGTAAGCAATGATTACTGCAAGGAAATCGGAGCCGATTTCTATGCTGAGGATGCCGCAAGCGCAGCCGATGCAGCAATACGCTTCTGCGAAGCTCAACAAAACAGCTCAAAAACCGATTAATATCATTACAAATTGTAAACAAACATATCATTTTCACCATAAAACTATAAAAATTTCATAAATTAAAAATCATTACGAAACGGAGAAAACAATATGACAACTCGCGAAAGATGTATGAATATCCTGCATTACAAAAATGCAGACAGAATGCCTGCCGTTCATTTCGGATACTGGCAGGAATTGCTTGACGAATGGGCAGAGCAAGGGCATATTTCAGCCGAGCTTGCAAAAGGCGCAATTTCCGACGGCTCCAAGGCGCAAAGAAAGCTCGATAAAATTATAGGCTGGGATTGCAACTGGCATAACACGGTGAGAGCAACCAATGGATTATTTCCAAGCTTTGAGGAAAAGACGTTAGAGGTGCTTCCCGACGGTTCTCATAGAGTGCTCTCCGGTAACGGTGTTATCGAAAAGATAAAGCCGGGAATAGCTTCTATTCCTTCGGAGGACGACTACCTTCTCAAGGACAGAGAAGCCTTTGAAACGCTGTTCAAGCCTAAAATGCAGTTTTCGCAAGAACGTCTTGATAAGAATAAAATAATTGATAAGTTCAATGAAAAATACGCAGAAGATATTCCGGTAGGACTTCATCTCGGTAGCATTATGGGCGAAATCAGAGATATCACCACCGTAAAAGGAATGAGCTATCTTATGTACGACGAGGACGAGGAGCTTTTCGCCGATATAATCGATACCTACGCAGAGATGCAATACAAATGCGCAGAAGCCATATTAGAGCTTGGTTTGCCGTTTGACTTTGCTCACTACTGGGAGGACATCTGCTTTAAAAACGGTCCTCTGCTTTCTCCTACACTCTTTAATGAGCTTTGCACCAAGCACTATAAGAAGCGCAATGAGCTTTGTCGCAAGCACGGAATCGATATTATATCCCTCGACTGTGACGGAGTAACCGAGAGCCTTATTTCAACTTGGGTTGAAAACGGAGTGAACGTGCTTTTTCCTATAGAAATCGGAACTTGGGGCGACCAGTTTGAGCCCGCACGAAGAAAATACGGAGACAAGATACTCGGAGTAGGCGGAATGGACAAAACAGCCTTCCGCAAGGACAAGGCTGCGGTGGATACCGAAATTGAAAGAATGAGGTGCTTATCCGCAATGGGCGGTTTCATTCCCTGCCCTGACCACAGAATAATGCCCGGCTCAAAATTCGAGCTGGTTCAGTATTACGCCGAGGAAATCAAAAAAATCCGTATTTAAACGATAAATATGAAGTTGAGCCACGAGTGACACTACCTTTGGAGAAATTACGATAAAAGGGGGGCGTTTAATACCGTTCCCCTTCATTTATGTTTATACGATTTAAGTTATCTCACTCTTATCAAGAAGAATATCCCCTTGACTTTGTTATATTAGTTATGGTATAATTGAAATGCTTAGATTGGTATATTATCACGAGATTATTTTCAGACAAGGAGAATGTTATGGCAAAAAGAAATATCGTCGTATCCGTACTGCTGACCATTGTCACCTGCGGAATCTATGGAATTTATTGGTTCATAAAAATGACGGACGAGGTAAACGTAGCAGCGTGTACCCCTTCGGACACTTCGGGAGGAGTAGCTTTTCTCTTTACTATTATAACCTGCGGTATATACGAAATCTATTGGGCTTATAAAATAGGCAACAAGCTTGATAACTGCACCAACCAAAATTCATCAAGAGGACTAACCTATCTTTTGCTCAGCATTTTCGGTCTTAGCATTATAGCTTATGCGCTTATACAGGACTCCATCAATAAAATGTATACGCCCCTCGAATAAATGAAGCAAAGATTAATCAGCATTACGAAAAAGTATGCTATAATACTCGCAATAGGATTCGCATACTTGATTTGGGTACTGTTGACCGATATAAAAATACCTTGTATTTTTAATCTCGTTTTTCACCTAGAGTGCCCTGGCTGCGGCATTACGAGAATGATAGTCGCAATAGCACGCTTTGATTTTTTAGCAGCATTTTACTTTAATCCTTTTATCTTCGTAAGCTTCCCCCTAATACTGCTTTTGATTATATATCCCGAAGTCAAATACGTTAAATACGGCTCATACTCTCTCGACAAGCTGAAGCCGCTCGTATGGATTGAGCTTGCGGCAGCGCTCATTTTCGGAGTTTTAAGAAATATATTATAAAAAGTACCGACACTAATATCCGGCAAAAGTCAGATGCACGTGTCGGCTTTTTATTTTAACTAATTTTCCTTTGCGGTATCTTGCGTTATTCGTCGTGCCAGT
The DNA here is from genome assembly GCA_045659905.1 of Eubacteriales bacterium. Classification (GTDB taxonomy): domain Bacteria; phylum Bacillota; class Clostridia; order Oscillospirales; family CAG-272; genus UBA1740. Next base: position 903 of record JAZRCT010000028.1, on the reverse strand, counting down.
TAGGCGGAATAGCAAATTCGGAGTTTGCTGCTCGGGATTGCTTTGCTCTAAACGTTCCGCTCTTACTTCTTATGACTTTCTACTCCTCGCCACGCAATATTCCTCCGGAATGCAATTGCTGCTATTCTCTGCTTACTCATTGCATCATGCATACCGCCGAATGGCGGTATATTGCCAGCACGGATATGTAATTTAGCTCTCTTAAAACACAAATCGTCCTTTGCTAAGCTCAATCCCGTGCGGCAAATTCGCAGTCAGTTTGCATAGCAAACAATGACTGTTAAGCTGATGTCACTAGATTTCGAGCCCACCTTACTGTTCGGGGAGCTTGTTCTTAGCACGAAGCGTAAAAATATGCCTTTAATTTTTGGTGTACATCGCAAGGCTTAGCCTTGCTTAACAAGTTTGCTTTGCAAACGTTGCTCTGGACTCGAACCCGGGACCCTAATGCATAGCACCTTTGGTGCTATCTTGCGTCATTCGTCGTGTACGTTAGGCGGACTAGCAAATTCAGAGTCAGTTGCGACACTGTTAATACTAATATCGCTTAATACAAATATGCCTTTAATTTTTGGTGCACCTCCAGGGACTCGAACCCTGGACCCACTGATTAAGAGTCAGTTGCTCTACCAACTGAGCTAGAGGTGCATAAAAAATTAAAGGCATATTTGTATTAAGTTGGCTCCCCGAACTGGGCTCGAACCAGTGACATCATGATTAACAGTCATGCGCTCTGCCGACTGAGCTATCGAGGAATATCATTTTTCGTATATGTCCATTAAAAACCGAATAAGAGTAAGAAACAAAGCTCAAATCTTTTCGTTGCTGAACTATTGCTTCTTTCAAAACAGCAGTTCAAGCCCTCGGTCTATTAGTATCGCTCAACTGAATACATTACTGCAC
>JAZRCT010000027.1:0-57589 GCA_045659905.1 Eubacteriales bacterium | reverse complement strand
ATAGCATAGTGAATAAATTCCCTATTGACTTTAGTGATTATTTCCCCTATAATTGTCTTGGATAGTGTAAATATCCACTATAACCGAATCAATAAAACAACAAAAGAAAAGAGGACAACAAAATGGCAAGATTAACATTCGCAGAGATTAAGGTAATGAAATTCAAGGAAACAGATTCGCAAGGGAATGAAATTCACGGCGCAGAGCCGATAGTAATCGACCACGTAACTTTCCAGGTTGCCAAGAAGGTATGGAATCAAACAATGATAGGTGAAAAAGCTGAGTTTTACACCGTTCCTGTAACCGATATTCCGTTTGTATTTCAATCGGATGTCAAATTCCCCGATTTTAATGGCTTTGATAGCTCAAGGCGTGAAGCTTCCGTCCGAGAGTTTGTAAGCAAATACATTGGAAAGCAGTGCATAGTAGAGGATATTGCCAAAAAAGATAAGCGTATCCTTACCAGCATTGAATTTTCCTAAAAAATTAAATAGGAGGTAAAACGCTTGATTGGTAATCTTCTCGGTGAAATAGCAACCGGTTTAACTTCATTCCTTCCCACTATTGCAAGCGCTCTTTTTGAAACGTTTGTAAAGCTGTTCTTTGTTACAGCAGCGGATGGTGGTGCGGTTACCGAGCTTAACGTGCTCGGCGAAATGTCGATTGTGTTCCTCATCATATCGCTTGCATGGAAGTTCCTTCCGGTTGTTTGCGGTTGGCTTAAGACTAAGGTTAAGGCGTACAGGGAAGGCAGAAAAAATCGCAAAGCTAGTTAATTCCGGCAACATGATAACGTCGAGAAGTAAAGGAATCTTGACGTTATCATTTTTTTATGGGTACAATACTTTCCTGGTTTTCGACTTTAGTAAGACCTTTTATAATAACCGCTGATACAATTTTCGGATACGTATTTCGACCGGATTTATTGATATATGGCACGCCCGTATTCGTCTTTTTGATATTAGCACTTCTAGTAAATTTCGTTATATCTTTTTTTGGAGGGGAGTGAAAAAAATGTTTGGTGTAGTATTATTTTACGTGCTTCTTGGATTGACGGTAATTGTATATACCGCAAGCTTAATAAAGAAAATCGTAACAAAAATAAAAGATAAAAAAGCAAGAAAAGAGGATTAACACTTGATAAAAATAGTAGTATTGATTATTTTTGTTGTTCTGGGTGGCTCTATTATATTTTCTTTAATGGATGCCGAAGGGCTTATAGCTTCGATAAGTAATGTTTTTTCAATTGTCGGTGCAGCATTTGAAGAAGTTATACCTAGTGTAGGCGACGTCTTCGATACTATTATGTCTACACAATATTTATCCGTTGTTGTGACAGTTTTGATAGGATTTGTTGTGTTAAAATATCTGATTTCCTTTTTTGGCTTGTGGGGGGACAAATGAAAATATTGTTGAAAATTATATCTTTTTTTCTTATCCTTACGATTTTTTGTGTTCCTGTCTACGCTTTATCCGAAAAAGATAGCTTGAATTTTGTTACAGGGATAGAGCCTTATTCGGATTTGAATACTTTCTTTTATAATTTAAAACGTGGTGAAGAAAATGAGTCTATATACTCTTATGAGGATATGAAAAAACAAAAAGTAAAGGTAAGAGCTGCATTTATTTGTAGAGTACCTATTCAGCAATGCGTGGCCGGATATCAAAGTATTGAGCTACAGGCCTATTTTCAAGACAATAAGCATAAAGAAAATATAAAATTTCCTTATTATCAAGGGTCATATACAATAGGTGGTGCGGGAATTTCTGATTTAACCTCAATAGGAAAAGCTAACGTTATATATGATGATGCGATTATACAACAAACTATAGGGGAAAATTATTCTTTCGACGTCATCTTTGAATACGAAACGTTTATTGGAAGTCTTGAATACAGTGAAGAAGTTCTTGGGTATTCTATTCCATTCAATCGTGATTCTTATATATTTTATCCAATATTAAAATTTGAAAATATGCGTTATTTTGACGGGCTGGAGTATTATTTACAAATATCAGGTATAAGGATTACTCCTATAACAAGATTTATTCCAGCGGAATCAAATGTAAAAATAACAAGTTTTATAAATTCAAGCTGGCTTGTGTTTAGAGATAATATGATATTTGATTATCAAGAATATTACGAAGGGTTGAATTATGGTTCGCATGACGTTTTTGTGGATATATTATGTAATGGTCAACCTTTTACCTCTCAGGGTAATATATATAGGCAATATTGCATGGTGGAAAGCGCATATAGTGTAACAAGTAGTAGTTCTAAATATAAAATAGAATTAAAAAGATTAAGTTATATTGAAAGAGAATTAAATTGTTTGCTCGGGTACAAAAGTGGGATAGGGAAAAAATTTGGTGATTCAAATATAGAAAACGGCTACATAAATAAAAATCTACCATTTCAAGTTCAATTTATGTACAGTGTCAGGAATTATGATGATATATATGCGGGTTCAGATATATTTCCATCTGTAGGAGGGGCTGGATATGGTGAATTAGACGTCGGCTCGCTTTATTTAGATACTAAAAACAATGCATTTAATTTTGTTCCTAATTTCTTTATATGGCTTGGGCTTGAATGTCCTATATTAAGCGATTTATTTCGTCCTGTTGTATTATTTATTACGTCGGCAATAAATTACTATAAGCGATATATCAATCCAACAATAGCATCATTGGGCCTGCTAGGTTCTTTAATAGTTTTCGTGCTTTTTGTAAATTTGATAAAAAGATTGGCAGGAATTAAGCATGATTAAATTTTTGTTCGATAATATTCTAAGTATGTTTTCACCGTACACGATTCAAGAGGTATTTTGTTTTCTTGGCACTTTGTACTTAATAAGTAAGTTTGTATTCTTTATCCTGGATAAAGTATTTGTTAGGAGGTAAAAAAAATGATAAATCCAATATATCAAGCGTTTTTGAGCACGTTGCAATGGTTCTTCGGGGATATGATGCAAGATGCTTTCGTTGCCGGTGTTTTACAGTGGGTTGTTTTTATATATCTCCTGGCATTGTTCGTTATAGTGTTCGTAGTGCCACCGTTCTACGTGTTCCGCTGGCTGTATCGAAAGCTTAGGTGATATAATGAAGCTGTTTAACAAATTGTTTCCGGTATTAAATATGCTGACGCCTGTCGTTGATATAATTGTCGGATATGTTATCTATTCGGCTGCGGATAATCAGGTGATTCAGGTGCTGGCTGGGGCTTATATAATATACATATTGTATAGGTTCATAAAAGCTTGCTTCAAGGTTGCAGGCTCTAAGTCAAAGGTGTTGGATTATTGCCTTAACAATAGGGTTATAGCAATAAAGGGAAAGCAGCGCTGCGGCAAGAGCTCTTTCGTGTGTTACGCTGCATCGGTAATTAAAGAGCGTGTGTATTCTAATATACCGTTTAAGATAAAGGGTAAGTTTACTAACAAATTGACTACGGACGTGCTGAGCTGCCGTGAAGCGATTCCCGAGTATTCTACTCTTGTGGTAGACGAGTGTAATTTGTTTTATCACAATTTAAGAACGAATAAATCGAATTCGAATGATTTAATATTCGGTCAAGCTGCCTTCTGCCAATGCGTAGGGCATTTCACTGACGGTAATGTCTTTTACAGCGCCACGGACGTTGACAGAATACCAAAAGAGATAAGAGATAATTTTTCTTGTCACCTTCAGATGCTTGAGCAGGGGACTTATGAATTTTCGTTTATAGGCTCTTTCTTGCTGCGGGGAATCGGCAAAGCTCTGGGAATAAAAAGAATTTATACGGGTGTACGTATATGGCACGCTCAGCATTACGAAAAACTTTCTGAAGAAGGTTATATGTATGACCTGTCGAATAATGAGCTTACCGATAAGTTTAAATTTGCGAATTTAATGGAGTTTGCTTGCTTCCAGTCGTTTAACTCTTTCGAGTACGACGATAGATATATGAAGAGTTTTTACGACAAGCTGCCTAAGCATGTTTCTGTTAAGTGGGAAGACTTCAAGATAAATTTTGCTGATTTTAAGAATCTCTATGACAGTGAAATCGTTAGATTCTTTGAAAATATACTAAGAGAGCAGGAATACAATAAATCAAAAGCGCTGCAGGATGCTCTAGAATCTTCTGTGTTGATTGATGGTACTATCTCAAGTACAAATAATCAAGAAAATTAAATAGCGCACGTTGTAGCGGGAATTTTTGATGCGTGTGCAGGTGTGTGCGAGCTTGGCTCGCACACACGTGCGCGCGTTACTTGATAAATACCACAAAAAATTCTCAAAAAATCAAATCCCACAATTCGAGGTAGTTATGGTGTTCGACGTTTATATTGACGAAAACGGTTGTCATATAGGCAGTAAGACTTATATAGGTGATTGCACAAATTGCGATATATTAGAGCTTGGCCGCAAAAAATATGATTGTAAGATATATAGATATCCTCACGGTAAGTATGAGGTGGTAAAAGCCAGTGAAAAAGTATTTAGAGTTCCTGTTCCCTTACATAATGAATATAAAAGAGGTAGATGCTCGTCTTTTGATGAATACGAGAAGCGGGATGATTCATTGCTTAGAAGCAAGAAAAGATTGTATCAGATAATATTATCCAATGAGTGGGATTATTTTGTGACGTTAACGTTTAATGACGAATTGATAGATGCATCGGATATAAATATGGTAATACCAAAATGTCAAAATTGGTTAAAGAACATGGTATCAAGACAAAAGATAGGTTATATATTAGTACCGGAATATCACAAAAAAGATGATAGAATACATTTACATTCATTGATAAAGGGTGATTTGCCTTTAGAGTTTAACGAGATATATAAGGTATCAGGCATAAAGAAGCCTGTAAGAATGGAATCAATCAAAAGATATCATCAAGAATCAAGAATACAATACAAAATATATAACGTTAAAGGTTGGAAGTATGGTTTTTCAACAGCGATAGAGGTTTATGGAAGTCCCTCCAGGCTTGCGAATTATGTACTTAAGTATATGACTAAAGATTTTTCGCAAATTTTCGGGAAGACTTATTGGTGCAGCAAGAATATAAAGCTGTATCCCGACGTCGAATTTAAAACTCTTGAGCTGGATGAATTCCATAATACTTTAGCACGGAATTATTATTCACGTGCGATGGGTGTGTCATTTAAATATATAAATCATACCGGTGATATTCTTCGTGAATATGCCGAATCAGACAATAAAGAAAAAGAGGTTTTGAGGCTATGACTTTCAATGAATCATTGCAAATTTTTATAAAAAATCAATCTATAAGAGGTAATTCAAATAATACAATAAAAGACTATAAGACTAAGCTGAGCTATGCGTTAGCGTATTTTGGTGATATTGAAGTCGAGTCGTTTACTAGTAGTAATTGTGGGGATTATCTCTTGTTTTTGCGTCAGCGGGTGAATAATACCGTTTCTTTGCAATCTTATATCAGAAGCTTTAGAGCATATTTGAATTTTTTATATCAAAGCGGGTATATACAAGAGGATATATGCAATCGCTTTAAGCTGCCAAAAGCAAGACGAGGCGTGATGCGTGTGCTTTCCGATGCGGAGTGTTGCGAGCTTTTGTCGGTTTTTGATTTGTCTTCTGAAATAGGTTTAAGGAATTATTGCATAGTGGCTTTGATGCTTGATAGTGGTGTAAGGCTTTCTGAGGTAGTAAGCTTGCGACGGACTGATATTAATTTAGCCGAGCATTATGCAATTGTAAATGGTAAAGGTGATAAGCTGCGTTACGTTTCCTTTGGCTCTGGGACGTCTTCGGCATTAACTAGATATTTTAGCATGGTCGCTTCATCGTGGGCTTTTGTCGGCTTCGATGGCGAATGTGTTACCGTGTCAGCGATAAAAAATATGTTTCGAAAGCTTAAGGTTAAATCGGGCGTCGGAATTGTTCATGCTCATTTATTGCGGCATACGTTTGCGACACGGTATTTAGAAAATGGCGGTCATATATACGAATTAAAAGAATTGCTGGGGCATAGTACTTTACGCATGACACAAAATTATCTGCATAATGCTCAAACAAGAATATCTAAAGATTTTGATATATTTTCGCCTTTAAATAAAATCATCGGCAAATCCTCGTAAAAAGAAAATGCCGATGATGACGTTATATAATTGGTGCTCCTGCGGAGAATCGAACTCCGGACACCTTGATTAAAAGTCAAGTGCTCTACCAGCTGAGCTACAGGGGCGTATGAACTGCGTGCAATAACTCGCATAAAATGCAGGGCAAGCAAATTCACGCTTAACTATAATATCACATTAACCCTTTTTTGTCAATAGCTTTAAAATAAAAATATTAAAAATATCAAAATTTCTTGTGTCAAAATAATTTATTATAATGTGCGCACACGGTATTCTCAAACGATATTTTACTTTGTGTTGACTTTTACTTCTTAAGTGTGGTAAAATTTAGAAGACCTATAATTTAAAAGCGCAGGTTCGCAAAAAGGAGCAACATATGAAGCTAAGACCACCCGCAATTCCGCTTATAACGGTAGACCCTTATTTTTCGGTATGGGCGCCTCACGAGGTATTGAATTTCAGAGAAACACAGCACTGGACACGCAAGCATAACCCGATAAGAGGCTACGTTGATATAGACGGCGAGTCGTTTATGTTTATGGGCTATGAAAGAAAATCAAGGAAAATCCCACAAATCGAAATGGACACCGAGGCGCTCACGACGAGATACACCTTTGAGAATGAGAAAATCCGCCTTAAGGTTCAGTTTATGACGCCGCTTATTCCCGACAATCTCTATCTGCTTACCCGTCCCGTTTCATATATAAGCGTAAGCTATGAGAAGAAGCTCGATACGGTAAAATCCGTCAGCGTTAAAATTGTGGTAGGTGAAGGACTTTGTCTTGACAGAGTAGGCGAGAAGCCGACCGTTACCGAGGAGCGCCGCTTTAACGGAATTACCGCAATTAAAATGGGCGCAGAGGAGCAGCTTCCCCTGAACAGGTGCGGCGACGACCTCAGAATTGATTGGGGCTACGTATATCTTGCGACGCCGGGCGAGGCTGAATGTGCGACGATTTCTGAACGTGCAAAATACATATCGCTGAAAGCAGCACTAGATTGCGGTGTCGAAAGGCTGTTTATGCTTGCATACGATGACCTCGGCGCATCTATAAATTATTTCGGCAAGACCTTATGCTCCTATTGGAACAAGGACGGCAAGACCGTCGAGGAGGCAATCACCGAGGCTGCACGTGACTTTTCAGATACGAGAGCTTTGGCGGAGGAATTTTCGGATAAGCTTTGCGCCGATGCATATATGGCGGGCGGTGAAAAGTATTCCGATTTGCTTTGCCTTGCTTATAGGCAGGTTATTGCAGCGCACAAGCTCGTAGTTGACGAGGACGGCGAAATCCTCTTTATATCAAAAGAATGCTTCTCGAACGGCTGTGCGGCTACGGTTGACGTTTCCTACCCCTCAATACCGCTCTTTCTTATATACAATACCGAGCTTATAAAGGGTATGCTCCGTCCTATATACAGATTTGCGGAAAGCGGCTCTTGGAAATACGATTTTGCGCCGCACGACGCAGGCAGATATCCTCTCGTTACAGGTCAGGTTTACGGACTTGATAAGGAAACGGGCGAGCTTCTTTTCGATAGGCAGATGCCCGTCGAGGAGTGCGGAAATATGATTATAATGGAAGCCAATATAGCGCTTGCCGACGGCAACGCCGACTTTGCGCGCCCTCATATAGACACTCTCAAAAAATGGTGCGAATACCTTATCAAATACGGTGACGACCCCGAAAATCAGCTCTGTACCGACGATTTTGCAGGCCACCTTGCCCACAACTGCAATCTTTCGCTTAAGGCGATAATGGGTATAATGGGTATGTCTATTCTCGTGGGTATGCTTGGTGACGAGCGTCTTAGCGCAAAATACCGCAGAATAGCCAAGAAGAAAGCAAAGAGCTGGTGTGAGCGAGCCGCCAACCCCGACGGCTCTTACCGCCTTGCATTTGATAAGGAAGCCTCATATTCTATGAAATACAATATGGTATGGGATAAAATCTGGGGCACGGGGCTTTTCCCAAGAAGCGTATACAAATCCGAGCTTGCAAGCAATTTCGCACGCTTTAATAAGTACGGTATGCCGCTTGATAACAGATGCGACCAGACCAAGTCCGACTGGCTGACCTGGTGCGCTACTATGACGTCAAGCAAGCGTGAGTTTGAAAAATATATTGCTCCTATGTGGCAGTTCTATAACGACACTCCCGACAGAATAGCTATGACGGACTGGTACGATACCGCCTCAGGCACTCAAATCGGATTCCTTAACAGAACCGTACAGGGCGGACTTTATATAAAGCTCCTTGATTATATCGGAAAGCAAAAGAAGCTTAAGTAAATAAAATCCTATAAATACCAAAAAAGGGGCTGTCTCATTAAGAATTCAATAAAATCAATCCAAAATCGGAGAAAATGAGGCAAGAAATAAAGATTTAGCGAATTCTTAATGAGACTCTGAACCTTGGGGCGAACGAATTTAGGTAGGAAAGCGGCGTTTGCGACCGAAGGCGTACGAGGGTACGGCGAGAGTTCAGCAAACGGCGGTAGAATAAAAAACTAATAAAAAAGAGGAAAAACAAGAGTTTTTCAACCTTATTTTCCTCAAAATTACGCTTATTATCGGGAGGGGTACTGTGTTACTTTCACAATACCCCTCGTTTTTTATTCGGTTATGCCTAAATGTGACAGCCTCTCCGCTCATATTATCAGTTCCAGAAAGTCCCGTGAGCCTTAGTCTTAACTATCGTCTTATCCTTGAATACAAAGGAGACCTTATCGCCTCTGCTTGCAATAATTCTCAAAAGCAGCTTATCTATATAAGTCTTTTCAAGCTCGTAGGAATAGGTGTCCTTAAGCACAAATTTTCTTATAGGACATACAGCAAAGCTGTCCTCGTAAAAATGCGTTTGCTTGCCCCACATCGTTACCTCCCGAAGCTTCTGACAGTCGTAGAACATTTCCTTTGAAATATTCGTTCCGTCGTAGATTTCCACCCTTTCAAGGCTGAAGCATTCCTTAAAGGTACGCTCCCATACGAGACAATTGTTTTTTGGAAAAATAATCTCCTTAAGCGCTCCGCAGCCTTGAAATGCGCCCTCCGAAATCGTTTCGACCTTATTCAGGTTAAGCCTTTCAAGATTAACGCAATCCATAAAGGCGTGGTGTCCTATTGAGTTAAATTCGTCGGGAACTCTGAATTCCGTAAATCTCGTGTGCGAGAAGGTGTAGGGAAGAATGGTGGAGCTGCTTGGAAAGTTCCTGGATAAAACGAGGTACTTAACTGCGCTGTGCTGATATGCGCTGAAATCAAAGCCACGTGTAAGTATTGCGCGCTTAACGGCAGTCCAGGTGAAGGCGCTGTCGCATATATATCCGTCCTCAAAGTCAATTTCACAAAGTCCGCTGCAAGCAAACGCCTCGCTTCCTATTACGATATAGGGCGCGTTTGCCTTAAATTTCCTTAGATTAAGCTGCTCCTTGAATGCAAATTTGGCAATATCCGTGATATCGGGGTGAAGATTAAGCTCCTCTATTCCCCATTCGGCAGGTCCTAGGACAGTAAACTTTCCCTCGCCGTAAGGGTAAGGCTTCAGCTTCAGCTTTGATATAGGAGTGTACCCCCTGCAATCCATAAGATTTACGGTAGCAGAGCAATCTCCAAGAAAATCCTCGTCCCAATCCTCGGGAATTGCGGCAAGGTCAATGTTTATCTGAGAAAGCGAGTAGCAGCCTGCAAATACGTCAAATTCCATCTGGCTTACCGATGCGGGAATTCCGACAAACGTGAGATTGGAGCAGCCCGAAAACGCTTCAAAATCAATCGCAGTCAAGCCCTCGGGCAGAGCTGCCGTTTCAAGCATAGAACAGCCCGAAAACGCCTCGGAACCAATGCGTCGAAGCGAGGTAAGATTACCGAAATTGACGCTTATCAGATTTTCGCAGTTTAAAAATGCGTCATCGCATAGTTCTTCAAGAGTCCTCGGGAGAGTAATCCTTTTTATCGAGGTCTCCTCAAACGCTGCGTCGCCAATGTATCGAAGCTGCGAGCCTTCGTCAAAGGTTATCTCCGTAAGGTGCTTGCAGCCTGAAAAGGCGTTGTCGCCTATTTCTATAAGGCTGCTTGGACATCTTACCGTCGTAACGCCGAGCCCACAAAAGGCAAATTCCTCAATCGCCGTAGTGCCTTCGGGCAAATAAAGACCGAATAGGCCGTCCTCATCGGTTTTTTCTTCATTAAAACCTATAATTTTGTATCCGCCCTTATAAGGCTCGTATTCGTATGCTTCAAAGCTTTTTTTGTCAATCACTTTTCAAAATCTCTTTCTTTTTTTACCAGCTGTTTTTATATGACTTTGGCCAAACTCGCTCCCGATAGGTCAATACGCCGTCGGTGCATACGAGCTCGGTCGTGTGACCCTGCACTCGGTAGCCCTCCATTATAAATCCGTTATCTAAAAGAGACTTAACCTCGTTCACAGTTCTGCCCTCAAAGATTATCTTTCTCAGCCATTGACCTCCGATTGAGTTTTTCGTCGGGGTAATATGCCGAGGAATGACCATATCCTGAAGTCCTATATTGATAAGCGAATGTAGACCGATACAGGCGCTGACAGGTGCGAATTTTAAATCAGTAAGTACTCTGCAGCCTGCAAAAAGGCTCTCAGGAAGGTCGCCGCGGTAATTGTCGGGGAAGCGGAATGTTCTGAGACTTTTACAGCCTGAGAACGCGCGCTTTCCGAATGAAATATACGGCGGATTTTCAAACTCAACCGAGACGAGTTCATCGCAGCCGCTAAAGGCAATATCCTCTATTCTGGTAACGCTTGACGGAATTCTAATGCTTTTTATCTTAGTTCCGTAGAAAGTCCCCTCTCTGATTACTGTTATAGGATTATAGGCGTCAGGCATACTTACGCTCCTTACGCCTGAGTTATAATAAACCTGCTTGCCCATTTTAGGCGTGATGACAGCGTTTATGAGGCTTTCGCAATAGGAGAAAGCCGAATCCCCGATTTCTACCGTGGTGGGAATATCGATTTCACGAAGCCATCTGCTGTGCAAAAACGCATCAGTACCAATCCTCTTAAGCGTGCTTCCCGCCTTGAATTTTGTTAAATTCGGGAGAAAAGTTCCCCAATAAAAGGCGTGGTCTGCAATAGAGGTTATTTCGGGCGGCAAAATCAATTCCCGAATAGCTAAGGTCTTCTTTGCGCACCCAAGCTCAAGGCCGTCGGCTGTTTTCCTTATCTCAAAGTCGTCAAGCGGAGTGTAGTAGGAATTTCTCGTATAGGATATAGTCCGTGAAGCGGTAGGCGTTGCCGATACTGTCGACTTAGGCTGCGGTGCCGATACTGTTGACTTAGGCTGCGCCACCGAAACTGTCGACTTAGGCTGCGTCACCGAAACTGTCGACTTAGCCTGCGCTGCCGTATTGGTAAGATTGTCTTGCTCAAGTGAGGTACGCATCTTGTTGGCGAGTGAGGCTATCCTATCTCCGACTCTGTCAAGGTTGTCTAAATGCCATTTCAGCTCCTGTGGGCTAAGATTATCGTAGGGGTCTTGATCATTTGCCGCACGGTTATTTTTAGCAGAGACCGCATTGCTCCGAGGAGCAGAATTAGTGTTGACCTTAGGTGCAGAATTAGTGCTGACCTTTTTAGCAGAAGCCGCACCGATACTAGCCGCCCGTGGCTCTTTGAATAGGATTTTCGCATCGCTTCCGTTCCAATTTTTAGGCCAGCTTTTGGGGATTTTATCTCCCTCTACCGTTATTTTTTTAAGCCTGTCACAGCCGAGGAAAATCTCCTGCCCCATTTCCTCGATTCCGCAGGGCAGATTTATTTCGGTGAGAGCAGAGCTGCAATCAAAAGCGCCGTCGTCTAGTGATTTAAGCGAGGAGGGAAGCACGATTTCGCTAAGCGCCCAGCACTCAGAAAAGGCGTAAGCGCCGATATGCGTAAGATTTCGGCACTTGGAAAAATCAACGAAGGAAAGCCCCGTACACTCAAAGAAGGCGTTGTTTGCTATTCGTTTCAGCGTTGAAGGCATTATTACCGCCTCCATACCCCTCGTAATAAAAGCATCCTCGCCTATTTCGGTAACTCCCTCGGGAATAACTACCTCGCAACGGTATTCCTTAAGCCCCGTAATTATGTATCCGTCGGCTGTCTTTTTATAGTTAAAATCGGAAAGCGACATTTTCGTCCCCTCTTTAAAATATTTGTTTAGTTTATTTTAACATATCCGTATAGCCGTGTCAAGCGATAAGCTCTTGACTTTTTCTGCTTTGGGTGCTACAATTAGTAAAAAGGTGTTAGCGAAGCTAAATATTTACTAAAGGAGGCACTTATGCTTATTTACATAGACGGCTACGGTCATCTCAGGGCGCTTGGCGCAAGAATTGACACGAATATAGGTGTAATTTTTACAGATGGCACAAGAGCAAGAGAAATTAGGACGAGCGACGTTTTTACTCTTACCTCGGTCGGTGACGGAATATATACCGACGGATACGGGAGGCGCTTTTACGAGACGGATAGCTCCTACGTAGGCAGAGGCGCAGGCTCGGTGTCGGTTTCTACCCGTGGCGATGCGGTAGTAAGAGTGGGCAGAGCCGAAATCAATTATATAGGAGATAAGGTCACGAAAATAGACGGCGTGGAGCTACACTATATGGGCGATAAGCTTACATATATAGGCGGCGTATCGCTTCACTACACGGGTGACCGGTTGACCCGTATAGGCAATGCTTCGCTATCCTACACGGGCGAGCGTGTTACTAAAATAGGCTACAAATATATATAATTATCTAAAGGAGAAAAACCTATGATTTATCCAATATACGATATGAAGTCCGTCGGCACACCCGTAAAGCTCGTTGAGAGAAATCTTGCAATACATCCTGATATAGGACCTGTATCCGACGGAATAATTTTCTTGGTTCAGGTAGGCGACACGAGATTTTTAGTCGACCAGCGAGGCAGATTTTACTACAATTCCGACGGCGAGAAGAAAATGAATTGGTATCACCCCGAAAGGCTTGAATATCTCGGCAGCGACAGAGTGAGCTACGGCTACAACGGAAAAATAGAGGAAATCGGCCCGTATCACATCTATTACGGCTACTCGGGAGTTGAGAGAATTTCAAATTTTCTTATCCAATACGAGTACGAAAGCTCGAAAAAGGGCTTAATCCACTACGCAGGGGACGTGTATTTCTATTACAATGAATATAATTATTCAAAAGGAAGGTCCGAAGCTACTAAAATAGGCGAATGCTCGCTCTACTACAAGGCAGGCGGTCAGCTTGATAAGGTATGCTACTACGGCGAACTCCCCGGCGACCCCAAAAGCCCTTGGGTAAATCAGTATTGCTACGATAATACCGTAAGTATTTACTACGATTACTACGGCAAAATTACGAAAATCGGCTCAACTTCGATTTACTGATGCAAAAACGCTATCGCAAAATTTGCGATAGCGTTTTTATTTTATTTCTTTTCTTCGCTCTTTGCCCTAGAAGCTTTAGCATTCTTTTGCTTTTTCTCACCCTTTTTCCGAGGCCAATAAATAATAGTAAGCACTAAGAAAAGCGCAAATACCGAGAACGCAAGAATACACATTACAAGCTCAAGCGTATTGTCACGGATAGGATTCGCAAAGAAGAAGTAAGCGCCCGCCGTCACCATTGCAATATATCCAAGGAAGAGAAGCAGGGAATACTTACGTCTAGCCTCGGGGCTTGAGATAAGATATCCCTTAACGAGGCATACAACGCCTCGAAGCCAGATTACAAGACCTATTATCTGGAAGGTCTCGCCGAGATTTATAACCTGAAGCTCCTTAAGTATAAGCCCCAGCGCAATAAGAATTATTACGATAAATTCAACGACCGTAAGCACGAGAATCGTGCCCTTTGCCACAGTCAGCTTCTTTACTAAAAATAAGAAGAGGTAAAGCAGCAGCACCGCCGCAACGATATAATTAAGCACGACCGAGCTTATTCCTATTGCGGGAATAAGCAGTATGCCGAGCGTCAAAAACAGCGCCGACAGTAAAAGGTCTGCTATATGATTTTTATAAATTTCCTTCATTTTTTCTCCCAAAAACGACTTTATTTGATTATAAACTTATTAAAGCTCTTTTTGCCTCGCTTGATAAGCACGCCCTCGGTAAGAGCCGCCTCGTCTACCAAAGCCTTGGTATCGGTGATTTTTTCGCCGTTTACCGATACGCCGCCCTGCTCGATAGCTCGCCTGCCCTCGGAGCGGGAGGGAACCATACCGCCAAGGCAAAGAAGCGAAATTACGTCTATTTTACCATCGACGAGTGCGTCTTTCGCAACCTCGACGGAGGGAGTAAGTGCGCTGTCACCCGATACGAAAAGCGCTCTTGACGCTTCCTCGGCACGCTTAGCCTCCTCCTCGCCGTGGATGAGCTTTGTAAGCTCGTAGGCAAGAATTTCCTTAGCGCGGTTGAGCTGTGCGCCCTCCCAGGAATCCATCTTGTCTATTTCCTCAAGAGGCAGGAAGGTAAGCATACGGATACACTTAAGCACGTCCTTATCGCCAACGTTTCTCCAGTACTGATAGAAATCGTAGGGAGGAGTCTTATTCGGGTCAAGCCATACAGCGCCGCTTGCGGTCTTGCCCATCTTCTTGCCCTCGGAATTGAGAAGCAGGTTAATAGTCATAGCGTAAGCGTCCTTGCCGAGCTTCTTTCTGATAAGCTCAGTTCCGTAAAGCATATTCGACCACTGGTCGTCACCGCCGAACTGCATATTGCAGTCGTATTCCTTAAATAGGTGATAGAAGTCGTAGCTCTGCATTATCATATAGTTGAATTCAAGGAAGGAAAGTCCCTTTTCCATTCTCTGCTTGTAGCACTCTGCCGAGAGCATTCTGTTTACAGAGAAGCAAGCGCCGACGTCACGGAGAAGCTCGATATAGTTAAGCCCGAGAAGCCAATCGGCGTTATTTACCATAATAGCCTTGTCTTCGCCGAATTCGATAAAGCGCTCCATCTGACGCTTGAAGCAGTCGCAGTTGTGCTGGATAGTTTCGGGCGTCATCATAGAACGCATATCGGTTCTTCCCGAGGGGTCGCCGATGTAGCCCGTGCCGCCGCCAATAAGCACGATTGGCTTATTTCCCGCCATTTGAAGACGCTTCATTAAGCAAAGCGCCATAAAGTGTCCTACGTGAAGACTGTCTGCAGTAGGGTCGAAGCCTATATAAAAGGTAGCCTTTCCGTTGTTTACAAGCTCCTTGATTTCATTTTCGTCGGTTACCTGTGCGATAAGACCGCGGGCAACCAGCTCGTCATAGATTTTCATTTTAGTATCTCCTTAATTTATATGCCTATATAATATCCGTCGTAAGCAATCCTGATAGGCTCGTCACCTATGGCTAGCGTCAATTCCTCGTGAATATTTTTGCGCTTCGCCGTCGGAATATGCGAAATTACGAATTTGGTGCTATCGTCGGCGCACCCTGCCGAAATAAGAACCTGTTTAGTCCTGAGTACGGTATCGAGATTGTTGTGATATACCAAAGAGGGAGAAGCCTGGGATAACCCCAGTGCGCATTCAAGAATACATAAATCAAGCTTTATTTCCTTGAGAATCTCAAATGCCGACGGATTTATGAAGCTTCCGTCAAGCCCGTAAAAAACAGTCTTTTCAGCTCTCAATAGGAAATTAAGCGCCGTCTCGGCGGGATTTTCGGTGATATGATTTGAGGGAAGCGCTATAATCTCGAATTTCCCGACAAAAAATCTCGAAAAAGGATAAATAATCCTTGCATTCACCCGAGGAATACCCGAAAGAGCCTCGCAAATGGCCTCGGTTGCGTACACGCTAATTTCGCCGTGCGAAGCCAGCTGCTCTATTGCCGATATGCTGAAATGGTCAAGATGCGAATGAGTGATAAGCACCGAGTCCACACCCCGATAAAGTCCCGAAAGCATAAAGCTTTCCTCAAGCTCAAAAATATCCTCGGAGGGGTCAATGATAATCCGCTCGTCTATAAGCAGAGTAGAAAACCGTCTGTATTCCTTGGATAGCTTGTTCTTAGGACGAACCGAGCCTAAAGAGCCCGTGCCGAGGAAGCGTATATTTATCAAAGCTTATCCACCTTGTATACTACCGTGTGTCTGTAAGTGTCACCCTTGTCATAGAAGCTTATGCCGTGATTGATGCAATCAGGCTCGGTCTGGGTTTCAAGACAGAAAGCGCCGTGGAATACCGGCTTTGTGTTGCCTCTGAAGTCGGGCCCCTTGCCAAGGAAATTACCGATATAGAACTGTACTCCGGGTTGGTCGGTGTATACCTTAAGCGAAAGCCTCTCGCCCTTTACGTCGCATACCAGAGGAAGCTCTCTTCCAAATACGGTATCGCTGAATTTCGGAGCAAGAATAAAGTTGTGGTCGTAGCCTATAAACTTATCGTCGCATCTTTCGCCGATTTTGTGGGGCGTCTTGAAATCAAAGGGAGTACCCTCAACCAAGGGACGCTCGCCGTTAGGAATAAGGTCGCCGTCAACCTCCGTATATCTGTCGGCGTATATTACGGCGGTGTGATTTTCAATAGTGCCGCCAAATCCGTCAAGATTAAAATATGCGTGGTTGGTAAGCGCAATAGGCGTCTTTCCCTCGGGTATTGCCTCGTAATCAATAAGAAGCGCCGAGCCTGAAAGCTCATAGGTAACCTTTACGAAAAGCTCCGCAGGGAAGCCCTCCTCGCCGTCCTTTGAGGTGTATGTAAGCACGATTTTGGTATCCGAATACTCGGTTACCTCCCATACCTTGTGGTCAAAGCCGTCACCGCCGTGAAGGCAGTTGCCGTGGTCGTTGTCCGGGAGGGTATAGGTCTTACCGTCCATAGTGAATTTAGCCTTCGCAACACGGTTTGCCACTCTGCCGATAATAGCGCCCTGATGCGAGGTGTCAACGAGATAGGTTTCAAGCTTGTCAAAGCCGCCGACGATATCAGTGCCGTCTACTACGAAATTGACGATAGTAGCGCCTCTCGTCATAATATTGACTAAAGCTTTATCGGTCGAGAGGGTATAAAGATATATTTCCTCGCCCGAGGGAAGTTTTCCAAAAAGCTTCTTTTCCATAATTAACTCCAATCTGCCGTTACACGGCTAAAGCTAAAATATTTATACATAATAGATTATACAACAAAAGGATAAAAAAGTAAAGAGGGAAAAGCGATTTTTTCTCGCTTTCCCCGCTCGATATAAGGCGATATAAGGCGCAGTGGCTCGTAAGCTCTCCGCACGGCTGACACTTATGGCTTTTGCAATCCCTCGTAAAACCAGTCCTTACAGCTCTCCTCAAAAATTTTCGAGGTACGCTCCGAGCATTCGGAAATAGGTGCGTAGCCTATAAGGCTGTTTTTGTAGGAATCGTCGATTCTGTTTTTGTACGTATATTCCGTGTAGGACTGCTTCAGGAAAGCAAAGCCGCACTTCTTGCAGTCAAATCTGCCGTTGTGCCTCTCTCCGTCTGCATTTCCAAGATAGTGAGTATAGGTCGTGGTGATGCCAGAATAAGGGTCTCCCGTGGATTCTACCGGGATTACCTTGCCCTTTTCACCAACCTCCTCGTAGCCGACGAAATCAAGCTCGCCGCCGCACTCTGGGCAGGCAATTATATTATGCTCCTTAAAGAATCTTTCCCGATTTGAATCGGATTCCAATACCTCGGGAAAAATCTTGAAGCCGAGTTCCTTTTCTATTCTTGCGTTTTCCATAAAAAAGCTCCTGAAAAATTGTTTTTTATGCCGTTTGAAGCAGCAAGCGCTAACAAAAGCAAATTACCGATATCAAACCAGCGCCACCTGGCAAAAGCTGTCGTAAAAGTATTATACCACTAATATGTGAAAAATGTCAATATACAAAAAAGGAATGGCATTGGCAAACGTCAAGGCTAAAGCTTTTATATATCACTATCGGTTAGGTTAAAAATTCTTTTTTGCTCATACTCTATACTTTTAGAGAATGTTGCGTATCCGCAAAAGCTTACAATAATATGGATTCTTCTTGATATGTAGGTATAACTTCTTATATTTTGCAAATTTTATTGCTAAAATAAATGGGAAGGTAAATCTACCGAGCGTAATCTGCTAAAGGAGGTGTTTGAGTGACTGTTAATAATGCCGTCGCAAAGCGTATTTGCGAGCTGCTCCGTAAAAATAATATGTCCCAATACCGCCTGGAGCAGGAATCGGGAATACAGCACGGAAGTATGCAATGCATAATAAATGGCAGAAATAAGACTGTCACCCTAAGCACCGTAATTCTTATAGCCAATGCCTTCGGTATGTCGCTTGCCGAGTTTTTAGATGATGAAATATTTAATCTCGATAATTTAGAAATAGAGTAGGGAACGGCACTCCTTGCGAGACCGAAAAGTCCGGGGCTTTAAATAATTAGAACAGCGAAGCTGTCTTTTATGCGAGTTGCATTTGAGGCGGCTTCATCTTATTAAAGACGCTAAGACGGTAAAAAGCTCTTAAATATCCCGAGTGCTGTTGACAAATTACGCACGCATATGTTAAAATATGAAAAAAGCTGATTTGGAGTATATATGAGCAGTAAGAAAATAGCCGTAGTAATCAACGGTCAGGGCGGTGTCGGTAAGGATACGCTTTGCGATATTGCCGCACGTCATTTTAAGGTGTATAACGTTTCTTCAATCACCCCCATAAAGGAGCTTGCGCGCGGCTTTGGCTGGAATGGCGCAAAGGACGATAAGTCAAGGAAATTTCTTGCCGACCTTAAGGCTTTGTCAATTGAATACAATGATTTTCCCACCCTCTGGGCAAAGGAGCGCTACGGGGAATTTCTTAAGTCGGACCGTGAAATTATGTTTTTACATATAAGAGAGCCCGAGGAAATTGCGAAATTCGTCGCTGCGACGGGCGGCGCAGCCAAGACCTTACTTATCCGCGGAGGTGAGCGTCTGCGCAAGGAGGCATACGGCAATTCGGCCGACGACGGCGTTGAAAATTATTTCTACGATTTCTATTTTACCAACGATAAGCCGCTCGATATAGCCGAGCGTGATTTCGTAGCCTTTATCTCGGATATATTCAAGGGCGACGATATGGCAAGCAAATAGGCGATAGTTTAAAACGAAAGCGACCTGCAATATTGTGTCACGAAAAGAAAAAAAAGCGAGGCAGTCAGCGCATTTTCCGTCAAGGATAGCGCAGCGAAGCCTCGCTTTTTCGTTTTTAATAAATCACGGGGCTATCTCATTAAGAATTCAATAAAATCAATGCGAATAAAAAAAGAGGAAAAACAAGAGTTTTTCAACCTTAATTTCCTCAAAAATACGCTTATTATCGGGGAGGGGTACTGTGTTTCTTTCACAATACCCCTCGTTTTTTATTCGGTTATGCCTAAATGCGACAGTCCCTTGGGGTGAACGAATTTAGAGCAGAAAACGGCGTTTGTGACCGAAGGCGTACGAGTGTACGGCGAGAGTTCAGCAAACGGCGGTAGAATAAAAAACTAATAAAAAAGAGGAAAAACAAGAGTTTTTCAACCTTAATTTCCTCAAAAATACGCTTATTATCGGGAGGGGTACTGTGTTTCTTTCACAATACCCCTCGTTTTTTATTCGGTTATGCCTAAATGCGACAGCCCCGCTTAAATTATGTGTTTTTCGATTAGTCAATAGGCTGAGGAGGAAGCAAAGTATCGTCCTCGTCGGTGTAGCCGTAAACGACCTCGATAAGCTCGGTTTCGTTAAGCTTGTTAAAGCCTTCGGCGTATCCTACGGGCTTTTCAAGTGCCTTGCAGTTGATTACCTCAAGAGAGGTACAGCCAAGGAATGCGTTAGCTCCAATCACTTCGACGTCCTCGGGGATAACTATGCTACCAAGCATAGCGCAGCCCTCGAATGCGCCCTCGCCGATGGATGCGAGAGATGCAGGTAGAGTGACCTTAGTCACAGAGCTGTCAGCGAATGCTCCTGCGCCTATTGCGGTGACGGACTTTCCGTCAAAGCTTTCGGGAATTATTACCTCGGTAGCCGTGCCGGTGTAGCCGGTGACGGTATATTCACCGTTGTCCTCGGTATATACGATACCCTCAGTGCCAAGAGCGAATTTTGCGTAAAGCACGAAATTCTGCTCAGTGCCTGCGGGAATTTCGGTAACCAGCTCGCCGTCGTTAAATTCGGGCGACGAATACCAGCCGATAAAGGTATGACCTGCCTTAGTTGCGGAATTGAAGGAAGCAACACCGACCGCAGGATCATATCCGGTGGGATTTCCCTCGGGCAGCGTTCCTCCCATAGGATTGTAAGAAACAGTGAAGGGGTAGGGCACAAAGATAGCGTAAACGGTTACCTTGCCGGTAGTGCCGACTGCGATAGCATCTATCTTATCGGAGGTTATATCATTCTCTGCGTACCAACCTGCAAACATCGAGCCTGCCTTGGTAGCGGGCAGGAAGGTAACGGCAGTTTCTATATCGTAGGTTGCAGGGTTTTCAGGGGCGTTAATGCCGCCGTTTAATACGTACTCAATTTCATAGGGCTTAGGAGCATAGGTTGCCGTAAGCGTGATATTTCCAACGTCTCCGCCTGCTATTTCTGTTACGGGATTGCTCTCGGCATCAACCCAAGCTACGAAATCGTAATGCTCCTTCGTTGCGGGAAGCAGGGTAAAGAGAGCCGTGTCCTTATCAAAGGCGAGTATATTGTCCTCGTCGTTGACTCCGCCGTCAAGCTCGTAGGTGACGGTGTAATCTGCGTTCCTGAATTTTGCGTAGAGCGTCAGGTTCATAGAAGTGCCTGCCAGAATCTTTTCGACCTTGACCTCCTTACCGCCCGACTTTATGTACCAGCCGTCAAATTCGCTGCCGTAGCTCTGATCGGTTATGGTAGCCCCGATGAGAATGATATCCTCGCTCTCAACCGTGAAGCTGAGAGGGTTAGCGGGGTTACTGGGAAGCCCTGCAAATGCAAGATAATCGTGGTCAATCACGTAAGTAACGGTGTATTGTACAAGCTCCCACCTTGCGGTAAGAGTCATATCTTCTGATACGGGTGTATCAAAATCCCACTTTTCGTTTTCGTTGTACCAGCCGAGAAGCGAATAGCCGTTTTTGATAACGCTTTCAGGCGCAGCCACACTCTCGCCCCTATAAACGGTCACAGAGGTCTGACCTTCGATTACGGTAGCTCCGTCGGTGTTAAAGGTAACCTTAGCAGTCTTCGTGGCGTTGGGGTTGGTAATTATAAGCCTTGCCGAAAGCTCAAGATCCTGATAGCCGTCAAGCTTTACCGTCGCTTTAATGGCGTAAGTGCCTATATCGGTACGCTCGTTAGACGGCGAGTAGGTTACGGTTGCTCCCTCGGGAAGCCCCTGAACCTCGATTTTCTTAGGAGTACCGTCGTAATCGTAGGTGACGCTTTTAAAGGTGACGCCGGTTATTTTAGGAAGCTCAGGCTCTTCGCCTCCGCCGTCCTGATTGCAGGCGGTAAGCACGAACAGCATACCGACACACAAAACAAACGCAAGGATAAGAGCTAAAAATCTCTTTGTTTTCATAGAGTATCGCCTTTCAAATAAGATAATATTACGCACAGTAATTATATCACAAAGAAAATAGGCGTTCAAGAGGTATCGATAAATTTCGTAAATCTTCAACAACCGTTTTTAGAAAAATTATGCAACATTTACAACTAAGCAAAGCTTAGGACTGCCCTGATATCAAGGCAGTCCCGAATAAGCTATAAGATTTTGCAATAGTCGGCGTTACGGTTAGCGCCGAAATTCAGAGCCTCGGCAATTTATACTAAAATACAGATAAGTCCGCTTGCGCCGTCGTTTACTATTTTTTCAAGAGTTTTTCCGAGCTTTTCCCGTGATTCGTCCGAAATGTGAGCAAGCTTCGTCGCCATACCGTCGCTTACGAGGTCGTAAAGCGACCTGCCGAGCATCTTCGTTGACAAAAGCCCCTCGGGATTTTCCATATAATCCTCCCGCATAAGCTTTATAACCTCCATAGACTGCTCCTCAGTCCCTATCACAGGGCAGACGTCGGCCTTTATATCAGCTCTTATCATATGTATTGTGTCGGCGCTTGCGGATACGCAGACTCCGTAGCCCTGCCCCTGCTTGACGAGCCTCGGCTCGCTGATTCTCATATCCTCTCTTTGCGGTGTCACTATGCCGTACCCACGCTCTCTTGCGTTTTCGAGCGCTGACTTTATTTTGTCATAATCGAGCTTAGCTGCGGCAAGCTCCGTGAGGGCAGAGAAAATATCCTTATCCGATTTTACCTCAAGCCCGGATGCCAAAGAAAGTGCCGAGAAATACGAGGCTCTGTCGATAGGCACGCCGATTTCGCATACTCCGCTTGAAGCGTCGGGGCGGGAGGGTGTGACGCCGAATTCCTCGCAGCGTTTGTCTATATCCGAGAGCTTGGATACCGAGCCCGCAAAGCCTCTGATTCTTCCCAATACCTCTTCGCAGAGTGCATCACCCTCCGGGAGAAGCGAATACCACTCGGGAAGCTTAAAGCAAAGCTCGCTTATGGGAAATTCTCCCACGATAAGAGAAAGAATTGCCTCTATATCCTCTTGACTAAGCGCCGCACAGCTGACGAGCGCCACGGGAGCGGAATATTTCTCTTCAAGCTCAAGTGCTAAAGCGTGGGCCTCCTTGCTTTCGGGCCTTGCCGAATTAAGCACGATAGCAAACGGCAATTTCGCAGCCTTAAGCTCGCTTACGGTCTTTTCCTCGGCGGCGATATAAGCCTCACGCTCAATATCGCATATGCTGCCGTCGGTGGTCACGAGGACGGCAATAGTCGAATGGTCGGAAAGCACCTTTTTCGTGCCTATTTCCGCAGCAAGCGAAAAGGGAATAGCCTCGCTTTCCCAAGGTGTCATAACGAGCCTCTCAGCCCCCTCCTCCTCGCTGCCTATCGCTCCGTCAACTAAAAATCCAACGCAGTCAATAACCCTTGCTTTCATCTCGGCATTTCCGAGCGATACCGCTACCGCCTCATCAGGCAGAAATTTGGGCTCTGTCGTGGTGATGGTTTTGCCCGAGCCGCTTTGCGGCATACCGTCCACCGTTCTTTGCTTATCGTTTTCATTTTTTATATTGGGAATTATTGCTTTTTCCAGTATTTTGTGAACAAAAGTTGACTTTCCCGTGCGTACAGGTCCTACTACGCCTATGTAAACATTTCCGTCCGTGCGCCTAGCAATAGTTTCGTAAATCGTATGTTCTGCCATTTTCATTCCTCCAAGAAATGCGTTTACCAATTCTTATGCAAGTCCCGTCGCTAAAATGACAGATTGATAAAAAAAGCTTCTGCGAAGCGGCAAAATGCCAAAGCCCGCAGAAGCTAAATTTTTACTTTTTCGTTGCTTTATCCAGTTCACGGTAAAGCCTTTCGTTGATGCCTTTCATAAGTGCTTCATCTATCTTTACCACTCGGCGGTCGTAGGTGATAAAGCCGTTGGTCTCGTCCTCAACGTCCGAAAGCTGAGTGAATACCAATGCGGAAAGCCCCTGACCTATAAGCGGCAGCGCCTCGTTAAGATATAGTGAGGATATTGCGTCGGCAAGGGAGTCACTCGTAGTGAAGCGCTTGTAGCCGTAATTTGAGTCACCGAAAAGGTGCGAGGCGATTCTCAGCGAATATCCGCCGAATTCGCTTATAAAGAGAGGCCGTCCGTTAGGCTTTTTTATCTTAAGCGGCTTAAAGTATATATGCCTTGAATCGAAGTCGCTTTCCTTTGCGGCAAACCAGCCTGAGGTTGCGTCAATCAGCCGTCCTCCGCACTCGTCCTTTGCAAGCTTGTAGCATTCGTCGGGCATAAACTGACCCCAGCCCTCGTTGAATACGGTATACTGAAGCACCGACGGCGAATTGTAAAGCAGGGCAAGCGTACCATGAAGCTGCTCTACAAACACTTCTCTCGTCCTTTGGTCGTTATGCTTCATAAATTGCTTCGTTATTCCCACGGTGGGAAATGCGGTGTCAAAAAGGAAGGAGTATTCGGAGCTGTTGACTAAATCCTGAAAAACTACCATACCAAGCTTGTCGCAAAGGTGATAAAATATCAAGGGCTCGATTTTGATATGCTTTCTTTGCATATTGAATCCAAGACGCTTGGCAAGCATAATATCATCAATATAGCCGTCAACCGTGGCGGGAAGAAAAATTCCGTCGGGATAATACCCCTGGTCGAGAAGCCCCGAGAAAAGATAAGGCTTTTTATTGAGAGTCACCCTCTTTACTCCGCAAAAATCCCCGATTCCTATCTCACGCAGGGCAAAATAGCTTTCAATTTCGTCGGTTGCGGTAGAGAGAGTAAATTCGTAAAGATAAGGCGTGTCGGGCGTCCACAGGTGAATATCGCTCGGCTCTATGCGTATTTTATCCTCGGTAAAGGTATAGCTTTCGCCGCTCTTCAGCGTGAGCGTCTTTTCTGCAGCGTCGGTGTCTACCTCGATAGTAGCGCCTGCCGTATCGGCTGAAATTTTAATTTTTCTGATTGGATTTTCGGGCAGGCTCTCAAGCCAGACGGTCTGCCAGATTCCCGATACGGGAGTATACCACATCCCGCCCCTTTTGTCGGTCTGCTTTCCGTAGGGGTAGACCATGGAAAGCTCGTCCTCGGCTACGAGCAAAAGCTCGTTTTCGCCTTGAATAAGAGCCTCGGTGATATCGCAGGAAAAGGGAAGATAGCCGCCCTCGTTCTTGCAAAGCTCCTTGCCGTTTATATAAAGCGTTGCGATTTGGTCTACTGCGCCGAAATGCAAAATCACTCTGTCCCTGACGAACCCCGAGGGAAGCGTGAAGCCTCTGCGGTAGTACATTTTCTCGCCCTTGCTTATCCGCCTTTCAATACCCGAAAGCGCACTTTCAGGCGGAAACGGTACTAAAATTTTCTCTCGGTATTCAGAAGGAGCGGAATTTTCTTTGCTGACGGCAAAATCCCATTCGCCGTTAAGATTTATATAGGAATTGCGCTTGAACTGAGGTCTTGGATATTCATTCCATACCGCTTTTTTGTCTAAGCGCTCCGAGTAGGGGGTGGTAAGCTTATACGTCTTTTTCATACGCCACCGCCGATAGAGTAAATAAGAGGGGATATGAGGTCGAAGATTATAGTAACCGTGGTGAAAACGAGGAAAAGAATAACTCCGACGTTACCGAATATTACAGCGCCTCGTCTTTGCTTTGGAATGAATACCTCGCATCTGTCGCTGACGAAGAAGCTCTTTTTGCGAAGCTTGATAATAAGAAGCACGATTCCCGCAATAGCAAGCCCCGAAATAAGCGCAGAATAAAGTCCCGCTACGAGTATAGAGCCGAGATTTTCGGCAATCATCTGCGAGAGTGCCTCGTTCTGACCGTCAGCCATAGCCTGCTCCATCATAGGGATAAGCGATTCAAGCTTCTCCATATGCGGAAGCGCTAAAATCGGCAGCACCGAGCCGAGAGTATTTACGGCTGCGTGTATAATAATCGGATAAATAACTCTGCCCGTCCTCGAATAAATGAAGGCAAGTAAAAGTCCGAGCGTAAAGGAGTAGAAGAACTGATGCAGATTGCCGTGAAGGAACGCAAATGCGAGAGCCGACACGAGTATAATCATTCTGTCTCCGTAAGCGCCGAGCCTATCCATAAGCAGCTTTCTGAATATAAGCTCCTCAAATATAGGCGCAAGCACGCAGGCAACTATTATAACGAGCCAGATGGGAGCGCTCGTCACCGTGTCTACGACCTCGTTGCTGTTTTCCGCTCCGAATATAGCGTCAAAGTAGCCCATTACAGTCGAGGCTACGAGCGAGCCTATATACATAAGCGCCTCGCCGATAAGCAGGTATACGAAAAGGTCCTTTACCGAAAGCCTTGACTTGCGCCTCGGCACGAAGCTCATTTTCCTTATTATGAGGTAGAGAATAGGAAATCCTATCGCATAAAGCACTATCGAATTAAGCGTAAGAATTACGGTGGGACTGTTCAAAAGCACCTCGGCTACGTCTTGCGGTTGCGTAAGCCCGATAAGGAGCTGCGCTGCAATCATAAAAATATTCGCAACCAGAAGATAGATAAAGGAAGCTAAGAAAAATCTTGAGAATTTTGCCTTAGCCCGCTTTTCCTCGTCAAGCGAGAAGCTATCCCATCTGCGGAAATCTCCGAAATCCTGATAGGACTGCTGGTTTCCCGAATATCCGTAATTTTCCTTTGCGCCGTCACGCAAAAAATCCGTCCTTCCCGAAGATCCTGCGTTATCACCGACGGAAGCACCGCTATCCGAGCCGTATCCGTCAGCCTTTCCCGATTCGCTTTCGTCGGGGGAGTATCTGCTTTTCTCCTCACCGGCGTCAGAAACGAAATCCGAGCTTGAGAAATCTCTGCCGTTCTTATTATCGTTCATAAATTATAACCTCTTGAAGTTCTCAAAGTTTTTATTTATTTTAACATTTCAGAGCGCCAAAAACAATAAATATTTTGTAAACATATTACATTTATAAAAATGCGCTAAACAAAAGCGCAGAAATTCGTACACTTTGCCCCCTCGAAAATGCGAAAATAGCCTTGATTTAAATTATGCATTATGGTAAAATAAATGTGTATTGTTTTTGTCGAGAGGGTGATATAATGCAGAAAATCGGCTTTGATAATGAAAAATATCTTAAGCTTCAAAGCAAGAGAATTAAAGAGAGAATAGAAATGTTTGGCGGCAAGCTTTATCTTGAGTTTGGCGGCAAGCTTTTTGACGACTTCCATGCGTCAAGAGTTCTCCCGGGCTTCGCTCCCGACAGCAAAATCAAGATGCTGATAGAGCTTAAGGACGAGGCTGAAATAATTATAGCTATTAATACCGCCGATATAGAGAAGAATAAGGTGAGGGGCGACCTCGGTATCACCTATGACCTCGACGTTCTGCGTCTTATTGACGCATTCCGAGGCTACGGACTTTACGTCGGCTCGGTCGTTATGACGAGATACAAGGAAAATCCAATTGCAGAAGCCTTCAGAATGAAGCTTGAGAAGCTTGGCATCAAGGTGTATAAGCACTACGCAATCGACGGTTACCCCTACGATATAAATACGATAGTTTCCGACCGTGGCTTCGGTATGAACGAATACGCCGCTACCTCACGCTCACTCGTGGTGGTTACAGCTCCGGGACCCGGCTCGGGTAAAATGGCTACCTGCCTTTCGCAGATTTATCACGAGAGCAAGCAGAGAATAAAGTCTGGCTATGCTAAGTTTGAGACCTTCCCCGTCTGGAATATACCGCTTTCGCACCCCGTTAATCTTGCCTACGAGGCGGCTACTGCCGATTTAAACGACGTAAATATGATAGACCCCTTCCACCTTGAGGCGTACGGCAAGACTACGGTAAACTATAACCGTGACGTCGAGGTTTTCCCCGTGCTTCGCTCGATGCTGACGGGAATTCTCGGCGAGTGTCCCTATAAGTCGCCGACGGATATGGGCGTAAATATGGTAGGCTTCGGAATCTTTGACGACGAAGCAGTCTGCGATGCTGCTAAGGGCGAAATCGTAAGAAGATACTACAATGCGCTTTGCAACCTGAGAAAGGGCTCGGGAAGCGAGATTGAGGTGCATAAGATAGAGCTTCTGATGCAGCAGCTTTCTATAAATGCAAGGGATATCCGCCCCTGCGTCGATGCGGCGCTTAAAAAGGAGCAAAAGACCGAAGCTCCCGCAGTAGCAATAGAGCTTGCCGACGGCCGCATAGCGACGGGAAAGACCTCGTCGTTGCTCGGCGCTTCCAGCGCTGCGCTGCTTAATGCGCTCAAGGCGCTTGCGGGAATTGCCAAGGAAAAGGATATAATTTCCGAGGAAATTTTAAGACCTATACAGAAGCTTAAGACTGAAAATCTCGGCAATCACAATCCGAGGCTTCATACCGACGAGGTGCTTATAGCGCTTTCTATATCGGCGGTTACCGACGAGGCTTCAAGGCGGGCTATGGAGTCTTTGCCCTTGCTTAAATATTCCGAGGTTCATTCGACGGTTATTCTCTCGCAGGTTGATACCTCAACCTTCAGAAAGCTTGGTCTTAATCTTACCTGCGAGCCTAAATATCAATCTAAAAAGTTATTTCATTATTGAGGAGTGTGGCTATGAGCGTTAAAATTCCCGAAATCAAAAATCCCGAAAGATACGCTGATTTTGAGCTTCCGAAGGATAAGCTTGAATATGCGCTTAAGGAGGCTATCAAGAAGATTGATTTTGCGCTTCCTACCTTTACCGATTTGTTTCCCGAGCACGCAAGCGTCAACAACGTATATCCTGCGGTAGAGAACAACCGCGGATGGAATACGGGCTTCTGGACGGGAATACTCTGGCATGCCTATGAGCTTACGGGCGACGAAAAATACAAAAAGGTAATAACCCGGCATCACGTCCCCTCGCATCTTAAGAGAATAGAGGAAAAGCTCGGTGTCAACCACCACGATATGGGCTTCCTCTACATACCCTCCTGCGTTGCAGCGTACAAGCTTACGGGAAATGAGGACGCTAAGCGTGCGGCAATACTCGCCGCCGATAACCTTATTACGAGATACCACGAGAAGGGCGGCTTCATTCAGGCGTGGGGCAAGATAGGCGCAGAGGACAATTTCAGGCTTATCGTCGACTGCCTGCTTAATATTCCGCTGCTTTACTGGGCAAGCGAGGTTACGGGCGATAAGAAGTACGACGAAATAGCCTACACCCATTTCAACACCACGATAGACCTTGTCTGCCGTGAGGACGCAAGCACCTACCACACCTATTATTTCGACTTTAACACCTGCAAGCCGCTTCGTGGAGCTACCCACCAGGGCGCTAACGACAACTCGGCTTGGGCAAGAGGACAGAGCTGGGGAAGCTACGGTCCTTTGCTTACTTATATTTACAAAAAGAACGAAAAAGCACTTAATACCTTCAAGGCAACCACCAACTATTTCCTCAATTATCTTCCCGAGGATTACGTTGCGTTCTGGGATTTGAGCTTCACCGACGGCGATGACGAGCCTAGGGATTCCTCCTCCTGCGCTATCGTGCTTTGCGCTATGCTTGAGGGAATCAAGTATATGGACGAGTCCGACCCCTTGCGCAGAATTTACGTCAATGCGACGAAAAGGATTATGAATTCTCTTATAGACAATTATCTCACTAAGGATATCCCCGAATCCAACGGACTTCTGCTCCACGCTACCTACGGCAAGCCGCAGAACAATGGCGTCGACGAAATGAACATATGGGGCGACTACTTCTATATGGAGGCGCTTCACCGTATGCTTGACCCCGATTGGAAGCTTTATTGGTAATTTTTTATATAGATAAAACGAGATAGCACTGCTTTGGCAGCTTCTATCCCGTTTTTCTTTTTTTACGGCTTAATAATAAGCGATTCAGAGGCTTATGAAAATCGCAACCATAATGAACGAAAGCAAAATCAGTGCAATCGACGCAACGATAATATCAGCGGCTCTTTTCGACATTTTTATATTGCTGTAAATTCCGTTTTTGTTATTATTATCCATAATCCCTCTTATCTTCTCTTAAGATATTTTCTCATATCGATAGCGCAGGCAAGCAGAATTATAAGTCCTTTAATTATATAGAGAAGATTTTGGTCAACCGATAGAAAGTTAAGTCCGACGAATATTATCTGCAAAAGCAGAACTCCGACTACGATTCCGCCGATTTTTCCCGTACCGCCGACGAAGGAAACGCCGCCTATTACGCATGAGGCAATAGCATCACTCTCGTAATTAAGTCCCGTATAGGATGCACTGGAGCCGATTCTTGCACCCTCGATAAATCCCGTCAGCGCATACATAATTCCCGCAAGAATAAATACGCCGACTACCGTCTTGAATACGTTTACGCCGGATACCGCCGCAGCCTCCTCGTTTGCGCCCACGGCAAACATATTTTTTCCGAATGCCGTCTTGTTCCAGATAATCCACATTATCACGGTAAGAATGATAGCGTAAAGCACGTATTTAGGCACCGCAATGCCGCCTACCGTGAAAAGCTTTCCTGCTACGAATTCCAAATATTTCGGGCTAAGTCCCGAGAGAGTTTGACCGCCGTTTCCGCCAATTTGTAAATAAAGAAGTACAATTCCGTAGATAATCAGCTGTGTTGAAAGGGTTACGATAAATGGGTGAAGCTTGAATTTTGCTACGAAAAATCCGTTTACCAGTCCTATCACAGCGCCAACTATACATACGATTAGCACGACGAGAATTATCGGTAAAGGAGATACCCCCGGAAACATAGCGTTTGCATATCCTGCACTCTGTAAGAGAGATGCGGTAATGCAGGCGGTAAGTCCTACGGCACGGCCTGCCGAAATATCGGTACCTGTAAGCACGATAGCTCCCGCAATTCCAAGCGCAATAGGCAGCCTTGATGCCGTCAGCGAAATTATATTCACAATAGAAGCCACCGATAAAAACCTTGGCTGTAAGATAGTTATTACAACCACCGACAGGAAGATTATTATGAACATTGCGTTATTTAGCAAAAGGTCTGTGACGGTTCGTCTCTTTTCGTCCCGTGAGAGGCCTCGGAATTTATCTGCCCTCGCCTTTATATTGTTGCCCATTCCGTGAAATGCGCCGCTGATTTTGTCCTTTATGCCGTTTTTCTTATCCATTTTAAATTCCTTACGCTAAACGTATTTTGTGCAAAGCTCAAGTATTCTTTCGCTTGATGCGTTTTTGCCGACCTCGCCCGCCAGCCTGCCGCCGCTCATTACGAGTATTCTGTCGCAAAGTCCCATAAGCTCGGGCATCTCGGAGGATACGAGTATTACTCCGTGTCCCTCGTCGGCGAGCTTCAGAATAAGCTCGTAAATTTCGTATTTTGCAAGCACGTCAATGCCCCTCGTCGGCTCGTCGAGAAGAAGCACCGTAGGATGCGTCAGCATCCATCTTGCGAAGATAACCTTTTGCTGATTTCCGCCCGATAAAAGCCGTATCTTAGTGTTTCGTGAGGGCGTCTTTATTCTCAGCGCTTTAATATACGAATCGGTCGCCGAGCGCATTTTTGCGCCCACAAGAAAACCTAGCCTTGAGTAGTCCTTAAGTGAGGAAATTACCGTGTTTTCGGTGATGCTGAGAATGCCGAATATGCCGGATGCACGTCTGTCCTCGGTAACCAGCGCAAAGCCGTTTTTAATAGAATCCTTTGGATTTTGATTTTTAATTTCCTTACCCGAAAGGAATATCCTGCCGTCGCTTCGTGTGGAAAGCCCGAAAAGATTTTCAAGAAGCTCGCTTCTGCCTGCGCCGTCAAGACCTGCGACACCGAGAATTTCCCCCTTTTTAAGAGTGAAGCTCACGTCATGCAGGTGGTTGTAGCTGCTTGATAAGCCCTCGACGCGCAAAAGCTCGCCGCTGCTCTCGCCCTTTCTTGAAGGATACCTCTGCGTAAGCTCTCTGCCTACCATAAGCCTTATTATTTCGTTGGTAGAAAGCTCCTCGGCAGGTCTCGTTGCAACGTGCTTGCCGTCACGCATCACCGTAACCTCGTCGGAAATCCTGAGTATTTCCTCCATCTTGTGAGAAATATATATAATTGCGCAGCCCTCGTCACGGAGCATATTTATGATATCGAAAAGCCTCTCGGCCTCCTTTTCATTGAGCGAGGAGGTAGGCTCGTCAAAAACTATTACCTTCGCATCGTAAGAAATAGCCTTAGCAATCTCCACCATCTGCCGCTTCGATATCGAAAGCGAGCCGATTTTCACGCTAGGGTCTATATCAAGCTTCAGCTTTTCAAATATCCTTTTGGTTTTTTCGACCATTTTTTTGTCCGAGGTAAAGGGAAGATATTTATTTACCCTTATAAATCTGCCAAGCCACATATTGTCGCTGACGCTTCTCGTGCTTGCCTGATTAAGCTCCTGATGCACCATTGCCACACCTGCCAGAAGTGCGTCCTTTGGGTTTTTGAAGCTTACCTCCTTGCCGTCGAGATAAATTCTTCCCTCATCCATAGAGTACACGCCGAAAAGGCATTTCATTAAAGTGGACTTTCCTGCGCCGTTTTCGCCCATAAGGGCGTGTACGCTTCCTGCCTTTACCGTAAGGCTTACACCGTCAAGCGCTCGGACACCGGGGAAGGACTTTGTAATCCCTTCCATTTTAAGCAGAGCGGTTGACATATCTTATTTTTCACCGTCCGTATCTGCGGTAAATACCGAGTAGGGAATATTTACTCGCCAATTGCCGACGAGATTGTCCTTGTCAATTTCCGAAAATGCATCTGAGCCCGAGATAAAGTTTTCTGCAATTTTGGCTATCGTGTTAGCCATGCCCTCGCCGTCCTGTCTTATCGTGCCCGACATAGCACCGTCGTTGATTTTTGCTCTTGCAGCCTCGGTAGCGTCAATGCCGAATACGGGGATAAGCTTGCTGCCCGACTTGTTGTAGCCCGCCTCGTTAAGCGCCGAAATCGCTCCAAGCGCCATTTCATCGTTGTTGGCAATTACAAGCTCTACCATATTGCCGTTTTTCTCGGAATACTTGGAGAGAATAGTTTTCATATAATCGTTTGATGCCTGCGCCGACCAGTTTCCGCCCTGGTCTACCAGATATCCGCTTTGATTGTTGCCGTCGTAAAATTTCAGCTTAGACTTTCCTGCCTTGGTAAGAATAGCGTTTGCGTCCTCAACTGCGTACTTAGTTCTCGCCTCCGCCTCAAGGTTGCCCTGCTGACCTTTGAACATAACGTAGCTTATAACGCCGTCGCCGTTTAAGTCGTACGACTTGTAATTTTCAAGAAGATAATTGCCTATAAGCTCACCCTGCAAATGACCCGCCATCTCGTAATCGGTTCCCACGAATACGCATTTATCGTAGGATTTTACCACGCTTTCGGATACCGAGCGGTTAAAGAATATTAAGGGAATATCGGCTCGCCTTGCTTTTTCTACGATAGCCTGACTTGCGTCGTCACTTCCCGTATCAACTATATTTACAACCAGCATCTTCGAGCCCTTTGCAATCGCCGTGTCCACCTGCTCGGTTTGGGTTGACTGATTACTGTTTGCATCGTAATTGTTGTATTTTATTCCCGCATTGGTGAACGCCTTGTCCATAGCGCCTCTTACGCTCGAAATGTAGGTGTCGCTGTAAGTGTAGTAAAATACCGATACCTCGTCGCCTCCCATACCGCCGCAAGCAACGAGAGAGGACAGAGCAATACATAGAATTAAAACGCTAAGAATTATCCTTTTCATAAATAAAGCCTCGCTTTCTTTCTTGTTCCTTGTGAATATGTTTTCTAAAAAATACGATTTTATTCATAAAAGCTATCATAAAAAACCGCCGATATTAACTTGACATAGCGACAAAAAAAGAGTAGAATGTATATTAAGAAATATAATAGAAATTTTGCAATAATAATCAAATACCATCTTAAATGAAAGGAGGGGTAAGCTTGGTAAAAACCGATATAAATGTAAATATAGGTTATAATACAGAGGACATAAAAAGCGAAATTTCAAAAAGTCTAGGCTTTCCGCCCTCCGAAATTTTGTCGCTTGAGATTTTAAAAAAGGAATTGAAGCTTGATGATTCGGTGTACGTCTATAAGCTCTCCGTCGCCTTTTCGGTGTCCGACGAGCGAAGGGCTGGGCTTCTTAAGATAAGAAAGCGTGTCTCACCCTACGAGTTTTCACCCCTAAAAATCACCCCGACCGAAAAGCCAACCTATCCCGTCGTAGTAGGCGCAGGCCCTGCGGGGCTTTTCTCAGCGCTGGTGCTTGCCGAGGCAGGTGAATGCCCGATAATTCTTGAGCGTGGCGAGAGGATTGATTTAAGGCAAAGAAGCGTTAGTAAATTTTTCAAAAGCGGGGAATTTTCCCCAAATTCCAACGCCCAGTTCGGTGAGGGAGGCGCAGGTGCGTTTTCCGACGGTAAGCTGAAATTCGGCGCAAGAGATAAGTACAATTACAAGGTTCTATGCGAGCTTGTCCGTGTAGGCGCTGACGAGGATATACTCTATACCAAGGGCGCTCACCTTGGCACAGATAAGCTGCCTCTGCTCGTCTCAAAAATCAGGGAAAGGATAATAAGCCTTGGCGGCAAATTTATCTTTGGTGCGAGGCTTACCGATTTAATAATCAAGGACGGTGCGCTTTCAGCTTGTATATTTGAGCGTGAGGGCAAGACCGAGCGAATTGATACCGACAGGCTGCTTTTGGCTATCGGGCATAGCGCAAGAGATACCTTTTCTATGCTTTACAGCAAGCAAATTCCAATGCAGCAGCGCCCCTTTGGAATAGGTGTCAGAATAGAGCATCCGAGAGAATATATAAATAAGCTTATTTATAAGGACGCTCCTCTTGCGTCGTCGCTCGGTACGGCAAGCTATCATTTGGTGTCGCATCTTCCGTCGGGGAGAAGCGTTTACAGCTTCTGTATGTGCCCGGGCGGTGTCGTAGTGCCCGCCGCAGGAAGCGTGGGCGGCGTCGTCACCAACGGAATGAGCGAGTACAGCCGAATGGCAGATAATTCAAACGCCGCTCATTTAGTGTCGCTCACTCCCGACGATTTCAAGTCCGACCACCCGCTTGCAGGCTTTGAAATCCAGCGTAAAATAGAGGAGCGTGCATTCAGACTTTGCGGCGAGGACTATACTGCTCCCGCCATCAGAATGGATGATTTTCTAAGTAGCCGTCCTGCCGTATCCGATTTTACCGAGGTGAAGCCAAGCTATAGCAT
The DNA here is from genome assembly GCA_045659905.1 of Eubacteriales bacterium. Taxonomy (GTDB): domain Bacteria; phylum Bacillota; class Clostridia; order Oscillospirales; family CAG-272; genus UBA1740. Next base: position 22,770 of record JAZRCT010000027.1, on the reverse strand, counting down.
AGGCGTAAGGAGGGTATCGCCCGAAGCCTATCTTCCCGATTTCGTTACCGATTCCTTAAGAGAGGGAATTTTTGAATTTGATAAATGGCTTTCGGGCTTCAATCTGCCGACGGCAGTCCTTACAGGCCCGGAAACACGCTCTACCTCCCCCGTCAGGATTTTAAGAGAGGAAATCAGCCGTGAATGTCCTACGGTAAAGGGACTTTACCCGATAGGCGAGGGCGCAGGCTATTCGGGCGGTATCGTATCAAGCGCCGCCGACGGCGTACGCACCGCCGCAGCTATTCTTAAGCTTGACTAGAGGTACGCTTTGCCGTAATCGGCAGCTATTGCGAATAGAAAACAAAAAACGCTTACGGCATTCGCTCCGTAAGCGTTTTTATTTTTTGAATTATATAAATATAAAGCAAAATCCCAGCAAAATAGCAAGGAAAGCAAAATTGAAAAGCGAGAATACCAGTATATATTTTCCCGCTCCCTTAGGATTGTGCGAGGCGTATTCTCTGAAGGTAATAAGGCTTGCGAGCGAGGATATGAGCGTGCCACAGCCGCCGATATTCACACCGAGCAAAAGCTCCTTATAATTGTCGGTGAATTGCGAGAGCAGTATAGCCGACGGCACGTTGCTTATCACCTGACAACTAAGAGCAGAGAACAGCAGCGTGCTTTTTTCAAGCAGAAACGAGAAAAGCTCACGCACCGCCCCGATTCTTGCCATATTTCCTGCAAAAATGAAGAAAAATACGAAGGTAAGAAGCAGTCCGTAGTCAACTTTAAGCAGTGCGCCTCTGTCCATTATAAGGATAATCGGCACGACAATAAGCGCAATCCAGTAGGGTATAAACTTGAATACGCATATAATCGAGAGCAAGAAAAGCAAAAGATAAATAGCAACCTTGCCTCTGGGAAGCCGTCTTTCAATTCCCGAAAATTCAAGCGGCTCAGGCTTTACGAAGATAATAGCGCACAGAGTGATAAGCGCTATCGAGAGCAGAAACGGCGGCAGCATTATCAGCATAAATTCGCCGTCCGGAATGTTAAACTTAGAATAAAGATAAAGATTTTGCGGATTGCCAAAGGGCGTCAGCATACCGCCGAGATTTGCGGCGATATTCTGCAGAATAAAGGTGACGCACATATACTTTTCCTTTTTTGCGCTGATAAGGACGAAATATCCGAGCGGCAAAAAGGTCAGAAGCGCCATATCGTTGGCTATAAGCATCGAGCCTATAAAGGTTATGTAAATAAGTGCGATTACCGCAAGCCTTGCATTTTTAAAGCGCTTTACTATTTTTTCTGCGACTGTGTAGAAAAATCTTACGTTTTTCAGGGCGCACACCACGCAAAGCACCGTAAAAAGACAGCATAACGTCTTAAAATCAAAATACCCGATATATTCACCGTCCGGCGGCACGAAAAATGCGGTGATTAATGCAAGCGAAAACGCAATAAGCGTCACTACGTTCGCCCGAATAAGAAGCAAAAGCCTCCTCATATTCTCAAAACCCCCGTGGACTATTCCTCAATAAAAGACTTGATGCAGCGGTAAAGCAGCTCTGCCGTACCCTCAACGCCGAGAGTAGAGGAATTTACCGCAATATCGTAATTGTCGTACTTGCCCCACTTATTGCCCGTGTAGAAATTATAGTAGGAAGCACGGCGCTTGTCGGTCTTGCTTATAAGGTCGACTACGGCTGAGGATTTTACCTCAGGATGGCGCTCGGCAACTCTTGCACGCCTGTGCTCAAGGTCGCCGTAAATAAATACTCTGAAAAGATTTTCCTCCTCACGCAAAACGTAGTCGGCGCATCTGCCTATTATTACTGCGCTGCCACGCTCGGCAAATTCCTTTATCGCCTCGGACTGAAGAATGAAAAGCTTGTCGTTTATCGGCATTCTGTATCCGAAATGCGGACCTGCGCCAGCTATGTTGGAGCCCATAGCCAGAGTGTAAAGAAGGCTGTTTGCCGCCGATTCCTCGGTGAGCTTTATAACATCCTCGTTGAGATTGCCCTTGCTTGCCGCCTCTGTAATAAGCTCTTTGTCGTAAAGCGGTATATTAAGAAGCTTAGCAAGGCGCTCGCCGATTTCACGGCCGCCGCTGCCGTATTGGCGTGCTATGGTAACGATAATTTTTTTATTCATATTGGAGCTCACCCCTTTTTTATTTAATTTTAACATATTTTCAGAGCAATGTAAAGTTTTTTATTGAAAATCTCTGCCGCCTGTGCTAAAATAAATCCATCAGCATTAAGGAGAACCTTATGGATACCCCGAAAAATGACAGGATAATTTCAATAGACGAGGAGCTGGTAAGAGGCGCTCTGCCTAAAAGAGTAAAGGATTCGAACAAAGCAAGCTTTGGCAGAATATCGCTTTTCGTCGGTAGCTTAAAATATTTCGGCGCTGCTGCGCTTGCGCTTGAGGCGGCGCTCAGGGGCGGCGTAGGATACGCCACGCTCGTCAGCGTAAGCGAGGTTAATAAGCTTTTGAAGCTTAAATTTCCCGAAGCGCTCTATAAGGAGAGAAAGCCGTTTTCCGAAATGAAAAAAGAGGATATAGAGGCGCTTGCCGCGTCGGACGAGGCTCTCAGGAATGTAGTAATAGGCTGCGGGTGCGAGGCGTCGAAGGAGCTTTGTCTGTTGCTTTACGAGCTTATGAATACCGACGGCGGATTTATTCTTATCGACGCCGATGCGATAAATTCGCTTGCACTTGATAGAGAACGAGCAATAGATGCAATCAAAAATTCAAGGCGCAGGGTAATTCTTACGCCGCATCCGCTTGAATTTTCAAGACTGTCGGGGCTTGATATTCCAAAGGGCGCCGAGGAGAGAATATCCGCAGTAAAGCGGTTTTATTCCGAAATCAAGGGCAGTAATGCAAATCACGTGCTTTTGCTTAAGGGTACGGGTACGCTTGTATACGGTGGCGACAGGCTCTTTATAAACACCAGCGGCTCGTCGGCTCTTGCCAAGGCGGGAAGCGGCGACGTGCTTTCGGGGCTAATCGGCGCACTGCTTGCCCAAAAGCCAAAAAACGATAGCGAGGCGGTTGCCTCGGCGGCTTATCTTCACGGAGCTGCGGCAGACAGACTTTCGCTTGAGCTGTCGGAATACGGTGTCATACCGTCGGATTTACCGCAGGCTATTGCAAAGGAAATTAAGGGATTAATTAAATAAGCGTTATGTAAATAATTATATGCAAACAAGCTCGGTAATTGCCTCAAAACGGCGCAATCCGAGCTTGTTGCTTTTTATGGTTTTTAAAAATTATCCCTTATAAGCCGAAAGCCTGTAAAGGTATTCGCAGGCGCTTTCTCTGTTTACGGCGTCACGTGGAGCAAGCGTGCCCTCGTCAAAGATTCCGGCTTGATACATAGCGCCGTAGTGACCTCTTGCAAATACAGGCACTGAGCTGATATTTACGATATCCGCCCCCGCTGTAACGTCGGATATTTCCAGCAGATTAGCCATAATTATTGCAGCCTCGCAGTTGGTAATGGCGTCGTTAGGTCTGAAATAAAGCCCCTTGCCGTCAAACGAGCCGTTAATTATACCTTCCCTTTGCGCCATAGCGACGTAGGGAGCGAGCGACTTCGGTATTGAGGAATCGTCATCAAAGAAGCTCGTAGCTCGGGACTTGTCGGCGCTGATGCCGACAGCCTTCATAGCCATTGCCACAAATTCCGCTCTCGTCACCGTCCCCTCGGGATTAAAATACATATCGTCGCCCATTCGGTAGCCCGACATAATACCCATTCCCGTCATAGCAACCGAGGCGTTGTAAGCAGGTGAGGAGAGCATATCCACGTAGACGATTTCGCTCATTCTTTCGGTGATTTTAAGATTTACGGTAGCACACTTTGAAAAGTTTCCGTATTCGTCACGTGCTACGTAAATGAAGCTATCCTTTCCCGAAAAACCCGTATTCGGAGTATATCTGAAGGAAGCGCCGCCCTCGCCCGAGGTAGTAAGCGTGCCGCTTTTCGGGTAGGATACTATGATAAATTCAAGCTCGTCGCCCTCCTTATCCTTGGCGCTAAGCTCGCCGAATACCGAAATTTCTCTTTGTGTGGTATAGGAAAGCGCCTCCTCGCTTATTCCTTCAATTGTCGGTGCGTAGTTGATTTTATCAATGAATTTCAGCGTACAGCCGATGCTTGCGCCCCCCGCATAGGAGTCGCAGCTGAATTCAAAATAAGCTTCGGTAACCTCGCCGCTTGCGGGAACAAAGCTCAGCGAAGCGATATTTCTTCTTCTGACAGCCGCCCCCTCGCTTAAGCGCCTTTGACCGAGCATCAGCGTTCCGTCCTCTGAGCTTGGCAGGGAGGTGACGGTTATTTTATCAAAGCTTGGAATTGAAAGTGCGGTTTTGAAATCGGTTTCGGTGAAGCAGAGCTTTTGCCCGATAAGTCCGGTTTTAATCATTTTTACGTCGTTTGCTATTACGGCAACACCCGAGCCGAAGCCGAAAGCGGATAGGGAAAGCGAGAATACCGAGAGCAAAAGCGTGAGAATAAGGGTAAGAGTGAGTGCTTTTTTCATTTTTCAAGTCCTTTCTTTTTTATTCAAGGCTAGTCTTTGCAAAGCCCCCACGGTTTATGCAAATTATCTATTAAAAATGTAAAATTATTGAAAAAGGGTGTAAAGGAGTTGACAAAATATTTAAAAGGCGTTATAATAAAATGAAAATAAATATAATGCGTGCCTGCGTGTACGCTCGGAGTTAAATGAGAAATATACTGAAGGACAAGAAAATTCTTCTGTCTATGATTGCTGCGTTCATTCTTTTTTTAGTCGGCGTGGCGCTCGTTTCGCTTTGCGGAATTGAGGGCCGTGGTGAGCGTGAGGTGTTCATTTTTGAGGATTATCAATATACGGTGCTTGATGACGGCACTTGTGAAATAGTCGGATATCTCGGGACGGATAGTGTCCTTACTCTGCCCACCGCAATTGAGGGCAGGAGCGTGTCGTCTGTTGGTGAAGAGGCATTTTCTGATGCCGAAATCGTTTCACTCACGCTTGGTATGTTTACAAAGCGCATAGGCAAAGATGCCTTCAGTAAGTGCACCGAGCTTAGCACGGTTAATCTTAACGACGGACTTTTATCACTTGGCGATGCCTGCTTTTCGGAATGTACGGGCATTTCGGCGCTAGATCTGCCGTCGACGCTCCTTGAAATCGGTTCTTATAGCTTTTACGATTGCAGAGCGCTTAAGAAAATTTCTCTGCCTGCTTCACTTGAGGTAATCGGTACGGCTTCCTTTTCTGCCTGCAAGGCGCTTACGGAAATCGCAGTGCCGGAGGGGGCGAGCTTCTATATAGGCGACGGTGCGTTTTCCTATTGCGAGGAGCTGACTCAGTTTTCTTCGTCGGGGGAGCACAGCTTTGGAAGCTTCGTTTTTGAATATTGCCCGAAGCTCACCGCAGTATCGCTCGGTATGGTTAAGGCTCTTGGCGACAGAGTATTTTATGATTGCGACGTCTTGGCTTCCATTACGGTAGATAAATCAAATCCCAATTATTCCTGCGAGGGTGGCGTTCTGATTGGAATATCGGAGCGTGCCGTGCTTAAGCTTCCGCCTAAGGCGGAGGTTTCGAGCTACGCAGTCCCTGATACGGTCGACAAAATAGCTCCCTACGCATTCGTCAATTCGGAGTTCATAAAGAGCGTATCCCTGCACGGCGGGGTTACCGAAATAGGCGAATTTGCCTTTTACAACTGCTTACAGCTTTCGGATATCAATATCCCGACAAGTCTTGGGAAAATCGGCGGACAGGCATTCTTTGCAACTCCGTATTTGACCTCCGACAAGAGCGAGTTCGTTGTCGTGGGTGACGGTATATTAATTAAGTATAATCCGCCGTATAATTCCGCAGGCGACCGTGTGGCTACCGAAAATTCAAAGCTTGTGACCAGAGAAATGACGGTAGGCGGAGCTAGCGTCGTACGTACGCTTGGATTTTCGGTTACCTTGCCAAATACGGTAAAGACGGTATCCTCGGCGTTCGCTCTTGAATACGAGCTTATTGAGGTTGCTATTCCCGATAGTGTTACAGTTATAGACGATTACGCATTTTATAAATGCGCCTTTCTTGAAAAGGCAGAGATTCCCGGTAGCGTAGCTGAAATCGGCGAATACGCCTTTTGCGGCTGTGACGTCCTTAAGAGCGTCGACCTGCCCGAAGCTCTTAAGCATCTTGGAGCATATAGCTTTATGGGCTGTGACGGAATAGAGGAAATCACGGTTCCCGGCTCGGTAGGAGCGCTTCCGCCCTACGCTTTCAGCGAATGCACCTCGCTAAAGCAGGTGACACTCGGTAGAGGAATTACCGAAATCGGTGTCAGTGCATTTAGCTACACGACCTCGCTTATAGAGGTTCATATGCCCCCTACGCTTAAGGTTATAGGCGATTACGCCTTTGCCGACAGCGGAATTGCTGAATTTTTCATACCCGATACGGTTAATTCGGTAGGGCGCTACGTATTTCAGAGAGCAACGTCACTTGAAAGTCTTACTATCGGTAAGGGTATTGATTTCGTTCCCGAGGGAATCTGCCGAGGCTGTACGGCGCTTACCTCGGTTACACTTCACTCGGGTATATCGGTAATACGCTCAGAGGCGTTTGGCGATTGCTCGGCGCTTGAATATATCAATTTGCTAAATGCGCTTACAGAGGTTCAGTATTTTGCCTTTTACGGCTGTGAGTCGCTTAAGGAATTTAAGGCAAAAGCCTTGAAGACGGTAGGCGACAGCGCATTTCTCGGCTGCGCTAAGCTTTCGGATTTTAGCTTCACAGGCCCGCTTCATAATATCGGAGAGTACGCTTTTTATAATTGCGAGGGCTTGTCAAATGTAAAGCTCTCCTCCGTAAGAAGCCTTGGTGACTATGCGTTTGCAGGCTGCACGGGACTTACATCAGCAGACCTTTCGTCGCTTGAATATTACCTCGGCGCTTATGCATTTTCGGGTTGCTCAGGTCTTACCTCAGTCCGCCTTAGCGACGGCATCGAGAGAATAGGCTCGGGTGCTTTTGTAAATTGCTCTAAGCTGGAATCGGTTGATTTGCCGACGGAGCTGAGAGTAATAGGCGATAGCGCATTTGCAGGCTGTACGCTTCTTTCAAATATTGATTTCGGTGATAAAATCGAGAGGGTTGAGGCGCAGGCGTTTCTTCTTTGCGAGAGCCTTGAGCGAGCAATTTTCCCCGATACGCTCACCTTTATAGGTGAGAGCGCCTTTTACTGGTGCATATCGCTCACCGACGTGGATATGGGTGCGTCGCTCGTGACGCTTGGAAATAATGCGTTTGAGGATTGCAGCGTTTTAAGGAACGTAAGAATTTCTTCCACCCTTAAGGATATCCCCACACACGCATTTCTTAATTGCACCTCGCTTTCGAGAATAGACCTGCCCTACGGCGTGCGCTCAATTTTAACAGGCGCATTCTCGGGCTGTACCTCGCTTGGAGCTGTGGCAGCGCCGACCTCGCTTTATTCGGTAGGTGTCGGAGCTTTCCTTGGCTGTAGCTCTCTTGAGAGAATAGAGTATAGCGGTACGAGAGAGCAGTTCTCGCTCATAACTGTAGCGGGCAGCAACGATTATTTCATAAATGCGGAATTAAGGGAGGTAGAGAAGTGATTAAAATAGAAATCGCAAGCCTTCCCATCGCAATAGACAATCAGTATGGATATCTTCCGTATATAGCTAAGGATTATCTTACTGATAAGGAGCCTCTTTTTGAGGTATCGGCAACCGAGGAGCAGATGCAAGCGGAGCTTTCGCTTCTTCCCGAGCCTATGGACAGGCAGTATCTTGAGGCAAGCGCCGTATTCCGCAGCATAGGCGAGGAGCTTCCGCTTTATTCGGCGTTCGTATTTCACGGCGCAGTAATAGCGCTTGACGGCGTAGCCTATGCTGTCACAGCAAGAAGCGGCGTCGGCAAGACCACGCATCTTTCGCTCTGGCTTCGTGAGTTTGGCGACAGAGTGCATATACTCAACGGGGACAAGCCCATTCTCAGAATAATAGACGGCAAGGTCTATGCCTGCGCAACCCCCTGGCGAGGCAAGGAGGGCTACGGTGTCAACGAGATGCTTCCGCTCGGCGGAATAGCCTTTTTAAAGCGTGCCGAGACGAATTCTGCACTTAAGCTCTCGCCAAGCGAGGCTCTCTTCGACTTTATAAGTCAGATATATATTCCGAAGCGTAGCGATACGGCAAAATTGGCGCTTTCGCTTGCGGATTCAATACTTAAAAGCGTACCGCTTTATGCTCTCTTCGTTAATATGGATAAAGAGGCTGCAAGGGTCGCAATGAATGCTTTTGTACACAATAAATTTTAATATATTGGAGTTGCTATGGAAAACACAAGAGAAAAAGAAATCACCCTAAAGAGCCTCTTTGAGGTGCTAAAAAAATGCTTTATCGTTATGATAATAGCAGCGATTCTCGCAGGCGTTGCGGCAGGCGCTTATATCGCTATCGCCGTAAAGCCTACCTACAAGGGCTCGGCTACCTTCTGGGTAAATACTGCGTCTACCAAGTACGACTATACCTCTCAGGCGCAGACCGCTGCGGCTACCGCTATTGCTACCAGCTGTCTTGAGCTGGTAGCGGAGGATTTGCCTGCGCGCCGTGCAGTCCGTATAGGCAATCTCACCGAGAAATACGGCTTTGCCACCGAGAACGATTGCGTCAACGCAGTCAGAAGATGCATTTCCGCAAGCAAGGGCAACGATAATTCGTTCGTATTCTACGTTACGGTAAATTCCGCCAACAAGGAGTTCGTCTACGACGTCGTTTCGTCACTCGAAAAGGCAATGCCCGAGGTAATCTCTCAGCTTATCAAGCTCGAGGCTAACGCTGAGAATGCACCGCTTCTTACCGTTATAGGTCCTATCAACAATCTTGACAACGTCAAGACCGTAAAGACCTCTGCCGTAAAGACCGCAATCCTTGCGGCCGTGGTTATAGCTATCCTTGTTTATCTCGTTTATTTCGTGGTTTCGCTCTTTGATACCGTAGTTTACGACGAGAATTCAATCAAGAATAATTTTAACTATCCTATCGTAGGAAATATTCCCAACTGGGCAAATTCCAACAGTTCCCGCCGTAAGCTAAAGCGCAAGAAGAAGGTTCACGTGCACGGAATCGACGTGTCTTCTAGAGATTACAGCGACAGGCTTCTCTCGGTCAACGCTCCATTTGCTATTGCCGAAGCCTTCAATCTTTTAAGAACCAACGTAATCTTCTCAGCAGGCGTTGCCGACAGCGGTAAGGCGGTTGCTCTTACCAGCGCTATTTCGGGCGCAGGTAAGAGCCTTGTATCGGCAAACCTTGCGCTTTCGCTTGCTAATCTTGGCAAGAAGACGCTTCTCGTTGAGTGCGATATGCGCTGCCCCTCTATGGGACGTATCTTCAAGGAAAAGAAGCAACTTGGACTTTCCGAGCTTCTTGCGGGAATAGAGAGCGACTATAAAAAGCTCGTTCACGGCGTTCCCGACAGCTCGCTTCACGTGCTTTTCAGCGGTAAGATTCCGCCTAACCCCTCAGAGCTTCTTTCAGGACAGTCAATGGCTACGCTTCTTTCGGCATTAAGGAGCGAGTACGATTTCATAATCCTTGATATGCCTCCTATCGGAGAGGTTGTTGATGCAGGCGTAATATCGAATATCGTCGACGGATATCTCGTAGCCGTAAGATGCGATTACTCGGATATCAAGGAGGTTCGCCGTGCTACTGATTCTCTCGTTGCGGTTGAGGGTAAGATATTCGGCTTCATTCTCAACGACTGCAATCCCAAGAATGCAGGCAAGTACAAGAGAGCTTACTATAATCCCGAGGCAAAGTACAGCCTTGCTAAGATGGATAAAGATATTTAATGTTTTTGAGTCTAAATGAAAAATTCGCCGAGGCACGCCTACGTGTCCTCGGCGATAAGATTTCAGGGAGCGGGATAGGCACTTATTCCGAAAAATCCCTGCATAAGATTTTAAAATGCACCCTTGAGCCCGATATTACGAAGCACGAAATACCGCATCTTGATTTTATAGCCGATATCAAGAATGGTAGCGGTATCATAGAAATACAGACGAGAGCGCTTAAGAATTTGAGAAGCAAGCTTAAAGCCTTTTTGCCCTACGGCAGCGTTACGGTGGTATATCCTATGTATAAAAGCTGTTACCGCCGCAAGGTATTAAAAGGGGGAGAAATCTCTGCGCCGCGCCTGTCTCCACGGCATCAAAGAGTTTGTGACGCAGCCTATGAGCTATACAATATCAGGGATTTCCTTGGCTGCGAAAATCTTAAGGTAGTATTGCTTTTTCTCGCAGTAGAGGAATACGTCCGAGAGGGAATTGAAATCAAAGTAGCAGGGCGCAAAAGGACTAAAGAGCGAATAGAGCGTATTCCGTACAGAATAGAGGATATAGTCGAGCTTTCCTCGCCCGAGGACTATCTTCGCCTTTTGCCCGATGGACTTTTAGAGAGCTTCGGCATTGCCGATATAAATAAAGGCTGGGGCAAGAAATTCAAGCACGGATACAGCATTATCAGTATCTTTAAGGCGCTGTCGCTTATTGACGGCGGTGAGAAAGTGGGCAAAGCAATCAAATACCGTATAAAAAACCGTTAGCCGGACGCTCTTAACGGAGTATCACGCTAACGGTTCTATTTTTATTTATTAGACCTTATCCAGGATAGCAAATCCTCGTAATCCATCTCGCCGCGCGCTACGGCAAAGCCTACTCTTGCCACCTCGTCGACGCTAGGCTTAAAGTCTATACCCGATAGCCTTAAGAATATCAGCATAAGAAACATTCCTATGCGTTTATTTCCGTCAACGAATGCGTGATTTGAAATCAGTGAGTGACCAAGCCTCGCCGCCTTTTCCTCGGCGGAAGGATAAAGCTCAATACCGCCAAAGGTCTGATACGGCATACTCAAAGCGCCGTCAAGAAGCCCCTCCTCTCGAAGTCCGTCGTCACCGCCCGTAGCCTTTGTCAGAAGCGTGTGAAGCTTAAGCGCAAGCTCTAAATCTATTTTCATCATTTTGCAAGCTCCTCAAAAGCTTCCTTATATTTGGTAAGCACCTCCGTGGCAACACGCAAAACCTCTGCTGCACGAAGCTCCTCTTCTTCCTCCGGTGTTAATTCCTTCTTTTCTTCCGTCATAGAAGCCAACCTCCAAAATCAATTTATATAGCCCACTCTCCGTCACGGAAAAGCTGATGCTCCGTGCCGTCCTCGGAAATTCCCACGATAGACAAATCCTCAGTTCCAATCATAAAATCCACGTGGCTGATAGAGTCGTTTATACCGATTTCGTGAGCCTCGTCGTCGGTATATTTTTCATAATCCTTAAGCGTGTTGGTATATCCCATTCCAAGCGCAAGATGGCAGACGGCGTTTTCGTCGTAAAGCGTGTTATAGAAAAGCACGCCGCTCTTTCTTATAGGAGAGGAGTAGGGAACTAAAGCGCACTCGCCAAGATAGCCTGCGCCCTCGTCAAGCGAAATAATCTCTTTGAGAAGCTCCTCGCCAACCTCGGCGTGAACCTCGACTGCCTTGCCGCCCTCAAAGCGTATGCTGAATTTATCAATAATCTGTCCGTCATAGCAAAGCGGCATAGAGGAATATACGATCCCCCGAGCCTCGCCCTTCATAGGAGAGGTAAATACCTCCTCGGTCGGAATATTCGGGTTGAAGAATATATCAGTACCGAGCGTAGCCTCACCGCCACCGCAGAATATTCCCTCAGGAATAAGACCTACCCGAAGGTCGGTGCCGTTTTTTGATTTATAGACGAGCGTGCGAAGCGAAAGCGAGTTGAGATAATCGCATCTTTCCTTAAAGCTCTCGTTGTGCTTTTCCCACTCTGCTATCGGGTCGTCGGTCACTCTTGATGTGTCGAGTATAGCCTCCCAAAGCGCCTCAACGGCTGCACTCTTTCTGAGATTTGGGAATACCTTTTTTGCCCATTTTTCGCCTGCTACGCCTGCAATGCACCACTGATAGCGGTTTTCCATACTGCGCCTTATCGGCTTTATGGAAAGCGCCTTTGCTGCCCTTGCCTTAGCGTACTTTTTCTGATTGACGCCGAGAAGTCCGTCGGGGTCCTCTGAGGTAAGATAAATCTTTGCGGGAAGCACCTCTGCCTGCCACTTCCACTTTTCAATCTGCCAATCGAGGAAAGAGCCGAGCACCTTTTCCTTGCAGTATTTTACGTCAAGCTTTTCAAGCGGCTGATAGCTGAAATCTACGGTAACTCTTTTTGCCCCAAGCTTGTAGCATTCCTCGGTAAGCATTTTTACAAATTCGGGCTGGTCAAGCTCGCAGGAGATAATTACCTCCTGCCCCTTCTGCACGTTAGCGCCTGATTTTGCAATAAGCTTAGCATAATTTCTTAATCTCTTTTTGTTCATTTTATCCACCGTTTAGTAAACAATTGATTACATTTTTGCGAGAAGCTCGCACACGAATTCATATACTCTCATTGAGGAAGAAATTGAAAGTTTTTCTTCCGTTGTATGGATTCCCGACATATCGGGTCCTATTGAAATACAGTCAAGTCCATCGATTTTATCAGAGAAAATGCCGCATTCAAGACCTGCGTGAATGGTAACGATTTCCGGCTCTTTTCCGTATTTTTCCCTAAAGAGCGAGTGTGCCGTATCACGAAGCGGTGAATCCTTTCTGTATGCCCAGCCCGGGTAGCCGCCTCTTGAATTCATACCGAAGCCGAAAAGCTCGCATATCTCCGAAAGTCTTTCCTGAAGCTCAAGCTTTCCTGCATGGTTTTCCGAGCGAAGCGACACCGACACGAAGGAATCACATCGAGAAGCGTCAATCCTGACGATGCCTATATTAGCCGAGCTTTCGGGTAAGCCCTCAATGTTTTCACTCATTTTGACTACCGAGGAGGGGAGAGTGTCAATCATTGATATAATTCTTCTCGTATCCTCTTTTGAAAATACGGCATATTCGCCTGCGAGAGGCTCAATCACAAGTGTGATATCCTCCTCCTTGCCAAGATAGCTTTCTCTTAGGCTCTGCACCTTAAGCGAGGCTGTTTTGGATATAACGCCGAAATTCAAATCCGAGGTGAAGATAGCCTCGGCGCTTCTCATAATTGCATTATCCATATTTCCGCCGCAGAAGGAGGAAAGCTCAAGCGTCCCCACCGACAGTAAAATCTCCGAAAGAAGCTTTGCGGCGTTAGCACGACCCTTGTGAATTTCAACCCCGCTGTGACCGCCGAGAAGTCCCGAAAGAGAAATTCTGTAAGCGCCCGTCTTCGTGCTGCGGTTAGGCTCGCCAAGGAGCGGCATATCTACTCTTACACCGCCGGCACAGCCAACGGTAAAGATACCCTCCTCCTCTGAGTCGATATTTATAAGCGTCCTGCCCGTAAGTCTTTCGGTGTCGAATTTCGATGCGCCGATAAGACCTATTTCCTCGTCGGAGGTGAAAAGCGCCTCTATTTTCGGATGCTTAAGCGAATCGTCGGCAAGAATCGAAAGCGCATACGCCACCGCTATTCCGTCATCGCCGCCGAGTGTCGTGTCCTTGGCGTAAAGGAAATCGCCCGAGCGAAGCACTTCTATGCCCTCTTTTGCCATATCTCTCTTTGATTCGGGCGTTTTCTCGGCTACCATATCGGTATGCCCTTGAATTATTACCGCAGGGCGATTTTCATATCCTTTGGATGCAGGCTTTGTGATAAGCAGGTTGTCGGCATCGTCACGGTAGTATGAAAGCCCCTTCTCACGGGCGAAATCACAAAGATAATCGGCAATTTTTCCGCAGTTACCCGAGCCGTGCGGGATTTTTGATATTTCAAGAAAATATCTGAAAAATTCAGCCTTATTGCATAAATCTAATAGCTCTGACATAAAAAACTCCTTAATAATAGTAATATTATTTTACAACAAACCTTTATGAAATTCAACACCCTATTGACAATTATTTTTAAATAATATAAAATTATGATATAAAAACTGCAATGGAGATTTTATGAATACCGAAAAAAGCTTAAAATTTTTCCTTGATTTTATATCCGAAGCAAAGACCCCCTGTCACGCAAGAGCGCTTGCCGAAAGAGAGCTTATAGCGGCAGGCTTTACCGAGCTTACGGATATATCTGCAAAAATGAAGCCTGACGGCAGGTATTTCGTCGTCAGCGGCGGCACGCTTATCGCCTTTATCAATAGAAAAGCGCCGTTTCGCATCGTATCCTCTCACACCGACCAGCCCTGCTTTAAGGTCAAATGTCAGGATTCGAGCGGCGGTTATATAAGGCTGCTTACCGAAAAATACGGCGGAATGATATACCACACCTGGCTTGACCGACCGCTTTTGATTGCGGGTAAGGTTATAGTGAGAGAGGCGCAGGGTGTGCTCGCCGAGCGGCTTATTACGCTTGACAAAAGGGTGGTAATACCAAGCGTCGCAATACACCTTTGGCGCTCGCAGAACGAAAGCCTAACGCTTGACCCGAAGTGCGATATGCTGCCGCTTGCCTCGCTCTTTAAGGATACCGACCTTGAGGCTCTTATAGCAGAGAAGTGCGGTGTAGATAAATCCGATATCGTATCCTGCGATTTAAGCCTTGTCAGCGCCGAAAAGCCGATGCTCGCAGGATTTTCTGAGGAGCTTATTCTTGCGCCGAGAATCGACGACCTTGAATGTGTAGCCTCCTCGCTTCTGGCGTTCATTTCCTCCTGCGACATAAACGAATCGGTCACCCCCGTATATGCAATATTCGACAATGAGGAAATAGGCTCTGATACTAAGGACGGAGCGGCGTCAAATCTTCTTCGTGACGTCCTGACACTTATAGCAGGCTCTGAGCTTGAGCTTATGAAGCTTGCGAGAAAAAGCCTCAACGTCAGCGCCGACAACGCCCACGCAAAGCACCCGAATCACCCCGAGCTTTCCGACAGCGCCTTTGCGCCGACGCTTGGCGGAGGTGTCGTAATCAAGCACAATGCATCTCATAAATACGCTACCGATGCCGTATCCGAGGCGCTCTTTAGCGAGCTTTGCTCGTATAGGAAAGTGGAATTGCAGCATTATTACAACAGAGCCGACCTCCCCGGAGGCTCAACGCTTGGCAGCATTGCCTCGACGAAAGTGCCTATGCCTACCGTCGATGTAGGTGCGCCGCAGCTTGCTATGCATTCAATTCTTGAGACGGCGTCCGTCGAGGATTTCTACTCTATGATAAATGCATTTGAAGCAGTGTATAGCGAGAATGTAACGCTGAAATGTAAATAAAAGCTTTCAAAACCTCTAAAAAACCGTCCGTGACATACCCGAATTTTGTCGGGTAATATGCCGCAGGACGGTTTTTTATATATTCTTTTTTACACATTTTTTACGTTGGTTACGGTGAGTACAGAGTTTTCTACCTTGAAGCTTATCTCAAAATCCGCAAAAAGGAAGCTGTAATCACGCTCGCTGTCTTGCTTATAGCTTGGACGCGGGTCTTGTGAGAGTATTATCATAAGCGAGCGCCTTTTTCCCTCGGGTATTTTTTCTAAAAGCGGAGCAGGGAATTTGACGGGCAGCTCATAATCTATAACCTCGCTTGCAAAACCAAACTTCGCCTCGGGGTGGCTGTCCGTATAGGGAAGGTACGGCTTTATATCGTATATAGGCGTGCCGTCCAGCAGGTCAGCGCCGCCAACCTTAAGTATAAGTCCCTCGTCGCTATTCTCTATCGAAAGCAGCTTTACCGAGGAAAGTCCGATAGGATTCGGGCGAAATGGCGAGCGTGTAGCGAATACGCCGACTCGCTTGTTGCCGCCAAGTCTCGGCGGTCTTACGGTAGGCGACCAGCCGTCACGCTTAGCCTTTGAAAATTCAAAAATCAGCCAGAGATGCGAATAACCCTCAATTCCTCTCAGCGCCTCGGGATTTCTGTATTCAGGCTCAAATACGATATAGCTTTCGATTTCCTCGGCAATGCCGCTTTGTCGTGGAATGCCGAATTTTTCCTTGAAATCGTTTCTGATTTTCGCAATAGCTTTCATCAGAAATTATCGCCGTTATAGCCCCAGACGGAGCATTCCTGATATTTTACGTAAATCCTTGACTTCGGCAAATCAAGCTCTTTGCTTACGGTATCGGTAAGGCGTGCGGTAAGAGTGTCGTAGGCATCTTTTGAGCTTTTTCCAAAGACGCTGACCTCAATAATTGCCGTTCCGTCGTGGTTGTCACCTGCAAAAGCCATTCTCTGATTGTCTTCAAAAGAGAGCATAAGCCATCGCTCGCTCTTTCCCGGCAGAGCCTCGATATCCTTGCCGAATTTTTCAGTCATAACGCCCTGACTTGCAGGGGTAATTTTTGTACTTGTTGTCAGCTTAATGTAAGGCATTGTTTACATATCTCCTTATATTATCAAGATTTACCGAATTTAATTTGATTGACTTTCCTGTTTGATTTCTGCTAAAGCGCTGACGATTTCCGAGTATACGTATAAAGAGCCTAAGCAGATAAGTGCGCTTCCTATTTCCTTAGCCTTTGACATTCCAAGCCTCAAAGCCTCCTTTGGCGAGCTTGTCGCATAAGCTGAAAATCCGTGTCTTGAAAGCACCCTCTGATAATCGCTTGCCGAGAGAGCGCGCTCCGAGCTTGGAGTTATCGTGTAGGCAAAATCGGCAATCTCGCTTAATATCTCTGCTTCAAGCTCGTAGTCCTTGTCACGCAAAAGTCCCGTCACCAAAACGACTTTTTTGTCCCCGAAATACCTTTTCACGCTCTCTTTAGCGTAAGCTATACCCTCGGGGTTGTGTGCGCCGTCAAAAATTACCGTTACGCCCTCGTCGTGTATTATTTCAAATCTTGCAGGCCAGCGTGCTTCTAAAAGTCCCGCTCTAAGCGCTGTGTCGGGAATATCCATTCCCGCATTCCTAAGAGCGTATACCGCCTCAATTACGTTTGCGGCATTATAGGGCTGATAGCTTCCGAGAAGCTTTATTCTGATATTATCAAGCCCCTTATAAGAAAACTCCGTATAGGAAAGCGAAGAGCTTGATATTTTAATTTTACTGCGGTCTGTCCTCTTTATAGGTGAGCCTCTATTATCTGCTTCTTTCTTTATCACCCCGTACGCCTCGTCGCTTTCGCCGCCGTAAAGCACAGGCGCACCGTTTTTGATTATTCCCGCCTTTTCCTTTGCGATTTTTTCTACTGTATCACCAAGAAAAGCCGTATGGTCAAGCGCTACTCCGGTGATTACCGAGAGCAGGGAATTTTCAATAACGTTGGTAGAATCGAGCCTGCCGCCCATTCCCGCCTCGAGAATTACGATATCGCAATTCTTCCTTTTAAAATATAGAAAAGCAATCGCCGTGATAAGCTCAAATTCGGTAGGCTTGTCCTGCATTGCATCTGCAATAGGCTTTACCTCCTCCGTGATTTTCGCAAGCTCCAAAGTTTCTATATTCTTGCCGTCGACTCTCATTCTCTCGCAGAAGTCGATAATATAAGGCGAGGTGTAAAGCCCTGTTCTGTATCCCGCCTCTCTCAGAACCGAGTCGAGCATAGCCGAAAACGAGCCCTTGCCGTTAGTGCCTGCGATATGCACGAATTTTAAATCACGCTGAGGATTGCCAAGCCTTTCGCAGAGCAGGGAAATCCTATCAAGTCCCGGCTTGCAAAAGGTCCAGCTTACGCCGTGTATATATTCAAGTGCTTCGGTATAATTCATTTGTCTTTACCCTTTATCGAATTTATCTGCGCCTTTAGCGTCTTGCTTCTTAAAAGCAGGTAAGCAATCAAGCAGTCAAGCGTGCCGACTACCGCATAGTTCAAAAGTCGCCATAGAAAAAGTATTCCTAAGTCTATTGAATAAAAGGCGGAAAGTCCCAGCGTCTTAATGATAAGAGAGCCTACTGCGTGTGCAAAAGCTGTCGAAACAATTATTTTAGGCATAAGACGGTGTGACCTTATGATCTTATCAAAAATCAACGCCGATGCGCCCGAAATCAGTCCTATCGATGCAGCGCCGACTGTGACAATCGGATTTATAGTGTATCCTACGGCAATACAGCCGATAAGGTCTGCGACAGCGCCCACCGCCCCGCCGACCAGAGGACCGAATATAATACCCGCAAGAATTATCGGAGTATTCTCGAAGCTGAAGCGCATAAAATCCCCGACGGGTATTGCGAGATATTTTCCGAAAACTATACTCATTCCCGCAAGAAAAGCAGCAGTTATTAGTGTTTTCAGCGTTTTAAAGAAGAAAAGTCCGCCATTTTTACCGTTTGACATAAAAAACCTCCCAGTACAGATTTACATCTTCCGTACCAAGAGGGTTGGCTCTGCTAATCCTGAATGGTAACAGTGGGATGCGGAGATTATACCGTAAGACGAAAGTCTTTTCGTCCGTATGACAACTCCCCGTCCACACGGCACTAAACGCATAAGCTCCTACTCTGTTAAGCAATGTATTATAAATGTATTATATCACTATTCTTTCGCAATTTCAACGGTTAATTGCAAAAATATAAAAAAGTTAAAAAAACGCCCTAATGCGGCAGTCGGCATTATGTAACGAGCATTAATGAAAAAATGTCGAAAAATATGATAAAACAAAGATTTAATTCATTAGGAGCCGAGAAAATCGCCGGATTTCATTTTTTAAAATCACAATTGGAAAATAGCGAAAAATGGTATTTATCAAAGAAAAAACCGCTAGAGCAAAGCCGTTTTTGCATTTTTTTGCTTGTCACACGTTTTTAGCGCTTTCTGTAGCTTTAGCTTTAGTTTTTTCTAGCAGGACAAAACCAGCTTATTAAATGGCAGAAATTAATATTTTCATTAAAATATATTGAAATTTCTCCCCCCCCCTATGGTATAATGCGTTTGAACTATATAAACTCGCAAGGAGAAAGAAAATGCTTGAAAAACATCTTCTCGTAAAAACCTATCCTAAAGCAAACGATAAGAATACCGTCGTATGGAAACGCTACCGTGTAACCGTGCTTTTTGATAAGCTTTTCAGAATTGAAAAGGACGAGAGCCTTAAATTTTCCGACTTGGCTACGCAGAGCGTATGGTACAGAAATATGCCTGCCGTTACATATACTGTCGTATCCTCCGTTGAAGCGCTTGAGATTACTACCTCGGCAGTTACGCTTCACCTTGAGGATACAATTGAAAATAGCTACGTGCTTATAGACGGCAAAAAAGTAGCCGTAAACAACGACGGCAACCTCCTCTGCACGACGAGAACTCTTGACTGCTACGACGGATGCAGAAATATAAGAAATCTTAAGCCCTTGAAGCTTGGTATGGGCGTCTGCTCGAAAAACGGCGTTGCGGTAATTGACGATACCAATAGCCTTCTTCTCAATGAGGAGGGAAAGCTCAGCTTCCAGCCTACCGACGAGCTTGATATCTACGTTTTTGCCTATGGCAACGATTACAGAGAGGCAGTAAAGGCGCTTTACGCAATCTGCGGCGGCGTGCCTATGCTCCCGAGATATACCTTTGGCAACTGGTGGTCGAGGTACCACGCATATTCTGCGGACGAGTACTTAGACCTTATGGACGCCTTTGCCGATTACGGTATTCCGCTCACTATCGCTACCGTGGATATGGACTGGCACTGGTCCAATTTTGTAGACCGACAGAAGAAAATTACCGAGTCGGGTAAGATTTCGGAATTCCACGGTACGGTTACTAAGGAAAGACTTGGCTGGACGGGATACTCCTGGAATACCCAGCTTTTCCCCGACTACAAGGATTTCTTAAATCAGCTTAAGGACAGAAATCTCAAGATTACGCTTAATCTTCACCCCGCAGACGGTGTGCGCTATTTTGAGGATATGTACGCAGAAATGGCGACAGCTATGGGCATCGACCCCAAGACCGAGGCTGTCGTACCCTTTGATATCACCAACGACGATTTTATC
This sequence comes from Eubacteriales bacterium, assembly GCA_045659905.1. Classification (GTDB taxonomy): domain Bacteria; phylum Bacillota; class Clostridia; order Oscillospirales; family CAG-272; genus UBA1740. The sequence continues at coordinate 2,839 of JAZRCT010000027.1, read as the reverse complement.
AACAATTACTTTAAAATTCTCCACCACCCCTACGAGCGTGACGGCGTAGATTTCTGGTGGATTGACTGGCAGCAGGGAAGCAACTCTGCAATGGCAGGACTTGATCCCCTCTGGGCGCTCAATCACTACCATTATTATGACAATGGCAGAGACGGCAAGCATCCCGTAATACTTTCCCGCTATGCGGGAATCGGCTCGCACAGATACCCGATAGGCTTCTCGGGTGATACCGTTATTTCCTGGGGAACTCTTGCGTATATGCCTTACTTCACCGCCACCGCCTCAAACGTAGGCTATACCTGGTGGGGACACGACATCGGAGGACACTATAACGGCATTAAGGACGACGAGCTTTACTTAAGATTCCTTCAGTTCGGAGTGTTCAACCCCTTCAATAAGCTTCACTGCGCATCCTCTCTTATGCTTACTAAAGAGCCTTGGGCTTATAAGAGCGGTACGTCAGAGCTTGCAAGGGAGGCGCTCGTATACCGTCACAGGCTTATTCCGTTCCTCCACACGGCAAACCGCCGCACGAATCAGGAGGGCTTGGCGCTCGTTGAGCCTATGTACTACGAATATCCCGAGATTGAGGATAGCTACAAGGCTAAGGACCAGTATTTCTTCGGCGGCAGCCTTATCGTTGCTCCTGTTACAGAGCACAGCGGTCAAGGATAGCTTACCAAGAAGTCGGTATGGCTTCCCGAGGGTATATTCACCGATATCTTCACGAATGACAGATATAACGTTCCGAAGGGCGGCGCTTGGATTGAGATGGTTCGTCCTCTCGATAGCATACCTGCGCTGGCTTCGGCGGGCTCTGTGCTTCCTCTTAGCGACGATAAGGGCAATTCGGTAGACAATCCCAAGGCTCTTACGGCTGAAATATACAACGGCAACGGCAGCTACACCCTCTATGAGGACAACGAGCTTGGCGTAGCGGCTTACACCGAATTTTTGAATACCGAGGACGGCAATACAGAGACCGTCAAGGTAAGCTTCAGCGGCGACTTCTCGGTGCTTCCCGAGGGACGCTCTATAAGATTCCTCTTTAAGAATATCGTTGTAAACACTCAGATAGATAGCGAAATCGGTCTTGAGGAGGAGAGATATGCCAATATCACCGTGCTTAAGAACGGTAAGCCTATCTCTGCCGAGGTAAGAAAGTACGGTATGGTAAGCGTAAAGGTCAGCGATATTGACTACAGCGCAACCTACGAAATCAAGGTTGAATACAGCAAGCTTTCACCCGTATCCGACGCTAAGCGTAAGGCGCTTCTTAAGCTCCAGCTTGCGGCAGGCTCGATTAAGGTTCGTATCGCTGCAGAGCGTGATATCGCTAAGGCTAACAGCGTACCCGAGGTTAAGAGCGCAATACTTATCAGTGATATAGCAGAGCTTGACAAGAGAAGACTGCTTGAGGATATAATCTGATGCTCCTTCAGATGTCGGCTCGGATATCTTACCTATACTGATAAAAAAGCATCTACGAATATCTAAATACAATCACAAAAAAGCGAGGACATTCCGATACGAATTGTCCTCGCTTTTTTGCCTACACACAGCCTGTGAGCGTGGCGTTGATGCAGAAATCCTTGCATCAAAATAATTGATTGCCCTAATCAAAATTAAGGAAGAAATTGTTTTTTCAAAGAAGGATATCTATTCTTATATACGTTCTACGATTTTTCTTTTCTCCACATTGAGGGGGTAGTACCGGTGATAGAACGGAAGGCGCGATAAAAGCTCTTATCATTCTTATATCCGCACTCTATACCAATGTCTATGATTTTTTTGAGGGTATTTATAAGCAGCCCCTTCATTTATTCTGAATGAGTTAAGAATCAGCGGTAGGTTGAAATTTTTTATTTGAGAAATACAGTTTGAGACGTATTTCGGGCTGTATCCTAAAGCGGCTCCGATAGAAGACAGAGTAACGTCGCTTTTAAAGTTTTCTTTTATGTACATTAGAATCCTTGGCAATGTTTTTGATTTTTGCTCGAATATAAGATCGGCTTTTTTTAAATAATTCTCATATACAGCAGTTACTATAAGATTAATCGTTCTGCACTCCTCGAAAGATAGAGGAACGGCTCTTTCTTTATTGTCGGGAAGAACGTTTTTCAAAAATTCCGTTAAATGTTCATCCGGGTGGAAAACGACGTTTTTTGCCTTTGCTAAGAATTCGTTTTGAGTAACGAATTTTGGCATAAAATCATCGCTGAAACAGCATATCCAGCGCTCAACGTATTCAGGTGTATAGAATTTGTGCGTTCGGAAGGGTGAAATAACAGCCATATCTCCAGCATTCATAGTTTCTGTTTTTTCATCAACGGTCAGTGTCATAGATCCATTGATACAAAAAACGATTTCAGCAAATTGATGAATATGCTCGGGATAATCGTATTTTCCTTTTAGAGTTCCGCATGTTGCTGTAGTTTTTGAACCGAAGTTCGTGGCTAAAATATTCATTTTTTCTCCGATTGTGGATTATTGTCACTAAATTGTACCATATAATCCGTGCTTTGTTAATATATATATGTTAAAATTAAGTCAAGGTGGTAAGTTTGAAACCTATAAAAAGTCATTATTAAAAATATTAAGGAGATAAAAAATGAAGAAAAAATTACTCGCATTGATTTTCGTCCTGACATTGCTCGTGACAGTTTTAGCTTGTTTTTGCATTGGAGCTTCCGCTGCTGATGAGCTTACAACTCCTCACGGAGTAATTCCCGACAAGTATTCCTCCGTTACTTCTTATCCCTTCGTCGTATTTGACGGAAATAAGAATTGCATCGGCGCTCACGCAAACCTGCTTGATACAGTCACGTCGTTCGACAAC
>JAZRCT010000026.1:0-65301 GCA_045659905.1 Eubacteriales bacterium | reverse complement strand
TTCTGGTATCAGAACTACTCGAAGCCGAAGATAAGGCTCACCACACAAGCGAGTTATGAAAATAGGATTTATAACCATATAATCACTGAAATCGGTAAAATTCCACTGAATAGACTTACGCAAAACGACCTACAGCAATTTTATTCAAGGCTAAAGAAGGGCGGCAGAAAACGGCTCACGGAGCAGTATGGCGATGGCTTATCTGACCGAATGGTACGCTCATGCCACACCACATGCAGAACTGCACTCGATAAAGCAGTAGTTGAAGGACTGATAACAAATAATCCTTCGATAGGTTGCAAACTACCACCTAAAAAATGTAAAGAGATGCAAGTGCTAACACAAACCGAGATAGTACGTTTCCTTACCCAAGCAAAATCCGAAGGATATTACGAAATGTTCCTTCTCGAATTAACTACGGGAATGCGGCGCGGAGAAATAGTAGGCTTAAAATGGCGCGACCTCAATATGCTGACGGGCGAGCTTCATATAGCAAGACAAGTGGTTAAGACTGCTACAGGATGTATTGTAACCGTGCCCAAAACAAAATCATCGGTGCGAACACTCCTTCTACCGCAAGAGATGGTGCAACTACTCGCAGAACTAAAGAAGCAGACGAAAGGCGAATGGATGTTCCCATCTCCCGTAAAGGAAGGAGAACCGAGAAATCCGACAGCGGTATATCGACGATTCCAATTGATACTCGAAAGGTCGAGTTGCAAGAAGATTCGCTTCCATGACCTTCGTCACACTTTCGCTACGATGGCACTTGAAAACGGAATGGACATCAAAACACTGTCAGCGATGATAGGTCACATAAGCGCAGAAACCACGCTTAATATCTACAGCCACATAACTGACACCATGAAACAACAAGCAGCCGTAAGGATAGACCGCGAAATAGGCGGTACAAACGCAGAAATGCCAGAACCAGATGAGGTGGAGGTAACTAGAGAGCCACAAGCAAAAACCGCAACAGAAACGGTATTTGAGCCGTACAAGCCAAAGATACGCAAGAGCGGTACGGGATGCATATACCAGATAAACGATACCTTATGGGAAGGAAGCTTCTATCCGAGAATGCCCGATGGTAAGAGAAAGAAATTCAACGTGTATGCCAAGACAAGAGAGGAATGCGAGAAAGAACTTGTCAAGATGATAGAAGAAAAGAAAAAGGAAATAGCCAAGCTCAAGAAGAATGCTAAAACGGCATAAAAGTAGGGGTGACCAAAGCTGTCACCCCTCAAGAATTGCGGTGCAGTAGGCAAAGAAAATCAAAATCGACGTTAATTGTCAAAAAGGTTAAGTTGACAATTTTTACACGATTCAATAATGCGCTCTTTAATCACATCGTCATCCTGAATCTGCCCTGAGATAAGTGGAGATAGTGGGTCATGCAAAGAAGAATTTTTTAGAACGCTATTTTCGCTATGCGTGGCATAACAATACGCGCATCCATTTTGACACGTATTATACATTCCAATATCAATGCTTGCCATACAGCCACATTCTTCTCTCTGATTTTTATCTTTTTCAAGATTTAGTTTGCAACCCAAAAGTGTTTCAAACAATTGGCAATCAATGCAATGACCATGTGATATACCAAATGACTTCAAGTCTATTTTTTCCGCACAGGACTCGATTATAAGATTGCTTTTCTTTGCAATTTCAACCATTCGTTTTACAAGTTCTATCATTTCATCATTTGTGGGTTGCCTGAACGACAATGTGTTGGCATTAGTTTTGGTGTTCCTATATAAATCGACAAAACTAATAACACACTTATGAGTGAATCCTGAAAGGCGTTTAGCTATTTCCTCAAAATAATTAACATGATACTCAATAGTATATTGTGAATTTAGAAGAATAGGGTCGTATCTCCAGATAACTCGTTCTGGACCTATTTTTCGTGATAATTCCTTAAATGCAGGGATAATGATATCGTTTTTGTTAGGGACATTTTTTTCTATATCCTTACCGTACGAATTAATAGTATATTGAAAATAATATGTGTATTCTTTCAATTCATCAAGCCTGTTGATCATAGGAAGCGGATTTTTCGTCCAAAACACTATACCATCAACAACTTTTGGAGATAAAGAAATTTTGCTAATTTGATGAATATTCATCGGGTTTCTAACACAAACGTATCCTTCTTTTATTCGGTTAAAAAACCATTCTGAATAATATGTAGGGATATCTGTGCGTCTGCTGGCACTAATAATCACTAGACCACCTCCAATATAAGTTGGGCACTCTCGCAGTTAATTGCAGGATAATAATTATCTTTTATAAATTGCGGAATTTCAAACCGATTTTGCCTCGAATAATAATTTTGAGAGTTTGGATAATACGAAAACTCTTTAAAGTGCTTTCTTAATTCGAACGAAACAGATAGCCCGCTTTCCTCAATAATATCTTTGAGAATCAAAAAAGTATCTCTTCCTGTGTTAATGCTATCAACGTCGTTTATAATAACAAGCAATGGAGAATTATTTGGCTTTTGCAAAATAACTTGTTTCACGAGTTCTCTAAACCATGATTCCATACCGCTTTCTCCAAGAGTGTTATAGAAGAAGGAAATAAGATATTCAATGGAAAGAATATTAGCTTTTGGAATCGGGTGTTTTTTAAAATAGTCTAAAACATCGATACCTCTTCTAAATTTGACATTACCGCATGTGCAACGATCCTCAATCTCATTGTGTATTTTTTCCCAATAAGGATTTATATCAAACCCCATATAAGAAATGGGTTGAGAATATGACAAATAATCGAATGCCATTAAATCTGCAGCTCCACCGCAACCAAGAGAAAGAATATGAAAATACGGATATGCGGATAAATCAATACTTTCTAAAGCATAAATCATTTCTGAACAATATTTGTGAGAATATCTACAAACATAAAAATCCAAAAGTCGTTCACAGTCATAATCTTCACGAATAAGATTTCTGTGATAATGAAGATCATCAAGACATTCTTTGCATTTCTCGTTGGATTCCTCATAGGAGTAACCGTTGCAGACGGTATCTAACAATTCCTCGTGACAGAAATTTATAATTTCATCAATCAGCATAATATACTCCTTGTACGTGTTCGTTTTTTAGGATTCGTAAATGGAACTCACAACAAAGCCGCAGAGGTAACTCTGCGGCTTCGATTGCGGTCAAAACCGCGTTTTGGGTATTCAAATGCCTTATGAATACCGAAATTGGTCGGAATGACAGGATTTGAACCTGCGACATCTTGCTCCCAAAGCAAGCGCGCTACCAACTGCGCTACATCCCGATTATTCAATTTTTAGTGGTTTTCTGTAAGTGGTCAAATCTGTGGTCAAACCTCAATTTAGCACACTTTTGGGAAGAGATAGAGTGCTGAAAAAGTCAGTGTTTACAAGGCTTTTCAGCGTTTTTTGCTTCTTCGTGGAGCGTAAGCGGTGTCCTGCTCCCAAAGCAAGCGCGCTACCAACTGCGCTACATCCCGAGATGTTGAATTATTGATTGAAATTAGATTGAACAGCGCTTGTGAAATAACTTGCGCTTAAATTTTACCGTGCTTATTTCAAGTCACGCTATATATTTTAGCAAATAAGGAGTCAAATGTCAAGTGCGGATTCAAAATAAATATAAAAGGCTTCAGAATTCTTTGAAGAATAGCAGAAGCCCCCTATAATTTAAGTCATTTATATTCAATAGTCAAATCCTTGTAAAGCTCCTCGCTTTCATAAGGCAAAAATTTCCTACCGCTCTCCATTACGACGTTTGATACCGAAATAAAGCTTGGAGTAGCATATTTAAACGGCTTGTTTTCGCAATAATTCCTGTCGTAAACCGGCAGAAGATAAAGCTGCTCGTTTTTGATTTCAAAGCCGCCGTCTTTTACAGTAAGTCCGTCAATACGAATGTTTTTTGGCATAAAGCAAGCAAATCCAAAGTCGTGGTCGCCGCTATTATTAGCGTAGAAAAGAGTCGCCTTTGCGCTTGTCGGCTGCCATACGCAGTTTTTGATTTCTATATCGCCGTTCCAATTAGAGCCGTAGTCCTGGCGCAAATTTATAAGAGATTTGCCAAAGAGATAGGAGTCCTCAAGCACAAATTTGCCGTGACCTATCAGATTAAGGCACTGATGCCCCAGCTTACAGCCGCAAATCGTTGCATTCGTTACGCCCATATGCGCATCGAATCTTGAAATTTCACAGTTAAACAGCAGCATATCCTTGCAGAAATTCGAGCCCATAAGTCCCCAGTAAAGGGTATCCATGATATCTACCGTTTGCTTTATGTTAATTAAAGACGTACGCACGGTTGCTAAAAGAATTATGTCATAGCTGCCCATTGACACGTATTTTTCGGGATTTTGTGCGCTCGGTGTCTGGTAAGTGCGGTGAGGGGAGAGAAGGCAGTCCTTTATAGTAACGTCTGCGCAATGCGATACCCAGAAAAATCCGTCGTAGGGCGCTCCGTGGTCGATTTCTCCCGTAACGTAATGCGTTAATCCCGAAACCGTTACTCGGTCACGGTTAATTTCAAATCCCCGGTAATGATAATTATATTTAGATTCCGCTTGATTGGCGATTGTTGTAAAAATACCGCCGCTAATGGTGATGCTTCTTTCGTCGAGGCGTCTTGCTTCACACTTGGTTGCGCTTTCGTAAGTCCAGTCAAGGTCGGTTTCAATTCTGCTGTCCTTGTTTACGATAAATATATCGCTTTTCGGCACGCCTGCGTTTTGGTTAAGCCCTTTTCTAATGTAGCATTTGTGGTTTTCGTCGTATATCCTCACAAAGGCTTCGCCCTCGTGGGGTAATATTATCTTTTCGTCCTTTGAAAGAAGCTTCGTTATACCAAGCTTATAGCCTTCGTAATCCGATGCGACTACGAATACCCTTGATTCGGCGTTCTCAAGATGCGTATCATCGATAATGAACTGAGCCGTACCGAAATTTACGTCGGTCTTTATAATTGCGGAAATATCCTTACCGCCTATGTAATATTTAGCTCCGTCGCGCGCCCTCACGGGAATTCCTTTTTCATTTGCCGTAGCGTGACACAATGCTATCGCAGCTAAATCGTCGGTAACGCCGTCGCCAACTGCGCCAAATTCTTCATAAGTCAAATAGTGCTTTTCCATATTTCCTCCAAGGTTTATAGTAAGCCTTAATCAATTATAAGCAAAAGTTAAACCTAAGTCAATCTTTTTTTACTATAAAATTAAAGCTTATAAAAGATACCCTCTAAATATTTTTCAAAAAAACGAGCAAATTATTGACAGTAGGAGATGATTGTGCTATAATTTTTTACATAATTTCAAGAGGATTGCAAGCTTAAAATCTCAGCTGACTATTGCGAGTATTTCTGGCTTAAATTATTCTTAAATTATGCCTTAATTAAAGGGAAATTTATTGGAGTCGAAATGGCAAAAATAAAAAGCTTTATAAAGAAATATGTACCAGTATACAGCATAGTATGCTTTTTGCTTGCTGTTATATCTTTGGTCATTTACGTTGTTATGAGAAGCTCTGCTTCTTTTTCCGAAGCTATGTCATCGGGCTTGTCATCTTACTTAAGAATAGCGTTTTCTTATCTTTTCGGCTTTCTTCCTTTTTCTTTTGCGGAGCTTTTACTGATTTTGTCTCCGCTTTTGCTGACGACGGTAATAATTCTTGCCGTGAAAAGCGTGAGGAGCTCATACGTAGCAGCGCTTAGACTTCTTTTTGTGATTTTAGCTACTGTTTTGCTTTTCTTCTGCCTTTACGTATTTACCTTAGCCCCGGGATACACAAGATATCAAATGGCTGACAAGCTTGATATTGAGGCTGACAATCCTACGGTAGACGAGCTTTACGACACACTTTTGATTCTGGAAAGCGAAATGAAGCCTCTGCTTGACGAAATCAGCTTTAAAGAAGGCGGGGAATCTGTTACGGAGCATTCCGTGGCGGAGCTTAGCGAAATTATATGCAAGGGTTATGACGTTGTTTGCGATAAATATAAGGAACTTGGCATTTCTAATTTCACTCAGCAAGCGAAGCCTGTGCTTATGAGTCAAGGAATGACGTATCTTGGACTTCTCGGAGTGTATTCGTATTTTACCGGCGAATCTAACGTGAACGTGCATTATCCCGATTATTCACTACCGCATTGCATAGCCCACGAGTTTGCGCACGCCCGCGGAATCTCTCGTGAGAATGAAGCTAATTTCATTGCCTTTTTGGTCTGTATAAACAGCGACGACCCTTACGTTAAGTACAGCGGATTTATGAATATGTACGAATACGTCGCTTCGGCGCTTGGTAGGACCGACAAGGAAAAATTAAAGCTTGCATATGAAAATTCTGATGATAGAATAATAGGCGAAATGCGTGCGTATTCGAAATTTTACTATGATAATCAAATAGAATTCTTAATTAAGCTTTCTGAATTCGTCAATGATAAATATTTGAAATCGCAGGGCACTGAGGGTGTTGTCAGCTACGGACTGGTAGTCAGGCTTTGCGTTGGATATTACAAAGCGCAGTAACTCTCTTTTTCCTTCGGAATAAAATGTAGTAAGTACTATTTTGAGGCTGCATTTTATGGAAAAGATAGTTGTCCGAGGCGGCAAACCGCTCTTTGGAAGCGTTAAGATTCAAGGTTCAAAAAACGCCGCATTGCCGCTTATTTTTGCATCGGTTGCAATAAAAGGCACGTCGGTCATTGATAACGTTCCCGATATAGGTGACGTACGGCATGCGCTTAGCATCGTCGAGGCGTTTGGCGCCGGAGTTGAGCGTTGCGGGGCAAGAGTGATTATACACGCAAACGACTTGGTATATAAAACTCCAAGCTGTGAGCTGGTATCTAAAATACGTGCGTCTACCTATTTGATAGGGGCTTGCCTCTCACGGTTTGGTATAGCCGAGCTTATGAGCTTTGGCGGCTGTAATTTCGGCAACCGACCTATTGATATTCATATAGCATCGGCGCTGAGGCTCGGAGCGGAGCAAAAGGGCGACGTCTTGTACGCAAAAAAGCTTTCGGGGTGCGAAATTCAGCTTACGAAGCCCTCTGTCGGAGCTACGATAAATACGTTAATTATGGCGTCGGGTGCGAGTGGCACTACGGTAATAAAAGGTGCGGCAAAAGAGCCTCACGTGACAAGTTTGATTTGCTTTTTGAGGTCTGCTGGCGCAGATATAATAGAGGACAACGGCAAAATTACTGTGACCGGAAGGGAGCTTTCCGGCGGCAGCGCTACGGTAATTCCCGATATGATAGAGGCAGGGACGTATCTTTTGCTTTCCCCATTGCTTTCGGGATGCGTAAGGGTCGATTTTGAGAGTCCAAAGCCTCTGGCTGCCTATCTTGGAGCGCTCTGCGCAGGGGGAATAAACGCTTTTTCCTGCGGTACTGAAATCTTTCTTGAGGGAGGACTTTTTCGTCCGATTGAAATCACGACCGGCCCGTACCCAAAATTTCCGACCGACCTTCAGCCTCAGATGGCACCGCTTATGGCTAAGTTTTTTGGCGGTGCTCTGGTTGAAACCGTCTGGCCCGACAGATTCAATTACTTAAACTCGCTTTATCCCTTTGGGATTAGGTACGAAAGAGAAGGGAACAGAGCGCGTATATTCCGTTCTTCATTCAAGCGCTGTGAAACGGTAGCGACAGATTTGAGAGGCGGAGCTGCGTGTCTTCTTACGGCGCTTGCTACCGAGGGAGAGAGCGTCATTTACAATCCGGATATATTACTTAGGGGATATTCAGCGCTTTGCGGAAATCTCACCTCGCTGGGTGCTGACATAAAAATTATTTAATTGCCTTCAGGCAAAGGAGAGTTAAAATGAAAAGGATAATTACAATTCAGGACATTTCTTGTGTAGGAAAGTGCTCGCTTACCGTTGCGCTTCCTATTATCAGTGCGGCGGGAGTTGAGTGCGGAGTGCTTCCGACTGCCGTTCTTTCGACGCATACTATGTTCAAAAAATATACGTTTTGCGATTTGACCGACGAGATTACTCCGATTTCGGATGTGTATAAGGAGCTTGGAATAGATTTCGACGCTATATATACGGGATACCTCGGTTCGTTTAGACAGCTTGACTTGGTCAGCCAATTTTTTGACGATTTCGGCAAGAATGCGATAAAGCTTGTTGACCCCGTTATGGCTGACAACGGCGTGCTTTATAAAGGCTTTACCCCTGAATTCGTTAAATCCATGGCTAAGCTTGTCAGCAAGGCTGATATAGTTATACCCAATCTTACCGAAGCTTCTTTTATGCTTGGAGTGGATTATAATCCCGACTACGACGAGGACTATATCAAGGATATTCTCCGTAAGCTCTCAAAGCTTGGCTGCCCTAAGGTGGCGCTTACGGGAATAGGCTTTAAGCCGGAGGAAATAGGCGTGTACGCCTACGACAGTGAAAAGGATACGTTCTTTAAATACTTCAACGAGCGCCTCCCTGTGTCTTACCACGGTACCGGAGATATATACGCCTCAGCAACTCTCGGCGGACTTATGCGTGGACTTTCGCTTGAGGATGCGCTTTCGCTTGCGGTGGATTTCACGCTTGAATGTATGAAGCGCACGCAGGAGGATCCGAATAGCCGCTTCTACGGTGTGAATTTTGAGGAGGCATTGCCGTTCTATATTTCAAGAATACCTAAATTGATTTGATAAGGTCTTATCCTTTTACATTTCAAAAAATTCCAAGTTACTTAGCTGAAAAGCAAATAATAAATAATGGGCAGACACGCTGCGGTGTCTGCCCGTTTCTGTTTTTTATTTATACCTTGTTTCTTTTTCTCTGCACAAGCTTTACAAGCTCAACTACGGGAATTACCACAAGTCCGATAGCGATAGCGATAAGATATTCGCCAATGCCTACGCTTGCAAAGCCGAAAGCGTTTGCGAGGAAAGGGATTTCGCATACGAGCGTTGTCGCAATTAAAGAGCCGATGCCTGCAATCCATAAGGTTTTATTCTGCGAGCCGAGCGTAAATACGCTGCCACGCTGAGAGCGCATATTGAAGCTATGGAATATTTCTGCCATTGACATCGTCAAAAATGCCATCGTCATACCGTGTGCGCTGTTGGTTATTTCCCAGTTTCCGGTTTCCATAAAATGACCTATGAAATAGGAAAGAATAGTAAGGATGGTGACCATCACGCCCTGATAAGCGATATCTACGCCCATTCCGCCCGAGAAAATACCTGCCTTTGCGTTCCTTGGCTTGCGCTTCATAATATTAGGCTCTGCCTTTTCCATACCGAGTGCGAGAGCGGGGAAGCAGTCGGTAACGAGGTTTATCCAGAGAAGATGCACGGGCTTAAGAATAGTAAAGCCGAGAAGCGTTGCTATAAATATGGATAATACCTCGCTCATATTAGAGCCTAAGAGGAATTGAATCGCCTTACGAATGTTGTCGTAAATGCGTCGTCCCTCCTCGACAGCTCCGACTATGGTAGCGAAATTGTCGTCGGTAAGCACCATATCGGCGACGTTTTTGGTAACGTCCGTGCCCGTAATTCCCATACCGACACCAATATCGGCGCTCTTAATTGAGGGGGCATCGTTTACTCCGTCGCCCGTCATAGCGGTAACGCAGCCTGCCTTGCGCCAGGCGTTAACAATTCTCGTTTTATGCTCGGGCTGGACACGTGCATATACGCTTATATCACGGAATTTAAGCTCGAATTCCTCGTCACTCATTTCATTAAGCTCCGAGCCTGTAATTGCGTAGGTTTCTTCGGTAATAATGCCAAGCTCTTTAGCAATAGCAACCGCTGTGTCAATGTGGTCTCCGGTAATCATTATCGGGCGGATACCTGCGCTTCTGCATTCTACTATGGCGTCCTTTACCTCGGGACGAACAGGGTCTATCATACCGCAAAGTCCCATAAAGCAAAGCTCACGTTCAAGGCTTTCCGCTTCGTATTTAAAAGGCTCGGCGCTATAAGCTTTCGTAGCGCACGCAAGCACTCTCAGCGCTCGGTCCGCCATTGCTTTATTAGCCGATATAATCGACAGCTTATATTCCTCGGTCATAGGAACGGCAACGCCGCCTCTAAAGTAGTGCGTGCATTTTCCTATAATCACGTCGGGCGCGCCCTTGGTATACTGAACGTAGCCATCGTTTGTAGAGTGGACGGTGGTCATCATTTTTCTGCCGGAATCAAAGGGAGCTTCTCCCGAGCGTGGGAACTGCGTCTTCAAATCGTACTTTCTCATACCAAGCTTATCTGCCCAAGCGACGAGCGCCGCCTCGGTAGGCTCACCGGTCACGCAGCCATCAGCGTCAATCTCCGCATCACAGCAAAGAGCCATAGCCGAAGCTATTTCGTTTTCCGACTCTCCGAAACAATCTACAACCGTCATTTTGTTCTGCGTAAGCGTTCCCGTCTTGTCAGAACAGATAATCTGTGCGCAACCCAGCGTTTCAACTGCGGTCAGGCGGCGTATGATGGCGTTCCTTCTCGACATATTCGTGACGCCCATAGAGAGAACGACGGTAACGACTGCGGCAAGTCCCTCGGGAATTGCGGCAACTGCCAGCGAAACCGCAACCATAAAAGAGGGAAGAATGGTATCGTTAAAGCTGAAATTGCCTGCACGGATAAGCTGAACGCCGAAAACCACGACGCAGATACCGAGAACCAGGATGGTAAGTATCTTCGAGAGCTGATGAAGCTTTCTCTGAAGCGGCGTTTCGCCGTCCTCCGCCTGCTGAAGCGCACCTGCAATCTTACCCATCTCGGTATCCATACCCGTAGCAGTAACGACGGCAGTACCTCTGCCGTAAACTACGGTAGAGCCCATATAAAGCATATTTTTGCGGTCTCCGAGAGGGACGTCACGCTCTCCGTCCTTAAGATTTATTATGTCAATAAACTTCGTAACGGGTACTGATTCTCCGGTAAGCGCCGCTTCCTCAACCTTAAGGCTTGCGTTTTCAAGAATTCTGGCATCTGCAGGAACTGCGTCGCCTGCTTCGAGAAGTATGATATCTCCAACGACTAAATCCTCGCTGTGGATAATCTGTACCTTTCCGTCACGCAGCACCTTAGACGTTGCCGCTGACATTTCCTGCAGAGCCTCGATTGCTTTTTCCGCCTTGCTTTCCTGGTATACGCCAAGCACGGCGTTGACTATAACGACCGCAAGGATAATGATTACGTCGGCAAAGCTTTCACCCTCTGCCACCGCAAGCACACCGCTGACCGCGGCAGCTACCAGCAGAATAATAATCATCGGGTCTGCAAGCTGCTCAAGAAAACGGCGGAAAATAGACTTTCCCTTTGCCGCTGCAAGCTTGTTCTTTCCATTTGCCTGAAGTCTCTTGTCAGCCTCGGCTGACGACAAGCCGTCGCTCGTGCTTCTAAGCTCGCATAAGACCTTTTCCTTGTCTTCACAGTAAAATTTCATTTGCGAAAACCTCCTATATAAATATTGTATTTCGGTAATCATAATAATAGACGAAAAAGAGAATACATAACAAAAAAAGACGAAACCTATCTTTGATAAAAAGATAAGTCTCGTCGTTTAATATAAAGCCAAAAAATGTGATGTTGACTTTATCGCACCGAATAGGTGTCGACTACTCCCTTATTTAACGTACGCCGTTCTTGTTACTATTGTATCACGAAATTAAGTTCTTGTCAATACCTAAAAACGGAAGGCAAAAAGCAGGCAAAAAGTAAAACAAAAACAAAATGTTAACGTTTTATGTCGAAAAAATGTCGAAAAAACGCTTTTTGTGTTGACAAGCTTTCTTCGTTGTGATACCATAAAAGTAGTGTGAAAAACGTAACGCCCGTGTATAGTGCTGTGACGTGCGTTTTCAAAAAAGGAGGATAAAAAATGTCTAACAATCTCGTCTATGGCATTCACGACAGACCAAAGTTTGTCAAATTGATTGTTTTTGCCATTCAGCAGCTTCTCGCTATTATGGCGGCAACAATCGCTGTTCCCGCTATCGTAGGCAACGGAATGAGCGCTTCGGCGGCTTTATTCGGCGCAGGCGTCGGCACGATAGTTTATCAGCTCTTTACCAAGTTCCGCAGCCCTGTTTTCCTCGGCTCGTCTTTTGCCTTCATAGGTTCTATGACGGCTGCGTTTGCAGGAGCAACAAGCGCATCTCTCGGATATCTCGGCATCATAATCGGTGCAATTTTTGCAGGTCTTGTGTACGTTGCAATCGCGCTTATCGTTAAGTTCGTTGGCATTAAGTGGATTAGCACTCTTATGCCCCCTGCGGTTATCGGCCCTACGGTAGCCTTAATCGGACTTTCTCTTGCAGGCGCAGCGGTAAAGGACGTATTCTCTTACGGTCCTGTTGACGATAATGGCTCGTTTATTATGTCAACGCCTATCTGGCTTTCGCTCATTACCGCTATAATTACTCTTATCGTAGTTACTCTTTGCTCTACCTACGGCAAGAAGATGGTAAAGCTTATCCCCTTCATTATAGGTATTATGTCCGGATATGCAGTGGCTCTTATTTTCACCGTTATTGGTTACGCAGCAGGCGTTGATGCTCTTAAGGTTATCGATTTTGCTCCCTTCCGCGCTCTTGTAGAGAATGGCGTTACGTTTACTACGTTTATCGATCTTCCTCAGTTCTCGTTCGTTGAGGCGATTGGCGGATTTAGTGATTTTGACCCCAGCTATCTTGCTACCGTTGCGGTTGCTTACATTCCCGTAGCCTTCGTTGTATTTGCGGAGCACGTTGCAGACCATAAGAATCTTTCTTCCATTATTGGAAGCGACCTTCTTGAGGACCCCGGTCTTCACCGTACCCTTCTCGGTGACGGCGTCGGCTCTATCGCAGGCGCATTCTTCGGCGGATGCCCCAATACCACCTACGGTGAATCGGTTGGCTGCGTTGCAATTACTCGCAACGCTTCGGTAGCAACCATTACCACGACGGCTATTATGTCGGTGCTTATCTCCTTCGTCTCCCCCTTCGTTGCATTCCTTGATTCTATCCCCGGCTGTGTAATGGGCGGCGTTTGCATCACTCTTTACGGCTTTATCGCAGTTTCCGGTCTTAAAATGATACAGAAGGTAGACCTTGAAGATAACGCAAACCTCTTTACCGTGTCGGTTATTCTTATCACGGGTATCGGCGGCATGGCTTTGAAGATTGGCAAGGTTACTATCACCGCTATCGCATGCGCTCTTATTCTCGGTATCGTCGTTAACGTTTTGCTTAACAGATTTAAGAAGAACACTCCCAAGGAGTAATAAGGCAAGGTAGTTGTTATGAAAAAATACGATAACGTTGTTATATTTGACCATCCGCTTATCAGGCACAAGATTGCCATTTTGCGTGACGAGCGGACGAGTATGAAGGAATTCCGTGAGCTTGTAGAGGAAATCACCACTCTTATGACCTACGAGTCGTTAAAAGAGGGCGTACCTACCACGGAAATTGAGGTAAAAACGCCTCTTGAGGTCTGTAAGCAGCAGGTAGTAAAGGATAATTCTATCGTCATCGTGCCTATACTGCGCGCAGGTCTTGGAATGGTTAACGGAATACACGTTTTGTTCCCGTCTGCAAGAGTCGGTCATATCGGTATGTACAGAGATGAGGAGACTCTTGAGCCGCAGTCTTACTACTGTAAGCTTCCTGACGGTATCGAGGACAAGCTTGTTCTCGTCGTTGACCCGATGCTCGCTACGGGCGGAAGCGCATGCGACGCCGTTAAGCTTCTCAAGGAGCGTGGCTGTAAGCATATAAAGTTTATGGCTATTATCGGTGCACCGGAGGGAGTCAGCAGAGTTGCTGAGGCGCACCCTGACGTAGATATCTACGTATCCACGCTTGACAGACAGCTGAATGAAAACGGATACATTCTTCCCGGTCTTGGCGATGCGGGCGACAGACTCTTTGGCACAAAGTAAAATTCAAAAGCTCCGAGATAAATGCGTGTTCTCCGGTAAGAGTATCACGCTAAAACTCGGGGCTGTTTTATTTCTTATTTTTCGTTATTGAGCTTAAGCTGTCTCTCGGCGATTTGCCGCTAGTATGCTAAAAGCAGTGAAAAATTACGCTACGTATTATTTTATGTTGAAAAAGCACAGGAAATATGATAAAATGTATTTTAACAAAAGTCAATCTCAATAAGGAGAAAATATGAAAAAGCTTAAAGAAAATCGTATAGCAAGCTTTATTGCCGTTTTTTTCGTTTACGTGCTTGCCGCAGCTTTGGGCGTGCTTATATATAAAGCGATTAAGCTTGATTGGTGGCTTTCGCTTTTGATTGCGGATGTAGCTTCCACAGCTTTGGTTTTCGTATTTAGCAACGTGTTTAATAATGCTTCGGTGTATGACCCCTACTGGAGCGTCCAACCGCCTCTGATACTGCTCGCCTTTGCAATGGGAAAGGAGCTTACCTCACTTGGAATATTGCTTATTGCAGTCATTTCCTTCTGGGCGGTACGACTGACGGCAAACTGGGCGTATACCTTCAAAAATCTCACCCATCAGGATTGGCGATATACAATGCTGAAGGAAAGAACGGGTAGGTTTTATCCCATTATCAATTTCGTTGGAATACATATAGTGCCGACACTCGTAGTATACGGCTGCATTCTGCCTGCCGTGTACGCTATAAGGAATGGCATTTGCGCAAATGCGGGAAGCTATATATTTCTTTCCGTATCGCTCCTTGCCGCTGTTATGCAGGGTATAGCTGACGTCGAGATGCATAAATTCAGAAAGAATCGCACCTCGACCTTTATCAGGATAGGGCTTTGGAAATATTCAAGACATCCCAATTATCTTGGTGAAATTCTGATGTGGTGGGGAGTTGGCTTGGCTGTGGTTTGCGCCGCTCCTAAGGTATGGTATTTATTGGCAGGCGCATTAGCCAATACGGCCTTGTTCTTCTTCGTGAGCATACCGATGGCAGACCGCAGGCAATCCCTAAAGGATGGATTTCTTGAATATAAGCGTCAGACAAGAATGCTTCTGCCAATCAAAAAGCGGTTTAAAGTGTAGCCGTGCTTAAAAATGGAGAAAACAGTATGATTTTGCAAACAAAACGTCTCATTTTGCGTCCTTGGAACGAGGATGATGCGGAAGAATTATATAAATACGCAAGCGACCCCGAGATAGGTCCATCCGCCGGATGGAAGCCCCATACGAGCGTTGAGGATAGCCGTGCGATTATCCAAAACGTACTGTCTGCGCCCGAAACGTATGCGGTTTGCCTGAAAGAGAGCGGGAAGCCTATTGGCAGCATCGGCTTACATCGCAACGACCTTGCCGAAGCGGTGGATGAATACGAGCTTGGCTATTGGATAGGTAAGCCTTTCTGGGGGCAGGGCTTAATTCCCGAAGCTTCGAGGGAGATGCTTCGATACGCATTTAAGGAGCTTGGAATGAATCGCATCTGGTGCGGTTATTATGATGGTAACGTAAAGAGCCGCCGTGTTCAGGAAAAGCTTGGATTTATATACCATCACACAACCGAAGGAATCAAGCTTGAGCAATTGAACGAGATTCGCACGGGACACGTGATGCTGATGACGAAAGAAACGTTTGAAAAAGGAATTGATAATGGATAAAAAGCAAAGATGCAAATGGTGTAACCTTAAGAATGAGGCGTACGTCGAATATCACGACAAGGAATGGGGTGTCCCAAATTTTGATGATAAATACTTGTATGAAATGCTGATTCTGGAATCCTTTCAGGCGGGGTTATCCTGGGAGTGCGTTCTTAATAAAAGGGAAAGCTTTAGAAACGCTTATGACGGGTTTGACTTAGATAGTGTTTGCTCATTCGGTGAAAGTGAATTCAATGAGCTAATAAACAATGAAAAGATTATAAGGAATAGTCGTAAAATCAAAGCAAGCATAAAGAACAGCAGGATTTTTAAGAGCATCGTCAAGGAGTTTGGCTCATTTAATAATTATATTCTGGACTTCACGAAGGGGAAACGTCTTTTTGAAACCGATAGAACGACGAATGCTTTATCGGATTCGATATCGAATGATTTACGAAGCAGGGGTATGACGTTTGTTGGCTCTGTAATTATTTATTCTTATCTGCAGGCAATCGGAGTCATATATTCGCACGAGAGGGAATGCTATTTATACAAAGAAAAGCAAGTAAATGAATAAAGCAAGATAGAAAAATGCGGTAACCGATTTTGCGGTTACCGCATTTTACGTTGTGCGCTAGGCTCGTGTTATAATATTCGGTACACATAAGTTTTTTGCAACGTTTGTGACTTAGCTACCTGATATCGAACGGCTCGCACGGTGGTGTCGAAGGCAGGACAAATTTATGTGTACTTATATATTCGATTATTTGCTGTGTAGCTTTTTGTAGTCGTTTGGAGACAATCCCGTATGCTTTTTGAACGTGGATAAGAAAGATGAAAGCGAACGAAATCCCGAATCAAAGCAGGCGTCTATAACACGTGCTCCGTGACTGAGTAAAACCTTTGAATACTCTATTTTAAGGCTATTAAGTCGTGAAACGTAGCTTTCTCCTGCGTTCTTTTTGAAAATATCGCTGAAATATGAGGAATTGTAACCCGCAATTCTCGCCATATCATCAAGGCTGGGATTTTCGAAAAAGTGAGCGTTAAGATAGGCTATCGCACGTTGCATACCCGTATCTTGTTCTGTTACTATATTTCTATTCGCCGGTTCGCTGTCAGCAAGAATAAGGGAAAGAAAGCTTTCGCAAAGCTCAATCGAGCAGCCGCCGTCCTCTTTTCTGCACTCCCTAAGTAGGATATTTCCGATAGCGGATGCATCAATAATTCGCTCTTCCGAGAGTGTTATCGGCTTAGTTTTATCTAAAGAAAATATCTTCGAAATTAATTTAGGGGAGATAACCGAGGTATCAAAATTTAAGCAGTATGTTTTTATACGTGAACGACCTGCATACGTATGAAAATCTATAGGAGACAGTATATAGGCGCTTCCCCTTTTTATTTCATATTGATTACCGTTTATAATATGACTTGCCGTTCCGTCAAGCACCAATTCGAGTTCGTAATAATTGTGGGCGTGAAGTGGAATATCTGCATTTGTATAACCGCAACTCATATAAATAGGAATAGCATTATTTTTTGGCTTAATTTCCAGTCGCTTTATAATTTCTCTTTTCATATAATTTCCCTTTGATGTTCAAATGAATGAAGATATTGGTTTGTATTTTAATTCTATCATAATAATTTGAGAATGTCAACTTTTTTAAGAAATCTAAAAATTGTGAGTGTTATTATGCACATATCGGTTGTTGAAATCCGTAATTTATTTTACAATAATTACAAGAGCAGTCAGAAGCTGCGTTTAATTGAAGGAGTTAAATTATGAAAGTAAAAACCAAAACTAAAGGATACGCAAAAATACTAATTATTGCGTTCTTAGCGTCATTGTTGATAATATGCGCCGGAATTACTATATTTGCAACAGAGACTGCTGCGGGAGTCTTGTCGACGGTAGCAAATATAAGTCCTAGATTATCGGCTGATGGCAAATCAATAATACTTCCAAGTGTACAAGAAGGATATACTATATCCATAAACGGTACGTCGAATGAAAGTGTTATCGATATTAACGGGAACGTATATACACCTCTGGTTGATACCACTGTTAAAGTCAATTACAAGGTAACAAAAACCGAAGACGGTACGAGTGCTGTTGATCAGTATAAGGAGGCTTCTATTTTGATAAAGGGAAAATATAATATCGAAGCTTCAGATAACAAAGAGCCTGCAGTACTTCCAAAGCTTCAGGAATGGAAAGGTGGAGTAGGTACAGTAAGTGTAACGAATGCATCTCGCATAGTCGTTGCTCACTCTGCGTTTATGCCTCAGGCGGAGCTTATAGGAGAATATATTGCTGACATTATGGGAGCTCCTCTTGAAATAGTCACAGGTGAATCTGCCGAAGGCGATATAGTTATTGGATATACCGATGCGAAGGAGCTTGGCAAAGAGGGATATACGGTAGAGCTTTCCGACCGTATCACGATACTTGCTTATAGCGCAACGGGTGCGCTTTACGGCGGAACTACAGTGGCGCAGATGCTCACTCTCTATGAGGGATACGAGCTTCCCAAGGGATATATCAGAGACTATCCCGCCTATGAAACCAGAGCTTATATGTTAGACGTTGCAAGGCATTACGTACCCCTTGAATATCTTACCGAAATGAGCAAATATCTTGCATATTTCAAGGTAAATCAGATCCACGTACATATCAATGACAACTCGGGACAGCAAGATTATGCTTTCAGAGTAGAGAGCAAGAGATATCCTGAGATAAATTCTTCTCTTGGCGATAATATCTATTCACAGGAGGATTATAGAGCGTATCAGACAGAGCTGCTCAAGTTCGGTGTTAAGGTAATAACCGAGCTAGATTCTCCGGCTCACGCAGGCTTTGCGGGGCTTTACGATTCTTCTCTTGTAATATCAAGCGCAAAGGGAGAACTTGATCTTACGAGCAATTACAACGGCGTTATGACGTTTATGAAGGGACTTGTCGATGAGTTCGTAAACGGTTATGACGGAAATCCTTCGGTAATAATAGATGAAATAGACACCGTCCATCTCGGTATGGATGAGTACTATCATAATTACACTCAGTACAAGGTATATATGAAGGAGATATGCGATTACGCAATATCTCTCGGTAAGCATGTTCAGGTATGGAGCGCACTTAAAACCGCAGATTTCACAGAGGAGCTTCCTATATCGCCGGAAGATATTATAGTGAATTATTGGGGCGATGCAGATATGAGGCATATGTCAATTCCGGTTTTTCGGGATTGTCTAATCATTCCGAAATGCTATATGTAACACCCGGTTGGAATAATTACTTCAACGAACGCATTGATGTAAGTTCGCTTTACGACGCATACGAGGCAAATATGATATCCTACGAGATAACGCTTGCTGAGTCGTCTCCACTATTGCTTGGAGTTGAAGGTGCTCTTTGGAATGACGAACGCGGGCCCTCAAAGGAAGGACTTTTTGACAGAACACGCGATCAGATGCTCCTTATATCCGAAAAGGCGTGGCACGGTAAGGCAGAGGGCGTAACGGGTAAACAGTTCGAAGAAAGACTTCGTAGACTTCAGAACCTTGTGCCTATCGTTAATCCTCAGAGCTTCGTTCCCGCAAACGAGGACGGAGTTATTGCGGAATACGATTTTGATAAGGTGGAGAACGGAAAGGTTAAGGACACAGCCCAAGGACTCGATGCAACTCTTAACGGGCTTTCGGTTAACAATTCTAAATTAACTCTTGACGGAGTGGGATATCTTTCTCTTCCTGTAGAACAGATAGGCTTCCCGTATACTGTAAGCTTTGGTCTTAATTATTCTTCTACTACGTCGGGCCTCCTCTTTGCAGGTGGCGACACTACCGTTTGGCTTAATAAGGGTGCTGACGGTAAGATCACCTTCACGAGAGAATTATATACGTACGGCTTTGACTTCGTATTCAGTAAAAATATTCATTACGATATAACGCTGCTGTGTGATAAAGAAAAAGTTGCCCTTTACGTTGACGGTGTATATGTTGAAGATGCGCATATTACATCCTTGTCAACGGAAAGACAGAATCTCAATGCGGTTATGTTCAGTGAGGCCGTATTGTCAACCTCCAGAATCGGCGAGGGAATTGTCGGTAATATTGACAACCTAAAAATACTCGGAACTGCCGATAAGGATACAATTAGAGGATATAACAGAATAGAATACGGCAACTTGGCTCTTGGAAAAAAAGTAACAGTCTCGGGAACCGAAGTAGACTATAAATGGGGACCTGAAAATGCGACCGATGGAATAACTACCCAGAGCCGTTATTTCAAGGTATCCTTTCACCGAGTCGATAATGCATGGCTTGTTGTTGATCTTGGTAGTGTATATTCGATCGATGAAATTATAGTATACTTTACCGAAAGTCCCTCGGCATATAAAGTCCTTGTTTCACAAGACGGAGAAAACTATACCGAAATATATGATCAGCCATCAGTTAAAGAAGCAGGCGAAAGATCTACTGGTATCATCAAGCTTGATGCGGCTGTCGGAGCGAGATACGTAAAATATCAGCAGGTTAAAATGTTCCCTACTCCTAAATACGGTTCATACAGCGGAAGCATTGCGGAGATCGAGGTTTTTGGAAGCAAGGTAGTTGTTGATAAAAACCTTGCGCTTGGCAAAGAGGTAATAGAATGCACGTATAACGAGTCAGGTACCAATGGTGTGCCTCAGGATCTCACCGACGGTGATAAGGTTTTGGATTGGGGTAAGAGAGTATGCTTTGAAAACCGTGATACGTTTTATTTTACAATAGACCTTGAGCGCGAGTGTCTTATTGAGGGAGTAAATATTTATTGGTATCAAAAGCCCAATAAATATCAAATATATGCATCTTCAGATGGAAGCAATTGGGATCTCGCTTACGAGGATTTAAAAGATAACGGTGGTGCGAAAATTACCGATTGTGTGTCTATTCCCGGAAACGTTATCGCAAGATACGTTAAAGTTATGCAGATAGAGCGTTTTACGTTTTCGGACGGTAACAAATATAGTGGAAATCTTGTAGAAGTAGAGGTAATGGGTACTGAGTCAGATGTTGAGGGGCTTAACAAGATTGATAACTATCTTGAAACACTCTCGGGAGATGCAAAAACTCATCTTTTAAATAGGATAACGTTAGTAAAGAGAATAACAAGCATAGGCAATAACGAGCTTTCTGCGCTTGCAGTCAAGCTTCTTTATGAAGAATACGAGAGAATGAAGTCTTCTTCGTATACCTTAAACACAGCAAAAGATAATCTTTATAAAGCTCTTCTTGACATAAAAGAAAGACAGCATGCGAGCAGTGATGCGGCATATGACGAATATGTGTTTGCATATAAATTTGCGCTTAGTGCATATATGAATTCCAATTCTGAATCGGCAACTCGCACAAACAGACTCACGCTTCTCAATACGGCAAAGCGTGTAATTGCTAAGCCCGACGGTGTTACGGCGAGCTTTGAAATCAGCAATATAGATGCTATTATTGATGGTAATACGGCTACTTATATCACCGCTACAAATACGCAGGCTGTAGGTGACAGTATTACGCTTACGTACAATAATCCTATCACTTTTACATCACTCAGAACAGTCTTGTCAACTGCTTTTGCGGCGGCAAAGGTCGAAATATCAACGGACGGAACTACCTTTACTGCACTCAGAGAAATAGACAGCAGCGGAAATATGAGAGATTTACGCTTTGGTCTTGGCGCCAAGAATATGTGCGAAATCGTTCTTACTAAACCTATTGAGAATGTAGTTGCAATACGTATAACCGTTACGACGGCAAAGGCAACGAAATTAAAAATTTCCGAAATCGTAATAAACGAGAATACCGATCTCAACGTTATCGTTCCCGAAGCAAGCGCTTACACTCTTGAACGTTATACGGATATCAGCGGATATATGTTTGGAGCATTCTATTTATCTGATGCGGTATCCCGTGAGTATCTCAATAACGTATACGCATATATTTCATATCTGGTACCCAAGGGAGAAATTCAAGCTATATCCGCAAAGATGTCCGAGCTTAAGGCGCTCGATAATTCGCTTTACACAGAGGAGTCCTTTGCGGCATTGAATGCGGCTATATCGGAGGCGCAGCGCTTTGTTTTCAGCTTTAACGGCAACGTTTCGGTTTATGCCTCGGATAAAGTGCTTGCAGATCTTATTCGGGCGGAAGAAGCACTTGTAAGGAAAAGCGCACTTTATACGTCAGCGCTTGAAAGTGCCATTGCTTCGGCAAATGTGAATTCGTGGGAATACACCTATTATTCGTATAAGTCGCTTGAGAGGGCAGTGAATTACGCAATAGCGCTTCTCGGTAAAGATAGCGTAACGCAAGCGATGATAGATGAAGCGTGCGCAAGAGTTACCTCTGCCGTATCCGCACTTGAAACGCGCGGTGTGCGCACCAATGAAGCCCTTAACAAAACGCTTATCGTATCCGGCAGAGAATCTTCGACCTCTCTCGGTCCCGAGCTAGCGGTAGACGGTAACCTGAATACCAGATTTTCTCCTAACAGAAACGACGGAGCATATTTTATAGTGGATCTCGGAGAGATCCTTATGATAGACGGTGTGGAGATAGTGTGGCATTCCACCCCGAGAAAATATAATATTCAGGTTTCCTCGGACAATGTAAATTACGTCACAGTCTATGAGGCGTACGATACGTCTACGTCAACCGGTGGTGCAAAAATAACCGAGGTTATCAATTTTAACGGCGCTAAAGAGGCTCGATACGTAAAATTTGAGCTTATAGCAAGATTTACCGGAGGCGACGCCGATACTCATGCTTTGTATAGCGCTTCGCCTTATGAAGTTATGATATACTCTGCGGATATGAAACCCGCAAAGAGTGAGCTTCAGTATCTCGTAGACCTTTATGAGAACGGTGTAACGCAAAATTACGCTCCCGAGTGTAAGGCAAAGATAGAAGCGGCTCTTACCGAAGCAAAGGCGCTCCTCTTAAACGATTCGGCAAAAGCAGAGGAAATTGAGGCGCTCGTTAAGCGTCTCACTCATAATACCGATGCGTTAAGCTTTACGTTTGCGGATAGCAGCGTGCATTCCCATACCTGTCCTTGCGGAGTTACAGTAAGCGAAGAGCATACCTTCGACAAGGGAACGGTAATACTTGCTCCCACCGCTTTTGAAGAGGGACAAAAGCTATATACCTGCTCCGTATGCGGTGGAACTAAGACAGAGGCTATACCTATCGTAGATCTCTACCTCTATTCTATGAGGCTTAATCTTGCGGAAAGCGTAAACGTAGTATTTGTAGCCGAGGTTAAAGAGGGACTTACCAATCCTTATATGGTAGTTAAACTTCTCGATAAAGAATATAAGCTCACAGAGTATACAGTACGAGAGGACGGAAGATATGACTTTGTATTCAGAGGCGCAACGCCTGCTAATATGACCGACGTTATGAATGCAACTCTTTATGCAAATGACGGAGAAGAAACTGTAAGCTCGAATGACAGAAGCTTTACGATAAGAGATTATTGCTCGGCAATCCTTACGGCTTACAGCGCGGACGTGAAGCTCAGAACCCTCATCAGTGACGTACTCACCTACGGCGCGGCTCTTCAGAAGTACGTAGGACACAATGCGAACGATTTCGCAACCTCTTCCGTGCCTCGTCTTACTTCAAGTGCGTATGATGAAACAATAACTGATAAGCTTCTTATTTCGGGTACTGCCGACGGAAACAAGTGGATAGGCGCAAATCTTGTATGCACGGGACGTATGAGTGTTGATTTTACGTTCGAATGCGTAAGTCCCGAAGATACCGTCGTTAAAATTACAGTCTGCGGTAGGGAGAAAACTTACAAGGTAAGCGAGCTTGCTTGCGACAGCGACGGAAGGTATAGCATTCGTTTAAACGGAATTATGGCATATGAATTTGATGAAACGATAACCGCCGAATTCATCAGAAACGGAGAAGCTGTCGGAGAGACGTTGAGCTACTCGGTTAATTCTTATATCGTTTATATGAATGAGCTTTATGCTTCTTCTACCGAAGAAACCGAAGTTAAGCTCGTTGAGCTTGTTCGTGCTATTTCGTGCTACGGAAACAGCGCCAAAGCTTACTACAAAGCAGTAATTGGAGGAAAATGATGAATAATAAATATGAATCACCCGCAGTTATGCTTTTTAACGTATTAAAGTCAGATATAATAACAGCGAGCCAAGTAGAAAACAATGACTGCGTTGAGCCGGGAGTAGAGCTTCCCGAAATGACTTTTCCAAGAATTTAAAATATTGCAGTCATAGTTAATGAGAATAAATTAGACAATTATTGATTGAATATTTTGTTCTCAAGATAGCAAAAACAGACGTTTTGTCTAAAAGAAAACAATAAAATCCCCGACTCTTACTGCGGTGAGCAGTAAGAGTCGGGGACGCTTTTTATTATGATAATAGAAGCTATCTCGCTCTGCGTCTTTTTTTCTTAACCTGAGATAAAAACAGCAGGAGATTAAAAATCATAACATAAGCAAGCAAGTTAAGAAGAATAGCTATAAGCTTGCCCGAGGAAAGAAGCCCCGCTATCATAAGCATTAGGGCAAAGATTAAAGAAGATATCAGCGCCGGAAGCTTAGATTCCTTATTAAACTTTCCGAGGATGAATCCCGAAATTGCGCCTGAACCCAGAAAGGATGCAAGTGAAAGCGGGAATATATTTCCCGTGGGATTCTTAGAAATAAACATAAAAATGCAGGTAATTAAAGAAACGAAAAGATATACACAGATTATTATGAGTAGATCTATACCGATTCGTTTTGCAGGGTGTAATTTGCCGCTTCGCATAAAAAAGGCCTCCGTTACGTTTTTCTACAACATATTCGGAAGCCTTAAAATTTATTACATTTTTTAAAATCGCTGTCGGCTGATTAAGCCTCGGTTGATTCTTCTGCTTCGGGAGCAGCTTCTGCTGCAGCCTCAGTCTCTGCGGGAGCTTCAGCGATTTCTGCTACTGCATCGGTAGCATTTTCAACTTCTGCGGGAGCAGCCTCTGCCTGATTGCCTTCAACTACCGCTGCTGCAATATCGGCAGCCTTAACGTCAACGCTTCTTATAGCGCCTCGTAAGAAACGAATCTTGGTCTTATCCTTGGTGGTTTCAAGCACGAAGGTCTCGCCCTTAATGGATACGACCTTTCCTATGATTCCGCCGATGGTAGTAACCTCGTCGCCTACTGCAAGTGCGTCACGCATCTCAGCATCCTTCTTTTCCTGCTTTTTCTGAGGACGAATCATAAGGAAATAAAAAGCTGCGATAAGAACTACGATTATGATAATAGTCCAAGGATTGAAACCGCCGCTCGTGTCTGCGCCGGCGTTTTCAAGTAAAAAGTTGAGCATTTTCTAAAACACCTTTCTTAATAAAATTTAAATCAAGTATATCACATAAATATTAAATTTTCAAGAACAATATTCATACTTTTGGAAAATAATGCAAAATCAAGACTTAAGAAGTCTTTTCTTTGCGCTTTCAATTTCAGAAATAATGCTCTTTGTGATTTTAGCAGGGTAGAGCCACCAATCTCTCGACCAGATTCTTATAATAGTCCAGCCCTTGTTTTCCAAGAATCTGGGCTTGCTGATGTCTCGCTCCAAGGATTGCTTGGAGGCGGCGAAGGCATCCTTGTCAAGCTCAATTCCGAGAATATATCTGTCAAGCTCCTCGTCGTAAACGGCGATTGAAATTCTTCCGTTGTTGTTTCCAAGTCCCGTATCAACGGTATAGCCTGCCTTTTCAAGCCGTTCCTTGATTTGCGTCTCGATTCTGCTCGTGCTGTCACGCTGCTGCTGAGAGGCGCTTTCGTCAAGCTCGTTGAGTATGGCTTCCTTTTCTTCGTAACGACCGGAAGCTACCGCCCTTACGTACATAAGGTATTGCTTTAAGAGCTTAGGACCTCGGTTCTTTGCGCCGTCCACCTTAAGAGCCTCAGGCTCAAGGCTTGTGACGACTATAATCTTCGATTTCGCTCTCGTAATTGCGACGTTTAGTCTGTTCTCGCCGCCGTCCTGAGAAAGAGAACCGAAGTTAGTGTATATCCTGCCAAGCTCGTTTTCTGCATAACCGATAGAAAAGATAATGATATCACGCTCGTCACCCTGAACGTTTTCAAGGTTCTTAACGAAAATACCCGTATCTTCGCCGTTTTCGAAGCGTAGGCGTTCTTTCATAATCTCAGAGCGGAAGTCGGGGTCCTTCGAGCATTCCTTGTCTATAAAGTCTGCAATGCAGGTCTGTTGGTCGGCGTTGAAGGTGATAATACCGATAGATTCGTTATTTTTGCGAGTGGCAAAAATGTTCTTTAGAATCTCAATAATTTTCTTAGCCTCTGCCGTATTGCGTCGGTCAATCCATTTGCCGTTGACCTTATAGCGCTCGATAGGCCTAGAATCCTTATTTCTCGATACGTTTGGCGCAATCTGGAGCTTCATACCGTAAAAGGCTCTGTTTGAAAAATCAATAAGCTCGGTATTTTTGCTTCGGTAATGATAGGTAAGGTTTGAGCTTTCGTACCTCGATACCGCAAGGTCAAGCAGGCTCTCAACCTCAAGCGCCGCCTGAACCGAGTAGTCGTCTACCTCGTCGATTTCCGTACCCATATATCGCTTAATGAAGGTAGTCGACGGACGAAGCTGCTTATCGTCGCCCGCAACGACTATATTCTTGCCTCTGTATATTGCGGGTATCGTGCTTTCTATAAATACCTGCGACGCTTCGTCAAATATAACGAGGTCGAACATATTTTTTGTTAGTGGCAGAAGATTTGAAACGTTTTCGGGGGAAAGAAGCCAGCAGGGGTATAGACCTAGTATGAAGTTGCCGTAAATCTCCATACACTTCCGTATGGGCCAGAAATTCTGCTTCTTTGAAATCTGGTACAGAAAATCCTTGTTGTTTTCGGATTTTTCATACATAATCTCATAATCTCTGCTTGATTTTGCTTGGCATATCTCTGCGGAAATTGCGAGCTGCTGCTCCTTATAACGGTTGATACGTGAAGTTATGTTGTCAAATTCTACAGTTTTTGACAGTTCATCACGGTATTCGTCCTCGTACCTTGTGATTTCGTGATAAACCCTGAGGTCGAGAATTTTTGATAGAATATCCTTGTAGTTCTGAAAGCTTTTGGATATACGGTAAGCAAATTCAAGCACAGCCCTCTTGCCTTTGTCAAGGCTGCTTATAAGCTTATTAATATCCCGAAGCGCAATGTAGTTGTCAAGCGCCTCGTTTACGTATTTCATAAAGGCGGTGTTGCCTCTCATAATATTGTCGATAACAAGAAGATAGCCGTCCTCAGTAAGAACACGCTTAAGAATTCCGTACTCAATGCAGTAAGCGTCAATAGCCTCTCTGGTTTCAAGGAATTTTTCTCTTATTACCTCTTTTTTCGGAACGTCATTACCTCTGTCACGCTCAAATTTCATTTCAAGCGCAATTGCCGATTTCAGGTTCTTTTTATTATCAAGCTCTCTGTAATAGGTAAGAACCTGACGGTAATACGGATAATTTGCCGTATTGAACATTGCTCGCCTGAGCTTCTGAAGCTCGGTAATTTTATTTTTAACCTCTCTTAAGGTGTTGATATCAACGTTTTCAAGCAGGTGCCCTATTATAGGATTTCGCTCTTTCTCTTGAAGATAGTTGTAGTACAACGTCTCAAGATTTTTAGCGCTGATATCTGACAGTGCCTCGGAAAGCTCACCGTAGGTAAGAGCATTAACCTCCTCTGCGTCAACGAGCTTCGTATATATAGCGTGGTCAATCGTATTTTTTTGGAGTGACGACGACATAGCGTACATCTCGGTAAGAGAAGGGCCGAATGCACGTCTTCTGTTCATTACTATAAAGATAGAATCAAGCTTTTTCTTTTCAATTCTGATTTTATCCTCAAGAGCAAGGAATTCCTTTTCAAGCTCCGCAGTATCCGAAAGGGCGCTTATCATATCGTGCTGGTGCGCAGCAAGACATCTTTCGTAAAAGGATTTTTTCTCTTTAGTTTCGTCGTTTATATACATCGCCTTGGAATTTAAGTGCGACAGGCGGTTATATACGACGTCAAGCGCCGCCTTTTTCTGTGAAATTACCAGAACCTTCTTTTTCTTGCAAATAGCATCGCAGATAATATTAACTATTGTTTGAGATTTTCCCGTGCCGGGAGGCCCGTAAATAACCATATTTCCGCATTCGTCAACACGGCTTATAACCTCGGATTGAGCGAAGTCTGGCATTCTTAACGTATAATTTACGTTTTCCTCACGCTCTTTTTTCTTCGGGGGCTTTTTCGGAGTGGCAAATTTGTGCTTACCAATGCGCAAAAGCTCGTTTATTGCGTCGTTTGAGAGATGCTTTGTTTCAAGCGTCACGTAATCGTTGTAAATAGCGTTAGAAAGCGGAAATCTTGTAAGTATGCAAGCGTATCTCAACGATAAAGCGGAATGCGTATCGGGCTCTTTGAAACGGCAGTAATTATAAATGTTCTTAGATTCGTACTCCGTTCCGCCGAATGAAATTCCGTGTGATTCAAGATAGCTTACTATGCTATTTATGTCTCCGAAAGAGGAAAAATCCGAAAACTCAGTCTCAAGCGCCTCTACGTTAAGCTTCTTCGACTGAGCATACGCAAAAATAAGAGCTCGGTTAATCTGAACCTTGTGAGGCTTTCTAAAGCTGAGCTCAACGGTATTTTCATCAGGGAATGCTACGTCAATAGGGAAGAGAAGCAAGGGTGCCTTGATAATGGTTTTTGCCGAGCCTTGAGCCAAAGCGCCAAAAACAAAAGGATAGCCTATATAAAGCTCGCCTCGTCCCGTTTCACGCTCGACCTCGTCGACAGTTCTTTTGATTTCTCTGATTTTTGAGATTTCGGCCTCTACCGCACGGTTGCTTTCCTCACGCCTGATTCGGTCGTTACGCTGGGCGGCACGCTGAAGCTCCTCGCCTGTGAGCAGGCTGGTATCAAGCTTACGCTTATCAAGCCTTGCCTGTATATCGAGATTTTCGAGAATCTGCTTTTTTTCCTTATTGCAAATAAGTGTAAAGGGCTCTTTGCCGTCGCTCATTAAAAAGCTGACGAGCTCCTTGACCTTATCGCCTCGACCTTCGAGAATTCTGCCGATATCGTAAGCGCCCTTTTTGCTTATGCTTTTCAGATAAAGGCATTTGTTATTACCGCCGATTTCTATCAAACGGTCTTTGTAATGGGCATAAATATCTTTACGCATACGGCTCTCCTTTCCCAAAAATACGTATACAGTATAACAAAAAAACTGCGTTTTGTCAATGATATCGTATAATTTAAATAAATCTAGCGTGCATTTTTTGTAATATTCGTTAATAAAAAAATATATTTTTAAAAAATACGTATTTACGCTTGCAATCTGCGATTTAAAATGCTATAATGGATTTAATTAAAATGTCCTGATTAGGCGAGGAGGGCTTATATGAAAAAACACTCTAGCGTTTTTGTTCTTATTCTGATAATTGCTCTTGCGGTTTCTGCATTTTCTATCGTGTCGAGCGCATACAAAGTGACGGCTGAAAGCTATGCGGAGGTTCTCGAATTTTATGAGTCATACGAGTATGTAAACGAAACGTTCGACAGTACAGCACTCGGTGAAGCTTTTGCTGATTCGTCGGCTGAATTTTTTCAAAACGGTTCATTCGTGAGCGAGAGCATCAGTGACGGTGTATATTCCGTTGGCAATCGTTCGAGAGTTGCCCTTACTGTTTCTCCCAGAGCTAAGGATTTGAGGTCCTTTGATTCATTTGGATACAATTTCGCATTTGCTTTTCCCGATGCGACCGGTAAAATTACCCTTGAGATTAGAGACACTCAGGGCAATCAGATACCTCTTCTGGGATTTCAGGGTGCTGCTGTTTCCAACCAGATAGATAAAGTAGAATTCAATTCGGAAAATCCCTTGGCAAACGATGCGTTTTTCAAGCTCAAGACAGATGACGAATACGCTCTCTCCGCAAACGCTTATTACGACGTTATGATTTTTGTGACGATGGTAAGCGATACCGAGACGTCAATCGTTGTAAACGTCAGCGACAGAGCGGACACTCCCCGTGTGAAAACATATACTACTGCTGTAAGCAATTTCAATTTTGATAGCCTCTCCGTCGTTCACAATGCTTCTACTGCTACCAGAGCTGCCAAGCTTGACTACGTTGAAGCGTACGAAGGAAGCTTCTCGCATAGGCTTAACGATATCGAAGCTGCGGTAGGCGAATATATTAACGCTTTATACGAGGCCCATCGTAATAATCCCTACTCGGATTTTGAGGAGGATATTCTTAAGGTTGTAGGCAAGCTGGTTCTTGATTACGGCTACACCACGACCGAAAATACCGTTCTTGATTCGATAGAATACTGTGTCAAGAATCTTGCCGATAAGTATGCTTTGGATTACATAGACCTTGCAAGCGAGCTTACCGAAAATTCCACTTATAACGAGCGTCTGGAGCTTCTCGCCGATAGCCGTGTTCTTTATAGGGTGATTGAATACGTTAATGCAACATATAGCAATAGCGATAATAATGGCGATGGAGATAACAATGTGCAGCATGATTATATCCTTTACGCAGAGGATATAGCGGCAGCAAAGAAGAAATTTGATAAAGAGGCAGTAGATCTTCCTCTCCTTAAGGAAAATACCGTTTCGTTCATAAATATCGTCAAGGACAAAGAGGTTTACTCTATGAATTTCGTAGACCTCAAGGAAATTTACGACAAGATATCCGTAATTGAAACCTGCCCCAGCTTCTATGACGAGGAATATTCTGAAAAAGAGGTTGCCGCTGCTCATTTGATAGGCAGAGCGGTCACCGAAGAATTTGAAAGACTTGATGCGAATGCTAAGAAGTTTGTCGAGGCGGTAAATATTTTAAGAGATCCCTACAACAACACCTTCGGCAAGAGATATCTTGCTTACGTAGATGCTACTGAAAATTATTTCACCGATGAAAGCTATGACGCATTTCTTGAAGACATCACCATAAGCGAGCTTATAAGACAATACGCAATATTTGCTCCCGGAATGTCAGCCACAAGCGAATACGCTGAAGAATTTCTTATGAAGCTTCGCTCGGCCTCTGAGACGGACAATTTTACTATCAAGGTTAAGTCTCTTGACGCAATAGACGAAGCAAAGTATATTGATAATGTAGAGAAGGGTTACCCGGGAGTCGCTGAGGCTATAAAGAATTATGGCGATATGCGCAAGTATATCTCGGATAAGATTGTTAGCTGCCGTGAGTTTATAAAGGCAGTCCAGGCGATCGACGGTACTACTACTCTCGCAGCGAAAAAGACTGCCGTAGCCGCTGCTCTTGCGCTTGCCGACGAGGGACGTGACAATACCGTTGTTGAGCTGGTTGAAGGATCGTACGTCAATGTTTCTTACAATGGCTGGAAGGTTACCGATGCGGCTGTTAAGCTCGCAGAGGCAGATTCGGCTATTAAAGCTCTTGAAAATAAGGCTCAGAATTTTGTAAATGCGGTCGAAGCCATAGCTTCTGCCAAGACAACTGCAGACAGAAGAGCTGCAATAAGCTATGCTATTTCGCTCAAGGCTCTTGCAGACCTTACCATTGACAATGCAAAGCAGGCTGCAGATAAGCTTGATAGGGCAATTTTAAGCTTCGATGCGGACGTTACCTCAGCCAACTCCTTCCAGAACGCAACCGGCGAGTTTTCGGTTGCTGTTTCCTCACTTGCAAAGGGCGATATAGATTCGGCTAAGGTTGTGGCTATTATTAAGAAATTTTACGACTGATTTTTGGCTCTGAATTGAAGCTCTGTTTTCTTCTCAACGAGCCTTATTGATACTTAATAAAGTATTGACAGGGGTGCAAATAAAATTCACCTCTGTCAAATTTTTACTATATTTTATTTTTAGCGAGGCATAAAATGACGCAAGGCTTACCCGATTTCAATAAAGTAGCAAAGGCGCTTAATAGCGTGGGTACGGATAGCACGAAAACTCCGCCTTCGAGAAAAGCTGTTATTTCTATATTGAAGACAGTGCAGTATCTGATGTTCCCGAAGTTCTTTTCCGATGAAAGGTTTTTAAATAAAACTACCGAGCATTTGCTATCTGAGCTTTATTCTTCGATTTCAGAGCAAATTTCATTTGCTTTTGATTTTTGTTCTAAAGTTAATAATTCGAATGACCTAGCAGGCGAAATTATTAATACGCTGCCTAAAATAAAGGAGGCTTTGCTAAAGGACGTAATTGCTCTTTATGAGGGCGATCCTGCCGCAACCTGTACCAACGAGGTTATTTTAAGCTATCCCGGCTTTTACGCAATTTCCATTTATAGAATAGCGCATGAGTTTTATATTCGTAATATCCCTTATATAGCAAGGCTTATGACCGAGTATTCTCACGAAAAGACCGGTATTGATATCCACGCAGGCGCAACGATAGGGGAGTATTTCTTTATCGACCACGGTACCGGTATCGTTATAGGAGAAACGACGACGATAGGTGACCGTTGCAAAATATATCAGGGTGTTACGCTGGGTGCAAAGAGCTTTGAGCTTGATGCTGACGGAAATCCCGTCAAAGGCACTAAACGCCATCCCGATATAGGAAATAACGTGGTTATATATGCAAACGCTACTATACTTGGCGGCAACACTAAAATCGGCGACGGCTGTGTGATAGGAGGAAACGTATGGCTTACGAAATCCGTTCCCGCAGGCGAGGTCGTCTATTATAATTCGGGGAGATAGAAATGATTATTGAAAAGCTTTATCCGGGATTTACAAAAAAGGCTATTACATTTACAATCGATGACGGCAAACTTGAGCTTGACAGAAGGTTTATCAATACCGTCAAGCCCGCAGGAATATTCGGTACTTTTAATATTCCTACTGTTAATTTAAACAAATATACCAAAGAGGATTATACAAAGCTTTATTCGGGATTCGGTATATCCAATCATTGCAAATATCATCCGTTCGCATTTGTGCCGGGCGAGGAATACAGAATTTCAACCGACGATTTTGACGCTGATACCGCAAATCCCGAATATCTGTACAAGAGTCACGTCGACGGTCTATATTATATAAATAGGAACAACAGATGGCAAAAAATAGCCGATAAGGACGGATATCTGAGATTGGTTGACGAAGCCAAGGCTGAACTTGAAGCGGTGTTTGGCGAGGGTAGTGTAAAAAGCTACGTATGGCCGTATTATGAGCAAAAGGATTCTTCTATTTTAGATGAAATAGTAAAAAGAGGCTATCGCTCGATACGCAAAACGGGTGAGGTTAAGGATAGTACAGGATATGCACTTCCTGCCGACAGAATGCATTGGTCTTACAATGCAAATCACGCATCACTGCTCGAAGAAGCAAAGAAATACGATGAATACGAAATCCAGGACGGAGAGCTTAAATTCTTTGCCTTTGGGGTTCATTCTCACGATTTCGAGAATAACGGTTGCTGGTGGATTCTCGAAGAATTTGCGCAGAAATACGGCAATAGGAGAGAGGATTTTTATTATGCCTCGGTTGACGATATTTTCGATTACGAGGATGCTATGAATTTGCTCAAGGCAGAGGAAGACAGGCTTACTAATAATTCAAATCTTCCTTTGTATCTTAGGATAAACGGAGAATACCTGATAATAGAAGCGGGAGCTTCAATTACACGCTAAAAGCGCCGCAGCTTTACTGTGTCTATATGATACAGTGTAGCTTTATGCGCAAAAGGGAAGCAAAGAGCCGATATGGATTTATTTCCGTATCGGCTCTTTCATTATTCGTCTGATAAAGGTCCTGCATCGGGGAATCTGCCGTTTAATTTAAATCCGTCTACGTTTCCCTTGCACATAGCGTGAAAAATTCTGTGGCGAAGACCTTTGTTGTTCTTTTCTATACCGGAAAGAAGCGCCTTGGTATTTTCCCGCTCGGTGTTTCGGTCCTCGGGACAGGGGTTTTTATACACCGGAAGCGCTCTTTTGTTTGCGAAATATCTTACGTCACGCTCCTCTGCGTAAATAAGAGGTCGGATTAAGGTTATATCTCTGTTGGATAAGTAGGTCACGGGTGAAAAGCAGCCGATTCTTCCCTCGAAAAAAAGGTTCATAATAAAGGTTTCCACGGCGTCATCAAAATGGTGCCCAAGCGCCACCTTGTTGCAGCCAAGCTCCTTTGCCGCAAGGTGCAGAGCGCCTCGGCGCATTTTAGCGCACAAGGAGCAGGGGTTCGGCTCTTTTCTTACGTCGAAAACTATCTTTGCGATTTCCGTTTTTACCGTCTTGAATTCGACGCCGAGCTTATCACAGAAATTTTTAATGGGGGAAAAGTCGGCAGAATCAAAGCCCATATCAATAGTAATGGCCTTGACCTCGTATTTTTTTGGATAAAATCTTCGCATGGTTGCCAAGGCTTCGAGAAGCGCAAGAGAATCCTTGCCGCCTGAAACGCCAACGCCGATTATATCACCGTCGTTAATCATAGAATAATCGTCTACGGCACGCCTTACGAAGCTGAGCAGTCTTTTTAATTCATTCATATGGTATCCTTACAGCCGTTTTTTACATATAATATATTGAAAGAAATTGTGTGGGGGTATATATGGCAATCAAAATATACATAGATCAAGGGCACAACCCAAGAGGCTTTAATACCGGTGCTGAGGGAAACGGATATTTTGAGCAGGATATAACGTATAGAATAGGGGTTCTTTTAAACAGATATTTTCAGGATAATCCTGCATTTGAATCCCGTTTATCAAGACCTGAGCCGGATACGGTTCTCGGAACGTCCAATTCCTCAAGCCTCGTTGCAAGGGTAAATGAAGCAAATGCGTACCGTGCGGATTTATTCCTATCGCTTCATACGAACGCTTCGGTAAACCCGTCTGCGAATGGCTCTGAGTGCCTGATATACAGCACGTCTTCAAGGGTGGCTTACGACGTATCCGTTCTAATCCTCGAGCAGCTGACTCTTATTACGGGGTTAAGAAACAGAGGTATAGTAGAACGCCCGGGACTTTACGTGCTGAGGCGAACACAAATGCCTGCAATCGTCGTTGAAATGGGCTTCATTACAAACGCCGCAGATGCCGAGCTTATGGTTAATTCACCAAATCTGTTTGCGCTCGGTATATATAGGGGAGTGCTTAAATACTATGGCTTATGACAGCTTGATTTCGTCAAGATTGAGAATGTCCTCGGTAGCAAGTGCGCTTCTGCAATCAAAATCGTAGGTCGCCCCGCAATCCTTGCAGTAAGCCTGAAGCCCTGTTTCGGTATAGCGTATATCGTAATGCCCGCTGTGACACGGACAGTCTGCCTTTTTGTCATATTCAAGCTCCGAAAGCACAAGGCGAAGAGCGTCGTATATTGATGCATCGGGGAGGATTTCAGCATCGCTCATTTCCTCGGGCTGAATATCGGAGAGCGTGTTTAAATCGAGGTCTGAAAGAAGCTTTGCAAGCTGTCTTTCATTTTCTTCCATAAGGGTGGTTAGCTTATCCGGATTTCCTACGTATGCAATACTCATATTGGAATACGGGCATTCAAAGGAAAAGCTTTCTCTGTTTTCTATAATGCTTGATGCCAGTGTATATGAATGGTTTTGTTTGCATAAAGGGCAGGGAATTCCAAATTTAAGCTTGTTTTCAGGAAGCGGAGTTATATCTGCATAAGAGCCTTGGCATTTGCATTTTAAGCGAAGCATTCCATAGGAAAAAGCAAAGCTTCCCATAAGTCCAAATACAGAATCTCCGCATTCAGGGCATCTGTATGCAATCTGTGTTTCCTTAGTTTTCTCTGACATATAAATCACTCCATAATAGCTTCGGAAAGCTTATTTTTCGTATCTTCACCGCAAAAGAGCTTCACTAACTCTTTTGCAAATTCCAGCGCTACGCCCATACCCTTGGCTGTTGTTATAAGACCGTCGGTTACGACGCTTTTTTTCGATATTCGAGCGCCGAGAAGTTCATCTTCAAACCCCGGATAGCAGATAGCTTCCTTGCCTTCTAAGAGACCTCTTTTTCCAAGGATTAAGGGGGCGGCGCATATAGCGGCGATTCTGCCGCCCTTTGATATAACCGACTTCAGAAGCTTGTCGGTGAAGGAGGCTTTATCGAGGTTTAAAGTGCCGGGCATTCCTCCGGGAAGAATTACGGAATCATATATTGATATATCCGCACGGGAAGCTACGGTATCAGCGTTTACTCTTATTCCGTGAGCGCCCGTAACGGTCTCGTTTTCGATTCCTATCAGGTCTACGTCAAGATTTGCACGCCTTAGGAGGTCTATCGGTGTTAAGGCTTCTACTTCCTCGAAGCCGTCCGCAAGCAATACAGCTATTTTCATATTAAATCCTTTTTAGCAGTCTATCGCTGCCGCCAACCGTGCCGTAGCGATAGCCTTAATTTTGTTGTTTATTCGTCGGTAAGCCGGGAAAGCTTTTCGTTCCATTCCTGCATAGAAATAAGAATTTCTCTTGCCTTAGAGCCGTTCTTTTCTCCGACTATACCAAGATCCTCCATAATGTCTATATACTGTGCGGCTTTTCCGTAGCCAACGTGAAGCTTTCTTTGGAGGAATGAGGTAGCAACGCTTCCGTTTCTTATAGCAAGCTCAACGGCAGAGAGGAATTTTCTGTCGTGAAGATAGCCGAAGCCTGCCTCGCAGTCGTCGTCATCCTCGTCGTCATCGCCACTTTTGGATTTGTCACAGCGCTGAGTAGCACGCTTCATATCCTCCATAGCCTGCTCGTCGTAAAGGTCGCCCTTAAATTGCTTCTTGACGAATTCTACTATGGATTCGGTCTCCTTTTCCGAAACGAACGCACCCTGAACACGCTTGGGGTTAGGCTTTCCGCCGGGGGCAAAGAGCATATCGCCCTTACCAATCAGCTTCTCTGCGCCTATTTGCTCTATTATAGTACGTGAGTCAACGCCGGAAGAAACCTTGCAGGCAATTCGTGAGGGAATATTAGCCTTAATAACGCCGGTTATTACGTTAACCGAAGGACGCTGCGTACCTATTACCAGGTGAATACCCGCCGCTCTTGCCTTCTGCGCTATTAGCATTATAAGATTTTCTACGGGGTCACGCACCTGTATCATAAGGTCGTTAAGCTCGTCGATAAAAATTATGATTTTAGGCATAGGCTCGCCACGAGAGGGGTCTTCCTTAACCTTTTCATTATAGGAGTCGATTCCGCGAACCGAAAGCTTTTCTATAATTTCATATCTCTTGTTCATTTCGTCAACAGCCCAGCAAAGCGCTCCGGCTGCCTGCTTGGGGTCGGTTACTACGGGTACGAGAAGATGAGGTATACCGTTATAAGGAGCAAATTCGACCTTCTTCGGGTCTATCATTATGAATTTCACCTCGTCAGGCCGTGCCTTATAGAGAATACTCATAATGAGAGAATTCATACATACCGATTTACCCATACCGGTAGCGCCTGCGATAAGCAGGTGAGGCATATCGGCAAGGTCGCCGAATACGTTAGTACCCTCTACGCTCTTTCCTATGCAAACGGTAGTCTTTGAGTTGCTTCCTGCAAAATTATCCGATTCTATCAGGTCACGGAGCGAAACGATAGAGGATTTCTGGTTAGGCACCTCTATACCGACTGCGCTCTTACCGGGAATAGGTGCTTCTATTCTGATTGATTCTGCCGCAAGCGCCATAGCAAGGTCGTCAGAAAGCTTTTCGATCTGATTTACACGAATTCCCTTGGCGGGAACGATAGAATACCTCGTAATTCTTGGGCCTCTTTCGATTCCTCGGACGGTAGCCTTAATTGCAAATGATTCAAGCGTATTTATGAGCTTTTCGGCGCTTTGCTGAATTTCATCGTTTATCTGCTCGCTATCCTCAATCACTCCGGGCTTCAAAAGGTCAATAGGAGGGAATTTGTATTTAGAGTAGTCGGGCAGATTCTTCGCTTTCTTTTCGGGCTGAGGCATAGGAGATACCTTTTTAGGCATAATCGGCTCATCGTCAGCATCAAAGGGAGCATCGTCCTCGTCGTCAAACGGGATAGCGTCCTCGTCCCCCGAAAGCGAATCCGAGGTATCTGTGCCGTCTTCGTAATCGGCATCATTATCCTCGTCTTCGGGGATTTTTGCAGCATCGCTTTTCTTATTGAAGATATCAAACATTTTCTGATAGTTCAGTATATCCTCGTTTTGCTCGTTCTCTGGGATTTCCTGCTTTTCAGAAGGAATTTCCTCGTATTCCTCGAGATAGTCCTCGTCTTCTTGTTCTTCTTCGTCTGCATCCGAGAAATCAAGTCCTGTTCTCACGGAGGAATAGTCAGGCTCTGCGGGGATTTTTTCTCTTTCGACGGTAATCGTGTCGGCTACGGCAGGCATTTCTTCGATTGAGGGAGCAAGCTCTACTTTATCGTCGCTATCAGCGCTGCTAACCTTTTCTCCAATGTAGCCGTCTTTATAGTCACTAATTTCTGCGCTTTGTTTAGTCGGTGTTGGTTCGCTTACCGTGGCGGAGTAGGGAGTAAACGCTGCGGATTCATTTACCGTGCTGGCGGCAGGCGCAAACGCTGCAGATTGTCTAATCCTTGCATCATCGAGCGGGGTGTAGTCCTCGGTGTAAGCAGGCGATGGCTTTATATCCTCCGCTTTGGGAGTAAAGGTAAATTCTTCATATTTATGCTCGAGTGGTTGCTCTTGTTTTGTGAAGCTTGATACAGTAGTGTAAGGCTCTGTTACTGTATCCTGAACGAATCTGAAGTGCTCGTTCCTTTTCAGCGTCGAGCGGTAACCCTCTTGCTCGTTTTCAAAATCCGAATAATCGGTGAGGCGTTCAAGCTCGGAAATTCTGCGCTTTTCTTCGCTGATTGCAAACGCTTTGGCTTCGGCTTCTTCCTTGGCGATACGGATTTCCTCAGCCTTTCTTTGCTCCTCGGCCTGTCTTTGAGCTTCTTCCTCAAGGCGTTTTGCCTCAGCTTCGGCTTGCCGCTTGAGAGCCTCCTGCTTTCTTTGCTCAAATGCCTGAGCCATTTTTTCTCTGGCAATTTGCTGAGGCGTCATTTCACGAATATCCTCTTTGTAAGAGGATTGTGAGGTCTGAGCTGCACTGCTTTTAGCGTTTTGGGATTTTGTGGAGGTCTTGAAGGCGTATTTCTCGTTAGTTGCAAGGTCGTAAGGATCGAATTCCTCGGTGAAAATTGCGTCGGCGCTGTCGTCAAGCCCGTAGGGGTTTTTCTTGTTTTCGGACTTTGGCTTGCTCTCGAATACAAAGGTGTCTGCGTCGGGTGCAGGGGATTCTGAACGGGCAAAATCGCCGTCGTTCTCATCAAAGTCGCCGTAAGTACGTACTTCGTCGGCTACAGATTCGTATTCAAAGTCGCCGTCATCGGTGTCAACGCTTGCCCTGAGATTGGCGTAACTCTCTGCAATCGATGGATTTTTACTTTCGTAAATACCAAGCTCGGGAATTTCAAGCGTTCTTGCCCCGTTATTGGCACAGAAAAACTCATCGTCAAGCAGGTCGTTTGCTTTCTTTTCTGAAATAGTCGGCTTCTTGCTTTCTTTTTTGCCTTTTTTTGCATTTTTACGCTCTATAGCACGGCGCTCGAGCTTTGCGCCGTAATTGGCAAAGGCGGCAAGTATTTTTAAGCCAAGCCTTTTTAAGGTGCTGTTCTTTCCGCCAAAGAAAAAGACGACGTAAAGTGTGATTATAAGAAGCGTAAAAATAATTACGCCTATTTTACCAAAGACCTTCATAAGGGCGAAGCCTATTATACTGCCGAAAAATCCGCCACCTATTCGGGACTTGCCGTCCTCGTAGAATTTTGCAACGTCAAAAACCAACTCATCGGTGAAGTTGGGTATCACGTATGCGATTTCTGCAAGAGTAAGTAATACTATCAGCGAGAAAACGAATCTTGAAAGCACCTTGCCACTCTTGACGTCACGAAGATAGAATATAGCGTGAAGTATCATAAAGAAGGGGATAGTATACGCCATATAAGAGAAAAGTCCGAAGAGAAATTTAGCAAAGAAGCTGCCGAAGCTGCCGACCTCGCTTCCTGTTATAAAGCAAATGCCTGTAAATATGGCGAGTGCAACTAAAATAATAGGAATAGCTCGCATATACGGCTTGATTTCTCTTGTTTTTGCAGCACCTTTTTCGGAGGTATCACCCGAGGCTTCGGGCTTGGATGCCTCTTCCTTGCTTTTAAAGGCTGTAAAATTCATTTTTTCATCGGTCTTGTTTTTTCTGTCGTCTTTCTTCTTAAAGAACATAAAAACCTCCGCTCGTAAATCCTTAATATCCTGAAAATCTGCAATCAAAGAGCGTTGC
The DNA here is from genome assembly GCA_045659905.1 of Eubacteriales bacterium. GTDB lineage: Bacteria > Bacillota > Clostridia > Oscillospirales > CAG-272 > UBA1740. Next base: position 25,407 of record JAZRCT010000026.1, on the reverse strand, counting down.
GAGCCACAATGATGCAAACAAGGTATAAAATCCCATAGTAAACAATTATATTTTAGCAGAAATTCACTGCGAATACAAGATATATAAATAAAAATTTTAAAATATTTTTAAGCGCACATACGCTTGACAAAATCAAGGATATCTGCTAGAATGTAATTTATAAAAGTTTTAGTTGATTTTGAGAGGCAAAAATGCGTATTTATAATTCTCTTACAAGAAAAAAAGACGAGTTTGTTCCCCGATTTGAGGGTAAGGTATCAATGTATACCTGCGGACCTACTGTGTATCATTTTGCTCACATAGGCAATCTTAGGTCCTACATTATGGAGGATATACTTGAAAAGCATCTTCGCTACGTAGGATACGACGTTACAAGAGTAATGAATATTACCGACGTAGGTCACCTTACCAGCGATGCCGATAGCGGCGAGGATAAGATGCTGAAGGGCGCAAGGCGTGAAAAAAAGACCGTTATGGAAATAGCAAAGTTTTACACCGACGCCTTTTTTGCAGATTGCAAAAAGCTTAATATCAAGACGCCTGACGTTATTGAGCCTGCTACGTCCTGTATTCCCGAGTTTATAGATATGATTTCTACTCTGCTTGAGAAGGGTTACGCTTATTCTGCAGGCGGCAACGTGTACTTCGATACCTCTAAGCTTGCTAAATATTACGTTTTCAATGATTTCAACGAGGAGGATTTGAGCGTAGGAGTCCGTGATACCGTAGAGGAGGATTCCAATAAGAGAAATAAAACCGATTTTGTACTTTGGTTTACCAAGTCGAAGTTTGAGGACCAGGAGCTGAAATGGGATTCTCCCTTCGGCGTAGGATACCCGGGTTGGCATATAGAGTGCTCCTGCATTGCGAGAAAGCATCTCGGTGAATATCTTGATATTCATTGCGGCGGAATAGATAACGCCTTTCCCCACCACACAAACGAAATTGCGCAGAGTGAGGCTACATTCGGTCACGATTGGTGCAATTATTGGTTTCACGTTCACCACCTCAATACGCAGGGCGGAAAAATGAGCAAATCCAAGGGCGAGTTTCTCACCGTTTCCTTGCTTGAGGAGCGTGGCTTTGATCCTCTTGTATACAGATTCTTCTGTCTTGGCTCTCACTACCGCAAGAATCTCGTTTTTTCTTGGGAGAATCTTGAAAATGCAAGGGTCTCGTTTGATAAGCTTATAGCAAGGGTTGCCTCGCTTTCAAGTAGCGGCGAGGGAATAGACAGCGAAGCGTTCAAGGCAGCAAAGGCTAATTTTGTTGAGGCGCTTGACAACGACCTTAATACCTCGCTTGCAATTACCGCTCTTTACGACGTGTTTAAGCTTAATACCAGCAGCGACACTAAGCTTGCGATTATAGCTGATTTTGATAAGGTTCTGGGACTTGACCTCTTAGCAAAGGCGGAGGCAAAAAGAGAGCTTGCAAAGAGTGATGCAGTCAGCGACGGCGTTTCCCATGAGCTTCGTGCCTATATACTTGAGCGCATAGAGGCAAGAAAGGCTGCAAAGGCAGCGCGAGATTTCAAGCTCGCTGACGAAATCAGAGCTGACCTTCTTTCGCATGGAATAACTCTTATCGATAAGAGAGAGGGTACGGAATATACCGTTAATCCTAAGTAAAAATATTTTAGCAAAATCACTTTAAGGATGGATAAATGAGCTTTAACCAAAGCGCCGCCGATGTGCTCTTTATAAAGGGTGAACACGAGAGAGCGGCAAAAATGTATTACGAAGGCGCAAGAGCGGGTGAAGCCAAAGCAGCGTTTGATTACGCTCATTGCCTGAGGTTTGGATATGGCGTCAACAAAAATCCTGCGCTGGCTAAGAGCTTTTATACCTATGCAAGAGATCTTGAGGGCGGCGTGTCATTATATAACCTTGCTATTATGTACCTTAATGGCGAGGGTGTTGAGCAGGATTTGAAAAGAGCCTTAAGATATATGCAGGATGCTGCCTCTGAGAGCTGTGTTGAGGCGATGCTTTATCTTGGTATGGCTTACACCACGGGTTATATGCTGTATCCTGAGATTATCGGAATAAATATGATTCCGTTCCATAAGCCGATACTGAGGGATACGAATGAATTTTTGCTTATGGGCGATATAGCAGACGCAGAGGCAGACGAGGAGCGCAGATTTTCGGTGCTAAGCGCCGATGCCAGAAGGGCGTTCGAGTACTTCAGGGCTGCGGCGTATCACGACCCTACCTACGTAGAGGATCTTGTGGCAAAGGGACAGTATCTTTACGCTAAATGCTATCTTGACGGTATGGGTACGGATTTTGACAGGAGCAAGGCACTTACGCTTATGCTGGTTGCAGGCAAAAGCGGCTCGTCCGATGCGGTTGAGTATCTTGAGAGCAACGGCATTACGCATCAGATGCTGCTTGAAGCTGCGAATGATTTGAAAAACAGAAAATAAATCCTATCAAACAATGTGAAAGCGACAGAGAATTTTGAGGTTCTCTGTCGCTTTTTTGAATATTAAGCAAACTATTATTTGCATTTTAGTCGATTTTTGCGAATTGACTATTGTATAGCTCGTGGTAAAATCCGCGAAGCTTTAAAAGTTCGTTATGCGTACCTTGCTCTATTATCGCTCCGTCCCTCATTACGAGGATAAGGTCAGATTCCATTATGGTGGATAGCCTGTGTGCGACGATAAAGCTTGTTCTGCCTTCGCAAAGCTTTGAGAATGCCTTTTGGATTCTTATCTCGGTTCTCGTGTCTATTGACGAGGTAGCCTCGTCAAGAATAAGCATAGGAGGAAGCGCCAGCATAACTCGGGTAATGCAAAGGAGCTGCCTTTGACCTTGAGAGAGCGTGCCGTCGTTGTCACCGATTACGGTATCATAGCCGTTCGGAAGCCTTTTAATGAAGCTGTGCGAGTGAGCCGCCTTTGCCGCCGCAATAATTTCTTCGTCACTTGCATCCGGCTTACCAAGCGCTATATTTTCTCTTATAGTGCACGATTTCTGCCAGGTTTCCTGCAGCACCATACCGTAATTGCTTCTTAGTGAATGACGGGTAAGGGATTTTATGTTTATTCCGTCAAGGGTTATTTCTCCCTCGTTGACGTCGTAAAAGCGCATAAGCAGATTTATCAGCGTAGTTTTTCCACAGCCCGTAGGACCTACTATGGCTACTCTCATTCCGTGCTTGATTTTCAGGTTAAGATTTTCAATAAGCGGCCTTTCTTCGGTATAGGAAAAGCAAACGTTATGCATATCCACGTTTCCGACTGCGTGTGATAGAGTGACTGCATTCTCAGGCTCTTTTGTTTCGCTTTCGGCTTCAATCAGCTCGAATATTCTTCCTGCGGACGCAAGAGCGTTTTGAAATTCGGTTATAACACCGGAGATTTCATTGAAAGGCTTAGTGTACTGATTAGTGTAGGATAAAAGGCAGGTGAGCTTTCCTACGGTGAAGGGAATACTGCCGCCTGCGGTAGCTATTGCGGTGAGCGCTCCCACCAAAGCCACTCCGGCATATACGAGGCTATTTACAAATCTTGTGGTAGGATTTACAAGCGAGGAATAGAATATTGCACGCAAGGAGCTTTTTTCGAGTCGGGCGTCTATTTCGTCAAAGCGCTCGGTCATTTCGTCCTCCTGCGAAAAGGCTGCTATGAGCTTTTGGTTGGAAATAACCTCGTCTACGTGTGCGGTTTCCTCAGCCGAGGTTTTTGAACGAAGCACGAACATATCGTGGGTGTGCTTGCCGATAAATCTTGCTATTATCAGGGAAATAGGCGTGAGTATAACGACTACCAGCGCAATTTTCCAGTCCAATACAATCATAAAAATCAGCGTGCCGATAATGGTTAATACTCCTGTAAAAAGCTGAGTAAATCCAAGTAAAAGACCTTCTGCAACCTGGTCTGTATCGGTTATAACTCTGTTTAGCAAATCACCGCTTTTATGAGTGTCGATATAAGAAAGCGGCAGAATTTCTATTTGCGAGAAGGCGTCTCTTCTCATATCTCTGGTAATGTTGTAGGTGATGCGGTTATTTATACTGCTCATAATCCATTGCAGCACAGCCGTAGAAACAATCATTATTCCTGCAAGCAAAAGAATGTTGAAAATTCCGCCTAAATCTACGTTGCCCTTGCCGATTATAAGGTCGATAGCATCACCTATGAGAATAGGGATATAAAGAGTAAGAAATACTATTCCGACTGCCAGCAGAGCCGAAATAAGCATAAGAAGCTTATATCTTCCTATATATTTTAGAAGCTTTGAGAGGATTGACTTTTTATTACCGTTCATTATAAACTCACCTCCCCGTCTGTTGAAAGCGAGAATTGAGTCTCGTAAATTTCTCTATACAAATCCGAGCTTACCAAGAGCTCGTCATGAGTACCGATTCCGACAACTTCAGAATCGTCCATCACTATGATTTTGTCGGCGTGCATTACCGATGAAGCTCTTTGAGATACTATAAATACCGTAAGCTTTGAGTCAAGTCTTGCGATAGCAGAGCGAAGCCTTGCGTCGGTTGCGTAATCGAGCGCAGAAGCCGAATCGTCGAGGATAAGTATATCAGGGTTCTTGACCAGTGCTCTTGCTATTGTAAGCCTTTGACGCTGCCCGCCCGAGAAATTTCTTCCTCCTGCCTCTACCGTGGCGTCAAGCCCGCCCTTGTCGGATACTACGGTATCGGCTTGTGCAATAGAGAGCGCACGCGCTATATCCTCGTCCGAGGCGTTCTTGTTGCCCCATTTCATATTATCTCTTAGCGTGCCCGAAAATAAAACCGCATGCTGAGGAACTACTGATATACGCTCCCTTATGCTTTCCTTGGTATATTCTTTTATGTTGATACCGTTAATAGTAACCTCGCCCTCTGTAGCATCGTAGAATCTTGGGATAAGGTTTATAAGTGAGGTTTTTCCTGCGCCTGTTCCGCCTATGATTCCTACGGTTTCACCTTTTTTTACGCTAAATGAAACTTTTGAAAGAGAGGAGTCTCCGGCACCTCGATAAGCAAGATTGACCTCCTTGAATTCAATTCCGCAGTCATTAAGTCCGCTGAATTCTTTGTTACCGAATGACATTGAGCTTTCCTTATCAAGTACGGACTGAATTCTGCCTGCTGAGGCAAGCGCCTTTGTAATTGATATTATAAGGTTAGCAAGCTTTACAAGCTCTACTAATATCTGCGCCATATAGTTGTATAAAGCGATAACCTGACCTTGAGTAAGAGCGCCACCTTCAACCTGAATTGCACCTGTGTAGATAAGCGCAATTATGGCAAAATTTATGAGGATGTAGGTTAAGGGATTCATAAGAGCGGATATGCGACCTACGAATTTCTGCGTCTTTGTGAGGGCATTGTTTTTTTGGGAAAATTCCCGAAGCTCTTTTTCTTCAAGGCAAAATGCTCTTATAACTCTTACTCCCATAAGATTTTCTCTTGTGGAAAGCGATATTTTATCTACCGATGCCTGCACCTTTTTATATAAAGGCATGCTTACAAGCATTATTCCGAATACAATCAATGATAAAGCGGGTATTACAGCGGCGAATGATAGAGCGGAACTGAAATCTATGGTAAATGCCATAATCATAGCTCCAAACACTACGAATGGCGAGCGAAGCAGTAGCCTTAAGGTAAGATTAAGACCTGTCTGCACCTGATTTGTGTCGGCAGTCATTCTCGTGATAAGCGTAGATGAGCCAAGCTCGTCAAGCTCTGTATATGAAAATGATTGAATATGCGAAAAGAGTGTATGGCGGATTTTTGAAGCGAATCCGCAGGATGCCTTTGCTGCATAGTATTGCGCAGTAACCGAAAATAAAAGTCCAACAGCTCCAAGCGCTACCAGAATGAGGCACATAGTAAGAACGTAGCCTTTGTTGGATTTTTGTATTCCGTTATCAATTAAGTTTGCTATAATGAGAGGTACGATTAGCTCGAGTAGAGCTTCAAGCATTTTAAATGCAGGGCTCAGTATAACCTCTTTTACGTACCCCTTTAAATGTATAAAAAGCTTTTTCACAATAATCCGCCTTATATAAATGTAATAGATATATTGAATTCTCTTTTTTTGCCTGGACAGAGCCTTATCATAGAAGCTCTTGTTTCGAAAACTTCGTCCTTAATTCCGTCTTGCGGAATTCCGCTCCACGGCTCAAGGCATATAAATTCAGCCTCGGGTGATGGGTATTTCCATATGCAGAAATACTTGAAATCGTTAGAATAATTGATTTTTATTGCTCTTTTGCCAATGTAAGAGAAAAACTTTATTTCGTTTGACACCTCGGAAAATATTGCAGTGCCCATATCAGCAAGCTCGTCCTCGTTTATTTTGTAGAGCCCGTCTTTGATGTTATATACGGTTGGCGTTTTGCTGACGAAGCATTTTTCATCATCAAGACCGTGTATGAAAGCGCTTTCACAGCCAAGGTCAATAAAATAGTCACTGCTGCATAACCCGTCCTCGAGAGGGAGCTTGAAGCCGGGGTGAGCGCCAAGCATAAAGGGAAGTATTTTATTTCCCGTGTTTTCTACGGTTGTCTTTATATTAAGCGTATTTGCGATTGCCTCGTAGCAGACGGTAAATTTGAAAGAAAAAGGAAATTTTAATCTTGTGCTTTCGTTGTCCGAGAGGGAAAACGAAATTTTGTTTTCCGAGATTTTATCAGCATACAAAATAGATTCGGATAAAAAGCCGTGGCAGCCCATAAGGTATTCTTTATCACCAAAGGTGTATGTTGAATTTTTAAGCCTGCCGCATATTGGAAAAAGAATAGGCGCATGCTTTCCCCAGAATCTTTCATCGCCACGCCATAGATACTCAAATCCGCCGAATGACGTGGCGCTGATGAGCTCTCCTCCGAGATCGGTGAAAGAAAATCGCATATTTTCACTGGTTATTTCAAAGTTCATAGTGTCACCCTCAATTTCGTTCTATTAATTTTAACATAAATAACAATCCTTTGTCAATCAGAGTATAATAAATATATCGTGTTGAATATAAATATAGCGTGTTCAACATAAAGCATTTTTTGATTGACAAATCTAAAATGCTATGATAGAATAAAATAAAAATGAAAAATGGAGAAGACTAATGAAAAAGACTTTGATTACTCTTAAGAATATCAGCGACATAAGAAAGTTTGTAAATGAGGTGACAATGCTCGATTACGAGGTGGACCTTGAGCAGGGCAGATACATAGTTGACGCTAAATCCATTATGGGTATTTTTGCGCTCGATACTCTCAGCCCGATAACCCTTGTCGCACATACCGACAATGCAGACGCCTTTTTTGCAAATATTTCCGAGTTTGTAGTAAAATAATTTCATAAAATTCAAAAGCAACGGAAGCCTCGCAGCTGCCGTTGCTTTTTCTTATTTATTTGCTTGATTTTTTAGATTTGTCGCGCATACGGTAATCGTATGAGCGCTTTTTCTTTATATAGGTAGCATATACGCCGTATCCTATAATCAAGACAACTATTGATATACTAGTGATATGCACCCATAGCTCGGTTGAGCCGGAAATTTTGAGTGTTTCCCAAAGAGTGTTTACCTGCGTTTGTACCTCAGGAGCGAAGCTTCTGTAGCACGCAGGAGAGTTTACCTCGGGGAATAGGGAATTGTAATATTCATTAACGGTGTCGGGGGTGTAATTATAAAGCAAGTCGTATGCACTTTCGCCGTTTTCGCCCTCGTATGCGTAGTCCTCCATAGCTGCAATGTATTCAGCGTTGTTCTGGACTACAGTATTGGGAGTAGCATAGCCAAGATAGGTAGCGTTTGCAACTCCTGCTTCCTCGCTGAGCATAAAATTGATATATTCCTTCGCCAAGTGGGGGTTGGAGGAGCAAGCCGGGATGCACATTGCGTCGACGAAATAGTTAGAGCCCTCCTTGGGGTAGTAAAATCCAAGATTTTCCTGTTCTTCTACCATCGTAAGAAAGTCGCCTACGTAATACGAGGATATTGCCGCAGATTCGCTTTTCATTTTGTTGAATATTTCGTCGTTTACATAGCCTTGAAGTATCGGCTTCTGCTCTTCTAAAAGCTTAAGCGCTTTATTCCAAACCGAGTTGTCCTCAGAATTTATATCCAGTCCCTTCCAGTACATTGCAGTTGCGAATGCATCTCTTGGGTTGTTGAACTGAAGAATATTTCCTGAATACTTCTCGTCCCAGAGAAGTCCCCAGCTTTGCTTAGCTACGTCTTCTTTTGATACAAGCTTCTTGTTGTATATAACTCCTACCATACCGTAGGTATAGGGTACGGAAAACGAGTTGGTAGGGTCGTAATACGAATTTTTGAAGCTCTCGTCGATATTGACGTAATTCGAAAGACTTGAGGTGTCAAACGCAAGCAGCATTCCTTCCTCACGAAGCTTTTGTATCATATAATCCGAGGGGATAATGACGTCGTATGAAACCGCACTGTTTTTAAGCTTTGAGTACATATCCTCATTCGTGGGATAGGTTGAATACTCTACCTTTATCTGTATTCCGCCGTATTTTTCCGAAAGATGCTCGTTGAAATACTTTTCAAATTCAAGATTTGTGTCGTAGGAATCCTCAGAGCCGTCTGAAATATATTCGCCCCAGTTGTATACGTTGAGATATACCTTTTGACCGCTTTTGTAGGATGGCATTGGCATTTCTTCTACGCTCTTAATCGGCTCTTTGGCAGAGTCATCGGCTCTGCAGGCAAACAGTGATAATGACAGCGCTAAAATTGAAATGATAGCTAATATTCTTTTTATCAATGCCTTTTACCGCCTTTCCTGTCAAGAGCAGAAGCACGCTTCGATGTCTTAACATTGGATATGACAAGGAGGATAAATACTGATATGATTATTATGGTAGAAAGTGCGTACATATCAGGCTTTACAGTCTTTTTTGTCATAGAGTATATAAGGAGAGGCAGTGTCTGAAAATTAGTAGGTCCTACAAAATATGATATAACGAAATCGTCAAGCGACATAGTGAACGCCATTACAAGACCTGAAATAACGCCTGGCATAATGTTAGGAAGCTTCACCTTGAAAAAAGCTTGCATCGGCGTACAACCGAGATCAAGTGCTGCCTCGGAAAGAGAATCGCCAAGCTCTGTTATTCTCGGAAGAACCGATAAAATGACGTACGGCAGACAGAATGTTGTATGAGCGATAAGCATTGCTAAAAAACCAATGGAATTATAATTGGAAATTTTGAACACGCTCATAGCCGCAGCAAAAAAGAGCATCATCGACATACCGGTGACTATATCCGGATTCATCATCGGTATGTTTGTAACCGATGTTATTACGGTTTTGCAAAGTTTACTTCGCATTTTGTAGATTCCTTCTGCTGCTGCAGTACCTATAACCGTAGCAATAAGAGAGGAGGTTACGGCAAGAATCAGCGTGTTTCTTAGAGCAATCCAGGCCTCCTCCGATTTGAAAAGCTCACGATACCAGCGGAAGCTGAAGCCTGAAAATTCAGCTGTGCTTGCAGTAGCGTTAAAGGAAAAGAGTATAACGGTAACTATCGGGATATAAAGAATTGCAAATATCAGACAAAGATATATTCTGGAAGCGTATTTTTTCACATTATTATACCTCCGTCGTCTGAATTTCCAAACTTGTTCATAACGGTAAGTGAAATAAGAATCAATACCATCATAACGAGTGAAATCGCAGCTCCAACGTTAAGAGCGCCGGCAAGAAACTGTCTTTCTATGGTATCACCTATAAGCTCAAACGTTCCTCCGCCGAGCTTCTGTGATATATAGAAAGTGCTGATAGACGGTACGAGCACCATAGTAACGCCTGAAATTATACCCGAACGAGATAGAGGAAGTATCACCTTTGTGAGAGTAGAAAATGTATTGCAGCCGAGGTCGCTTGCAGCCTCCCACATATTTTTGTCAATTTTTGAAATACAGGTATATATCGGGAGCACCATGTAGGGAAGAAAGTCGTATACCATTCCGAATATGACAGCTCCCTTAGTGCCGATTATTTGCATCGAGGTACCGAGAATTGTATTTATAATTCCTCCGTTGTCAAGAAGTGCCATTATGGAATATGTTCTGATAAGCAGGTTTGTCCACATAGGCAGCATAAGAAGCATGATAAATATTTTTTGATTTTTCGGCTTTGCCTTTGCCATTATATAAGCGAGGGGATAGCCCAGAAGCAGACATATGGCAGTAGCAATTATAGAAAGCTCCAGCGATAGCCAGAATATGGAGGCATAGCTTGGAAGCGATGCGATATTTGAAAAAGAGAAATTACCGTCAGAATCGGTAAAAGCGTAATACAGTACTATCAGAAGCGGAAGTATTATGAACAGCACCGCCCAGAATACGTGCGGCGCAGCAGCGATAGACTGCGTAAAGGAGCGTTTGTTTTTCATTATGTTCTCGTCCTTTATCAAAATTCCTCGGCAGTATCGACGTCGGAGAGCTGATCAATTTCATCAGAGAAGGATGAATAATCTCCGAATTTGCCCGAATACTTGGATTTTTTCATAACGTGAATGGCATCAGGTTCTATGAAAAGCCCGATTTTTGCTTCTGGAGCAACGTAGTCGGTAGACTGTATCATCCACTTGAAACCACCGATATCTACTATTATCTCATAGTGAACGCCCTTAAAGGTTACTGCTGTGACAATACCTGTAAGCATTCCGTCCTCTGGCTTTACGACGTCAACGTCCTCAGGTCTGACAACAACGTCAACCTGCTCGTTTTTAGCATAGCCGCCGTCAAGACATTCGAAGGTATGACCTGACATACGCACACGCTTGTCCTCGAGCATAATTCCGTCAACGATGTTACTTTCGCCAATAAAATCTGCGACGAATGCATTTTTGGGCTCGTTATATATATCGGTAGGTGTTCCTATCTGCTGAATTTCTCCGTCTGCCATAACGACTACCGTATCTGACATAGAAAGAGCCTCTTCCTGGTCGTGCGTTACGTAAATGAAGGTTATTCCTACTGCCTTCTGAATATTCTTAAGCTCGTTTTGCATATCCTTACGAAGCTTAAGGTCGAGCGCTCCGAGTGGCTCGTCCAAGAGAAGCACCTTAGGATGCGATACAAGCGCCCTGGCGATTGCAACACGCTGCTGCTGACCGCCCGAAAGCGTGCTTACGCTTTTGTTTTCAAAGCCGCTGAGAGCTACCATGCTAAGCATTTTTGCAACCTTTTCTTTTATGTCGCTTTCGCTTGATTTCTTCATTCTGAGCGGGAACGCTATATTTTCGTAAACATTAAGGTGAGGGAATAACGCATACTTTTGGAAAACGGTATTTACCTGCCTTTTGTGTGCCGGTAATTCGCTTATTTCTGCGCCATCAAAATAAAGCTCACCCTCGTCAGCGCGCTCGAAGCCGCCGATTATTCTTAAAGTGGTTGTCTTTCCACAGCCGGACGGTCCAAGCAAGGTTATAAATTCGCCATCACGAATGTATAAATTTATGTTGTTAAGTACCTTTTCGCCGTCGTAGGATTTAGTAATTCCTTTTAATTCAATGAGCTTTGCCATTTTATAAAATTTCCAAGTCCTTTCTTGCGGTATAGAGCATACCAATGTTTGTCTTTTATTGTCAAAAAAGATAATATATTTTATGAATTTTATTATAGCAAATGATATATAGTTTTGCAATAGTTTTTTTAAAAACTTTTCTAAAATATTTTAAACTAGGCGTGATAAAATAGATTTAGGAAAGAAAAACTTTTGAAAATCTCGCTAAAAACTCGCATATTCTCTTTAAACCTCTTGTTTTCTCTCTTTTTCTTGCTAATTTAGACTTTTTCCTTTTAATACCGTTTTTGACATATTTGTGAAGAAAATAACGTATGACCAATACCCGGTATTGAGGGCGAGCATAAGAAATAATGAGAAGAAGCAGATAAGTATAGATAATATATCAGATAAAGCGTCGAGCACGAGCGCTCCTGCTCTTTGAAGCCTAGAATCGGATAAAAGTGAATTTATTATTTTATATCCGTCATATCCCTTTATCGGCATAAGATTAGATATGGCAGTTAATGCGTTTATTGCAATTGCCGTATAAATTAATTCGCTCCCTAGGGACAAAAAAGGGAGCAGTATAACGCATAATGTAAAATTTGCGAGAGGACCGCAGAGTGCTACGATTAAGGTCTTCTTATATGAAATAAGTGCGCTTGGCTTTAATCTGAATCCGTTAAAATGAACGCTGAGCTTGCATCGCACCGAGAATATGTATCCTGAAAAAACGTGTCCGAGCTCATGAAAAAATGCAGCGATTAACGTTATGACGGTAACTGTGAAATCTCCAAATCCGAAAATCAGAAGAAGTAAGAAAACCATCGACAAAAGGCTAAGCAATTTATCAATGATTATGATGAGCGATAATTTTGTAATAGGGAATTTCATAATAAACTCCATTGTAATGAAAAATAATTGAAAATAAAATAATTTGCTATTGCTATACAAAAATATTTATGGTATAATATATGATAAGAAAGTATGTTTAAGAAAGGATACATATATGAAAAAGAAAATTTCCTTGCTTTTCGCAATAATTTTCATGCTTGTTCTTTCGACCCTCCTCACGTCCTGCTTAGGCGGATTTGACGTGCCGGGGCTTGAAATCCCCGAAATAACACCGTCGAGTCCTTCAAATTCTCCAAGCGAGGACCCTGAGGATACTCCGAGTGATGCGCCTGAGGAGCCAACACCTACTCCTGAGGTTGTTGAGCAGATGATTCCTGTTGTGTATTATCATAACTCGAAGGAAATTTTCAGACAGACTATATCCACTAAATACGGATTCACTACAGAAAAGATTTCCGAAAGAGACAGTAAGATATTAAGTGACTACGGATATAAATTCGAATTTTATTCAGACCCAACCTTCAGTACACCTTACGATTTTGAGGCTTCTGAAATTCCCGGTCAGTATATCTACTGCAAGCGTGATATGACGAAGGCGGGTGACAATATAACCTGGAGCTTTGATATCATCACCGGAAAGATTACCTTTACCGGCACGGGTGAAATGTATCCTTTTGCGGATATGGGCTGCGTTCCGTGGAGCAGCTATAAGCCTAATATCACGTCAGCGGATATACCGGAGGGTATTACTATGATAGCCAACTACGCCTTTGCGGGATGCGAAGCCGTGATTGAGCCTATCAAGCTTCCCGAAAGCCTTAAGAAGATAGGCATTAATGCGTTTGCCGAAACGTCACTCAAAGAGGTTTCCTTCCCTAACGGACTTGTAGAAATAGGCAAAAATGCCTTTATGAATTGCGCTGAAATTGAGCACATTAAATTCAATGCGTCGCTTCGCAATATCGGTGCCGGTGCGTTCAACAACTGTACGGGACTTCGCTCAATAGTTCTCAACGAGTATGTTCTTGACATAGGTTCATCTGCATTCAACGGTTGTGAAACGCTTTCTTCGGTTTATTATATGGGTACAGAAGAGCAGTTCAACGCCATAGGCAAGGGATTCAGAAATTTCGAGATAGGCAGACTTTCGCAGACTTGGTATTTTGCTTCCGAAAAGCCTGATACTCCGGGACCGTTCTGGCATTACGACGATGACGGAAATATAGCTCAGTGGTCTTATGCTATATGGTATATAGATGCGAAAAACTCGAACGTAGCTATAAATCTCAAGGACAAGAGCGACCCCAAGGGCACTCCTGAGCTTTTAGTTGATTTCGTTGATATCGATGCAGGCTTCACTCAGGCAAATATAGACTATATGAATAATATAGTTTACCACGGCTATAAATTTGCCGGCTTTAAGCTGGAGGGCGATACTACAGATACTAAATACAATATACAAATAGGAGCTAGACTTTCTTCGGATATACGTCTAGTGGGTATGCGTGGCAATATATGTGGCGATAATCTTAAATGGACGTATACCAAAAATAAGGCGCTTCTTACGATTACAAAAATAGATTCCTCAAAATCAGATGCTGCTATGTGGGATTTCGAGAATACCGGTGATGCACCTTGGTTTGGAAGAACTATAAATAACGTAACGATTTCAAACGGAATCACTTACATAGGCAAAAATGCTTTTTGTGAAATCAAAAACGATTCAGAGCCCTATGCTTCTCTTTTATATATAGAAATACCTACTTCGGTTACGGAAGTCAGTGTTGATGCGTTTAGCGGTAATAACGGTCTGCTTTACGTGTTCTATATGGGTACTCCGCTTCAGCTTTACGGCGATTCTGCCAACGGTATTGCTCCTGAAATCACAGGTCTTATTGATGAAAAACTTAATAATAAGGGACTTATCAATACCTCAAGTGTAATCAGCGGAAAAGTTTACGCAAACGTAAATTCCATTTCGGATTTAACTACTCTTGGCGAGGGGAATTACTGGAAGGATATTACAACGGCTAGCAGCACAAATCCGGAAGCTAGAATTACCTGGTCATTTGATAAGGAATCCGGACTTCTTACTCTTGGAGGTATCAAGTTTGAGAACGACGGAACCACCTCCGGTACCCTGGTAGATTACGCTACCAAGAGCGAAAGACCGTGGAATCACTACGGCGATTCCTCCAATTCTCTGACTCGGGATTATGAAGTAAAGAGCGTAGCTATACTTGATAATATTTCTACAGTAGGACATCTTACGGTTGCTGATTTTACTTCTGTTACTGACATTACAATGTCTAATTGGGTTAGTCATAAATACGTAATTTCAGATACTGCATTTACAGGAACAAAGTTCTATACCGAGCAGTATAACAACGACGGAACGGTAATGATTTCGTTCTCTAACAACAACAAGCATATAATAGCTGTGAATCCAAATAAGATTAGCGGTAATTTATATATGCTTCCCGACGAAACTATATCCGTAGCGATGAAAGCGTTCAACGGTTGCTCGAATATTACTGAGCTTGGAATTGCTCAGAATATTGCTAATGATATTGCAGATAATGCCCTTGAAGGTCTTACAAATCTTCAGAAAATTTATTTCAAGGCTTCCGAGAGCGAGTGGGCTCCATATACCACCGGAACCGGAGCTTCTGCGGCTGTAATGAATAGCGCAACCGTATACTTCTATTCGGTTTCTCAACCTACCGAGGAGACGGGAAACTACTGGAAATACGGCGAAAATTCACTCCCCGAAATCTGGTAATCAATTAATAAAAAAGGACGAGGACGCCTTAATCGGTGTCCTCGTTTTCTAAGTTGAATTTTGTGAAGATTATTTTAATTTGATTTTCGTGGGAATTGTTACGCTTTTGTTGGTAAAGATATGCTTTATCTCTCCTCCGCAAGCCTCAACTATAAGTGTGCAATCCTTGCTGTCTACGCTGAGAATTTTGCAGCGTTTTCTTTTGCCGGCTTCGGTATACCTCGTCTTAACTCCTCCGAGTATAAATTTCTTCTTGTATAAATCCATAAATTTATCGGGTGTTTTTAATTTTGGATAAAGAGAAAGAAATTTTGATAAAATGTCCTTTGCTATAATAGCGGGTACAGATGCATTTTCGCTTTCAAAGACTTTTTTTACAAGGTCTGAAAGTCTTGGAGGAAAATTTTCATCGTCCAGCGCAACGAGAAACGATACGATAATGTATTCGTAGGAGTTAAAGCTGTCAAGCCTGCCTTCGATGTTAACTCCGCCTATCTTGTATCCCTCGCAGTATACGTTGCTGACCCAGCCTATTCCAAGCCGTTTTGTTGTATGCTCTTCAAGAGCGCTTATCAGAGCAACGGTCGACATAGCGCCAAAGAAGCTTACCTGTGATGGGAACATTGACGGACGCAATATGCAAGACATATAAACTCCACGCTCAAATCCGCCGCCCTTGATAGGCTCGCCGAGGGCATTGTATTTCGTTTGCTTTTCGGAGAAGACGACGTATCTATCCGGATATCCGGCTGCCGCATGGGCTCGTGCAATCTGCTGTACGCTTTCGCAGGATTCATGATACTCAAATCTTACAATGCTTCCGTCAAGCGCCCGCATATGAAAGGTGTTCGCCATACGCAGTCAACCTCCTATTCGTTTTAGTATGCTTTACCCCAGTAAACGAGCTTTTTAGCATCTCTGCCGCAGCATACGCATTTGTCACCGATTGGTTTGGCACCAAATGGAATACATCTTGATGTGACGTCTGCGACTTCCTTAAGCTTAAGTTCACAATCAAGCTCGCCGCACCACATAGCCTTTATATAGCCATTTTTTTCGTTTGCTATGCTAGTAAGCTCATCAAGAGTTTCTGCGCTAAAGGTTCTTTCTTCTCGGTGCAAAAGTGCCTTTTCGTAAAGCGCTGCTACAAGCTTATCAAGCGATGCGTTAACTTCTTCTACGAGGTTATCAATAGAGACGAAGGATTTTTCTCTGTTGTCTCTGCGAACTATGACGCATTTGTTTTCTGCGATGTCCCGAGGACCGATTTCGATTC
Organism: Eubacteriales bacterium; assembly: GCA_045659905.1. GTDB lineage: Bacteria > Bacillota > Clostridia > Oscillospirales > CAG-272 > UBA1740. Next base: position 8,993 of record JAZRCT010000026.1, on the reverse strand, counting down.
TGAGGGGAACGCCCTTCATTTCATATTCTGAGAACTTCCATCCGGGTGATTGGTCGGAATCATCGAGCTTTACTCTGATGCCTGCGGACTTAAGCACGTCGAAAATTTCACGAGCCTTGTCAAGCACGCCTTCCTTGAACATTTGTACAGGTACGATAACTGCCTGAATAGGAGCAACAGCGGGAGGAAGCACAAGTCCTGAATCGTCGCCGTGGGTCATTATTATACCGCCTATTATACGGGTGGAAACACCCCACGAGGTCTGGTGAGGGTATTTGAGCTTGTTGTCGCTGTCAAGGAACTGAATTCCAAACGCCTCAGCAAAGCCTGAGCCGAAATTATGTGAAGTGCCGCCCTGCAATGCTTTGCCGTCGTGCATAAGTGCTTCTACTGTATAGGTGGCTTTTGCTCCTGCAAATTTTTCCTTATCGGTCTTGATACCCTTAATTACCGGCATACCAAGGTCTTTCTCAAAGAAATCTGCATAAACGTTCAGCATCTGAACGGTTCTTTCCTCGGCTTCCTTTGCGGTACGGTGCATCGTATGTCCCTCTTGCCATAGGAATTCTCTCGACCTTAAGAAGGGACGTGTGGTTTTTTCCCAACGAACGACCGAGCACCACTGATTATAATTTTTAGGCAGGTCACGGTATGATTTTATTATATTTGCATAATGCTCACAGAAAAGCGTTTCGGAGGTCGGGCGAACGCAAAGTCGCTCGGTAAGCTTTTCGCTTCCGCCGTGAGTAACCCAAGCAACCTCGGGTGCAAATCCCTCAACGTGCTCTTTTTCCTTGGTGAGGAGAGATTCGGGTATGAACATAGGCATATATACGTTTTCAACACCCGTTTCCTTGAATCGGGTATCAAGAATTTTTTGTATGTTTTCCCATATTGCGTAGCCATACGGGCGGATAATCATACAGCCCTTTACGCTTGAATAATCGATAAGATCCGCCTTCTTTACTATGTCGGTGTACCATTTAGCAAAATCCTCGTCCATTGAGGTTATTTGCTCAACGAACTTCTTTTCATTTGATGCCATAATATATATTAATCCTTTCAATATAAAGCAATAGACAGTATAAATTATATATCATTTAAGCCACTTTGTCAAGTTTTTTAGATCTCGCTTTGTTGAAATAACAAATATTTTAACAAATTTGCCAAAATGACTTGCAAAAACTTTCAAAATGAGGTATAATATAAAAGAATTTTCGAGAAAAATGAATTTTTGCGAAGCTGGAAATGCAAAATTCGAACCAAAGGAATTAAAATGAGCTATTATCAGAACCTATCACAAGACCAAAAAAATGAAAATCTCAAAGAGCTTTATTCAATCTATGAAGAATATAAGAGCAGAAATCTTTCGCTTGATTTGTCAAGAGGAAAGCCGAATTCTGAGCAGTTGGATCTTTCTTCGGAATTGCTCACGTTGCCGCTTACCAAGGAAATGTGCTTTTCAAAAAGCGGCGTAGATTATAGAAATTACGGAATCCTTGACGGTACTGAGGAGGCAAAGCAGCTTTTCTCAGAGCTTCTTCGCCTGAATAAGGATAATATCTTTGTCGGCGGCAACTCCTCGCTTCAGCTTATGTATGATACGCTTTGCCGAGCTATGCTTTTTGGAAACCCTGATTCAAAGCGTCCGTGGTGCAAGGAAGACACTGTGAAGTGGATTTGCGTATGCCCGGGCTATGACCGACACTTTAAAATCACAGAAGACCTAGGATTTGAGCTTATTTCAGTACCTATGCTGCCTAGCGGTCCTGATATGGATAAGGTGGAGGAAATAGTCAAGGATGAGGCAGTAAAGGGCATCTGGTGCGTACCTAAGTATTCAAATCCTACCGGAAATACTTATTCTGATGATACCGTAAGACGCCTTGTATCAATGAAATGTGCGGCCTCGGATTTCAGAATTATGTGGGATAATGCATATGCTGTTCACGATTTTGATAAAGACGGTGACAAGCTTGCAGATGTATTCGAGATTGCCAAGGAATATGGTACTGAAGATAGAATAATGTATTATTCTTCTACCTCAAAAATAAGCTTTCCGGGTAGCGGCGTAGCAATTCTTGCTGCAAGCAAGAGAAATCTTGAGGACGTAAAGAGATATACGGGAACGCAGACTATTGGCTATGATAAGCTAAACCAGATACGTCACGTAGAGTTTTTCAAAAATGCAGAAAATATGTATGAGCATATGCTGAAGCTTGGCGCTAAAATAAAGGCTAAATTTGACATCACCCTTGGTGCGCTTAATAGCTTGAGCAAGCTTGGAATTGCAGAATGGACTAAGCCCCGTGGCGGATATTTCGTTTCCCTTGATATGACAGTAGGTAAGGCTAGCAGGGTATATGAGCTTATGCAGAATGCCGGAGTTGTTCTTACTAAGGTTGGAGCAACCTTCCCCTACGGAAAAGACCCTGAGGACAAGAATTTAAGGATAGCTCCTACCTATCCTAATGATAGTGACCTTGCATTGGCTTGCGAAATTTTGGTTCTTTCAATAAAAATCGCAGCACTTGAGGAGCTTGTAAAATAAATAGGAAAGAGAGCGCAGGTTTTTCTGCGCTCTCTTTTGGTAGTAACGAATATTTGTGATGCTAAAAATACAAATATATATCCAGTGCGTTTATTGACTTTTTCTATAAAAAATGGTAAAATAAATTAAGAATTGTTAAAGGAGCTCGGTATGGAAAAGCAAACTGCAAAAGAGCGTGTAGAGTATCTTATTAAAACCCTTGAATATAATTCAAAGCTTTATTATGAAAATGATGCACCGGAAATTTCGGATTATGAGTATGATGCTTTATTCCGAGAGCTTGTAAAACTCGAGGAGGAATTCCCGGAATATGCTTATCCAACCTCTCCTACAAAGAGAGTTGGCGGAAAAGCACTTGATAAATTTGAGAAATTCACGCATAACGTCAGAATGGGCAGCCTGACGGACGTTTTTTCAAATGAGGAGCTTCACGACTTTATCGACAGAGTTGGAGCTGTAACTGGGACTGATACAGAGTATTCGGTTGAGCCTAAAATAGACGGATTGTCCGTTTCACTTTTTTATGAGAACGGTGTGTTCGTAAGGGGTGCAACCAGAGGCGATGGAATCGTAGGCGAAGACGTTACGGAGAACCTTAAAACTATTCGCTCAATTCCTCTTACCGTAAAAGAAAAGCTCCCCTATTTTTGTGTCAGGGGAGAGGTGTTTATGCCAAAGGCGGTCTTTGAATCGCTGAACAAAGCAAGAGAGGATGCAGGCTTATCATTGTTTGCCAATCCCAGAAATGCGGCGGCAGGCTCTTTAAGGCAGCTTGATTCGAAAATAACCGCATCAAGAAAGCTTGATATTTATATTTTTAATCTTCAGGAAGGCTCGCTGTATTCTGACGGCAGAGCGTGTAAGACTCACATCGAGAGCTTGAATAGACTCGATGAGCTTGGCTTTAATACTCTGCCTATGCGTGAGTGTCTTGTTGGAAAGGATGCGGTATCTTCTTACGTCAGTAAGCTTGGCGAATTGCGCCCCGAATTGCCATTTGATATGGATGGAGCGGTTATAAAGGTTAATTCGCTGAATGAGCGAGTGCTTATAGGCGAGGGTTCTTCAACGCCAAAATGGGCGGTGGCATTTAAATATCCGCCGGAGGAAAAGTCCACGAAGCTTATATCCATCGAAATTCAGGTAGGCAGGACGGGAGTTCTTACTCCTATTGCTAATCTTAATCCGGTAAGGCTTGCGGGAAGCACGGTGTCAAGAGCAACGCTTCATAATGGAAGCTATATTGCCGAAAAGGATATTCGTGAAGGGGATACCGTCATTGTACGAAAGGCGGGAGAGATAATCCCCGAGATAGTTGAAAGCGTAAAGGCAGAGCGCAAATCGGACCTTATTCCGTTTGAAATGCCGAGGGTGTGCCCATCCTGCGGAAGGGAAGTAGTTAAGGATACGGCAGGTGATGGCACGGCAGTAAGGTGCGTATACCGAGGATGCCCTGCGCAAAACGCAAGAGGTATTATACATTTTGCCTCTAAGGGAGCTATGAATATTGAGGGGTTAGGACCTCAGGTCGTTGAAATGCTGCTTGCTAATTCCGTTATCAATGACATAGCCGATTTGTATGACGTCAAGGTCGAGGACGTTGAGTCCTTGGAAAGAATGGGCAGAAAGAGCGCAGAGAATCTTGTGAACGCTATACAGGCGTCAAAATCAAGAGGTCTAGAAAGGCTCTTGTACGCTCTCGGAATTCGTCAGGTTGGCGAAATAGCTGCCGAGGAAATAGCCGGAAGATTTAAGACGCTTGACAACGTTATGAGCGCTACTTTTGACGATTTTAATTCGGTTGCGGATATTGGTGAGATTACAGCTACCTCGCTCGTTAATTTCTTTTCTGACGAAAGTGTGAGAGCGTTGATAGAACGCCTAAGGGAAAGCGGAGTGCTGTTTGAAGCGGTCAAAGAGAAAACGGCTGATACGTTTATTGGGCTTACCTTCGTTCTTACCGGTACGCTTCCGTCGATGTCTAGAGATGAAGCTTCGGCTCTTATTAAGGAGCGCGGCGGCAAGGTTTCTGGCAGTGTATCTAAGAAAACCTCTATCGTTTTAGCCGGAGAGGATGCAGGCTCTAAGCTTACCAAAGCTAAGGAGCTTGATATAAGAATAATCGACGAAGAAGAATTCAAAAAGATGCTTTAATGTAAACAAATATTGCAATTTAACCATAAAAATATGCGGAATGAATTTCTCATTCCGCATATTTTATTATCTGTGTCTGTGGTGCTTGTGAGGGTGGTGCTTTCTTGCTTCCAGAACAGCTCTATGCTCCTCACGGCGGCTGATTTTGCCGTCAGGCTTGATATCGCCTGCCTTTGTAAGAGCAATCTTAGTAAGCAGTGGGCCGACGATTTCATAAACGAGCACGGCAAAAAGCGTAATGTTTCTGACGATGCTTCCTGAAGGACCGAGCTCGGAGGCCTTGATCGCCATTCCTAAAGCGACGCCTGCCTGCGGTAACAAGGTTATTCCAAGATATTTTATAATGTTTTCGTTACAGCCGGTTAGCTTTGCGCTTATTGACGCTCCGCTGTACTTACCGATAGAGCGGGTAATAATATATACTACGCCAATCAGAATTACAAGCCAGTCGCCAAATACGGATAACTCAAGCTGAGCACCGCTCAATACGAAAAAGAGAATGAAAAGCGGAGCTGTCCATCTGTCGACCCTGCCCATCAGTTCTTCCGAAAAATCACACTTATTACAAAATACTGTACCCAGCATCATACAAGCTAAAAGGGAAGAAAATGAAATGTGAACGCTTCCAATATTGAATTTTATTAAGGAAATACCTACCGTAAGTAAAACGAAAGTAACCGAAACTGCAAGTCGCTTTGAGCGTGAATGGAAAAATCTTTCCATAAAGTCAAAAAGTATACCCATTACGAATCCCAGCGCAAGCGAAAGCACTACCTCGAGTATTGGCTCTAGTATGATGGATAAAGCATCCACAACTCCGCTTTCCAGTGATTTTGCGATTCCAAATGATACGGCGAAGACAACTAGTCCTACGGCATCATCGAGTGCTACCACAGGAAGCAATATATCGGTGACAGGACCGCTTGCCTTATACTGCTTAACGACCATTAACGTTGCCGCAGGAGCTGTTGCAGTTGCGACAGCTCCCAGTACAATCGCTACCGAAAGCGGAAGCTTATCGGGAATAATGAAGTGAAGCGCTATAAGCGCCGCATCCACTAAGACGGTTGTAAAGACTGCCTGAAAAACGCCGACGATTGCGGCTTGCTTTCCGATAGCCTTGATTTGTGAAATTCTGAATTCGTTACCAATTGAAAAGGCAATAAAGCCAAGAGCTACGTCGCTGATAATTGAATAGCCCTCTATTTCGCCTGGGTTAAAGCCCAGTCCTCGTATTCCGAGAGAGCCAAGTACAAAAGGACCTATGAGGACGCCTGCGATAAGGTATGCCGTTACTGCGGGCAGCTGCAGGATTTTACAGAATCTTGATAATATAAGTCCTGCAAGCAATGATAATGATAAATTAAGCAGAATGACTGCTACGTCAGACATTTGATTCGCCTTCTTTCAAAAAATAGAATTGAATTTATTGTACTTAAAATGTAAAGCTTGGTTCGCAAACAATTTCCATATGTTCATTTTTAATCGGGTGAGTAAATGATATGGATTTTGCGTGCAATTTGTATTTTTCGTTGTTTACCTGAGTGCCGTATAGAAAGTCCGAATAAAGAGGGACGCCAATGTGAGCCATATGAACTCGTATCTGATGCGTTCGCCCTGTGTGAAGAGTGACCTCTACTAGGCTTTTGCCGTTCTTTTCGGCAATAACACTATATTCCGTTATAGCTCTTTTTCCGTTCGGGGTTACTATTCTTTTAATGCTGCCCTCGCACTCTCTTTCTATCGGAGCGTCAATGATACCGCTTGATTCTTTTGGAATTCCGTCGAGAACGGCAATGTATTTTTTCTTAAAGCTGCCATCTTTCATGTTTTTTGAAAGCAACGCTGCTATGTGGGCGTCCTTGGCAATTAGAACAATTCCAGAGGTGTCTCTGTCCAGTCTGTTTATAGCTCTGAATACAAAATCTTCACCCATATAGGCTATGACGCCCTCGGCAAGAGTCGGTAAATTATTACCTTTTGACGGATGCGTCGGCATATCGGTCGGCTTGTTTACGGCTAATATATATTCATCCTCATACACAATATCAAGAGGAAAGCTAATCGGCTTTATTTGATTTACGGTATCGGTAATTATCACAGATACCATCTGACCGGCTTTAAGAGTTGCACGCATAGTAACTGCAACGCCGTCAATAAAAACAAATCCCCATTTAACTCTTTTGATTAAATTTTTAGTAAGCTTCAGTTCATATAAAAGATATTGCTTTATACATACGCCGTCGTTTGCTTTTGTGACAATGCTTTGGATTTTTCTCATTTATGAAAAATAAATCTTTGATTTTAACGCTTCAAGCATAATTGTTGCGCTGCTTGCGTTTGTTGCAAGAGGAATTTTCTGAACGTCGCAAAGACGGAGAAGCGCCGATACGTCAGGCTCGTGTGGCTGTGCAGTGAGGGGGTCTCTTAAGAAAATAATAAGGTCAAGGTCACCGTTGGCAAGCATAGCGCCGATTTGCTGGTCTCCGCCGAGCGGTCCGCTTTTCATTCTGTATATAGGAAGTGCAGTTTCGCCCATTATAAGCGTTCCGGTAGTTCCCGTTGCGTAAAGCTCGTGATTTGCAAGAACATCTTTATATGCCTTGGCAATTTCTATGATTTCATCCTTCTTTTTATCGTGAGCAATAAGAGCTATTTTCATTTTTTGTCTCCTTTACACAAATTCAAGATAAACGAGCTTCTTGGCTTCTTGCCAAAGCTTTTCTGCCTTTTTTCTATCTTCTTCGGTAGCAGAGCTGCCAATATTATAGTGAACAAAGGCTCTTTCCTCGCTAGTGAGCGATAAGGTAGCTTCGGCTAGCTTAACTTCGAGCATATATTCCTCGGTGGGTGTTTTGAAGATAACCTTGTCGTGAGCATCGATGTACCTGAAATTTTCAAATTCAGAAAATGATATTGATTTTGTTTCTTTGATTTTTGCTGATTCTTCCTCGGAAACATTTATAGTGTAGGTTTCGGCAAGACTGTCTATATCCCTGATATCATCAAGATTGTAATCGTTTTCGGGGAATTTTGGAAGATTTCCTTTGTCGCCAAACGAGCCAAAGGAGAAGTTGGAGTAATCGTAATATCCCGAAAATCCGTGAGCCTCTGCCATTAAAGAGCCCCAGCCTCTTGAAGAATAGAGATACTTATATCCGTTATTGAGCACTGGTACGCAGCAGGATAAGTTCTGATGCTCCCAGCCTGTAAACTCAAATTTCTTTTCTTTTATCTCGTCAAGAATAGCATTTTCTACGCCAAAGCCTGCCTCGCCTTCGGGCAAATCAATGCTATCATAATCCGTCCATCCTATAACTTTATATTTCATATAAGCCTCCCATAAATTTCTACCAGTTTATTGTATCAAAAAAGCAGGAGTAAATCAAGTAGTTATTAATAAAATGTTTCAAAATTAGTGTATATCGGGGAATAGATAAAAAAGGAGGCGAGATTTTCGAAAAGCTTGACAATCAAATTCAATTTTACTATAATGTATTTAATGTAAAAAATGCTGTCGGAGAAACACAATGGCTTTTAATATTAACGATTTTAAATGGACAAGAGAGCCTTTAAGCACTGCTACGTCTTCTGATAAAATTGAAGTTATTACCGCCCCCTGCACCGACCTTTGGCAAAGAACTTATTATCATTTCAGAAATGACAATGCACCCGTATTCCAGATGCAAACAGATGGAAAATGCTTTTCATTCGTCGTTAAAACGGATTTTGAAAGCAAGCATCGCTTTGACCAATGCGGAATCGTGCTGTACCTTGACAGTGATAATTGGCTAAAGGCTTCTGTTGAATACGAAAATGATAAATTTCAGCATTTAGGAAGCGTTGTGACGAACAACGGTTATTCGGATTGGGCTACAACCGAAATTGATGCAGGAATAAAGTCAATGTGGTATAGACTAAGCCGCAGAGAGGACGATTATTGCATTGAGTGTTCGTACGACGGTGTTTCCTTTAAGCAAATGAGAGTTTGCCATATGTGGCACGGTGACGGCGTGATAAATTTTGGTATTTATGCGTGCAGTCCCGAAAATTCGTCTTTCAAAGCGATTTTCACGAATATGGAAATTACGGAATGTAAGTGGGCTGCTCATGACGGACAGAAGCCCGATAAAGACGTATAATTTCTTTAAATACGAAAATGCGTTTTTTAGTTAAATAAGTGAACTACCAAGCTACGACAGAGGAGATTAAAATATACGGCTTATTCAATAGCTTTAGCGATTTTATCCACAAATATTGGATTTATTCCGACGTAGGCGGATTTAAT
>JAZRCT010000025.1:0-7295 GCA_045659905.1 Eubacteriales bacterium | reverse complement strand
ACGATAAGGCGACTCTTACCGACCTTACCGCTAAATTCTACAACTACTGCGTATCAGCTAAGGCGTACAGAGATTATATAATCTCACTTAACAACCAGTAATAAAAGGAGGAAATAGCAATGAAACTTTACACAAACCCCCATTTTGAGGTAATAAATCTTGTAAACTCGGATATCATTACTACCTCCGGAACTGAAACCACCGCCGTAGAAAATACCGATGGCGTGTGGGACTTGAACCAGAGCATCTGATACAGATGCTCTGGAGATAAGAGTGAAGAGTGAAAAGTGAAGAGTGAAGGGTGAAAAAACCCTCGCTGCGCCGAGGGTGGTATTGCTTCGCAGTGATATTCCTCGCTTATACGAGGAGTGATATTCTTCACCCCGGTGAAGAGTGATATTGCCACTATGTGGCAGTGATATTGCCTTACGGCAGTTATTTGCTTCGCAGTGATATTCTTTGCTTTCGCAAAGAGTGACATTACCACAAGACAATAAAAAACACCCCAAAATGCTTTCGGGGTGTAAGGGACGCTTTGGCTTCAAAGCGTCCCCCTTTTATTTATATAGAACCGAGTAAGAAATGCGACTCTCAGGAGAGAGCCGCATTTCTTACCGGTCTTGCCGGAAAAAGTTGTTTTCGGGCAATACCTTTTATCACGGAAAAGGCAAAGCTGTTTATCATTTCGGAAAAAGTTCAGAAAATAGAGATTTTATCAAGTTTTTAAGGACAACCCCAAAAAATCGCTATTTTTTGGATAAATTATCCCTGAAATCCCTATTTCAACGCCATTTTGCAAGGTTTTAAGCGTAAAAAAAACGACCTCATAGAATTTCTTCTACAAGGTCGTAATTTTATTTTGTTTTGCCTATTGTGTTATAAGGCGGTTTGCCTTTTCACACCGAAAATATGTCAGGCTTAGTCTTTAAGTGCTGCCTGGGCTGCCGCAAGACGTGCAATCGGCACTCTGAAAGGCGAGCAGGAAACGTAAGAAAGACCGATTCTGTGGCAGAACTCTACGCTTGTGGGGTCACCACCGTGCTCACCGCAGATACCTACGTGAAGCTCGGGACGAACCTTCTTACCGAGAGTAACAGCCATATCCATAAGCTTGCCGACGCCGGTCTGGTCGAGCTTAGCAAAGGGATCGTTTTCAAATATCTTTTTGTCGTAGTAAGCGTCAAGGAACTTACCTGCATCGTCACGGCTGAAACCGTAGGTCATCTGGGTAAGGTCGTTGGTACCGAAGCAGAAGAACTCAGCCTCCTTAGCGATATCGTCAGCGGTAAGGCAAGCTCTGGGAATCTCTATCATAGTACCAACCTCGTACTTGAGGTCTGCGCCTGCTGCTGCGATTTCAGCGACAGCGGTAGCGACTACTACGTCCTTAACGTACTTAAGCTCCTTGATTTCTCCTACAAGAGGAATCATAATCTCGGGAACTACGTTCCAGTCAGCGTGAGCCTTCTGAACGTTGAGAGCTGCACGGATAACTGCCTTGGTCTGCATTGCTGCAATTTCAGGATAGGTAACTGCAAGACGGCATCCACGGTGACCCATCATGGGGTTGGACTCGTGAAGTCCGTTGATTACGTCCTTAATGTAAGCAACGCTCTTGTTCATAGTCTTAGCAAGCTTCTCGATGTCAGCCTCCTCGGTGGGAACGAACTCGTGAAGCGGGGGATCAAGGAATCTGATGGTAACGGGGTTGCCTTCAAGAGCTACGTAAAGCTTCTCGAAGTCGCTCTCCTGCATAGGAAGAATCTTCTCAAGCGCAGCCTCTCTTGCCTCAACACTGTCAGCGCAAATCATTTCACGGAATGCGTCGATTCTGCCTTCCTCAAAGAACATATGCTCAGTACGGCAAAGACCGATACCCTCAGCGCCAAGCTCACGAGCCTTAGCAGCGTCCTTAGGAGTATCAGCGTTGGTACGTACGCCAAGCTTTCTGTACTTGTCTGCCCAAGCCATGATTCTGCCGAAGTAGCCGGAAATAGTAGCGTCAACGGTAGGAATAGCTCCGTCGTAGATATTACCGGTAGAGCCGTCAAGCGAGATAACGTCGCCCTCCTTGTAGGTCTTGCCTGCAAGAACAAAGGTCTTGTTGTCCTCGTCAAAGTTGGTGATTGCCGAGCAACCGGATACGCAGCAGGTACCCATTCCGCGCGCAACAACCGCTGCGTGAGAGGTCATACCGCCTCTTGCAGTAAGGATACCCTGAGAAGCCTTCATTCCCTCGATGTCCTCAGGAGAGGTTTCAAGACGGACGAGAATAACCTTCTCGCCTCTTTCGTGCCATTCCTTAGCGTCCTCTGCGGTGAATACTATCTTACCGCAAGCAGCTCCGGGAGAAGCGCCAAGAGCCTTAGCGATTGCCTGAGCGGTCTTGATAGCCTTAGCGTCGAACTGGGGGTGAAGAAGAGTGTCAAGGTTTCTGGGATCAATCATAAGCACTGCCTGCTTCTCGTCGATCATGCCCTCGTCAACGAGGTCGCAAGCGATCTTAAGAGCTGCAGCTGCGGTTCTCTTACCGTTTCTGGTCTGAAGCATATAGGGCTTACCGTGCTCAACGGTAAATTCCATATCCTGCATATCTCTGTAATGATCCTCAAGGATACCGCATACCTTAGTAAACTGCTCGTAAGCCTCGGGGAACTTGTTTGCCATCTCTGCGATAGGCATAGGAGTACGAACGCCTGCAACGACGTCCTCGCCCTGTGCGTTGGTAAGGAACTCACCCATGAGCTTCTTCTCACCGGTAGCAGGGTCTCTGGTGAATGCAACACCCGTACCGCAATCGTCACCCATATTACCAAATGCCATTGCCTGTACGTTTACTGCGGTACCCCAGGAATAGGGAATATCGTTGTCACGTCTGTAAATGTTAGCTCTGGGGTTGTCCCAAGAACGGAATACAGCCTTGATAGCGCCGAAGAGCTGCTCCTTAGGATCAGAGGGGAAGTCCTGACCTATCTTAGCCTTGTACTCAGCCTTGAACTGCTCAGCAAGCTCCTTAAGGTCAGCAGCGGTAAGCTCAACGTCGAGCGAAACGCCCTTTTCTTCCTTCATCTTGTCGATAAGCTCCTCAAAATACTTCTTACCGACCTCCATTACTACGTCAGAATACATCTGAATGAATCTTCTGTAGCAGTCGTAAGCCCATCTTTCGTTGCCGGACTTCTCAGCCATAACCTTAACGACTTCTTCGTTAAGACCAAGGTTAAGAATAGTGTCCATCATACCGGGCATGGATGCTCTTGCGCCCGAACGAACCGAAACGAGAAGAGGATTCTCAAGGTCACCGAACTTCTTACCGGTGATAGCCTCCATCTTCACGATGTTCTCCATAATTTCTGCCATGATTGCGTCGTTGATCTGCTTGCCGTCCTCATAGTACTGAGTGCATGCCTCAGTAGAAATGGTGAAGCCCTGCGGAACGGGAAGACCGATGCCGGTCATCTCAGCGAGGTTTGCGCCCTTACCGCCGAGAAGGTTACGCATGTCCTTATTACCCTCGGAAAAAAGGTAGACATACTTCTTGCTCATAGTTTTTTCCTCCAATATATAAATATTTATTTTTTGATTCCTTTAGCGACGAAAGAGCGATTAGCAAAAAACCCGCTAAAACTACCCCTTCCGTTTTACCAACCTATATTATAACATATATTTTACGATTTTTCCATATCTTACCGCAAAAAAAGATTAACAAAGGTATAGTTTACAATCCGTTCATATTTGTGCATAGTGCAAAATCGAAACTGCGCTATAAACCTGCTTTAAATTATGCCTTTTTTGGCTTTGAAATAAAAGATTTAATGCTGTGATGCGGTGAATCGCAGCTGTCGCAATGCTGAAGATGAAATTCTCTGTCCTTGTGAAGCTTGTAAAGCTCCTCCGTGGCAAGCCTTGCCTTGGCTACGGGAATTTCCTTTGACGGGAAGCAATAGTAAAGCGCCTTGTGATCGCCAATCGATATCACGTCGCCGATTTCGTACCAAAAATAGTCGGCGTTAAGTCCGTAAGACGCAAGAGCCTTTTGCTTATAATCAAGCTTCCCATCGCAGCCGGTAAGATGAAAGCCCCACAGCGAGTGAACGAGTCTGCCGCGACCTACCATATAAAGCGATTTATAGTCCACCATCATTCCGATATCGACGGGCGTATCAAGAGCGTAGCGACCGTTCAAAAGCTCCTCTCTTACGCACTCTCTTTGCCATTCGTACCAATCGGGAATATGCGTAAACTCGGTGTTGCCATCGTCCGAAAGCAGCTCGCCAAGCTCGGTAAGAGAATAGCTTTTGCCGCATTTTTGGCAGGTAAGCTTAACGCCGCTGCCCCTCATAAATCCCTCGGCTTGGCAGTGTGCGCAGCGGTAAAGTATTCTTTCAAGTCCGTCTGCTCTGAAGTTCTCGGTGATTCTTATTCCGTTTTCTCTTTGCCAAGCAAAATTGTCAAACGCAAAGGCAAGCTTCAGCTTTGCTGAAAGCTCCTCGGCAGAGCTTGATTCTATCTGCTCTTTCGTAAAGAGCGTTTCAACGTGAGCGCTTACGGGAACACGCCTCAGCTGAAGACCGTTATAAAGCGGGTCGTGAGCAAACGCTCCGTAGGTTTCAATATATACGACGGGTACTTTTAGCAATTTCAGAATACCGCCGAGATTGTCGGGAAGCACCGTAGCCTTGCCGTCAAATGAGTAGCCCGCTTCGGGGTACATAAGCACGTTGACGCCACGCTCAAGCTGATGCTTGATATCGTGAAGCAGTGTAAGGTCGGTGACGAATTTTCTGGTAGGGAAGCAGCCAAGCCTTCTCATAAGCCATTTTTTGCCGACGAGAGCGTCGTGTGTGCAGACCACCGAAAATTTGCGTCCGTAAAGTATTTTGAACGCTATTTTCAGGTCGATAAAGCTTGAGTGATTCATAAGGATAAGGCAGGGACCGTCCTGCTTTTTTGGGAGCGCCCCTGTAAATTTGAAGCGTACTTTCCATAAATCGAAAACCGATATTAATCTGACTAAAGTCTTGAAAAGTACCGATGCGTGAGTGGGTTTTTCGTGCTTAGGTTGGGGAAGCGCCATTACCTCGTCGTAAGACTTATAGACTGTTTTAATTTTCATAAAATAATCCTTTTCAAAGTGTTTTTACGCTTGTACCGTTTATTATTTTAACATATTTTTAAAGATAAATCAATAGTAAAATGACATATTGCAAAATCCGTAGCGTTTTTTGACAGTATGGTATATCAAAAAAGCGAAACGAGCATAATCTATTCAGGAGAATAAATTTAAAAAGGAGATAATCTATGAATCCGTTTAAAGAGCAAGCGCCGTCAATCGAAAAACTTATAAAGAATTTCAACGAAATATATCCAAAGCCCTATGATAAGGACACCGTTGACCCATATACGAAGACCAGAATTATCCTTATGAACGGCACCGAGTTTGAGGCTAACTGGTTCTCGCATCAGATGGCAAGGCACACCTGTGACAACGACCTCAGGCGTGAGCTTGCAATGACCAGATATATCGAAAAGCAGCAGCAGCTTAAATTATCGCTCCTGAAGCCGAAGGACGAGAATATCCTCGAGCATACGATAGGCTACGAGCAGCTTGCGGTTGACCTTACCGCAGAGCTTGCGAAAAGAGAGAGTGACTGCAACGTAAAGCGAGCGCTCGATTTCGCGCTTCTTGAGGATTTTGACCACCTTTACAGATATTCCGATTTGCTTTATATGCAGGACGGAATAAAGGCAGAGCGCCTCGTCGGCGGCTACACCGAAATAATGCCCGCAAGACCTACCATTGCGCATCACAGATGCCCGCTTGACAACGTAAAGCGCAAAATCGACGCAAAGACCGCCGATACCTTTACCGTCCTTTGCACTATGATTATCACTGCCGCCGAGCAGCAGACTATGAACTATTATATGAACGTAACGAATTTCGCAAAAAGCGATACCGCAAGACGCCTTTACGAGGAAATAGCGCTTGTCGAGGAGGAGCACGTCACCCAGTACGAATCGCTTATGGATTCGAGCGCCGATTGGCTGGATATGCTTTTGTGGCACGAATATTGCGAATGTTACCTCTACTGGTCCTGCTATATGACCGAATGCGACCCATATATAAAGTCGCTCTTTGAGGAGCATTTTACCGCCGAGCTTGCGCACCTTAAGCGTGCTGAGGAGCTTCTCAAGAAATACGGAGGCAAGGAAGCCTGCGAGGTAATAAAAAATCCCGAATTCCCAAGCCCGCTCTCGCTTCATTCAAACGTCGATTACGTAAGAGATATTCTCGCTACGACGGTTCAGTTCACCTCGGACAGAGAGGATTACAAAAAGCTCTGTGAGCTTCCCTCGGACGCTGATTTCTTTAAATTCCAGAAAATCCTTATACCCTCGGTTGAAATAGTCCCCTCGCATATAGTAATAAACGAATTTATAGCCAAGGAGGGTAAGGATTACCGCTACGAGCTTAAGGAGAATCCTATCCCCGCACTTCGCAACCGCCGTGTCGATAATACGAGCGTCGGCAGAGAGCCCGGGGCTGCTGAATCCACCGAATTTAAGTGCAACTAAATAAAAGTCGCTTTGCTATACGCTTAATATCGCATAGCAAAAAAGCATAAGAAAGCAAAAAAAGAAAAGCTATAAATCAATCGGGCAATCACGCCTTTAGTCTTGATTTATAGCTTTTTGTTTAGCTTAAGCCGTACTGAACACAGGAGGCTTAGTCCTCGTCCTCCTCGCTCTCTACGGCGAGCTTTACGAGTCTTATATTGTCTATTCTTCTGCCGTTCATTTTAAGTACGGTAGCAGAAAGACCGTCCTTTTCAAATTTATCGCCCGCAGAGGGAATTCTGCCAAGCGCATTCATAGCCCAGCCGTTGACGGTGAGAGCATCGGTCTTTTCGTCTATGCCTATTTCGTCGAATACCTTTGAAACGTTAGCCTTACCCGAGGCAATGAATTCGTCCTCACCGACAGCGCGCACGTCAAACTCAACGTCGTCGTGCTCGTCCCAGATATCGCCGACAATCTCCTCGAGTATATCCTCAAGCGTTACGATACCGGCAGTAGAGCCGTATTCGTCGGCAACTACCGCAAGGTGAAGCTTCTTTTCCTGAAGCTCGTTCATAAGATCGTTTACGTTCTTATTCTTTGTAACAAAGGTAACGGGCTTCATTATTTCTTCTATAGAAGAAAATTCCTTAGTAAAGAAGTCCTTGTAGTAGAGGATACCTACAACGTTGTCAAGGTCCTCCTCATATACGGGTATGCGTGAGAAGCCGGTGGAT
>JAZRCT010000024.1:0-62201 GCA_045659905.1 Eubacteriales bacterium | reverse complement strand
ATTTATGATAAAATGGGCTTGCTATTCTTTTCGTAAGATCGTATTTACTCCAATATCCATTATCATACTCTGCAAGCTTTTTCTTCAAAGAATCTACCGTCAAACTGAAAATTTGAGCAACTTTTTTATCTTCAAAATACTTAAAGTAATCATATAGCCCCCATAGAGAAAATATCCATCCGTTAAGGACAAGGGGCTCAGCTGTAAATTCATAAAGAAATACTTCGGAATCTATGTATTCCGCAGTGCCACCCTCAGAAATCGGCTTTAACATAAAATCCTTAGCCTTGTGAACAGCAGATATGTATCTTTCATCTTTCAACACCAAATAAGCCCTTATGAGCATCGAAATTCCTTCACCTTGAGCCATAGAAGAATAAGGACTTTCGGTATTCTCATAAGAAAAAGCATCCCATGCGCCACTTTCCTGCTGATTTTCCACCGCCCAATTGGCGCAAGCAATCAGTTTTCTCTTATACACTTCTTCCTTTGTGCTTAAATACAAATCATATGCCGCTAAACCATATTGAAAAATGCCGATCGAAAAGAATATTTCCTCTCCCGTGTCAACGTGATACTTTGGAACAAGAATATCGGAAGCATCCTTTGTCACTTTCTCAGTTAAATCATTATAATAACCCGCAACCTCGGTTTTTGAATAGTGAGTCCCTACCCCCTGATTAACATGAGAAATGCTTTTTCCCGTCAACATTTTATACCATTTTTTTATCTTGTATATTGATATTCCCATTTTTAATCAGCTTCCATTTGATTTATCAATTCTTTTAACGCACTGTTTATATCGTATTTAGCAGCTTCTTCAAGGCAAATTCGTTTTTTACCTATTAGAGAATCAGGATTTTCCAAAACCGATTTCAAAACAGCAGTCAAAGCTGCACAATCCTTCGCAGGATATACGTAACCTACGCACTCGTTAACAATCTCAGGATTATATTTCCAATCCGATGCTATTACAGGGAGTCCCGCCGAAAAGGCATCTATAAGCGTGCCTGCAAAGCCTTCGCCCTCGTAATAGGTGGGAAATAATAACGCAAAATAGTTCTTTAGCACTTCAACGCTTTTATCAAACGCCACACAACCTTTGTACTTTATGTATTCAGGGAATGAGCTTTGAAGCTCGTTGAACCACTCAACCTGTTCATAATCAACTTGTCCGTATATATCAAGAGTGAAGGCTTTGAAGCCGAACGAATTATTCACACTCCTGACGGCTTTTACTGCATCCTCAATGCCTTTTTTCTTGCTTACTCTGGAAAATGTACAAAGCTTGTACGGTGTACCCTCGGGATAAACAAGCTCGTCCTCCGAAATGACCGTCAGCTTTTTACAGTTCGGCATTAAGTATATGTTCTCAAAGCCTTGCGCCTCAAGAGCCTTTTTCATAGTATTGGTTTCGACGTAAATACCATCGAATTTTTTCAAGGTCTTTGCGAGTCTTTTACGCTTTGATACGAATTCGGGAAGCCAACCGCCTATTACTACGTAGTGTAGCTTTCTGCCCTTAAAGAAATGCTTAAAAAAGCTTAGCAAGGGTGCGTATATTCTTAAGCCATTATGTGCAGGGAAAATCAAAACGTTTTTACTTTTTTTGAGTGCTTTTAACACCTGAAAAGGCGCTTTCAAAAGCGTTTTCCAGCCTCCGTGCGTATCAATTTTTTGGACTTGGTCTTCTCCCAGCTGATTTTGCAATTCTTCGGCAATGATTCTTGTCTTGACAGTTTGTCCGTTCAGAAGATTAATACCTTCTCCAAAGTGTCCTAATATGCAACATTTGATCGTCATTTTATCTTCAACACCTTAATCACGCACCACCAGAAGATATGGAATGCGGAGCGGATAACGCTCAGGTGCTCAATTTCTCTGTAGAGAATCCAGTGATACTTGATTACTTTGAATTTATTACTTGAAATGGAATTTTTGCGAATGCGATACTTCATCAATACATCGGGCATTCCCCAAATGTATTTTTCTTTTTTGAGCATTTGAAGCCACAGCGCATCGTCGTTTCTTTTGCGAATATTCGGAACTTCAAACTTGCCCATTTTTTCAACGTTATACATTACGCTGGAATTTCCGACAGGGCAATCAAGAAGCAAACGGTTGTAATTCGTTTTTTTGACGGTTTTTATTACCCGATTCAATTGGTTATCGTCCTCGTCTATTTGCTCATACGCAGTACACGAGAAAGCATATCCGTTGTCTTCCATCCACCTTATTTGACGTTCAAGCTTGTCCGGCATCCAAATGTCATCGCTATCAAGGAATGCCATATAAGAGCCATTTGCCAGCTTCATTGCGGTGGTTCGTGCAACCGCTGCGCCGGAATTTTCGTCCAACACGTGATATTTAATGCGCATATCGTTTTTCATATATTCTTCAACGATTTCTGCGGTATTATCTTGCGAACGGTCATCAACTATAATCATTTCCCAGTTTTGGTAAGATTGAGCTTGAACCGAGTCAATCGTTCTGGCTATAAATTTCGCACAATTGTATGTAGGGGTGATTATAGATACTAACTTCTCGCTCATACAGTTGCTTCCTCTCTGGTTTTTTCTTCGGTTGCTTTATTATCTGCTTCCTCATAATCCCCCTCATACTTCTTGCCGAGGACGGCGAGGACTGTCATAAACATAATTTTTATATCGCCAAAGAAGCTGAATTTCTCTAAGCCTCGAAGGTTGTAGTACATTTTCGCAGGGAGGATTTTCTCAACGTAGACCTTGTCGGCATCCTCGACGCTATCGAGCATTTTTGCTTCGTCCTTATAGTAGATGCTTGCTAAGCTGGTCACGCCTGCCGGCAAAAGGAGCGTTGCTCTCATTTCGTCGGTATATTCAGCGACGTATTTAGGGCTTTCAGGACGTACTCCAACCAGCGTTACGTTACCTTGTAAAACGTCTATAAGCTGTGCGATTTCGTCCAGTCTGCAATTGCGGATTACTTTGCCTACTCGGGTTATACGGCTATCGTTGTTAACCGTAACCTGAGAGCCCTTGTCTGCATTTTGTACCATCGTGCGAAATTTGTGAATGCGGAAATGCTTGCCGTATTGCGTAACACGTGTCTGACGGTAAAACACAGGGCCCCTTGAATCAATCTTGATGGCAATCGCCAAAATCAAAAAAATCGGAGAAAGAACAATCAAGGCAAAAAGCGATACGATAATATCAAACGCACGTTTAAAAAACAGCGCCACTCTTTTTTTCTTCAAAATGTCATAATACCTTTTGACTTCATCGGTCTGCATTTCACAAGGTAGCTTTTCCCACTCGATGATTTTCACTTATAAGTACTCCTTCAATACCTCGACGTATTTTTCAATTACATAGTCTACATCATCGTCAGATAAGCAGGTATGCAAAGGCAGGGTGATTTCATTTGCGAAATGAGCGTAAGCATTGGAATAGTCGGCGATATCAAAGCCGAGATTTTTATATGCCGTATGCATCGGAAGCGGCTTATAGTGGACGTTACAAGCGACGCCTGCCTCTGCCATTTTCATAATAATATCATTTCGCTGCTCGGCGGTAATTCCCGGTATACGTGTCAAATACAGATGACCTGACGACTCGTACTTTTCGGTATAATGATTAAGCGTTTGAACCCCTAGCGGTCTTAGCGCCGAATCGTACTTCTCAATTATTTCTTTTCTGCGCTTGAGCATATCGGGATAACGCTCAAGCTGCTTAAGCCCTATTGCCGCTGCGACGTCTGTCATATTACACTTGTAATAAGTACCGACAATATCGTACTCCCACGCTCCCAGCTTGGTTTTGGCAAGGGCATCCTTTGACTGACCGTGAAGGCTAAGCAACTGTAGCTTTTGGTATATTTCCTCATTGCTTATACCGGAAATCGTTCGCCAGGTTAACGCACCGCCCTCTGCTGTAGTTAAATTTTTAACTGCGTGAAAGCTGAAGCTCGAAAAATCAGCAACAGAGCCTATCATTTTACCAAAGCATTTAGCGCCGAAGGCATGCGCCGTATCTGCCATAACAGCCACTCGTCCAAGCGCCGCTTGAATTTCATTTTTGGGCTTAAAGAGGTTTCTCTTGCTCTCGACAATTTCAAAAATTCTCTTGTAATCGCAGGGTTTTCCCGCAAGGTCTATCGGAATAATCGCCTTTGTCTTCTCGTTGATAGCTCCCGCAAGAGCGTCATAATCCATTTCAAGGCTGTCCTTCTGAGTATCCACAAGAACAATTTTTGCCCCGACGTGTGCGATTACCGAAGCCGAAGCAGTATATGTATACGCACAAGTTATGACTTCGTCGCCCTCTCCTATCCCCATAACCCTCAGAGCCATTTCAGCGCAGGCGGTCTGTGAATTAAGACAAACGCATTTATCCGTGCCAACCAATTCGGCAATATTCTTTTCAAGCTGCTTCGTTCTTGGGCCTGTGGTAATCCAACCGGACTTTAGAGCATCTATAACTTCAGCAATTTCAAGCTCGCCTATGTCGGGAGGGCTGAACGGAATTATTCTCTTTTCAAACGGTTTGACGTTCATTTTGCACCTTCATTAGATTTTAGTATTTTTATATATTATAACACTTTAATGTGCGTATGTCAAGTTTGGCGCACACATTTTTAAATTACGCGGGCTGGCAACTTGACGTTTGCAACTAATGTAACAGCAATCCGTAGTGCCGCTTTATTGCGCTTTTTTGCGTTTTTTAAAATTCAACATGCTTATTTGGCAAGGCGTCGGACAAGATAAAATCAGAAAAATGTTTGCAAAACGCTTATTTCTTAATGCGCAAGAAGTAATAATAAAAGCCGTACTATGCAACCTTTTGTTGACATAATACGGCTTTTATTATTGCATAAGCTTGCGAAGCTTATCTATTGCTCCTTTTTCAAGCCTTGACACCTGGGCTTGCGAGATGCCTATCTCGTCGGCTATTTCCATTTGCGTTCTGCCTTTATAAAATCTGCGGGCTATAATATTCTTTTCTCTGTCAGTAAGTTTTTTCAAAGCTTCCTTAAGAGCTATGCTTTCTATCATTACCTCGTCGGATTTCGTATCGTCCGAAAGCTGGTCTATAACGTATACAGAGTCCTCTCCGTCGTTGTATACCGAATCGTAAAGCGACATAGGCTCTACTATTGCCAGCGACGCCTCCTCTACCGCTTTTTCGTCTTCGCCAAGTCTTTTTGCTATTTCCTGGCAGGTAGCATCACGCTGCTCGTTTCTTGCGATTTCCTCTCTTACCTGAAGCGCTCTGTACGCCAAATCCCGTATTCCTCTTGACACTCTTACCGAATTATTGTCACGGAGGAAGCGTCGGATTTCGCCTATTATCATCGGGACGGCGTAGGTTGAAAATCTTACTTCGAAGTCGGGATTGAAATTATCTATCGCCTTGATAAGTCCGATGCATCCGACCTGAAAGAGGTCCTCGTCGGTATCGTGCTTTGAGGAAAAGCGCCTTATTACGCTAAGGACGAGCCTTATATTTCCAACCGTCAATTCCTCACGAGCCTTCATATCGCCCTCTCGGGTTCTCCTTAGAAGCTCCCGCTTTTCCTCCTCTGTGAGACTTTTGAGAGTCGAGGTATCAACTCCGCATATTTCTATCTTTTTCATTTTTAGTCTCCTTGCTTTTTTTGTAAAGAAGCCAACTAAGGAGATAAACGGTGATAGATTAATTATGCCCGATTTTTCCTAAAATACACGGAGGCGCACGGAATTAACTTGCGGCACAAACGCAAAAAAACAACGGGAGCGAGGCTCAACAATCTGCCTCGCTCCTGCGATAATTTATTTAAGTCCGAGATATTTTTCCCAGAACTCGTAGCTCATAAGGTATTCTTTATTCTTGCGATAGCTTCTAGCCGCTTTCCCATAGCGGAAAAGAATCTTAAACATCATTCCCACACACTTAAAGAAGCAGGCAAAAAATCTACCCGAATGCTTATTGAAAACGTAACCATTGTCGCCGACGATTTGGTATTGAACGGTGTTCCTATGCATATAGCAATCGTTGTTCTTTGCCTGAGGAAGCGGTGCAAAAACCGTCTTTTTCTTAGTGAGGAAATTAGGTATAAGATGTCCGCCAAGCAAAACGAGCCTTTTAACTCTATCGAAAAGCGACACACGCTTAGATTCGTAGGTTTCCTTTATGCTTTCGTCCCATTCGGGAATTTCCGAAAGAGATATTGCCTTCGGTGTCATAGCCATAACGGCACGGTTCAGCGCCTCGGCATTTTCGGTCATTATAAATTCAGCGCCTCGAAGATAGTCGCTAAATGCCCGAAGAATTATGGGCAAGGCTTCGTATCTATAAAGGAAAAGATGCTTAGCCGACACCTTCATAAGTCTAAGAATACAGCCGAATCTCGTTTGAAGATTATGCACCGCCAGCATAATGAGCTGATTTCTTACGGTATAATATTCAAGGTGCATACTGTACTTTCCGTCAAAATCGGCGTGCGAAACCGCCATACCGCTCATAGTGATAATCGGCACGCTCTTGCAGCAGCGTGTGCCGTACTCGACGTCGTCGAATTTTATAAATAGCGGCAGAGGCAGACCAAACTCGTCGACGTCGGAAAGTGGAAGGCAGAAGCACCACCAAGCGCCGTAGCCTATCGGTCCGTCGTTGAGATTCGCAATAAGCGCATCTCTTTCTCTTACGTCAAGCTCGGTATTAAGGCTCTCTATATGCGAGCCGTTCCAGAGCGCACCCTTTTCGTGCTGAAAATATATTTTCGACGCCTTAAGCATAGCGGCGCTGAAATGAGCCTTTGAATATTCCTTCTTCAAAATAGATGCAAACACCGTCATTCGCTCTATCGCCTCGGGATATATATCAATATCGTCGTCCATCAGGATAACGTGTGAAAATCCACGCTTCTTAGCCTCGATAATACCTCGGGTAAAGCCTGCGCTGCCTCCGAAATTGGGATTTTCCAATACCTCTATAAATCTGCCGAATTCGTCGGGATTTATCGTGTGACCGTTGTCAACGACGATAACCTTGTCTATATAAGGTATGCCCGAATCCTTTAGCACACGAAGATTTTTCCTTAAATATTCCTCTCTTTTGAATGTACAGAAAGCAACGGCGCAGCTGATTTCTTGCGGCTCTGCTTCTGCGACGTACTCACCGTGAAGAAAGCGAGCTTCGCCCACGGCTATGATAACGGGATACAAAAACGCATTTTCGGGAAGGTCGGAAAAGTCAGCTCTTATGGAAAACTTGCCCTCGGCAAAGATTTCAGAAATCACCCGCTCACAAGCGCCGTCATAGGTTCTTAGTGTTATATTTGCGCATCCTGAAATTTCACCTTGAAAATCAATATAGGTAAGCGTGGTATAATCTCTGTATTTGGTATAGGTAAAGCTGCTGAAATAGGTATCGAAGGAAAGCGCTTCCTTATCGTGAAGAAAAATTCCTCCCTCGAAAAGCTCGCCGCCCCTATAATAAAGGGAGGGATATTCGCACTCGCCTATGGCTATTCTCTGAATATGCATTTTATCCCTCCTTGATTTTGCTTTATTTATTCGCCAAACTCCGTCTTAACTGCGTCAAGCGCAGATATTATGACCTTGTCCATATCGTAGTATTTATACTGACCGAGTCTTCCGCCGAAAATTACGTTTTCGGTCTTATCGGCAAGCGCCTTGTACTCAAGGTAAAGCGCATTATTCCTTTCATTGTTGATAGGATAATACGGCTCGTCGCCAAGCTTCCACTCGGACGAATACTCTTTTGAAATAACGGTCTTTGGCTGGTTGCCGAACTCGAAATGCTTATGCTCTATTATTCGAGTAAAAGGCTCGTTATGTGAAGTATAGTTTACAACTGCGTTGCCTTGATAGTTATCCGTATCGATAATCTCGGTCTCGAATCTTACGCTTCTGTATTCAAGCACGCCGAGCTTGTAATCGAAGAACTTATCTATCTGACCTGTGAATACGGTCTTCTCTGCAATTTCCCCGTGCCCCTTTATAAAATCGAAATAGTCGGTGTTAAGAAGCACCTCTGCTCCATCGAGCATTTTCTCGATTATCGGGGTATAGCCGCCAATCGGGATTCCCTGATATCGGTCGTTGAAATAATTATTATCGTAGGTAAAGCGCAGAGGAAGCCTTTTTATAATGAAGGCGGGAAGCTCCTTGCAATCCCTCGCCCACTGCTTCTCGGTGTATTCCTTGACAAGCTTTTCGTATACGTCACGTCCCACGAGAGAAAGCGCCTGCTCCTCAAGATTTTTAGGCTCGGTGATATTAAGCTCTGCTATCTGCTCCGCTATCTTTGCCTTAGCCTCGGCGGGAGTCTTGACGCCCCACATTTTAGAAAAGGTATTCATATTAAATGGCAGGTTGTAAAGCTCGTCGTGATATACGGCAACGGGAGAATTTATATAATTATTGAACTCCGCAAAGCCGTTGATATAATCCCACACCGACTTGTCAGAGGTGTGAAAGATATGCGCACCGTACTTATGTACGTTAATACCCTCTATCTTCTCACAATAAATATTTCCGCCTATATGCTCTCTTTTGTCGATAACGAGGCAGGTCTTGCCTCTTTTCATCGCCTCGTGAGCGAATACTGCTCCAAAAAGGCCTGCGCCGACTATAAGATAATCGTATTTTTTCATATTATTGCTTCCTTTTCTTTTTAAGTCTGTTTATTAATTTACGTATAAATAACCTGATTTTGCTCTCGGGTGGCAAAAATTTATACAAAACCCGCTTTGATAACGAGCACTGAGTATCCAGTCTTGAGCATTCATATATGCTTTTGCCGTTTGCTTTGATAAATTTTAAATATATCCCTAAGAAACGTTCAGCAAGATACCCGTCGGTTCTGTCCGCTTGAAAATTACCGTGCATACGCTTATGTTGGTCAAATTCTTCAAGCAACGGAAAAAGTATATTACAATAGTCAAAAAACAACTCTTTTTTCATTATAAACATATTGCAAAAGTATTGATGCATATCAGAAAGATATTCGTCAGCATACATTGCAAGATAAGGATACTTATTCTTAAGAACGGATATAAATAAATCCATATCTTCAGCATAGCAATACTTCGATGTAATATACTTATCGTATACACTAATTCCAAGATTCTCCGCACGAGGCACTACAATATCATACTTTGATACAGTATTGGCTATCGTCTCACCGTCTGATAATAATGAGTTAAGCTTTCTTTTAGGAATTTTGTCAAAAACTAAATAGGGTTTACTTACACTTTCATCAAAACAAAAGAACCTTCTGTAATGGCAGAAGCCGTAATAATCCGCTTCTTCATTTTTCCAGGCGTAATATTGGACGGTAAGCTCACAGTATTCGGGATTTTTCTCAGATATCGATCCCAAAATTCCAAAATCCGGAATAGTGCCTTCGACAGAATCCTTCAACTTTGCCCCACCTTGAACCGCAATCGCAAGAGGTGGCAAAAAATCGTAAGGACTATGAGTGCACATAAATATTTTAACACTTTTATTCATTAACGAATTCTCTCAAAATCATATTTTTCCCTACACTATTATTTAGTATAACATAATTTGAGTTTTTTTTCAAGAGGTAACATTACGTTTTAAAACAAAGTAAAAACCAAGTAAAACTATTGCCAAATAAATGTAATAATTTACTATAATTTACTTTTGCCTATATCGGTTGACTTTTCTTTGCCGCTATGTTATAATGTGATAGAATTTATATATTAGTTTGGTTTCGCATTTATATACTAAAACGAAAACGGAGACTATAATGGCAAATAACAATATACAAAAATCCTTAAACAGATTTAAAGAAAACGGCTTTCTTTTTTCTGAGCTTGTTAAGCGTGATTTCAAGAAAAAATATAAAAGAACCTACCTTGGTATGATTTGGAGCGTTCTTTCCCCTTTGCTTACGCTGCTCGTTATGAGCATCGTATTCAAAAACTTTTTTGGACAAAATATGGAGCATTACACGATATATCTTTTCTGCGGAAATATCGTATTTAACTTTTTCAGTGATGCGACAAACGGAGGAATGAGCTCGCTTATCGCAAATTCCGAGATATTTACAAAGGTGAACGTACCGAAGTATTTGTTCCTTTTCTCAAGAAACATATCTTCTCTTATCAATTTTGGGCTAACATTTGCTGTATTTATTATTTTCTGCATAATTGACAAAATAACGTTTACCTTTGGATTCTTCGCTCTTATTATTCCTATTCTATGTCTAATAATCTTTAATATCGGCGTAGGACTTATTCTTTCGGCGCTTTTCGTATTTTTCCGTGATATGCAATATCTTTGGAGCGTATTTACGATGCTTCTTATGTATATGTCGGCAATATTCTACACGACAGATGCGTTCGGCGCATATGAAAGACTTTTCCTTCTAAATCCTCTTTTCGTTTATATCAAATATTTCAGAATTATAGTAATTGATAATTCTTTCCCCTCTGTGCAGTATAATCTTTTAGCAGTGGGCTACGCTCTTATCGCATTTGCGATAGGCGCTCTTATATACAAAAAGTGCAATCACAAATTCCTCTACTACGTATAAGGAAAAATTATGGAAAACAACGTTAAAGAAAAACCGATACTTTCGCTTGACAACGTTTCTATCCGCTATATCACGGGTGATTTTAAGGAAATCGGCATCAAGGAATTTATCTTAAGAAAAATTACAGGTAAATACAAGGTCAATGAATTCTGGGCAGACCGCAACGTGACATTTTCTATCAACCGTGGCGATATGCTTGGCATTATAGGCACAAACGGTGCGGGAAAGTCAACGCTGCTTAAGGCTATTTCGGGCATAATGGTGCCTACCGAGGGCAGAGTTGAGTGCAACGGAAAGATAGCGGCGCTGCTTGAATTAGGCTCGGGTTTTGACGGCGACCTTACAGTCAAGGAGAATACCTATCTCAGAGGCGCTATGCTTGGCTATACCAAAAAATTTATGGACGATACCTATAAGGATATTATTGCCTTTGCGGAGCTTGAAGAATACGAAAATCATGCATTCAAGCATCTTTCCTCGGGAATGAAATCCCGACTTGCCTTTTCCATCGCTTCGCTTGTAAATCCCGATATACTTATTCTCGACGAGGTGCTTTCGGTTGGCGACGGCGCTTTCAGAGCAAAGAGCGAAGATAAAATGAAAGCTATAATCAACGGCGGTGCTACTACTATTCTCGTCTCCCACTCGATAGCGCAGGTGCGCTCTATGTGCAATAAAATTCTCTGGCTCGACCACGGAAAGCAGATTATGTTCGGTAACGACGTCAATGATATATGCGACAAGTACGAGAAATATTTAACAACTAAGGTGTTGCCTTAATTTTACTAATGCGCATTTGCAAGACAAAACAGCAAAGAGATGCTGTCTAAATCATTTCGGCAAGTGATGATTTACTCGGTCTCTTTGCTGTTTTTATATCTTTTTCTTAATTAAAACTTGAATATTATGCAATCCATAAATTATACGCATTGCATTAAAAGCTTTTTATAAAATTTAGTCTACTCTTCTGTAGGAGATGCATAGTTTTGATACAAATACGGATCTCTCTGAATGTCATCTATTAAATAATTCCTACTCCATGCAACATCCTTTTTTATAATTTTTGCCGGTGTTCCGACAAGCAGAACGTTATTCGGGAATTTTTTATTCACCATACTTCCCGCTCCAATAATACTACCGCTTCCAATATCGGCACCACCCAAAATATTACATCTGTATCCTATCCATACGTGATCGCCGATAACAATTTTGCTTTGTGTGCAACGGTTTAAGCGAGAATATGTTCCATCTGCCTGCAATTGAAAAATAGGATGTCCGTCTCCCGAATAAATCATTTCTTGTGCGGACGTCATCACGTCATCTCCAACAACCACCGACGAAAACGAGTGACTTGTAACGTCTGCCTGCCACATTGTCGTCTTTTGTCCAATAGTCATATCGGCATCCAGTCCTACCCTAAACATATCACGTACTCTGCTCGCCTCTCCAATAGAGAATCTACCGCATGATTGAATTTGTAAAACAGAAAAGTATGATTGCTTCTCGGCTCTTACAGATATCGCAGCGCCGGTGAACTCAATAGTACTTGGAGAGTCCATCACAAAACGATTGTTATATACATCCTCATATATTCCACAGAAATTCTCCAATCTCACAGGGTGGTATATCGGAAGTATGTAATCCATTTCCAACGATATCCCGTTTTCATAAAATTCATATAGCAGACCATGAGTCTGATGTCTAAAAAGCTCGGGAACTACGAAAAGAAGGTTTTTATCTTCCTTTACGAGGTCAGCAATTTGCGCACCGATAACGTTGATATCTGAGTATTCATTGTACTCTACGTAAGAATAAATGTCTCTTTTAAACTCATTCTTAAACATCTCTTCGAACTGTCTTGTTTTGGCTATAAGAACGATTTCTCTTCCGGGTCTAACTCTTACCTTGCTTAAAAGCTGATTGCAGAATATTCTGTTATACAGCCGATGTATTTTCATTTCGCAGTTTTTTCTTTTTTCGTTTACAATATCATAGTCCCGATTTGATTTATCTATACAAATCAAAATCGATTCAATCATATAGTCATAATACGGCTGACAATAATGGTACTCGAAAGGATTATTACAAGTAATATCCCCGATTATACCGGATGGACAATCTATATATTCTCCAATCTTTGCAAATATAGAATATATTCTGTCTATTACAGCGTTGGTTTCACCCGAAATTTTAAAATTAGGAGTATAGAGAATTTGCTCTCCATCTAAATACTGCGTGACAAGACGAGGCTTGAAAAACACAAGTCTACTTTCACCGAAATACTCAACCAAAAGATTCTTATAGCTTATCAAAAACTCTTCCAACTCATCGTCAGACATCGAATGTGCAGTTTTTAGTGTCTTTTCAACTATTTTTGAGTTTAAGATTCTTTCCAATTCTTGATACAAAATACTGTAACTGTCCTGAGATAGAGATTTCTTAGTATATGCAATCTTTTTGCCGTTTTCAAACGTCACAAATTCCACTGGAATTCTCAAATCAGATAAATCAACCAATATGTAATCAGGCGAACACGCAGCAATTCTTTTCAAAATAGTACCGTTCACATTTTCTACGAATGAATATTTATCATTATTGGGCTCTGATGAAAAAAGCGATACGTCTATTGAAATCTGATTTTTCAGTGATTCAACTATTCCAACAGGACTGTATGAGATATAATTTACGCAGTTTGTCCATCCTCGGTCGGCTGCTTTTTTAATAATATCAGCTCCCACGCATGAGCCTATAGTCGCAAGCTTCATTATTATTCCTCTCTAAGATTCTTTATTACTTCTGCTTTTGGATGCTAATTTCACAACATCTTTAAATCTTTATTTTATTGCTTCTTACAAACTTAAACGGAACTATATGAGTATCAAAGCAAACAGAATCCATAATTGTTCCTGACATATTATCAATAGTTACGATATTAAGTCCACGAGAATTTAACGAATAATTTACATCGTTTATCACAATCTCTGACATATTTCCACAAAGCAAGGCAGCGCTTGTCGCAAAAATATTAAATTTATCAGTAGCAAAATTCTTCGCAATTCTCTCAGGACGCAGCTCTTCAAATATGACTCTTCCGTTATGTGAAATGAACAAATAGCTGTTGTGATGCTTCTGACCCAGATTAATCCCAGCGCCAAGGCAGTCTCTTATCTTTTCGCCATATTGGAGCGAAAGCTCAATACCGGGCGTGTCCATAACAGAAACTATTATCGTGCTGTGATCTCTAACTCTCTTTAGCTCTTCAAGATAAGAGTCTATGCTGTTTATAGACGGAAGCGCATTTACCGCAGAATACAGAACCTGAAGCTTCGATTTCAGTAATTCAATCTCTCGATCCTTTTGATTCAGCATACGGCTTACTACGTCATACAAGGAATATCCTACTCTTTTGGGAGAATTCAATGCATCCTTCAGCCATTTTTTGCAACGAGCAACCTCATTGTTTATTTTTCTAGAAATGCTCTTGTATTTTATGGGTTTAAGCAAATCGGGATTGTTCCTCACGTCATCAAAGGACTCAACAAGCCTGTCCATCAAACCGAAATGAGAAAGCAAAGACTCAAATCTTGTATATCCACGCCTTTTATTCGCTACACAGATAAACGGTTTTTGGTAATAGAGAGCAAAACATATACCGTGGAATGAGTCTGCTACCATAAAGTCACAATTCTTAATACTTTGAAGCCTTTCCTCTATGGTATAATTAACGTGGTCAAATTCACTAAACAATTCTTTTCCGAAAAGATTATTATCTCTGCTAAACTCAGAAAAAACCTCAACCTGCTTATTCAAACCGGACTTACAGTATTGAAGAATTTTCTTTTTTTCCTCGTCCGGATCAAGAATATACGCACAAATATAGTTACTCTTTGCCTCTCTGCCTGCATTTTCTATAATTTCATCATAATGCTTTGAATCGCAAAGAAACACAGGATCAAGAACCCAAGTAGCATCAACTCCAAAATTGTTTTTAAACAGCTCAACTCCGCTCTTTTCTCTTGTAGAAAAAGCATCGTATTGCTGCATAAAATGCGCCATTTCAAAATGTTCGTGAGCATATCCATCTTGAAGATAATCATATCCGTACGATGCAGAATAAGCTATTTTTCTTTTGTTGTTGTCTACCCAATCCAACGCCACAACTTTGCCCATCAAATTATACAGTGATGCTCTGAACAAAACGTCCGAGCCCACGACAAAGGATTCGCAAATGTCGTTTAATTTGCGCATTGATTCTTTATCCGGGAATTGAGGTGCGCACTTTTTATCATCAAAAGGCCATTTTTTATAAATTATATAACGAGTGTCAGACACAATAGATTCAGGAGAATCTTCAGGTCTTTCTATCAAGAGCGTGGAATAACCCATATCCTCAAGCACATGGAACAGCGCATAATGAGTTAGACTACCACCAAAATTCCATGCGGTATAATTACAAACTAAGCCCACGTCAAACTTTTTATCGGGAAGTCTGACCGCATTATCATTATGAACACCCAAAACGGCATTTGTAAAGCTCTGCTTTGACAATCTTTCGATAAATCTGTATCTCAGCGGACTTGCCTTAAAGAAGCTATGTATCCTGTTAGGCAACGTTTCTTTATATTCGTATTCATTTACGATAGCCGAGCGCTTTACCAATTCAAGAAGCTCTTCACCCTTTGAATTATTTGTAAGAAGCATTGACGTGCCTCGTCCGTCATTCTGGGATTTGTCTACTCCTTCGATACCCCAGAAATCTCCTATTGATATATCGCCGTGTCTGGGAGCTTCCGAAAACGAGCAGTTTTCACAGCTTTCACGAAGGTCAAGATTATCAAAAAATGCTTTAAGATATGCATCGCACTCGTGTCTGCTTTTCGTATACTGACTTCCGTCATCAAACGTTACGAGTATATGTTCGGCACTCCAACCAAATCTTTTATTTCTAAACTCTACGTTAACTACCTTTTTGCCGTTCGAAATATCTGAAAGATACAAGTCAAGGAACTTTTGGGAAGGAACGCCGTGGCAAAGAATATCTATTGTATAAAGCTTTTCGTAAGACGTCTTCAAGTAATTGTGAAGCGCTGCAACTTGGCAAGGTGTACCGACAAACAATACTGTCGAATCCTGCTTCAAAAACTTCTCGATATCTCGATATACGTTTCCAATATCGCTTTGAAGATACTTAGAGCCTCTTAACGCAGGAAGCAGGGAAACATCCGATACGATTCTATGACGAAGCTTCATATTTTCATCAAACGCAGCTCCGCAAACATAACCGCCTTTTTCTAAAATATAGTTTGCTACGAGTGAAAAAACTCCACCCGACGAGCTGACACTTCTTATTTCATCGTCAGCTCTCACCGAATACATTTTAGTATTAGCATTATTTGACTTGATCGTATTTAATACGGGGCAAACACTCTCGCATTTCTTGCATCCTATACATTTATCATTGTCAAGCGAAGGATATAAAAAGGTATCGTACCCCTCCTTCATCTCAATTGCTGAAACAGGACACGCATTTTTGCACGCCGAGCATCCCGTACACTTTTTTTGAAAGCTATCTTTTATGATTTCCAATTTTTCCATAAATCCTCAATTTCAAATAAAGGGAAGCACGCCGCAAAACGACCTTGTTCCCCTTTATTTATGACAATATTATATTACAAATTGTTGTTCCAGTTTTCTAGAGTTACGAGTTCCTTCCATCTGGCGCGGAACTCAAGATATGCTTTTTCAAAATTCTTATTCAGCGCTTTTTTAGTCTTTTTATACATAAAATAAGACTTCAAAGCCTTACCAAGATTTCTTTCAAGAATAAAGCCCTTATGCGTTTCTTTATTATAACGAACCAAGAACTTCTTTCTATACGTTTGCACGTTCGTGCCTCCCCACATACCAAGAACGGCAAAGCCATTTGAGGGAAGCAGCAAACCGTTTATGGTAAGCTTTCTAAACTTCTTTCTGAACCATCCGACGTACTCATCGTACGATATATCATTCAGATATTTGTCATCTGTAAATCTCACAGGCAACGTATCCACATCTACCATCTTATAGCCCTTGGAAAGAATGCTCTTGTGATATTTTTCAAGATTAATAGACTTAAAATAATCAACGCCTCTTAAGAAGTCATTGATAGCGTTGCAAAAATGCTCGATTTCGATATATTTGTAATTCGCTATGTAATGCTTTGTATAAGCATAAAGCATTTCGAGTATTTCCTTTTTGGTAATGGGAGAATTGTGTGCAGCTGCGGAAACGAGATAATTTCTAACCGTATAGTATTCATTTTGAGCGGAATACTTCGACTCAAATGACTCATGCCATACGTTAATACCATTCATCAAAATATGAGTCTTCATATTTCTTACGCTGAAATCTATATCATCTGATTTGATAAAGAAAGGCATCGAAAGATTGTCTTCTCTTATAAACTTAATGGGAATTGCGCAGAACCACCAGCCCTGATGATTTGAATTTACAAAATTCTCATTTTCGATTATATCCTTAAGATCGGTTAAATCACGGTTGTGATTAAACGACTCGATAAAATTCTGGCATCTTTCCTTGTGCCAGACTTCACCGCTTGCGTGCTGAATATTCTGCTTGTCCATTCTGCACATAGCGCCTCCAACGAAGGCATCTTCGTATTCAGTCTTCAAAAGCGATAGAATAGTACGAGTTTTATCAATAGACGACGGGTCGAATACGATGTCGTCATCCGTCAAAAGCAAGTGAGTCAGCTTCTGCTCCGCTGTTTTGTTATAATTAATAGCCTCAATCATACATCTGGTGAAACCACCTGAGCCACCCGTGTTCTTGTTATACACAAGATGTACATTATCAGAATTGAAATCAGTTTCATTGAGGGTGTTGGCATTATCGGAAATAAAAACGTGCAATTTGTTATTAAGCGGATTATTTACATCGCTGAGAATGTACTTTTCAATATTTTTAACGTTATTTATAACGTATGATTCACGTTTAAAAGTACAGATTCCCATACCGAGAACTACATCCTTGGGATTCTGTTCCACCTCGCTCATATAACTTGCGCCATAGAAAACGCCGCCGTCCGCCATAGACTCAAGAGTGAAAGAAATTACACCGAACGGATTTTCCGTAAAATATTCAAATGTAAATTCCTGCTTTTCTTCCGTATCAATTTTGTGCTTAGCAAGCTTTTTGTATTGAAGCTTGCCGCCATTTTCAAGCCACGCATGAACAAGCGTCAAAACAAACTTTCCTTTCAAGGTGGCTTTAATCATATAATTAGAGTCAGCAACAGTATATTTCGACCATTTAAGTAAAGACAAGCTGTTGTAATAAGTATCGAAATTTACTTTTTGATTTTTCCTGAATGCAATTTCGTTTCTTTCATTGCATTTCGATGCCGGGAATCCTATGCTTCTGTAATACATATCCTCAACATCGCATATATTCTTTTTTGGAAAAACAATGTCTTGAAGTTTAACTAACATATAAAATTTCTCCTGTTTTCTTTTAGAAATCAAATTATATCCTTAATTATTATATCATATCTAAGGTGTTAAGTCAACATAAAATATTTAACAGATATATTTATGCAGTATGTGCAGAAGGCTTTAACTATGTTTCCCGTTAAATCGCATTTCCGCTACCGTCAAAGAGCGGGAGCTTTTCTAGGAATATGATATCGTCACGGCTTGCGGCGTCGCCCTCGGCGAGAATAGTCATTTTGCCGACGATATTACCGCCCGCTTTGGTGACGAGATTTTCAAGCGACAAAAGCGAGCCGCCCGTGCTAATTACGTCGTCGACGATAAGCACACGCTTGCCCTTCATATATTCGGCGTCGTCGCCGTTGATATACAAGGTCTGCTTATTTGAGGTGGTGATGGACTGCGTTTCGCAGGATACTACGTCGTGCATATAAAGCTTAACCGACTTTCTTGCAAGAACGTATCTATTCTCCCCTAAGATTCTGCTCATTGCGTGAATGAGCGGAATGCCTTTCGATTCTGCGGTAATTAAAACGTCGTGCGGAGGGGCAAGCTTACAAAGAGCCTCTGCCGTGCGCTCGGTAAGCTCCACGTCACCGAAAAGTATAAAAGCGCCTATATTAAGATTTTCTCCGATAGGACACAGCACCAAATCACGCTCAATCCCCGCTACCTTAAGTCTGTAAGTCATAAAAAATCCTCCTGTCTGCCTGACGCACCGAATTACGCGCCAATTATTACCTTTATTATACTACACGAATCGTCAAAAAGCAATAATTAATAAAGGATTTCGTTGCAGATTTATCTTCATTTTCAAAAGCTCCCTGTGACAAATTTGAAGCCATCTCAAAAATACAATTCTAACGTCTTATGGATTTTATCCGTTATATGTAATCTTAAGTATACATATTCGACTATTAATTGAATTTTTCGCTTTGTATTTCCTCGATTTAAGAAGAGCTTGCTTGTGCAAATATTATATGCAAAAGGCTTATGTAAGTTGTTTTTCACCTCCATTTCAAAACATTTTATTTTTTTCATATTTTTTCAAAAAGATATAGACAAAACAATTTTTTTATGATATTATATATGTAATAATACATAAATAAGGAAGTAATGCATTATGAACATGAACGAAATCCTTGCGATTATCAAAGAATACGTTCCCGCAGAGATTATGAGCTACATTGAAGCTTATCTTTTCGTAGCAGTGCTCGCAGCTGTAGTGGTTTGCGGTATAGTTGCGCTTTACAGCTATAAGCTTTTCAGAATTGAGCTTGTCATCGAGGGAATTCTTTTATTCGGTATCCTCGGCGGCGTTGTACTCGGTCCTTTGCTTGAAAATGCCCTCACCTTCATTCCCGAATCTGTCAGCATTTCGGCAATACTCGGCATTTTACTCGCTATCATTGGCGGATTTATAATGCACTTTTTCTTCAAGTTTGCGCTTTTCATTACCGGTGCGGCAATAGGCTGGTTCGGTATGTACAGCTTTGGACTTGGTTTCCTTGCAGAAAAGTTCCCTGACGTTGCATTCTTCTCCGACAATGCAGGCAAGATTATCATTCCTATTCTCACCGCTATAATTCTCGGTGTGCTCTTTATCTTCCTCTTTAAGTTCCTCTACATTATACTCACCTCCTTTGGCGGTATGTGCGGAGCTGCCGTTCTTCTCGGTCTTGCAATCGTACCCGACGGCGGAATGATTGTTCTTATAGCCTCTCTCGCTGTAGGCGCTATCGCAGGAATCTGCGCAACCGTTTACCAGTACAAGAATAATTCCAAGTACAGATACTATATAATGAAATAATTTCTCGGTTCGACCATAAGTAAAAGTCATCGCAGGCGTTTCGTCTGCGATGGCTTTTTTGTGATATTTTTAATAGAAGAAATAATGATTAGCTATTGTAAAAGCGTATTTCCGATTCAGAACTATCCAAGCAGAGTTTGCCTTAGTCGGCTCTAAGAAAAACAGTATTTTCTCAGAAATGCTGATGCCCTCAAGACAAATCTTTGCCGCCTGCACCGAGAGATACGATGGCGTTCTGTATACGCTTCCGTCGGCAGCGGGGCTGAACTGAACTCCGTATTTTCTATCAAATATGACGCCGTATACGGTATTTGGATAATCCCTGCTTGCCTTTCTGTTAAGAACGACGTTGCCTACCGCAATCTGACCGAGAAGCGGCTCGCCCTGGCTTTCTGCGCTGATAATCCTTGACAGCCAATACAAATCGTCCTGATTGTAATAGTCATTTGCGTGGGTGAGCGGCTTGATGCTGCCGTCAAGCTTAACTACCCGTCTCGGCGTCCATTCAACAGAGAGCGAAAGAGCCTTGGCAAGCGACCTTATCGGAATATACATTTTGCCGTCATCAAGTATTATCGCAGGTGTTTTTGAAAGCAACGCACGCTCGTTTGCGTAGATTATGTAGCTTCCGTCTGAGGCGTATATTTCAAGTCCCGCCATCTTAGCCGTCGCAGTTCTGCTCGAGGCTTGGAAGCCTACCGCAGCGCCCGCAAGCGTAGCTGCTGCTCTGAACGGTATGTAGGTCGTATCGTTTATAAGATAGGCGTTTTCAGGCACGGTCTTATCGCCGAGCGTTACCGTCACAGAGGGATATATCCACGGTCTTTTGTCCTTTATCGGCTGAAAATACTCAAGCTCGTGCTTGGTAAAATTCACGCTTACGGCAGACGACAGCACGGAAAACAGCAAGCCCCACACAAGTAAGAGCGTCAGGATTAAAAGCAACTTACGTTTTGTTTTAGTCATTCGTTACTCCTTTCTTTCGGATTTATCGATTGCACGATATAAAAATTATACATTCTATCGGCAATTTCTTCAATGCAAAATCCTTGGAATAGGAGGCAATAAACGCCAAAAGCCACGAAACCCTCACCCCAATTTCGCTAAGTCAGGGGGGAATTTCGCGGCTTTTTTACGTAAGCTTTTATTATTTATTTTTCCTATTTAGCAAACTGACGCATATCAAAACGTCTTCGCTTTATTCGAGATTGAAGCTTACCGCTCTCTCCTCTGCTGACGAAAGTCCTACGAAGACCTTAAATTCTCCGCTCTCTGCAGCAAAGCCTGCGTCCTTGGTGTAGAATTTAAGGTCGTCCTCGGTAACGGTAAATTCCACCCTTGAAGATGCGTTAGCACCAAGTCTTACACGCTTGAAGCCCCGAAGCTCCTTGATTGGTCTGACGAGCGACGCTACCGTATCACGAATATAAAGCTGAACGAGAGCGCTTCCCTCCCTGTCGGATACGTTCTTAAGCTCAGCGGATACCGTTATGCTTCCGCCACGCTTCATTACGTCTGCCGATACAGTAGGCTCTGAAATCTCAAAATCTGCATACGAAAGTCCGTAGCCAAAGGGATAGAGCGCTATATTGGGATAATCAAGGTATTGGCTGATATAAGCGCCTGCCTTGAACTCGTCAAGTCTCGGTCTTCCCGTATTCATTCTATTATAATAAAGGGGCATCTGTCCTACGTGATAGGGGAAGGACATAGGAAGCCTTGCCTCGAAATCGACCTTACCGAAAAGAAGATTTGCAAGTGCCGAGCCACCCTCAGTGCCGGGCTGCCACATAACGACAGTAGCCTTCATATCATCTATGATATCGCCAAGCGCAAGAGGTCTTCCGCAATAAAGCACCGATACAGTATTTGGGTTTACAGCACTTACACGGCGTACAAGCTCCTTCTGGGCAGGGGACAAAGTAATATCCGCTCTCGAATTGCCCTCACCGCTGAAATTAGCCTCCTCGCCAAGCGCAAGCACTACGCAGTCGCACCTTCCTGCAAGCAGAACCGCCTCGTCGATAAGAGCCGCATCGGGAGTAGCTTTGAGCGCAGAATCCGCTCCCTTAGCTAAGAAAACCTTATCCTCGCCAAGCATAGCGGCAATTCCGCTGTAAGCGCTTACAGCCTCGTCGCTCTTGCCGTGGCATGACCAGAAGCCAATCATTCCCTTGTCAGCGAAAGGACCTATCACAGCAACGCTCTTAGCCTCATCGGAAAAAGGCAGCACACCCTCATTCTTAAGAAGCACCGCCGATTTTTCTGCCGCCAGACGAACGAGATTTCTATGCTCCTCACAAAGGAAAAGACGCTTTTCCTCCTCTTCGCTTGCAGCGCCGTAGGCGTTTTCAAAGAGTCCGAGCTTTTCCTTAAGCTCAAGAATACGCATTACCGATTTATCTATCTGCTCCTCGGTTATCTTACCATCGGAAAGAAGCTTCTTTGCGTGCTTGATATAGCAGTTGGACATCATTTCGATGTCCGTTCCTGCCGTCATAGCAGCCTCAGCGCACTCGTAATCGTCCTTACAGAAGCCGTGCATCTTCATTTCACGGAAAGCGTTATAGTCGGATATAACTACCTTATCAAATCCCCACTCCTTGCGAAGCAGATCGTCTATAAGCCACTTGTTGCCTGATGAGGGAACGCCGTTTATAAGGTTGAAGGAGGTCATAACCATATCCACTCCGGCGTCAACGCAAGCCTTATATGCGGGAAGATAATAATCACGAAGCGAGCGCATAGACATATCAACCGTGTTGTAGTCGCGGCCGCCCTCGGCTGCGCCGTAAGCCGCAAAATGCTTAGCACACGCCGCAATATTGTACTTCGAGGAATAATCGCCCTGATAGCCCTCTACCTGAGCCTTTGCCATAAGCGAATTGAGGTATACGTCCTCTCCCGTGCTTTCCATACATCTGCCCCATCTCGCATCACGCACAAGGTCTACCATAGGGCTGAAGGTAACCTGCACTCCGCCGACAGCCGCCTCCTTTGCCGCCATCTTTGAGCATTCCTTAACGAGGTCGGTATCGAAGCTTGCGCCCATTCCGAGCGGTATTGGATATATTGTGCGGAAGCCGTGAATTACGTCCTGCATAAAAAGCAGCGGTATACCGAGCCTGTCGGCCTTAATGTGCTCGTCCTGCGCCTTTTTCATTTCGGCAGCGCCTGTGAAATTCAGCGTAGAGCCGGTAGCGGCTATTTCCTCGGGAGTTAGCGAAAGCGCCATAGCAGGTCCTGTAACGCCGCCCTCGGAATCGAGTATCAGACAGTTGGTATTAAACTGCGACATTTGTCCCAGCTTCTCGTCAAGTGTCATTTTTGATAAGAGTGATTTCAAGTCCATAATGTAAACCTTTCTTGTTAAATAGTGGTCAATATTTATTTTGATTCAGTAAGCATCGATTTAAGTCGTGGGACTTCGGTTGCACCCACAAAAAGCGTTGGAGTATTGGTAAGAGAGGATATCTGCCTGCCCAAGCCAAATTCGCATGAATATTTTATAACTTCGTTATCCCTTGTCAAGGCAATATATTTCGCTGACGCCTTAATTGAACGTGGAATCCGGGAATAGTATGATTATAAGGGGGAGAACCCCTAAATAAAATATTATAATAATTATAGCCTTGTGCGCAGGAAAAATCAAGTGAAAATCAAAACTTTTTCAAAAAACATTTTTTGCATATACAATAGCTACAACAAAAAAGAGTCACGTTTGTACAAAAGCACAAAATGACTCTCTTGCTAGCATCATTCGCGCGCCGCAAGCTTGCGGTGTTTATCAAGACGAACGTTCCTTACGTAAAGCGCAAGGTCTAAAAGCACCATTGATATATTTATAAAATAAAAGACGAGCACGTACCATTTATCAGAAAAGCTGCTCATATAAGTTTCGCTGGAAAATTTAGAGGCAATGCCTGCAACGTATCCTAGCGTGATACATATCAAGAACGTCAGGCTTTTTCCCTCAGCACTCCTTGCTTTATACGACCTTACTACGTTAAACGGCCACGAAATGCCGAAGCATACTATCATAATTATCTCTAAAATTTCAGGAAGCATTTTAGTTTTCTCACTCCAAAAGGATTTTTATTTAATTATAGCATATGCGATACGCAAAGTGCAATATTTTCCTAAAACCTTTAATAAAAACTTGCTTTTAAGCGAGGCGTATGATACAATGAAAGAAAACGCATTCAACGGAGTGAGCAAATGAAAAGCAACGAATTTATTGAGCTTGAATACGACGGTAACGGACGCTCGCCGCAGCTTGGCAGTCCCGAGGACGTAATCGCAAAGCTGTCGGGAATTCCCATGCCGCCCGCAGACGACGAGCTTAGAATATGCGACGAGCCTATGATAGGATTCAGTGAAGCTGCAAGTCAAATCGAAGCCTACAAATACGCAAACCTGGATTCTAAATACTCATACCTGCACGACGGAATAAAGAAAATAGGCGACTACGCCTTTTGCGGCTGTAAAAATCTCGAGAGTATAGTGCTCCCCGAGGGAATCGATTACATAGGCGAAGGCGCATTTATGCACTGCGCTAAAGTAGAAAACATAGATATCCCGAACGGAGTCAATGCAATACTGCCGTACACGTTTTTAGGAATGCGAAATCTCGATATGCTGTCCTTTACCAAGAGCGTAAGAGAGCTGCACCTGTCAGCTTTTCTTGCCTGCGAAAACCTTAAATTTATCGTATTTCACGGAAGTGAAGACGATTGGAAAAAAATCAAATTTATAGGTGACAAGGAAATTTTCAAAGGAATTTATATCACCTGCGCCGACGATTCTACGGATAAATACGGAATTGACGCTTGGCACGATAAGCTGAATGCATATTTAAAAGAGGGTGAAGAAGCTAGTCTTTTTTCTCTTACCGATAACACTCGCAAGAAAAAGTTCGACGAGCTTATGGACGAGCTTGACAGTATAATAAAGAAGATATAATCGATAATTATCCCTGTATTTTGTAAATAATTATGGTCAAATAACTTTAAAAGCACGGCTTGAGCAAGCAATAACCGGTCGCTTTAATATATGAGATAGTTAGGCGGCGTAGTGTAAGACATTCACCGCTACGCTTGGCGCTGGGTGCTGTGTTCGATGAGCGTACGGGATCGCAAAAAGAGATAGGCACTCCTTGTAAGATGTGACAAAATGAAAAATAAAGGGGCATCGAGCCCCTTTATTTTTTGTACGGGAATTTGCGCCGTCGTGCCTTCTTAGCTTTTGTTCTTTAATTTTGTTTCTCGTAGTTAGCCGAGTTGCCCACTTTGCTATTTTCTTCCGCTAGGCGGAAGCTACGGCGCAATGTTTCGAACCCATGGCGCACATGAAACTGTCAAAAGGATTGACAACTCTTAAATTCGCTCTTTGCAAAAAGCATTGGCGAAGCGAGTATGTGCGCCGGGTGAGATTCCTCGTACGAGTCACCAGCACGGAAAAGAAAAAAGCAGGACTTTTGTCCTGCTTTTCCGTGCTGGTGACTCGTACGGGAATCGAACCCATGTTTCAGCCTTGAGAGGGCCGTGTCTTAGCCGCTTGACCAACGAGCCATTTGCTTCACGCTCGACTATTCTAACACATCTTATGGGGTTTGTCAAGTGATTTTTTGATTTTTTTGTATTTTTTTATATTTTTCGGTTTTTGTTGATTTTTGCCAATATCAGTGCTATAATTATTACAAAGCTTTTCTTTAAATATTTTTAGGAGTTTATATGAATTTTTCAAGGCTGAATCCAAATATACACTCGGTATCGCAATACGAAAGATTAAATCGCTCCGAGGTCTGCGTTTCCTACGATGCCAAGCTCATATATCTCATTTCGGGTGAGCTTACTTATACGCTTGACGGCGCAAAGGGCAGACTTTCTCCTGCAAATCTGCTTTATATCCCCGCAGGCACTCCGTACAGCCTGAAAAGTAAATATTTCAGAGCCGTCGTAATCGGCTTTGACCTTACGGCGGATATGTGCGATATTCCCTGCCCCACACCAAGTCTTAGAGAAAACTTTGAGCCTGATAAGCTCCGTTCTATCGAGGATTCTGAGCCGTTTGACAAGCCCATCTTACTCTCCGACCTCGAAGCGGAGCGTGACGGATTTATCAGAATGAGCAATATTTTCACCTCGTCTCAGGGCAATTACCTAGCCGAGATTTCGGCAATGCTTAAGCTGGTGCTGCTTAAAATAGCCGAATACACCGACGAAAACGCACTGCCCACATCTATGGTAGAAAACCTTGACGGCTATATCCGTGACAACGTGCACGACGAGATTTCAAATACCGAGCTTGGCGCAATTTTCGGCTACCACCCCTTTTATATCAGCAAGATGCTTAAGGATAAAAAGGGCATAACGCTTCACCAATACGTAATCAGCTACCGTATTAAATACGCTATGCGCTTGCTTGAATGCACCGACAAGCCTATCGCAGACATTGCAGACGAAACGGGATTTACAGACGCCTCGTATTTTACTAAGACCTTTAAGGCGCAGTTCGGCATAACTCCTAAGGAATACAGAAATAAATTCAAGGAAGATTTTATTTAGACGGATATGTTAAAAAAGAATGATATAATCACTCTCAAAATTGAAGACATAACGAATCTTGGATTCGGCGTTTCAAGGCACGGCGGCATCGTCGTATTCGTATCCGACACCATCCCCGGCGACGAAATTCAAGCTAAGGTGATAAAGGTCAAGGACAGCTATGCAGTTGCAAGATGCGAAAGCTACCTAAAGCGCTCTCCTCTTTATGACGGCACCAGATGCGACAGCGCCAGGTGCAGAAGCTGCGCTTACAAATCTCTTAGCTACTCTGACGAGCTGAAAGTAAAGCGTGCCACTATTAAAAATGCATTTGACAAATCAGGCCTTCACGATATAGAGGTGGAGGAGGTTTTTGCATCTCCTTTAATTAAGGGATATCGCAACAAGGCACAGTATCCCGTATCAAAGGATAGTCAGGGAAATATCGTAATAGGCTTTTACGCACCGAAATCGCATAACGTATGCGACGCCAGCGACTGTCCGCTAGCGCCCGCTGAATTCGCAACTATATTGAAGCTTCTGAAAGCAAAAATCAAGGAATACGGAATAAGCGTATACGACGAAAAATCGGGCACAGGTCTTTTGCGCCATATTTATCTTCGCCGCTCGGAATCGTCGGGCGAGATTCTCTTAACGCTCGTCGTAAACGGCACTTCTCTGACCCATAAAGAGAAGCTTACAGAGGATATCAGGTCGCATTTTCCGTCTGTGTGCGGAATTCTTCTCAACGTGAACGAAGCCGATACAAACGTGATACTTGGCGATAAGTGGATAACGCTTTTCGGCAAGGACTATATCACCGACACGCTCTGCGACATCAAGCTGAAAATTACCGCTCCCTC
The DNA here is from genome assembly GCA_045659905.1 of Eubacteriales bacterium. Lineage (GTDB taxonomy): Bacteria > Bacillota > Clostridia > Oscillospirales > CAG-272 > UBA1740. Next base: position 34,946 of record JAZRCT010000024.1, on the reverse strand, counting down.
ATTTTATCAGATAAACAGAAGCGTAGCCGAGGCTATTTACAAAAAGGCGTTTTCGCTTGCGAATTTATCAAAGAACGATACTCTGCTTGATTTATATTGCGGCGCAGGCTCTATCGGCTTGTCTATGGCAAAATCGGTAAAGGAGCTAATCGGAATCGAAATAATCGAATCGGCGGTGGAATGCGCCAAAGAAAATGCGACAGCAAACGGAATTAACAACGCTAAATTTTTCGTAGGTGACGCAAAAAACACAGAGAAGCTCTTAGCTCACGCAGAAAAGGAGCTTAAGAGAAAAATAAACCCCGACGTCGTAATTTTAGACCCGCCGAGAGCAGGCTGCGACGAAGCGCTTATCGAATTCGTATCACGCCTCTCGCCGAAAAGAATCATATATATCTCCTGCAATCCGCAGACACTCGCACGTGACGCAGTAAGATTCGCTAATTGCGGATACGGCTGCGATAAAGTCTTCGGGTATGATATGTTTCCTATGACAGGACATGTCGAGTCGGTCGTGTGTCTCACACGACCGACTCGACAACTAAGTTCGCCTGTGGCGAGTGAAGTTGCTGCGCAGTGAAGTTTCGGCTACCGCCGAAGTGAAGTTTGCGCCGCAAGCGGCGCAAGTGAAAAGTAACTTTGGGGCGAACTTAACTTCACTTTGCGAGTGAAACGAGCAAAACTTCACTGTGAGCGTAGCGAACAACTTCACTATGAGCGTTAGCGAGTAACTTCACCTTATCAGGCTTCACTTTTGCAAAGCAAAAACTTCACCAAACACCAAAAAGGAGAAAATCTATGAAAGATTCCGAATTGCGCACAAGAGCGAAAGCTCTTGCCTTACATATAATCGCTGTCTGCGATGAGGTAGACACAAGAAAAGGTAGAGGCGTTCTTGTAAATCAAATTGTAAGAAGCGCCACCTCTATCGGCGCAAATATTCACGAAGCGAACTATGCAGCAAGTAAAGCCGATTTTATAAACAAATTCCATATTGCTCTTAAAGAATGCGGCGAAACAGAGTATTGGATTGAAATGCTTGTCGGCTCAAACGCGATAAGCGAACAAATTTCAAAAGAACTCTTACAAGAGTGTGGCGTTATTCGCCGTATGCTTGTGAAATCCATCACCACAGCAAAGGGAGAAACAAATGGATAAAAGTCAAATTATCGAAAATATATCAAATCTTCTCCTTGAAAACAAAATAGAAGAAGCGAGGGCAACAATACAAAACGAGTATCCACACAAACACATAGAACTTGAAAAGCGTTCATATACGCTTAAAGAAAAAATGGAACAGTTTCTTCGTGATGGATTTATAGATAGATATACTGGAAAAAGGCTTGTTAATCCGGGAATGTTAAAGGTAATAACTTATTATTTTCCTGATGATTTTCCGTACGATCCGCATTGGAAAATGACAAAAACCCACATTGCATATTGGGATTTTATACCTACAGTTGATCATATCTTCCCGATTGCGCAAGGTGGTGTTGATAGTCCAAGCAACTGGGCTACAACGTCTATGAAAAATAATTCCATCAAGAGTAATTACTCTCTTGATGAAATAAATTGGGAGTTGTATCCCAGCGGCAGTTTAAATGAATGGGATGGGTTGACAAAGCTATTTATCGAATTAGTTGATCAAAATAAAGAGTTATTACAGGATTCATACATAAAAAGCTGGTATAAAATTTCAAAAAACGTATACACCCCTTCGAATAAGGATATCCATGATTTCGCAAGGAAATGGTTTGAGAAATTTTCCGACGCAAACATTGACTATGTCGAATTAGTAGATCATTATATGGCGGACGATTGTGAAGCACTTGGTTTTAAAATGGACTGCGGCAACTCATTTTCCGAGATATACGGGAAAGCTGTATTTGATTGCGAAGAATTAAAACCAATTATTCATCGAATCAGTGATATTTCTTTGTTGGGCTCAGCTATATATTCAAGGTGGAGATACTTCAATCATTGGGCATATAATGCTGAAAGCATTTTGGAAGATAAAAATCGCAAGTGGTTTCTGTTAGCGCTCAACAGATTGGTACAACTTTCAAGTCAATAAATATTAGATATGTTCCCAAGCACCGCTCAAAAAACAGGGACAAATGTTACTTTCCACTCCCGCAAAATATACCTTTTGGCTTTACACACCCCGTTTTTGGCATAAAAATATACCTTTTGGAGTCTTGACCCACGTCGAAAGTGTGGTTTGTCTTACCCGCAAGTAAGACAAACACAAGAAAAGCGACGGATTTTAACCGTCGTGCTTGCACGTAAGGGCATAAAAACGACCGCTTTTCGGCGGACTCGCCTTATGGCGAGAACGTAGCACACTTTCGACGTACCGTGTCACGCTCTCGGCGCAAGAGTAACATATATCCTTTAATGGAATATATGTTTCCGCATTGCTTTACACAATTAAAAAAGAATGCGTCGTTCACCTCGAAAGGAGATACAAATGAAAAACACTAACGTATGGAACGGAAAGAAAAAGGCTATAACCTTTAGCTTTGACGACGGAGTAACGCAGGACGTTCGTCTTATAGAGATTTTAAATAAATACGGGCTTCGTGCCACCTTTAATATTAACTCTGCGCTTTTAGGTCTTGGCGGTAAGCTTGATAGGAACGGAATATGCGTCTCTCACAATAAGATTTCCGCTTGTGACGTAAGGCAGGTTTACGAGGGACACGAGATTGCGGTGCACACCCTGACGCACCCCAATCTTACCTCGCTTGACGAAAATACTATCGTACACCAGGTGGAGACCGACCGACTTATACTCTCGGGGCTTGCCAGATACGAGGTCGTCGGAATGGCTTACCCTTGTGGCGGCGTGAACAACGACGATAGGGTTGCCTCGGTTATCAAGGAGCGCACGGGAATAAAGTATGCAAGAACGATTACCTCAACCGACAGCTTTGATAAGCAAAGCAATCTTTTCAGGTTTAATCCCTCGGTATATTACATTGACGAATGCTTTGAGAAAACCGTTGACAGATTTCTTGCATTGGAAGCAAAAGAGCCGCAGCTCTTATATATTTGGGGACATTCCTACGAAATGGATGCGGAATATATAAGCTGGGATACCTTCGAGAGAATATGCCAAAGGCTTGCGTACCAAGAGGATATTTTCTACGGAACGAATAAGGAAACACTCCTTATCTAGTCGGCAAGTATAAATGCAATATTATTGGAGCTTCTTATGAAAAGGACAAAAAAAGAAATTGGAATGGCGCTTTTAGAGGGGCTTTGCGAACTTGTGCTGGCTCTTATCTGCTTTGGCATAGGCGCACTGCTCCTTCACTTATTCGGGGTGGATTTTACCTCGGCGGATATTGACTTTGATTTGATTATTCTGATTGGTGTCGGTGTCTTTTTTGCGGTCTTTATCGCCGTATACTTTTTAGTACAATGGATAAAGAAAAGACTGGGCGGAAAATAAAGGCAATCACGGCTTTCCTATACGGTAAGCTTAGTTTATCGTGACTTTTAAACTTTTGCTTGAGAGGTGAAAAATTATGCTGATGGTATTTTACGGTCTGACGCTCGGTGTCGGGCATAAGACCAGAGAATATATGAAGTCGCAGGGCTTCAGGGTAATAAGCAAGGTGGTGTACGAGGACAAGGGTACTCCCGTGCAGTCTTACTTTTTGAAAAGAACCTTAAGCGGCAAGGAAGAAATAGACGCCTGCGATTTTAAATACCGCACAAATTACGGCTACACGGGCTTTAATAAAGCCGACATTTTCGACGCCATTTACGGAAATGAAAATGCAATTTTAGCTATGACAAGCGAAAACATTGAGTTTTTGCGTCACGTAAAGGCAGGCTACGGCGACGCCGTTCCGATAATCGGAGTATATATTACAAGGGACGCTCAGCTTGAGCTTATCGATTCATTAGGTCTTTCCGATGCGGAAAAGGAATCCCGCTTGAATATGGGCGCTATTGCCGCCGAGGTCATAATAGAAAACCGCAATCTTTTTGACGATATTCTGATATACGGCGGTGAAAATTCCAAATTCAATTTTTCCGCTATCGAAAAGCAGCTTGATTCGTTTATAGAAAAGTCAAAGGAAAAGCAAAAGAAATTTTTGGACGTCGCTTACGTTGAAGCTCCCTATCAGGGAAGCGAGAATTTCGTTTTTTTGAGCTACGCTCACAAGGACAGGAAAACAGCGGGCGAGCTTTTGGCATTTTTGCAGTTTCACGGCATTCGAGTGTGGTACGATGCGGGGATTCCTGCGGGTGAAAACTGGATGAACGTAATCGCAGATAAAATCAACAGAGCCTCGGCGGTAATTCTCTTAAGCGGTGAAAATTCCGTAAATTCGGAGAACGTCAAAACCGAGGTGCTCACCGCCCTGAGATTTGCAAAGAAGCTTATTAAGATAAATCTTGACGATTCCAAATTCGACCCGGGTATTGAGATGTATCTTTATTCGCTGAATCAGGTAAATTATAACGAAATTTCCTACGAAGATAAAAATGCCATCCTTGACAGCCTATCAAGGCTTGGCACGAAAAAAAGCATACAGGAATAATATAAAATCTAAAGCTTATAAGCCCTGACATTCGCACAAGGAGAACGCAATGAATAGAAAACCAATAATCGCAATGCTATGCGCCATAGAAAACTTAGACGGACTTTTGAAAAGCCAGCTGCAGAGGACGTACGTTGACTCCATTGCAGGGGCGGGCGGTGTTCCTATAATATTACCGTTTACCGAAAGCGAAGAAGAAATAGAAGAATATACAGAGCTTTGTGACGGATTTTTGTTTACAGGCGGAAACGATATAAATCCATTGCGCTACGGCGAGGTTAAATCTGATTTTTGCGGAGCTACCGAAGACCTGCGAGACAGCTTCGAGTTTGCAGTGGCAAGGCTCGCCATACGAAAGGAAAAGCCGATACTCGGAATATGCCGAGGCGCACAGCTATTAAACGTAGCTCTTGGCGGCACGCTTTATCAGGATATAAAAAGCGAGATACCAAGCGACCTTTTGCATATGCAAAAAGAGCCGAAGCAATCACCCTCGCACACTGTAAGGGTTGTAGACGACACACCGCTATTCAGTCTTACCGAAAAAGAATTTCTTGTGGCAAACAGCTTTCATCATCAAGCGATAAAGAAGCTTGGCAGAGGACTTTTGCCAATGGCATATGCAGATGACGGAATTATCGAGGCTGTATATTCGACCGAGCACCGATATTTGAGAGCCTACCAATGGCATCCCGAAAGACTTTTTAGTAAAGATGAGCAAAACCAAAAAATTTTCTTCGATTTCATTTCCGCATGCTCTTAGAGCTTTTGAAAACTTATAAATAAAAGGTGAAAATATGAAATTCAAAATTGACCACGATTATCACATTCATTCGCTGCTTTCTACCTGCTCAAGGGACGAAAATCAAACAACAGAGAGAATGCTCGCTCACGCAAAGGAGCACGGACTTCGGGGATTATGCGTTACCGACCATTATTGGGATAAAGAGGTAGACGGCGCATCCGATTGGTATTTACCGCAGGACTTTGCTCATATATCAAGGTCGCTTCCCTTGCCTTCTGCTGACGGCGTGGAATTCTTTTTCGGCTGTGAAACCGATATGGATAAATTTATGACTATCGGCATTCCCTCATCAAGATTTAATGACTTTGACTTTATAATAGTCCCCACTACGCATTTGCACAACGGCGGATTTGCTATTGACAGCGAGGACGTCGGCGTTGCAGAGCGTCTTGCTAAGATATGGGTAGACAGGCTTTCTGCCGTGCTAAATTCCGATTTGCCCTTTGAAAAGGTGGGTATTGCGCACCTCGCTTGCGGTCTGATTAATAGAACGAGCCGTGCGGAATATCTGCGCACGCTCTCGCTGATAGACGAGGATGCTATGCGCTCGCTCTTTGCAAGGGCGTCGGATCTTGGCTGCGGAATTGAGCTTAATATGAGCGATATGTCATTTAGCGACGAGGAGGCAGACACGGTGCTTCGCCCATTCAGAATAGCTAAGGAGATGGGCTGTAAATTTTATCTTGGAAGCGACGCTCACCATCCTAAAAATTTCGATCGCTTCGTAACGGTATTCGAGCGTGCGGTAGACCTGCTCGATTTAACCGAGGACGATAAATTTCATATCGGCGGTGAAAATAAGTTCAAATAAAGGATTTTTGCTCGATGAAGCTAACACCAATCGAAAGCAGCGGTATGTACATACCGTCGGATATAAAAGCACTTATATCAAATACGAGGCTTTACGACAGCTCCTCTTCACCCGAGGCAAGAGTATATCTTGCAAAGGATATCTGCTTTATCAAGAGAGCCGTGGCAGGTACGCTTTGGCATGAAGCCGAAATGTATTCCTATTTCCATAAAAAGGAACTCTCGCCCGAGGTTATTCATTATTGCAGCGATAGCGGATACGACTGGCTTGTAACCTCGATTGCAAGAGGCGAGGACTGCACTGCTAAAAAATATCTTGATAACCCGAAGAAGCTTTGCGATACAGTTGCACAATCGCTCAGAATGCTTCACGAACTGCCATTTTCCGACTGCCCTGTAAAGGACCGAAATTCCGAATATATTTCCACCGTCGATGCGGGCTATAAAAACGGACTTTTTGACAAACACCTTTTTCCGGGAAGCTTTAAGATAGACACAGCTAAGGAGGCTTACGAAACCTTCTCTTACGCAAAGGGGGAATTTAAGCAGGACGTACTGCTTCACGGAGATTACTGCCTTCCGAATATAATTCTCGACCGATTCAAGCTTTCCTCCTTCATAGACGTAGGATGTGGCGGTGTCGGAGACAGACATATTGATATATTCTGGGGAGTATGGACCTTGTTCTTTAATCTGAAAACCGAAAAGTATACCGATAGATTTTTGGACGCCTACGGGCGAGATGCTATAAGGACGGATATGCTGAGAGTTATTGCATCGGCAGAGGTTTTTGCTTAAATATAAACAATATTTTACAAAATAGAGGTTAATTATGCTTTTTGATATGCACGCACACACAAGAGGAATCAGCAAATGCTGCCGTGTGGATGCCGAGGAAATTATAAAACGTGCGAGGGATTCGGGAATTGAAGGAATTATACTTACCAACCATTATACGGAGAACTACGTAACCGACGGCGACTACGACGCGTTTGCCAGAAGATACGTCGAGGAATTTCACAAAACCAAGCGCTATGGCGACGAGATGGGCGTCGAGGTTATATTCGGTATTGAGCTTACTATGGAATTTGAGCCTGCTGTGCATCTGCTTATATACGGCGTGCCCGAGGAATTTATAATAAAAAATCCTACTATATTTAGTCTTACGCAAAAGGAGCTTTACGCTCTGGTAAGACAAAACGGCGGAGCGTTGGTGCAGGCGCATCCTTACAGGAACAATACCGACAGGCTTCTCGATACCGATTATCTTGACGGAATAGAGATAAGCTGTCACCCGCTTTACGAGGGCACGCACATAAGCAAGCTCTCTCCTATTGCATACAACGCAGGGCTTATTCTCACCGTAGGCGGAGATTATCACGCCGATACGAGGCGTCCCTTTTGCGGTATGTATATAGACAAGGAGGTCGCAAGATGCGGACTTGCCGAATACATACGCACCGCAAAATCGGTAGAGCTTCGTATAAACGAGGTTGACACCGAGGATACCTATACTATCACTTTCATAAGGAAGCAAAAATAAAATGAAGCATCTTATCGTAGTCAGTGTAGACGCTATGGTCTTTGAAGACCTGAAGCTCCTAAAAAAGCTCCCGAGCTTTTCAAAGATTTTAGACGGCGCATCGGTAATTGAGCGGGTAAGAACTATTTATCCGTCGGTAACGCATCCCGTGCACGCAACCCTCCTGACAGGAGCTCCCGCCGGTGTGACAGGTATAGTAAACAACTTTCATTTTTATAAGGACGAGCCAAGCAGAAGCGGAGTATGGTTTAACGAGCTTTCGGATATAAAATGCGATACGCTTCTTCACGCCGCCAAGAGAAAGGGACTTACCACTGCTGCCTGCACCTGGCCTATCACCACTAAGGCAAGCGGGCTTATAGATTATCTGGTCCCGGGTATGATGAACGCTTACTTTAAGGGCTACGAGGATAATCCGCTCGATGCCTTTAAGCTTTACGGCGCATCGGAATGCCTTTTTTATATAATTTCCGAAGGAATAAAGCGTCACGGATATCTTGACGTGCATCCTTCCGTTGACGATTTTCAGTTCTTTTGCGCAGGCGAAATAATCAAAAGATATAAGCCCAATCTTATGCTGATACACCCCGGCTTCGTCGACAACCGCCGCCATCTTTCGGGCGTATTCTCGGAGGCGGTAGACGAGGCTTTGATAAGCACCGACAGATGGCTTGGAGGTCTTCTCGATGCAATAAAGGATGCGGGGATTGAGGACGAGACCGATATTTGTATTCTTTCCGACCACGGTCAGATAAGCATAACCCGCTCGATTTCGCCTAACGTGCATTTTTGTGATGCGGGGCTTATCACTCTGGACGGTGACGGAAAAATTACCGATTATCTTGCCTATGCCGCAAGTGCGGGCGCAAGCGCTCAGGTGTATCTTAAGGACAAGGACGACAAGGCTCTTTTTGAAAGAGTGTATTCCCTGCTTATTTCTATGCGTGACGAGGGCATATACGGAATAGGTGAGGTTCTCACCGCAAAAGAGGCAAAGGAAAGGTACAAACTTTACGGCGACTTTTCCTTCGTCATAGACACGGACGGCTATACGAGCTTCGGCGAGTGGCTGACACGCCCCTCGGTAAGAGGCTACGATTTCAGCGATTACCGCTACGGCAGGGGCACTCACGGACAGCTTCCGCACATAGGTCCTCAGCCCGTATTCATAGTGAAAGGTCCGTCATTTAAATCGGGAATTACTCTTAAAGAGGGGAATATTCTCAATAACGCTCCGACGCTCGCAAGCGCACTTGGCGTAGAATTAAAGGATGCAGAGGGTACGCCCATAACGGAGATTCTTAAATAATTGAAGGGATTTTTCATACATTAGTTTACATAATACGGAGAATTTTTATGAAAATACTTTTCATAGGAAACAGCTACACCTTTTATAATGATTTACCTAGCATTGTTTGCAATCTGTCGAAGGACTCGGGAAAGGAGATTAGCGTTGACTCTGTAACTAAGGGCGGCCGCTTTCTTCACGAAAACCTCGGCGAGGACGAATACACTGCGAAACTTCGCAGTCTGGTCTTGGAAAACGAATACGATATTCTGGTGCTGCAGGAGCAAAGTCACTTTGCCTTAAAGGACTATAAGAAATTTGAAGAAAGCGTCGGGCTTTTGAAAAAATTAGTTTCGGCAGGCCGCACCGTTCTTTATGCAACCTGGGGCAGAAAGGCGGGTAGTGAGCTGCTGGACGAATATAAAATTACCTCCGAGGAAATGACCGAAAGGCTCTATCTTGCTTATTCCGAGGCGGCAAAAAAGCACGGCTGCGAGATTGCTCCCGTCGGGCTCTGCTTCAGTCAGGTAAGTACGGAACACCCCGAAATAGAGCTTTACAATAAGGATAAATCTCACCCGAGCGAGATAGGCTCGTCGCTTGCGGCGCTCGTAATTTATAAGCGTATTTTTTCCGAGTCTCCGAAAGTGTTAAGCGCACTTCCCATAGACGCAAATACAGTCGATATAATCCTTAATTCGCTCGGCAACCTCATATAAACCTAATAAGGAGAAAATTCATGAAAAGCTTTAAGAACCACATGGCGCTTAAGATATGTGCACTCGTCCTTTCGGCGATACTGATATTTTTCGCAGTTATAAACCTAGTACCGCCAAGAAAAAGCGTTGAATACAACCCCTTTATCAAGGGCGCCGATGCGCTTCCTATGATTGCGGCGCACAGAGGCGGCGGCGACAACCGTCCTGAAAACACTATGCTTGCATTCAGGCACGCAGTCACCGAAATCGGGGTGGATATTATTGAAAGCGACTTATACCTTACTAAGGACGGACATCTCGTTTTCAATCATGACGCCTACATAGACAGAACCTCTAACGTAAACGGCGACATTTCCTATGAGGAAATGAAGGAGCTTATCAAGGATAAGACTAAGCGCCATTATATTTCGGATATGACGCTCTCCGAGCTGCAACAGTATAATTTCGGCTACTATTTCGAGAACGAGGACGGCGAGAGAATTTACAAGGACGAGACCGACCTTAAGGGCGCAGGCATAGAAATCGCAACGGTTGATATGCTTTTCCGAGAATTTTACGAAGAATACCCTAATCTCAAGTTTATAGTCGAAATCAAGGACGGCGGCGAGCGTGGAGTTACTGCCTGCGAGGTGCTGAGCGGTGTGCTTAACGACTATCCCGTATATATGAAAAATACGGTTATCGGTACTTTCAACGACGAAATTGAGCTTGAACTAAGGAACAATTATAAGGACCTCTTAAGAGGCGCACCCGTAGGCTCTGCGGCTAAGTTTATTATAACCGAGATTCTGAAGGTCAATCTCTTTGACACGGGCGATTTTGCCTGCCTTCAGATTCCCTTAAGCTACGACGTCGGCTTTGAGCTATCGCTTGAGCGCAGCGATTTTATAGCCAGAGCGCACAGAAGAAATATCGCAGTACAGTACTGGACGATAAACGACCCTGACGAAATGAGAAGACTTATAGAGCTTGGCTGCGACGCCATTATGACCGACAATCCCGAGCTTATGAAGGAAATTCTCAGCGAATACGAAAAATAAACGGAGAAAAACGTGTGACTGAAGCTATTATAAAATATCCGAGAACTCCGCATATAGAGGGTTCACGGCTTGGCGAGGGCGACGAGGACCTTAAGAAAATAGCATTTTCAAGCCTTGCTAACCTGACACTTACCGTAGAAGAAAAGGTAGACGGAGCGAATACCGCAATATCGTTCGGCGACGGTGGAGAGCTGCTTCTTCAGAGCCGTGGACACTATATGAGAGGCGGCGGGCGAGAGGAGCAATTCAGCCTTTTTAAAATCTGGGCTTCCACGCACAGAAGCTCGCTGTATTCAATGCTTGGAAAAAGATATATAATGTATGGCGAGTGGCTTTACGCAAAGCACGCTGTTTATTACGATAATCTGCCGCACTTCTTTATGGAATTTGATATTTTCGATAAGGAGCGAAAGCGTTTTCTTGATACCGACGGACGAATGGCAATTCTTAAGGGCTCGCCTGTGGTAAGCGTACCTATTCTGAAGCGGGCAAACTTTAAGACGCTCTCCGAGCTAACCGCTCTTATTACGAACTCGCCCTATATCACCGAAGAGTATCTTGAAAGCTTTGATAAGGAGTGCATTTCCCTTGGTCTTGACGCTATGCGTGAACGAGAGCTGATACCAAGCTCCAGACTTATGGAAGGGCTATATATCAAGCTTGAGGAGGACGGCGAGGTCAAGGACAGAATGAAATTCGTAAGGCAGGGATTCCGTCAGGTGCAGCTTGCCTCGGATAGGACCGAATACAAGCCTATGATTAAAAATGCGCTGGCGGCTGATGCTCGTGACATTTTCGCATTGTAGAGGGAGGATTTATGAAGGACTTTTACCGTGAGCTGCTTAGCTCGTATAGGGTAAAGCGACACAAGGACGGCTTTATTCTTTATACCGATATAATGTACTTTGGCGCTGACCATACCTTTTCCTTTTTTATAAAGCATTCCGACAACCAGCTTATAATAAGTGATCAAGGGCAGACGCTCTCTTATTTAAGAGAAAACGTCGATATAGGCAAGCTTCAGGCAAAAATAACGGATTTTCTAAGGCGCTTCGGCGCTGTGCTTGACCGAGGCGAGATAAAGGCTACGCTTCCCTCGTATGAAAGCAAGCAGACTATACGCTGCCTGCATAACTATTTATTTACGGTCGGGTTGATTGCGTATATCGACTTGATTTGACAATTACAGTTTACAAAATACAGGAGCGGTGATATAAAACCGTTGTAAGGACAATGAAAACAAAATCTCTAATTCTTATAATAATAGCAGGCGTGCTATGGGGTACGTCCTGCCTGTTTGTAAATGCGCTTTCGGGCTACGGCATAACGTCGATTCAGATGACGGCTGTCAGGGGAACGGTATCCTTCGTTTGTATGACGCTTTTCTGTCTTATCGCTAGGCGCAAGGCGCTTTTTACAAGCTTAAAATCACTCTTACTTTTTATCCTTGGCGGTGCAGCACTGTTTGCCACGGCAACGCTGTATTTCACGGCAATGCAGCTGACGACGGTCTCGGTAGCGGTGGTACTGCTCTACACCTCACCTGTTATAGTTATGCTGGTGTCAGTGTTTATTTTCAAGGAGAAAATCACCAAGCTTAAGCTGATTTCTATATTCATAATGCTTTTAGGCAGCGTGCTGGTTTCGGGAATTTTCAACGAGGTTAAATTCGACGCACTGGGACTTTTGCTCGGAATACTATCCTCCGTCTGCTATTCCATATACAACATACTGACAAAGCTTCAGATGAAAAACGGCGACGACCCCTATACGGCTACGGTATATACCTTTGCGACAATCAGCTTGATATCCGTTTTCGTATCGAATCCTAAGGATATAGTAATTAAGGCGGCGGAAAATCCCCTCCCCGTAATTCCTCTCTTTATCGGCATCGGTATAACTACCTTCGTGCTTCCCTATTTCCTTTACACGCTCTCGCTTAAGGAGCTTTCGGTCAGCACGGCATCGACGATGTCGGTAATCGAGCCTATGTCGGCTTCGGTATTCGGTATGGCGTTTCTCGGAGAAAAGCCTACCCTCTTTGGAATTTTGGGAATAGCGCTGGTGGTAGCCTCCGTAGTTATGATAAGTCTTGGAGAAAAAAGCCGTAAGAGTGCTAAGCCGCAGAGCGAAGGCTCTGAAATCAAGGACGGGAAAGCACAAAATCGGGTATAATAATTTTTAGGCGAGGTAAAAAATGGACAGGACAGTCTCAGAAGATATCAAGCTCGGTCTTTACCGTCATTTCAAGGGTAATATTTACGAGCTTGTAGGGGTAGCAAGACACAGTGAGAAGCCTGATTTAAAAATGGCTGTGTACCGCTCGGCAAAAAATCCTGAGGAATACTGGGTAAGGCCTTTAGAAATGTGGAACGAGGTTATACAGCGTGACGGCAAGCTTATAAAAAGATTTGAATATATAGGAGATAAAAATGGAAAATAACGAATTTGAGAAGGAAGCGATGGGCGAGCAGCCCGAGGAAATCAAGGGAAAGAGCGCTTCATTTAACATTCTTAAGGATTTTATTTGCGGATATCTTATGGGGCTTGCCTTTATAATACCCGGCTTTTCGGGTGGCTCTATTGCGGCAATCGTGGGAATTTATGAAAAGCTGATAAATGCAATAACGGGACTTTTCAAGAATTTCGTCAAGAATCTTATTATCCTTTTGCCAATCGGCGGAGGGTTGATTTTGGGTGCTTTATCGCTTATGATGCCAATACAGTGGGGGCTTGAAAACTTCCCCATTCCTACCGTATGCCTTTTCGTAGGTCTTACAATCGGAGGTATGCCGTCACTTACAGACAATCTTAAGGGAAAAATAAAGCCGACGAATATTTTAACCCTGATTATTCCTGCGGCAATTGCCTTCGCCCTATGCTTTCTTCCGATAAGAGCTGACGTAAATCTTATAGGAATCGGCTTCGGTGAATACGTGCTTCTTTTCTTAGTCGGAATTCTCGGCTCTGCGGCACTCGTTATCCCCGGAATATCGGGAAGTATGATTTTACTTATACTTGGCTACTATAATTCTATAATTTCGGTCCTTACGGATTATCTGCTAAAGGGCAAGGAGGTAGGCAGCGCTATTCTCGTGCTTTCTACGGTAGCTATTGGCATTGCGCTGGGCTTCGTTATTATCTCGTTTATTATGAAATATCTCCTTACCAATTTCAAAAGAGGCACTTATTTTGCTATAATAGGATTCATAATAGGCTCGCTTCCAACAGTCTTCGTGTCGACCTATAAGGAATCGGGAATGACTGCTCTGCCGTCGGATTTTCTTTATTGGCTTATAAGCGCAGTACTTCTTATTCTCGGAATTGCAGCGTCTTTGGCGCTGGTTATCTTCGCAAAGAAAAAATCCGCTAAATAAAGCGGATTTTTAACCTTAAACTAAATAATATAAACAAAAATCATAAGAGTGAGGAAGACAAAAATCAACCTCACTCTTTTACTTTTCAGCTGTGTCAAAACGGCACAGGGCTATATTATATTGTAGCTTTTCGCCATAAGCCTATGGCTTACAAAATAAAGTATCACGCACGAAAGGATAATAAGAGCCATACCGAATATCATAGGCAATATCATAAGCAACAGCGCATCGGCTACGGTAGCTTCAACGATAAAGCTCAGGATTAATTCAAGAATACTGAGCGCCGTATTAACGCCGAGAAAAACGCCGACAGAGCCGATAATTCTGTGCTTGAAAAACGCAATAGAGCCTATCACGACGGAGCTTAAAAGAATCAGCGTCTGCGCTATAAATTCAATGAAAATCCATAAGAAGTACAAGGCGAATACCGACGGAGATACTTGCGACACCTCCATAACCGACATAACCGCACGGACTACCGTCAAAAATCCCTCGGTATCATACAAGGTCGCAGGAAGCACCGTCGACAGTAAAAGCGCAAATACACCTGCCGCCAGCATTACACATTCGTATATCACGACCGATAAAAGCTTCGCATTTAAAAGCCTGCGTGTCTTCATTGGGATAGACATCATAAGGTAGCCCTCGTCTGTAAAGAGCGACCTGTAAAAGCAAACTGCGCCGATTGCCAAAAGAACAAAAAACACCGCCGACATTGCTAGCATACATAGCGCAAAAAAGGTCAGAAGCGCAAGCGTCACCGCTCCTGCGCCAAGCGAAATCGCAAAATACAAAAGCCCCAAAGCAAGAGTTGCGCTTATAAAAAGAACGCTCAAAAGCGGAAACGCACGGCGAAAGCAATTTTTGAGGTCGTATTTCATAACAAGCTTCAGCATCGGAACACCTCCCTGAAATACTCGTCGGGAGTCTGTGTGCGCAGGCGCATAAGCTCCTCTGTGCTTGCGGCATCGAAAATGCGTCCGTCCTTTAGCATAATGAAGCCGTCAAGAGAGTCCTGAACGTCCGAAATCAGGTGGGTGCTGATAAGGATTGACGACTCCTCGGTATAGCTCCTCAAAACCGTGTTGATTATATAATCTCTTGCCGCAGGGTCAACTCCGCTTATCGGCTCGTCAAGCAGATACAGCGAAGCGCGCCTTGACATAATCAAAACAAGCTGAAGCTTCTCTCTCGTGCCCTTTGAAAGCGTCTTTATTTGACGGTGCTTTTCCAGCCTTAAATCGCTTAGCATAGCTTCGGCTCTTTGCTTATCAAAATCCGAAAAGAAATCGCAATAAAAGCCTACTGCCTCACCGACCGTAAAGTGAAGCGGTATGCTTCCCCGCTCGGGAAGAAAGGCAACCTTGGCCTTCGTCCTGTCGCCGACGGGAATTCCCGCCACACGAATATGTCCGCCGTCGAGAGTAAGAAGTCCTGCTATCAGCTTCATTAAGGTAGTCTTACCCGAGCCGTTCGGTCCGAGAAGCCCTATTATCTTTCCCTTGCAAACGTCAAAGGAAACCTCGCCAAGGGCGCTCTTTCCGCCATATGACTTTGAAGCTCTTACCACAGAAAGCAGCGGCGCATCGCAATCAAATTCACTTTTCACTATTTTATTTTCAAAAGACTTATCTATCGGCAATTCAGAATTTATACGTCTCGTTTTACGCAGAAAAAAGCTCAAAGCAAAGCACCTCCCATTCTCGGTAAAATCAGCTAGTATCTATATAATACCATTGGGATACCGATTTGTCAACGAAATCAAAAATTGATAGCAAAAATGTAACAATTCATTAATAAAAAGACAATTTCATTAAATTATATTTTTAGAGATTTTGATAAAATTTCGTTTCCAATTCAGGAGCAAAGCTATTATGTTTTTGGCTATTTAGTAAATATTTGTTTATATAATCCTATTATTTTACTATGGCAGACACAAAACCGTTCGGGTCTTTGCTGGATATATCGCAGGCTATTATTCTGTTTCTGTACACAAGAAGATTTGCGACAACCTCGCCGTCGTATCCCTCGTATCCCTCTACCTCGTAGCTATATCTCGTTACCCTTTTCTTTTGGTACTTCGTAAGGTCAAGTCCCTGACTTTTTTGAAGCTCATTGTAGCCAAGGATAACTCTGTCAAAGTTTTCGGGCATTGAAAATTCCGCCATTTCTTCACTGCCACTCTTTACCTTTATACCGAATGAATTAAGAAATGCTATCCTGTCATCGGTGGTTTTCATTCCGCTAAAGCTCACTGCGCCCAGAGGCTCTGCCGAGGCAAACACCTCGCCGCCCGTGGCAAGGAGCACGGCTATTACGGTAATAGCAAGCGCTATTATGAGAAAAAATTTTAGACTTCTTGCGCGTACAGTGCAAACGAACATACCTTGTTCTCCGTTTCGTTTTTATTTTAAGTCTATTCGTGCCTTCAGCGCTTTATGAATAAAAAGCTGCCGCAGGGCTATGCCTACGGCAGCTTTTTTGTGGTTTTACGAATCACGGGTGCATATAGCGGCTTCGGCTATACGCTTCGGTGTCCGCTCGGTGCTTTTCTTAGCCCCGAAAAGCTTTTCGCCTTAATTGCAGCAGCAACAGAAAACAAGCACGATTGCAAGGATAATTATCCAGGTGCAGTTGTCGTCGAAAAGGTGGCAAAGGCAATTGTTGTTCATAGATATGTTCCTCCGTGGAGTTCTTTTGGGCGGTGTGCCCGCTTAGTAACATACTATGAAAGCGAAAAAATTTGGTGATATATTGATGATATATTTAAGAATATTATTTTTATTTTGTAAAATCAAACACAGCGTTGCCGTCCTTAAGCACCAGCCTTGCGTCAAATCTCTTTCCCTTTTTAGAAATAAAGCCTCGCATAAGAGAGGTTCTTCCCTCCGCCAAAAGGCGCATTACCTCAATTTTGGGTAAGGTCTTCTTGCATATATTTATTCCAACCCTGAATTCGCAGCCGTCGGAAAATCCCATACAGCCGTAATTTTGTCTGCCTCTTATGACGTTCTTGCCGCAAATCGGGCACTTGCCCATAATCTCACCAAGCTTACCCGTGTCGACCGATTTAGCCTCGGGCAGGGGTGAATGACCGCCTGCGACGAAAATCTCGGATATTTCCTTCTGACAAAGCTTTACACTGTCAAGCACCGAAATTTCACCTCTGAAAACGCTCTTTAACGCCTTACCAAGCTCGCTCGTCTTGTATTTATCCATCGTAATGGATAACGCCTTAAGCGATTCTATCAGGTATTCGCCGTCCTCAAGAATGGTATATACGTCCTTTTTAAGATTTATATAGCCCGAATGGCGGGCGTTGTCTATAATACCCGTCCTCGTAGCCTCCGTGCCAAGCTCAAGTCCCTCAAAAATCGCCTTGTACTCGTCAGCATCGTCAACCTCGCCGCTTTCAGCAAGCTCCTTTGCCTTTGCCTTATCGTCCTTGAAGGGATTTTTGAGATATTTATTAAGCGTCTCTATCGTATAATGCTTAGGAGGTGTAGTTTCCTTTTCCTGAGGCTTGAAATCAATATTTACGCTGTCACCCACCGAAAGCTTCGGAAGCATTTTATCCTTAGCGGCGTAGTCGTCGTATTTAGTCCAGCCCGGCTTAAGAATAACCGTACCCTTAAGTGAAAATTCCTCAAGCTCTCCGACCTTGATGCGGATTTCGCTTTTCTCGGCAAGACATTCCTCAGAGCAGAATACCGCAACGAAGCGCCGAAGTACGGTAGAATAGACCTGCTTTTCCTTTTCGGTAAGCTTCTCAACCTTTGGAATCTTATAGGTAGGAGTAAGTGCCGAGTGGGACTCTATCTTTGAATCGTCAAAGATATATTTTGAATCCTTGAATTTTACGGGATATCCAAGCTGACCTACGCCTGCAAGTATCCTCTTTATCTTGTCCTTTTCCGCAGTGGCAAGATATTCCGAGTTGGTCCTCGGGTAGGTAAGATATCCCTCCTCGTAAAGCTTCTGTATTATACTCAGGCTGTCAGCCATACTCATTTTATACTTTTTGCCGAGCACGTTCTGAAGCGTGGAAAGCGAGTAGAGCTTACCCGGGAGAATAGCATCCTTTTTGCTCTGTGCATAGGTGACGGTAGCGCCTGCCGCATTATATTCCTCGGCACGGGAATTTGCCTTATCAAGCTCGTCTTTTGTAAACCTTTGCTTACAAACAAGCTCAACCTTTTCGCCGTTGGTCTTAGCCGTGCTTGCATTGACATAGTATTTTTCGGGTTGGAAATTCCTTATTTCCATATCCCTGTCGTATATAGCTCTGACGATAGGCACGATAACTCTGCCCACTCTGAGAAGCTTACCGCATCTTATCGTCGCATATCTCGTAAGATTAACTCCGTAAAGCCAATCTATATAGGTCCTGGCGAAGCCCTCGTTGGCAAGATTGTCGTAAGAGGTCTCGTCCTTCATTTCGGAAAGAGCCTTAGCTACCGTTTCGGGTGTCTGGTCGGGAAGCCAAAGACGCATTTTACGCTTATTTACCGATGAGTCAAGCGCATTGTCTATACAAAGCCTTACTATGATTTCACCCTCTCGGTCAGCATCTCCTGCATTGACTACCGTATCGACGTCGCTTCTGTTGATAAGGCGCTTAAGTATTTCAAACTGCTTTACAACTCCGCTGTCAGTACCCTTTTTATCATTGCTCTTGCGAAGCTCAAATTTAAAGCTTTCGGGAAAGCAGGGCAAATTATCAAGCGTCCAACCGTGATTTGAGCCTTCGCTATCCGAATAGGCTTCAACGTCGGCAAGCGAGAAAAGGTGTCCGAATGCCCACGAAACGATATAATCCTTACCTATAAAATATCCGTCTCGCTTTTCAAGCTTCTCGGAAATTCCCGCCACGATATTGCGTGCAAGGCTTGGCTTTTCGGCAATTATAAGCTTCATAATTCCTTTCCTCCTCTTTTTTTGATTTCAATCCGTACTTTTTATTTTATCACAATATAGAAAGAATTTCCACCCTTTTTTATATTTTTGATAAAATTAACTTTTCGGAGTGCGAAAAAAGCCAAAAAATGTACAAAAAATTTTAGATATCTATTTATTTTTTAAAAATTGTATGTTATAATTTAATTGTAAGAATTCTGATTAATTAAAGTGAGGGACAAAAAATGGCAAAGCTTTATTTCAAATACGGAGCGATGGGCTCATCAAAATCCGCTCAGGCACTTATCACCAAATTCAATTATGAGGAAAAGGGGCTCAAGGTCTGGCTTATCAAGCCCGACGCTGACAGACGTGACAGCAATTCCGACGTCGTATCAAGAGTAGGTCTTTCGGCTGCCTGCGAGACTATCGGCAAGGACGTCGACCTCTATTCGATTTTCTCCTTCCAGCATTACGATGCTGACGTGGTTATAGCCGACGAATGTCAGTTTTTCACCGCTGCGCAGATTGACGCACTCCGTCAGATAGTAGACGAATTTGAAACACCCGTGCTTTGCTTCGGTCTTCGCACCGATTTCAGAACCGCTCTTTTCGAGGGAAGCAGACGCCTTTTCGAGGTTGCTGACTCTATTGCAGAAATCAAGACTATCTGTGAGTGCGGCAGAAAGGCTACCGTAAACGCAAGAATTGCTATTGACGGCTCGGTTATTACCGAGGGCGAGCAGGTAATGCTCGGCGGCGACGAATCCTACGTAGCTATGTGCCACCGCTGCTGGCAGAAGAAAATCAAGGGAAAGAAAACCAACTGATATGAACCTATCCGAAATATTATCGCACTGCGACCATACTAATTTGTCGGTTACCGCAACCGAATCCGACATTAAAGCGCTTATTGACGACGGCATTAAATACGGAGTCGCTTCGGTATGTATTCCTCCAAGCTACGTAGCCTTTGCCAAGGACTATGCAGGAGAGGAGCTGAAGATATGCACCGTAATAGGCTTCCCTAACGGATATTCAACTAAGGCTGCCAAGGTATACGAGGCAATCGACGCCTGCGACAACGGCGCTGACGAAATTGATATGGTTATAAATCTCGGATTCGTGAAGGACAAAAAATACGACCTTATCGAAAAGGAAATAGCTGCGGTAAGAAACGTATCTAAGGATAAAATCCTGAAGGTCATTATCGAGACCTGCCTTCTTACAGAGGAGGAAAAGGTCGAGCTTTGCAAAGCAGTAAGCTCAGCGGGCGCAGATTACATAAAGACCTCTACCGGATTTTCGACGGGCGGCGCTACCCCCGAAGATATCACGCTCTTTAAGAGCAATATATCGGAAAATCTCAAAATCAAGGCGGCGGGCGGTATATCGTCGCTTGAAGACGCCGAGAATTTTATTGCGCTCGGCGCTGACAGGCTAGGCACTAGCCGTATAGTCAAGCTTGCTAAAAGCGAAATCGGCGAGGGATATTGATTCTTTGCTTCTGTTTTTTCATTACTGTTTGTGCGACTGTTTTTGTGGCGGCACGGCTTTTCGCCGCGCCGCCATTTTGGTTCTTCTCTAAGCCGTAAATGCGTATTTCACACTTTAAAAGGAGTTAAAAATGGAAATTATAAAGACACCTCATATAAGCGCCCCGCTCGGCGCATTTGCAAAAACCGTGCTTATGCCCGGTGACCCCTTGCGCTCGCAATTCGTAGCTGAGACCTTTCTTGAGGACGCAAGGCTCGTCAATAATATCAGGGGTATTCAGGGCTACACCGGCTACTACGAGGGTACGCCCGTATCGGTAATGGCGAGCGGAATGGGAATTCCCTCTATGGGCATTTATTCACACGAGCTTTTCAGCTTTTTCGGGGTTGAAAATATAATAAGGATAGGTACTGCGGGCGGCTTTGGCGACGAGGTTCGTCTTGGGGATATCCTTATATGTATGTCGGCGTCCACCGATTCCTCTTACCCTAAGGCGTTTGCGCCCGAGGGAGCGACCTTCGCCCCCACTGCAAGCTACGAGCTGCTTTCGGGTGCGGTAAAGGAGGCTGAGGCGCTTAAACTAAGCTATAAGGTTGGAAGCGTGCTTTCGAGCGACGTATTCTATGCCGACGGAAAGAAAAACGAGATATGGAAATCGCTCGGAGTTTTGGGTGTGGATATGGAAACCGCCGCACTCTACACCAACGCAAGTCTTCTCAAAAAGCGTGCGCTTACCGTGCTTTCGGTATCCGACCACGTATTTACGGGCGAAAGCCTTGACGCCGAATTCAGACGCTCAGGCTTTACCGATATGATGAAGCTTGCCTTAAATCTTGCAAAAAAGCTTTGATACAATCCTCTTTACGGAGTAAAATATGAAAAGAATCTTTCTTATAGTGCTTGATTCCTTGGGAATCGGCGCTTCGCCCGACGCCGATAAATTCGGCGATGCAGGGGCTGACACTCTGCGCTCGGTGTATTCCTCGGGCGTGGTAAATATACCTAATCTTATCCGCCTCGGTCTTGGAAATATCGAGGGGGTGGATTGTCTCGGCGGCGGTGAGAATCTCGGCGCTGTGTGCCGCCTAAGAGAGCTTTCGGCGGGAAAGGACACCACGAGCGGTCACTGGGAAATGGCGGGCATCGTGAGCGAGACGCCTATGCCTACCTACAAGGACGGCTTTCCGCCTGAGCTTATTAAGGAATTTGAAGGGCGCATAGGCGTCGGCACTCTGTGCGGACTTCCCTATTCCGGCACAGCCGTAATAAAGGATTATGGAAGCGAGCATATTAAGACTAAAAAGCCGATTATTTATACCTCTCAGGACAGCGTATTTCAGATTGCCTGCCACGAGGATACAGTTCATATCGAAAGGCTCTACGACTATTGCAGAATAGCAAGAGAAATGCTCGTCGGTGAAAATGCGGTGGGCAGGGTTATAGCCCGACCGTTTACGGGTGACGAGAGGAGCGGCTTTATAAGAACTCCGAGACGGCGTGATTTTTCGCTCGTGCCCGACGAAAGAAATATGCTTGCCTCTATTGGCGAAGCCGGGCTTGACGTAATAGGAATAGGCAAAATCGGCGATATTTTCGCAGGAAAGCATCTCACCGAAAGCTATCCCACTCATTCAAACGCCGAGGGAATGAACACGTGCATTTCTATTATGGATAGAGATTTCTTCGGACTTTGCTTTCTTAATCTCGTGGATTTCGATATGCTCTACGGTCACAGAAACGACCGACACGGCTACGCTATGGCGCTGAATGAATTTGACAGGTGGCTGACTAAAGCCTTGCCTAAGCTAAGACCTGACGACGTAATTATGATTACGGCAGACCACGGCTGCGACCCCGGCGACAGCAGCACGGACCACACGAGAGAATATACTCCGTTGATTATATACGGCGAAGGTATAAGGAGCGTAAATCTCGGCACGGTGTCGGGCTTTTGCGCAATCGGCAAGACCGTATGCTCGCTGCTAGGTGTCAAGCCGAGCTTCGCAAAGGGTGAGGACCTCAGCGATAAAATACTTATTTGAACTGATTTTAAGGAGATGCTATGACCGAAAAACTTGCGGCTGAGCTCATAGCCAAGGCGAGCAACGCACGAAAGAAAAGCTACTGCCCGTATTCAAGAAAATCGGTAGGAGCGGCGCTTCTCTGCGCTGACGGCAGTATTTTTACCGGAGCTAATATTGAAAATTCCGCATTCTCGCCGTCGGTATGCGCCGAGCGTGTAGCGCTTTTCTCTGCTATTCACGAGGGCAAGCGGGAATTTCTCGCTATTGCGGTTTCGGGCGGAGATATAGCTTCGCCGCCCGAAGGCTTTACTCCCTGCGGTGTGTGCAGGCAGGCGCTGTCCGAGTTTGCAGACGGGGACTTTATTATTCTCGTCGAATGTCCTGACGGATATAAAAAGTACACGCTGGGCGAGCTTCTTCCCTCCGCCTTCGGCTTGTAAGCCTTTCTCACGATAGGAGTATTATATGCGCTTTTATGATATTATTGAAAAGAAAAAGCAGGGGCTTGAGCTTTCTTTTGAAGAAATTACGGAATCGGTAAGGCTCTATACAGAGGGCAAAATCCCCGATTACCAGATGTCGGCTCTGCTTATGGCTATATATTTCAGAGGTATGACCGACAAGGAGGCGTCGATTCTTACCGAGGCAATGATTAAATCTGGGGATACCGTCGACCTTGGCGAGCTTGGCGAGCTTACCGCCGACAAGCATTCAACGGGCGGCGTAGGCGACAAGCTTACGCTTATCGTAACTCCCATTGCCGCCGTGCTTGGCTGTACGGTCGCAAAAATGAGCGGCAGAGGTCTTGGACACACGGGCGGCACTATTGATAAGCTTGAGGCTATTCCGGGCTTTCGGTGCAATATGTCGAAGAAGGAATTTCTCGCTCAGGCGAAGTCCGTCGGCGCAGTAATCGCAGGACAGACCGAAAATCTCGTGCCTGCCGACAAAAAGCTCTACGCCTTACGTGACGTTACCGCAACGGTAAATTCCATTCCGCTTATAGCCTCGTCGGTTATGTCGAAAAAGCTGGCGTCAGGTGCAAGGAATATCACGCTCGACGTAAAATGCGGCGAGGGCGCTTTTATGAAGGACGAGAATTCGGCGCTGGAGCTTGCAAGGCTTATGGTGGAGATAGGCAAAGCTCACGGAAAAAGAGTAAGGGCTTTAGTCACGGATATGAGCTTCCCTCTCGGCTATGCGGTAGGCAACTCGCTTGAGGTAATAGAGGCAGTCGAGGTCCTATGCGGCAGGGGGGCTACTGATTTGGCGGAGCTTTCGCTTGAGCTTGGCGCTTCTATGGCGCATTCTGCCCTTGGCAAAGATATGGACTATTGGCGAAGGGCGGCGAAGGAAGCTATCAGCTCGGGTGCGGCGTACGAAAAATTTATTGAAATCGTGAGGGCGCAGGGCGGTGACGTATCGGTAATTGAAGATACCTCTTTATTTAAGAAAGCTCCGTTTTCAAAAAAGGCTTACGCAAAAAGCGGCGGCTTCGTTTTCTCCTGCGATACCGAGAAAATCGGAACGGCGGCTATGACCTGCGGAGCTGGCAGAGCTAACAAGGACGAGGATATAGACGCTCTTGCGGGCATCGTGCTGAAAATCAAGCGAGGCGATTTCGTAAGCGAGGGCGAGGAAATAGCCGAGCTATTTTCAAGCGACCGTGTAAGGCTTGATTCGGCGGTAGCTTCGGTGGAGGAGGCTTTCGTCTTTTCGGATAACCCGCCCGAAGAAAAATCCGTCATTATTCACGAAATATGCTGAAAAGATTGTTAAAAATATATTTATTATAAATACGAAGGAAAATTATTGATTTAATTTCCATTTTGTGTTAAACTACTTATCGGTGGGAGCTTTTTTCTCACCGATATTTTGTTTTTGTTTCAGGGTGATATGCATAATAAATTTGTTACTCCCGCCTATCTGATAAGTATTATTACTCAAGCTCTTTTCGGGCTGGCGACGCCGATAGGCGCTGCACTCCTCGTTTCCTGGGCGCTGGTAAATTATCTCTCGGTAGACAGGTTTATATACGCAATTCTCGTACCGCTCGGGGCAATCTTCGGTCTTTATACGATGGTGTGCTTTATAGTGAGAGCCTCCTCGGCGCTTGAGGTCGTTGAAAAGCAAAGAAAAGAGCGTGAGAAGAAAATGCTTATAGAAAGCACAATGAAAAAAGAGCAAGCAAAAGACAAAGAAGAATCCACCAAAGCGAGTGATACGGAAAATGAATAAATCAAGCTTAGTACCGATAAAGGAAACGGCGCTTATTACGCTCGGAGAGCTTATTACATCTCTTATCGTAATTGCGGTTTTCCTTTTAATAAAAAGATACGATTACACAGTGCTTACGGGAGTTATTCTCGGCAGCGCCGTGATCATAATCAATTTTCTCGTTATGTCAATTCTTATAAACCGAGCGATAGACGAGGCGTTCACGCACAGGGGCGAATACATTGACCCACCCTCGGTAAAGCCCGAGGAGTCGAAGACTTCGGCAGTGGCTACCGAGGATAGCTGCGAAATTGACGATAATAATACCGGCGAAGATTCAAATCCCGAGCTTGACGCCGCAATGCGATTTGCGCAGGAGCAATCAAGACGGGTACAGAATATCTCCAAGATTTCCTTTATAGTAAGGACGCTTATGATGCTCGGCGCTCTCGTTCTGGCGCTTCTTTCAAGCCACTTCAACCCAATCGCCACCTGCATTCCTATGCTTATGCTAAGACCGATTATAATGGTTGAGGGGCTTATACGACGCAAAAAATAAAATTATCATCCGCATATTTTGCGGTGGATTGGAGCTATAAAAGGTGAAAAAAGCAAAAATTATCATTCCCTTGATATTGCTTGCCGTGCTGCTGGCGTTTGTTCTGCCTGCGGTCATCTATACGGTGACTGCCGACGAGATTCCGCCGCAGACCGAGGAGGAATCGGGGGGTATGTCGCTTTCGGTGACAGGACCTAAAATATATCTCAGCATCGATAAGCTCAAGGAAATCGGCGGAGATATGATTGGCAACCCCATCACGCAGTCTACCGTTACCGTGCTTGCCGTTACCGTGCTGCTTTCGCTGCTTGCCGTTTTGGTGCACCGTAATATCAAGAAGCGCCCCGGCGGCGGTCAGGTAATCGTAGAGAAGCTTGTGAATATGCTTTACGGATTGGTCGGCGATACTATGGGCAAGCATAATCTTAAATATGCGCCCTACATCGGCACTATTTTCCTTTCTTCTATATTCTGCACGCTTCTCGGTATGACTCAGGTTTTCCGCTCTGCGACCGCCGACCTCTCGGTAACGCTTGCTTGGGCGCTGGTCACTACCTTTATGGTATGGTACGCAAATATCAAGAATTTCGGCTTCAAGGCGTGGCTCAAGGGCTTTACCGAGCCCGTCGTGGTTATGACGCCTATGAATATCGTATCCGAAATCGCACAGCCCGTATCTATGGCATTCCGTCATTTCGGCAACGTAGCGGGAGGCGGAGTTCTTACGTCACTTATATACGGCGCTCTGGCGCTGCTCTCAAATGCAATACTCGGCTGGATACCGGGTATGATAAGCCAGATACCTCTCTTTCAGGCAGGTATTCCCGCCGTTCTTTCACTCTATTTTGACCTTTTCTCTGGCTTCGTGCAGGCATTCGTATTCTCGCTTCTGACGATGGTATACGTATCTGCGGCAAGCCCCTCGCCCGAGGAGCTGGGGCTCACAGAGGGCGAATCTGAAAAGGCAGAAGATTAAATTTGATTTCAAAAATAAAAAATAAAAATAAATTTTCTTTAAGGAGGATTTTAAAATGGAAGGATTACAGGCACTCGCAGCAGGACTTTGCATGGGTATTGGAGCTATCGGCCCTGCTATCGGAGAGGGTAACGCAGTAGGAAAGGCTCTTGAGTCTATGGCTCGTCAGCCCGAAATGGCAAGCACTCTGCGTACCAATATGATTCTTGGCTGCGCTATTACCGAGACTACGGGTATTTACTCGCTCGTCGTAGCACTTCTTCTTATGTTTATGTAAGGATTATCCGCTTTAAAAGTACACTATCACACTTTAAAAAGGAAAGACGATGAATTGGCAATTTTTTGAAAGTAATTTCGAGTCCTTCGTCGGCGTCAATTTCTGGACGGTTATTTTCGCTTGGGTCAACCTTTTGCTCGTTTACGTGATTTTAAGCAAGCTGGTATTCAAGCCCATAAAGAATATGATTGACACAAGACAAAAGGAAATCGACGATATGTATGCCGATGCCGAGGAATCAAAGGTTCGCGCGGCAGAGCTTGAAGGCGAATACGAGCGTAAGATTTCCTTGGCAAACGAGGAAAGCGAGGAAATTCTCCGCACGGCTACCCGCAAGGCGCAGCTTAAGGAGGAGGAAATCCTGAGAGAAGCCAACGAGCAGGCGTCAAAGACCTTGAAGCGTGCAGAGCTTGAGGTTGAGCTTGAAAAGAAGCGTGCTATCAACGAGGTCAAAAACGAGGTTTCGGATATGGCGCTTGAGATAGCGGCGGCAGTAATCGAGCGAGATATCACCAAAAGCGACCACGAGGGCTTTATCGACGATTTTATAAGCGGAATAGGTGACGGACAATGACCGGTGCGGCAAACGAATACGCAAAGGCTCTGTTCTCTCTCACCGAGGAGCTTGGGACTACCGATAAGACGCTTAGGGATTTAAGGCTTGTAGATACGGTTCTTTCGGAGAACCCATCTTATATCAAGCTTACCGATACACCTGCTCTTTCAGTTCCCGAAAAGCTCACGCTGCTTGACGAAGCCTTCGACTCTATTGACGAGTCGTTAAAAAATCTTATAAAAATACTTTGTGAGCGCCATTCGGTACACCTGTTCCCTGCTCTCGCAAAGAGATTTCTGTCGCTTTATAACGAATCGAGAGGCATCATACCCGCAGAGGTTATTTCTGCGACTAAGCTTTCGGATTCCGCTATGGCGAAGCTTAAGGAAAAGCTTGAGGTCAAGACTAAGAAGACGGTAGTTCTGACCAACACGGTAGACGAATCCATAATAGGCGGAGTAAAGCTTCGCTATGACGGAATTCAGCTCGACGGCTCGCTTCGTGCAAGGCTTGACGCTATCGAAAAGAGCCTTAAGAGCACCATAGTCTAGTTCTATGGAACATTTTTCAACTAACACAGGAAGCTGGTGAAAAAATGCAGTCAAAAATTGAAGACATCAGTAAAATCATAAAAGAACAGATACGCAACTACGCAAAGAAAACCGACGAGGACGAGGTCGGCTACGTTATTTCGGTCGGTGACGGTATCTCCAAGGTACACGGTCTTGATAAGTGCCGTGCAAACGAGCTGCTTGAATTTACTAACGGTACTTTCGGTATGGCGCTCAACCTTGAAGAAAATTTCGTAAGCGCAGTTCTTCTCGGCAACGACGTAGGTATTGGCGAGGGCAGCCTCGTTAAGCGTACGGGTAAGGTCGTGTCAGTCCCCGTAGGTGAGGAGCTTATCGGCAGAGTAGTAAATGCTCTCGGTCAGCCGATAGATGCAAAGGGTCCTATCAAGGAGGCGGAATTCCGTCCTATTGAAAGGCGTGCTTACGGTATAATTGAAAGAAAGTCGGTATCCGTACCGCTTCAGACAGGTATTAAGGCTATCGACTCCATGATACCGATAGGCAGAGGTCAGCGTGAGCTTATCATAGGCGACAGACAGACGGGTAAGACGGTTATCGCCACCGATACGATTATCAACCAGAAGGGCAAGGACGTAATCTGTATTTACGTTGCAATCGGTCAGAAGCAGTCGACGGTTACGGGCGTTGTCGATACGCTTTATAAAAACGGCGCTATGGATTACACCATCGTCGTTTCGGCTACCGCCTCCGAGACCGCTCCGCTTCAGTATATAGCTCCCTATTCGGGCTGCGCTATGGGCGAATACTTTATGGAGCAGGGCAAGGACGTTCTCATTATATACGACGACCTCTCGAAGCACGCAGTCGCTTACAGAGCGCTTTCGCTTCTTATAAGACGTCCCCCGGGCAGAGAGGCTTATCCCGGCGATGTATTCTATCTTCACTCAAGACTTCTTGAGCGTGCGGCACGTCTTGCGCCCGAATACGGCGGAGGCTCGCTTACCGCTCTCCCGATTATCGAAACGCAGGCGGGTGACGTATCTGCCTACATTCCCACGAACGTAATATCCATTACGGACGGTCAGATTTTCCTTGAGTCGGAGCTTTTCCACTCCGGCGTAAGACCTGCCGTAAACCCGGGAATTTCGGTATCACGAGTCGGAGGTAACGCCCAAATTAAAGCTATGAAGAAGGTTTCGGGTACCCTTAA
Organism: Eubacteriales bacterium; assembly: GCA_045659905.1. Lineage (GTDB taxonomy): Bacteria > Bacillota > Clostridia > Oscillospirales > CAG-272 > UBA1740. The sequence goes on along the minus strand of JAZRCT010000024.1, from coordinate 6,060 downwards.
GCTTCTTTATTCGCAGTACCGTGAGCTTCAGGGCTTTGCGCAGTTCGGCTCGGACCTTGACGCCGACACCACCGCAAGACTTGAGCAGGGTAAGAGAATAGTCGAGGTTCTTAAGCAGAACAGAAATTCGCCAATCCCCGTAGAGCTTCAGGTTGCTATTATTTATGCGGTTACCAACAATCTTCTCAAGGATATCAAGGTTGAGGATATAAGCGCATTTGAGGAGGGACTTTTCGAGTACCTTACAAGCGTAAAATCCGAGGTATTAGAGCCTATAAGACTTACTGGAAATCTTACCAACGAGGAGACAGAGGCTCTTAAGGAAGCAATACTCGCTTTCAAAGATAAATTTCTTTCGTAATTTTTATTCTCACTAGCGTAAAGGAGGTGCATCTATGGCAGGTGCATCAATGAATGATATAAAGGCTCGGATGAAAAGCGTCACAGGCACTATGCAGATAACCAAGGCAATGGAGCTTGTGGCGACCTCTAAGCTTCGTCACGCAAAGGTTGCGGCAGAGACCTCTCTACCTTATATGAGAGTGCTTTTCGATGCTATAAGCAACGTATCCCGCTCCTCGGAAATAAGCTCTGCTCTGTGGAATCAGGAGCGCACGGACGGCGGCGAGCTATATATCGTAATAGCAGGCGACAGAGGTCTTGCAGGAGGATACAACAGCAATATATTCAAGCTTGCCGCAAGGTCATCTGAGGATACGGAGGCTACTTTTTTGCCGATTGGCAAGAAGGCGAAGGAGTATTACCGCCGCAGAAATGCAGAGCTTTTCGGATATGAACTTGACTCGGTGTGGGACGTTAGTGTTGGCGATTGTCTGACCGTCGCAAGCGAGCTTGCGGAGGCTTTCCGCTCGGGCAAATTCAAAAGAATTGCGCTCGTATATACGGAATTCGTATCTATGATGACACAGACGCCGACGGTAAAGGAGTTGCTTCCTCTGCCCGAGATAGACGTAGTGGGCGAGACTTCTTCGCTTTCACCGATATATGAGGGCAACCCTGAGGAAATGATAGACAAAATCGTTCCTTTATATCTTGCAGGAGTGCTTCACTCGGCTATAAAAAGCTCGGTTGCGAGCGAGTGCGCCGCAAGACGCACGGCTATGAATTCAGCCAACAAGAACGCCGAGGAAATGATAAATACACTTATGCTTAAATACAACCGTGCACGTCAGGCGGTTATCACTCAGGAAATTACCGAAATTGTTTCGGGAGCAGAGGCTCTCTGATAAGGTCAGGAAAGGATTTCTCATAAAGAATGGAAAAGAACATCGGAAAAGTTATACAAATAATAGGTCCTGTGCTTGATATAAAATTCGAGAACGGACATCTGCCGAATCTGCTCAACGCAATAGAAATAGAGCACGGCGGCAGCAAGCTCGTGTGCGAGGTTGCTCAGCAGCTTGGCGACGACGTAGTAAGATGCATAGCTATGTCCTCTACCGACGGTATGGCGAGAGGCACTGAGGCTGTCGATACGGGAAGCGGTATCACCGTGCCCGTAGGCGATAAAACGCTTGGAAGAATATTCAACGTTCTCGGCGAGGCAGTGGACAATCAGCCAGCACCTGAGGATACCGAAAGATGGTGCATACACAGAGAGCCTCCCTCGTACTCCGAGCAGGAGGGCACAACCGAAATTCTCGAAACCGGTATTAAGGTCGTAGACCTTATCGCTCCTTACGCAAAGGGCGGAAAAATCGGTCTTTTCGGCGGTGCGGGAGTTGGTAAGACCGTCCTTATTATGGAGCTTATCAATAATATAGCGAAGCAGCACGGCGGACTTTCGGTATTTACGGGCGTCGGCGAGCGCACGAGAGAGGGCAACGACCTTTACAACGAAATGAAGGAATCGGGCGTTATCAACAAGACCGCACTCGTGTACGGTCAGATGAACGAGCCGCCCGGAGCAAGAATGAGAGTTGCGCTTTCGGGACTTACTATGGCGGAATATTTCCGTGACAGAGAAGGTCAGGACGTGCTGCTCTTTATCGACAACATATTCAGATTTACTCAGGCAGGCTCTGAGGTATCGGCGCTTCTTGGAAGAATGCCCTCGGCGGTAGGTTATCAGCCTACGCTTGCTACCGAAATGGGTGCGCTTCAGGAAAGAATTACCTCTACCAAGAAGGGCTCTATCACCTCTGTTCAGGCGGTATACGTTCCTGCGGACGACCTTACCGACCCTGCGCCCGCAACGACCTTTGCGCATCTTGACGCAACAACGGTGCTTTCAAGAAGCATAGCCTCACTCGGTATTTACCCTGCGGTAGACCCGCTTGATTCCACCTCGAGAATTCTTGCTCCCGACGTAGTCGGAATTGAGCATTACGAGGTAGCAAGAGCGGTGCAGAGTATTCTTCAGCGCTATAAGGAGCTTCAGGATATTATTGCTATTATGGGTATGGATGAGCTTTCCGAGGAGGATAAGCTTACCGTAAACAGAGCAAGAAAGATACAGAGATTCCTCTCTCAGCCCTTCAGCGTAGCTGAGCAGTTCACGGGTATGGAGGGACGCTACGTGCCGATAAAGGAAACAATCCGCGGCTTCAAGGAAATAATTGAGGGCAAGCACGACGACCTTCCCGAATCAGCATTCCTTTTCGTTGGCACTATCGACGAAGCGATAGAAAAGGCTAACAAAATGAAGGCAGAGGGCTAAGAAATGAACAGCTTTCCTATCAAAATAGTGACACCCGACGGCGAGCTTTATTCGGGAGAGGCGACGAGCCTTACCGTAAAGACCGACGAGGGAGAGGTGCAAATCCTTGCAAAGCACGCCGACTATCTTGCGACACTCGGTACGGGCAGAGCGAAAATTGCTTTTCCCGACGGAACGGAGCGTACGGCAAGCTCTCAGGGCGGATTCCTTTCGGTTACGGGCGGCGAGGTAAGCCTCGTTGCGGTAACCTTTGAATTCAAAGAGGATATAGATTTAAAGCGCGCGCTTTTGGCAAAGGAAAACGCAGAAAAGACGCTTTCCTCAGCAAGTGACGAGCATAGCGTAAAATTGGCAAAAGCGAAGCTTATCCGTGCTCTTAGCAGAATAAGCGTAGCAAGTGAAAAATAAACAAACAAAAGCGACAGAAAAGTTAGCGTGTTCTCCGATAAGAGCATCACGCATTCTTCTGTCGCTTTTTTATATTATGGATATTAGAAAAAGGACAAGGAGCTTTAATGGCTCTTCGTCCTTTTCTTGTCGGTAGATGGCGTATTATATTCAATTGCGTTTTCTTCAAAGTACGCCCCGCCGGACCTCTTGTATATTAAGGCTTAGACCACGCCCTGAGCGAGCATTGCGTCTGCTACCTTGATAAAGCCTGCGATGTTTGCGCCTGCAACAAGGTTGCCCTCCATACCGAATTCAGCAGCAGCGGCAACAGAGCTCTTATAGATATTCTTCATAATACCCTTAAGCTTCTCGTCGACCTCCTCTGCGCTCCAGCCGTAACGCATAGAGTTCTGCGACATTTCAAGTCCCGATACGGATACGCCGCCTGCGTTTACTGCCTTGGAGGGAGCAACTACGACGCCGTTTTGCATAAGATATGCAACTGCCTCGTTGGTAGTAGGCATATTGGAAACCTCTACGTAATACTTGATGCCGTTGGCAACGATTTTCTCAGCATCCTCCATTCTTACCTCGTTCTGAGTAGCGCAAGGCATAATAACGTCAACCTTAACGCCCCAAGGCTTCTCGCCCTTGAAGAACGGAACGCCAAACTTGTCGGCGTAATCCTCTACTCTGTTGCGGCAGGATGCACGCATTTCAAGCATAAAGTCAATCTTTTCCTTGGTGTTGACACCGTCCTTATCGTATACGTAGCCGTAACCACCCGACATTGTAACTACCTTGCCGCCAAGCTCGGTAATCTTAAGAACAGCGCCCCAAGCAACGTTGCCGAAGCCCGAAATTGCAAATGTCTTACCCTTGATGTCCTCGCCGAAATCCTTGAGCATTTCTGCGGTATAATAAACAGCGCCGAAGCCGGTAGCCTCAGGACGGATAAGCGAGCCGCCGTAAGGAATTCCCTTGCCCGTAAGCACGCCTGTGAACTCGTCACGAAGACGCTTATACTGACCGAAAAGATATCCGATTTCACGAGCGCCAACGCCGATATCGCCCGCAGGAACGTCGGTGTCTGCGCCTATGTACTTCTGAAGCTCGGTCATAAAGCTCTGGCAGAAGCGCATAACCTCAGCGTCGCTCTTGCCCTGAGGGTCAAAGTCCGAGCCGCCCTTACCGCCGCCCATAGGAAGACCTGTAAGCGAATTCTTGAAGGTCTGCTCGAAGCCGAGGAACTTGATTATGCTCTCGTTTACCGAGGGGTGGAAGCGAAGACCGCCCTTGTAAGGACCGATTGCGCTGTTGAACTGGATACGGAAGCCACGGTTGACTACTACGTTGCCGTTGTCATCTACCCACGGAACTCTGAACTTGATAATTCTTTCAGGCTCAACGAGTCTTTCGATAACTCCCGCTTTTATATACTGAGGTCTCTTTTCGAGAACAGGCTCGATAGATTCAAGAACCTCTCTTACTGTCTGGTGAAATTCAGCCTCGCCCGGATTGCGCTTTTCAACACGTGCCATGAGGTCGTTAAGATACTCTGATTTAAACATTGGTTTACCTCCCAAAATAAATATATAATATTTTACCATATTTAGTTATACAAATCAAGTGTTTTTGCAAGTTTTTTTGACATTTTTTCATCTTTGCTGTAATATTCACCGATTTAAACAGTTGTTTTCACGGTTTTTGCAAGAAGCGATGCTTAATCCTTCATTTTCGGCTTTTCAGATATCGCTTTTTTATGACAATTGCAAGAAATTCAGGCATTTTTTTGCATCTGCGAATAATTTTGCTTGCTTTTATTTTTCGCAGTACGGAAAAAATCCTATTAAAACAACGAACAAAAGGCAAATTAAATGTACAAATTGCGAAAACAAGGCGTAATGCCGTATATAAAAACCATAAAGGGCTCGCTCAACCGACCTGCGCTATCCTCCTTAGCTTATACGGCGTCCACCGTTATTTCAAGGGGGGCGTCATTCCTGTTTACGCCGCTTTTTACAAGACTTTATACCCCCTCCGAATTCGGCGTTTTCTCGCTTTTCCAAAGCTATCTCTCTATCGTCTTTATAATAGGCTCGCTCGAAATTTGCTCGGGCGTTATTATAAGACTTTTGATTTCGGAGCGAGAATCAAAGCAAAAGCTTCTATTTTACGCCGTGCGCCTTATGCTTATTTGCACGGCTGCGACGGTTACCTTGTTTCTGATTTTCGCCAGGTTTCTTTTAGCCGATACCTTTTTCGGATTTGGAGCTTCTCTTTTCGTCTGTGCAATCTGCCGATGCATACTCAGCCTATATATATCCTATGCAAAGTTTCATTACAGAATAGGCTCTGTCGTAGCTCTGAATTTTATAGAAAGCATCGTGCCGCCGCTGATAACTATCAGCGCATACAAGCTCTTTAATATAAGCGGACTTACAGCAGTAAGCGTAAGGGTGCTGATATATTCCTCCGTGCTTCTTCTTATGTCCGTGCCAATCTATATTTTTGTAAAAAGGGACGCTAAAGGAAAAAGCGATGCTGGCGAAGGCAGGAATTTTACCAAGAGAATACTGAAGTCTGCGCTACCTATGCTTCCCTATTACGTTTCAATGATTGCTATATCGCAGGGCGACAAGGTGCTCGTGGGAAAACTGCTTGGAGAAGGTGCGCTCGGAGGATACGGAATAGCCTACTCGCTCGGCAGCGCTCTGACTATGCTTTTAGGCGGAATTCTCGGCGTGCTTATGCCCTGGATTTCAAGAAAGCTGCGTGACGGAAAATTTGAAATAGCAAGGCTGGTATCGAAAAGGCTTTATCTTATAAGCACTCTTACCACACTCTTTATTCTATGTATTGCGCCCGAAATTCTCTCTATTCTTGCCCCAAAGAGCTACGGCAATACCCTCCTTACCGTATTCCCTATCGCCTTAAGCTGTCCTACGCTGCTTTTGCAAAGCCTTACGGTAACGGCAAATTTAAGGTAC
>JAZRCT010000023.1:0-6115 GCA_045659905.1 Eubacteriales bacterium | reverse complement strand
GTCAATCTTGCCGTCGACTATAACGCTCTTAGGCATAGAGTATACGGGCATGTTTACCTCGGGATTAGAGCCTGCTGCGGGCTGATACATTACAATTACTACTATGTCGGAGTATACGTTTATCTTCATATTAATGTCTTCATTCTTGTAGGTCTTAGCAGGATCGCCTGCGGGAACGTATACCTCGTAGGTGCTGTTTGTGTTGTCAATGATATAGTAAAGAGTCATTCCGCTCAGCTTTGCAGTAACCTTATTGCCATCAAGCGTATAAGCAGCGAAGCTGCTAGAGCCTGTGAGGTAAGCGTAGCCGTTGTCATACGCTTCTATATTTCCAACCATTCCGCTGAGCATCGGGTTTTTGGGAGTGTAGGTCTTAAGCAGATTTGCACCTGTCATATTTGGCTCTACCGAAACGTAATATTTGGCGGTTGCGCTTCCCACGCCCTCGATTTCTACGTTGATATTAAAGGTATACATACCGGGAACGTCGGTCTTTACGTTGGAGTAGTCGAGCATATCCTCGGTAACCTTTACGGTGTAGCTCGTTAAGCCGTACATTTTCTCGTAGAAGTTAACGTATACGGTATTTCCTACAAAATTATCCTTCATATACTTGGTGATAGCCGCTGCGTCTGCGCCGCAAGGAAGACTTTCGACGGGATTGCCGGAGGAGTAATGAGCGCCACTGATATTATCGACCTCAGGGTCGTATACGTCAAGAGTAAGCGTCTTTTCAAGCTCGCCGTAGGTAACCTTGAGATCCTTCTCGCCTACGGTCTCAAGCGCTGCCTTGTCAAGACCCGTAAAGGTGGAGAGAGGTACGTCGTAGCTTACGTCGTTGTCAAGCTCAAGTCTTACGGGAATGACGGATGCATCCGTGCCTACGAGAGCCGTAGAGTCGGATAAATAAAAGTTTTCAACCTTAACGTCGGTAGCCTCTGCTACAGTAACGGTGGTGGTATAGCTTGCTCCGTAGTAGGCGATATTTAATTCATACGTGCCGGGAGTGTTATAATCGGGCTTCGCACCGAATATCATATCGTCTGTAACGGGAACTCTTGCAGAGCCGTTAGGATAAGAAACGTCAAGCATAAGCAGAGGCTTAAAGCCTTTTACGAAGCTTTGAGTGCCATTAAGGCTGATACTGGAAACGGTGGGAGCAATGAGGTTCTTCTGCGTATCGGTAGTGCCGTCGCTGTATGTAACGGTGGTAACCGCATACTGCTTGCCCCATTTGTTGTCGAGTACAACCTCTGTTGAGGTGTCCACGACGTACTTGCCTGCCACAGCCTTAACGCCGGTGTCGGTCGTGCCGATAAACCAGTTGCCGTTCTGTCCAATCGTCACAGCCTCGGCATCGGTGCCTGCCGCCTTAACGCCGGTGTCGGTTTCACCGATAAACCAATTGCCGTTTTCGCCGATTGTAACCGCATCTTTACCGCAGGACGCAAGTGCGAACACGGTAAGACATACGATAAGCGCTGCCGCAATGAGTGTAAAAATCTTTTTCATAGTCTTTTCTCGCTTTCTTATTTTTTTGGGTATATTTAACGTTATATCCCTTGATTTAATTATACCAAAGACGTATCTTTATTTCAACCCTTTACCTAGAAAAACAAATTTTACGTAAAAAGTTTGTGCAATATGCCTAACGAATAAGTCTGTCTATATCGGTAAGCTCTCTTATAATTTCCTCTTTGCTCATACGAAGCTCGCCGTTTTCGTATTTTTCGTCAAGCATAGAAAAGCGCTCTGCGCGAAGTCGGGAGATTATAAAATTCTCAATCCAGTAGAGGAATTTCGTGTTAGGTGAAAGCCCCTCGAGCGGCTTCATTCTGCGGTATGCCTCGCTGCCGTCGGAAGCGTCACGCCATATATCCACAAAGGCTAAATCAAAGCTTTCCTTCGGCATTTGATGCTCCATATAAGCGTATGCATCAGCCTCGATTATATTCACCTTTTCGGGGTGTGAGAATTGCGGAAGAATATAAGTAGTAAAAAGCTCTATGACCTCACGGCTTCTTTCTACGACCGTAATGCTCTCAACCTCCGCCTTTTCCGATACCATATAGGCGTAGTAGCCAAGTCCCAAGCCAAAGGTTACAACTCTGCCGTGTGCGGCGGCTATCGCCTCGTCTACCGTATCAAGGTCTACGGGGGTAAGCGTCATCCATTCGTTGCCGCCCTCGGATACGGCGGGAAAGCTGAAGCTTTGCTCAAAAAATCCAAGCGGCGGTATTTCGGAAAAGTCCCGTCCGATTTCCATATCCGAAGCCACGACGCCTCGGTATGGAGCGTAGGATTCCTTAACTATTTCCCACTCACCCTTTTTTATATTGTCAAGGCGTATGTTTTTATAATAAGGATTGGAGAGGTATCTTTTCTCGTCCATTATTCTGACGGACGGCAGAATATAATCACGGTAAAGCCTTCTGTCGTCGGCGGAGCCTTCGGTGTCAAGCCCGAAAATCTCGCAAAGCAGCGCTGCCACCGCTTCACGCTTCGTCATAAAGCCGTCGGCGGTAAGCTCGGATACCAGCTCCTCGGTGATAAGCTCGGGAAATCGCTCAAGATAAAGCGCATAAAGCTGGGTTATTCTGAAATTGTCACGGAAGATTATACGCAGGTTTTCAAAAAAGATATTTTTTTCCATTTTGCCTCGCACTGTTAAAAGAATTATTAAATCAATTTTATCACTGTTTATTTAGAAAATCAAGAATTAAAATTCCAATGCGCTTCTTTTTTCGGCTCTTGCGGAATAAGCATTTATAAAAACCAAAGCGAAAGTCTTACAAAGGTGAATACATAATTTATGAAGCTAAGTGAAAACAGCAAACGCTTTTTTAAAAACGGAATCCTCTTGACCGCCGTATCTTTGGGTATGCGTACCGTCGCCCTCTTTTTTAACGCCTTTATCACAAGAGAAGTAGGCGCTGTCGGCGTCGGACTTTATACCGTCGTTATGACAGTATATAATTTCGCCGTGACCTTTGCTACTTCGGGTATATCTCTTACCGTTACACGTCTCGTCGCCGAGGCAAGAGGGGAGGGCAGAGACGGTGAGGTTGGCAAGGTGCTTATAGGAGGCGTGCTTTACGCTCTGATTTTCAGCGCCGCAGCGGCGCTCGTGCTTTTTTTTGGAGCTGAGTGGCTTTCGGGTACGGTGCTTGACGACGGACGCACTGCGATATGCCTTAAGGTTTTAGCGCCGTCGCTCATACCGCTTGCCCTGATTTCGGTGTTTTCGGGATATTTCGTAGGTGTGAAGCGGGTTACGGGAAATGCTATAACTCAGATTTCAGGTCAGCTATTTAAGGTAGGTATTACGGTTTTCCTTATTACCGCAGTAAAGAATATGTCGCCGCTTAAGGCGGCGATTTGCCTTTCGCTCGGCACGACGCTGACAGAGCTTCTCTGCTTCTTCGTTATATTGCTTCAGTTTCTTATCGACACTAAAGGCAAAAGAATACGGCAGGGAAGCAGCTTCCCCGCCGTCTTTAAAACCGCTGCGCCCTTAGCCGTAAGCGCCTACATAAGGCAGGCGCTCGTAACCCTCGAGCATATCATAATTCCGAAGCGACTGCGCAAATACGGCGAGAGCAGAAGCGAGGCGCTCGCCTCCTACGGTACGCTTCACGGAATGGCAATACCCACCGTGCTTTATCCTATGGCAACGCTATCCTCACTGGCAGGACTTTTAGTGCCGGAATTTGCCGAGCGTAGCGCAAGGGGCGATGCCGACGGAATGAAGCGCCTCGCAGGCAAAGCACTGGGCGCTACGCTCTCCTACGCAATAGTTATTTCCACTTTCCTTTTACTCTTTTCGGAGGAGCTTGGCTACGTGATATATAATTCACGCTCGGCGGGCGTATATATCGCCGTGCTTGCCCCCGTCGTGCCTATAATGTATCTCGACCACGTCACCGATTCGGTGCTTAAGGGTATCGGTGAGCAGGTCTATTCTATGTGGGTTAATATCACCGACAGTATACTATCGGTTATCCTGGTATGGCTTTTGATACCTAAAATGGGAATTATGGGGTACGCCGTTTGTATCGTGCTTATGGAGGGCTACAACTTCCTGCTTTCGCTGATACGCTTACGTGCGAAAATCCGCTTTAAAATTTCCTTTGTAAATTCAATTCTTCTGCCGTGCGTCGCCTCGCTTGCTTCTGCCGGCATAAGCCTTGGCGCATTTAGGAGGGCAGGAGCGCAAAGCTCTCTCTCGCTTTTAATTATCGAAGTAATCTTTGCGCTTTGCGTGTATATCGGTATAATCAAGCTTTTTGGATTGATTCGGGGCAAGGGCGAAAAAGCCTATAAGCCCTGACCGACGCTCCGATACCGTCTGCCGTAGCGCTTCGTCCGAAGCGCACCTGTCGAAAGCTTCGCTTCGAGCTTCGCAATTTTTTCTGCCGCAGCCTTGCCTCTCATAGCCGCAATCGGAAGTCCTCCGGGCGGCGTTTGCCACTGCGTGGCAAATATGATGTTTTTAGCTAAGCGGCTTCCTATATTCAAGGTAGTCGGTATGAAGCCTTTGCCAAAAGCAAAGCTCATATAAGAGCCTATTTCGCTCCTTATATATCTTTTATAAGTGGCTGGCGTCCAGGAATCAAGCAGCCTTATCTTGGATTTAAGTGCGGGGAATTTATCTATAATCGCTCCCTCAACGATTTCGGAAAGTCTGACCTTCTTTTTTAAATAGGCGTCGTAATTTTCCTCTCTTAGCCTTATAAATTCAAGCGAGGCGTCCTCACCAAGGAATATTATAGTCTGTATCAGGCTCTTGCCGTCGGGGGTGAAATTCCTTTCGTGCGAAAATTCCCGAAGCGTGATAAAGTCTACCCCGAGCCTTAGTCTGTCACGCCTTGGAAGACAAAAGCAGAAATCCCCCGAAAAGGGTAGTCTCTCGCACTCTACGGCGAATGCGCACTGAAAGCTTGAGAAGCGCATAAGTGAGGGATTTTCGTATCTTTTGCTAAGTTTAGTTGGCATTTTCTCGGGCAAAAGCCTGCCGAATACAGTCTTTGGGTCTGTGGTGACTACTATATAATCAGCCTCGATTACCTCGCCGCTAACAAGCGTTACCGAGCCTGCAACTCCGCATTCTACGTTTATTTTCTTTACCTCCGAATTAAGGCTTATTTTGCCGCCTAAGGATAAAAAGCGCTCCTTCATACGCCCCGCTGCCTCAAGCGAGCCGCCTCTCGGTATGTCGGCGTTTCCCGAGGTGAAATGCGAAAAGACGGTGATAAGCGCAAGTGCGGCAAAACGCTCGGTGATAAAGGAGCAAAGAAAGCCCCTTATATATCTATTCTTAAAGCGCTTTGCCATAGTACCCACGGTAAGTGTTGAATATTTTGCAAGCCTTTTTACAGCGAGCGCCTTTTCCTTTAAGGAGGCAGATTTATCCTTTCCGTTCGTATCGGCGATATAGCATATTGAGCGGACAGCCTCCGTGAAATCCAGAATTTCTTTTTCGTCCTCGGGAGATATTTTCAAAAGCTCTGCTCGGGTTTTCTCTAAATCCCGATATAATGAGAGTCGCACGCCGTCCTCGGAGTAGGTGTAAAGCGTGTCGCATTTTACTATCTCCATATTAGAAATTCCGAAAAGGTCATCCCAGATTTTATAGGTGTCGGAGCTTTTATTAGTGCCCGTCAGCCAATGAATACAGTTGTCAATTTTATATCCCTCACGCTGCCAGCCCGTGAGATTTCCGCCAACCGTAGCGCCCGCCTCAAGCAGCGTCACCCGATGCCCGAGTGCGCAGGAGTAAATCCCCGCCGAAAGTCCCGACACACCACCGCCGATAATTACAATGCTTGCCATTCACTGCCTCCTTTGAATAATACGAAAAATGTTAGCGTCTCTTTTCGCATTTTATGAAAAAGAATAAATTTTGCAAAAAGAGAGCCGTTACTCCCTTTTAGTATTGCTAATAAAGTGTGAGGTTAGTCAAAAAGCAAAAAAATAAAGGGGCTGTCGCATTTAGGCATAACCGAATAAAAAACGGGGGTATTGTGAAAGAAACACAGTACCCCTTTTATAATAAGCGTAATTTTGAGGAAATTAAGGTTGAAAAACTCTCGTTTTTCCTCTTTTTTATTTGTTT
>JAZRCT010000022.1:0-35055 GCA_045659905.1 Eubacteriales bacterium | reverse complement strand
AGCGAGGAATCCGACGAATCTTAATTGCTGTATAGCGGTAAATCCGCCTTATATAGTTAGTCTGGCAAAATTTTATACCATAAGGAGGTTAAACAAATGACTAACGCAAAAAACACAAAGCACGCTCTGCTGTCAAGCATCCTGGCGCTGTTTCTTTGCTTCGCTATGCTGCTTGGAACTACGTTCGCTTGGTTTACTGACAGTGTGACAAGTGCAAACAACATCATCAAATCCGGTAATCTTGATATTGAACTGGAATACTGGAACGGAACCGATTGGACGGACGTGAAGGGTGCTTCCGACATCCTCACAAACGAACTTTGGGAACCGGGTGTAACCGAGGTTGCATATCTCAGAGTTGCTAATGCAGGTACGCTTGCTCTCAAGTATCAGCTCGGAATCAGTATCCTCAACGAGATTGAGGGTAAAAACAAGGAAAACGAAACCTTTAAGCTCTCCGACTACATTATGTTCGGTGTGGTTGAAAACGTGAACGGCGAAACCGGTGCTTACAGCACGGATGCCGCAGGCAGAGCTGCCGCCATTGCCGCTGTAACCGATGCAAAGAAGATCTCTGCCGGTTATTCCAAGGCTTCTTCGATGAACTCTAAGGATGAGATTTATCTCGCTTTGGTACTCTATATGCCCACCGACATTGGTGACGTAGCAAACCACAACGGCACTGACATTCCTCAGATCGATCTTGGCATCAACGTATTTGCTACTCAGATGACCGCCGAGAGCGACAGCTTCGACGATCAGTATGATGCAGCAGCACCCTATTTCCTTCCCGCAGGTACAACCGAGGCTGATTTCGGCGCTAACGTTGCTTGCGTAAACGGTCAGTATTATGCAACACTTAACGCAGCTCTGACTGCTATTCACAACAGTGGCGCAGAAGAGAGTGTTCTTTACTTAAAGCCCAATGCTGATCTTGGTTCTGTAAACCATGCGCACGTTTGCTCCAGCATCACCGTTTACGGTAACGATGCGTACATCAGCGGTGGCGAGCGTGATTTTGAAATAGGCGTACCCGGCTCAACAGGAATGTCTTGCACGATTGATTCGCCCGTAAACCTTACGGTATACGATCTCAACGGCTGCGCAGTTTGGGGAGCTGTTCCCGAGAATGCCACGGTGAATATCACCCTGAGCGGCTGTGAGGATGTTTCTAAGGTTATATTGCCGAACTATACGACAGGCAATTACAACTTGTCGTTGACCATTAGCGACTGTACATTTACCGGTACGGATACCTACAGAGATTCGGCTATTTGGTGCAGAGGTCTTGACAGCCTGACCGTGACCAACACTAAGTTCACAGATTATGCGGTTGGTATCAACCAGAACAATAAGGATGGCGTTGAGAACTATACTCTGACGAACTGCACGTTTGTAGATTGCGCTACTGCATCCAATATAGCTGCTAACAAAGAGGCAATCGGTAACGATACTTCGTCTTATGCGGCTCCCGTAAGAGTGGTTGCAAGCGTGGACGGCACTGTAACAAACCTCACTATAAGCGGCTGTGAGTTTATTTATTCCGGCTCTGAGGCCTCTATCAATGGCGATATTCTTATGAATGGTGATGACGATGCAGGAACGGTTAATGCGGTTATTGACGAAGCAAAGAAAATCGTTTATACCACCGCAGCGTTGATTGACGCGATCAAGAACGCACCCGTTGGTGAAACCACGGTCATTTATCTTGCAGATATGACTTACAACGGTGACATTGCTATTACCGTAGCTGCTCTCGGTAAATCCGGCGGTGACGTTGTGATTAAGGCGATGGAAGGTGCTACCCCTGTTATTTCGGGAACTGTTACTTTAGGTTATCGCAACCAAGGCGTTGGTGCGACAATGTATGATGCTAACGTAACCTTTGAGGGCGTTACATTTGATCATACCAGTGCCACTGCACACAGCCTCGATATTCAGGACGTTAAGTCTCTTACCTTGAAGAACTGCACGATCATCAGCTCCGGCGAATATGGAATCGGTTGTGCTCGCGGAAACGGCACGGGTACTTCGAAGATTGTAGGTTGTACTTTTGAAAATGCAGGTATGCAGCTTCTCGGCAACTTTGCTACCGGCCTTGTAATCGACGATTGTACGTTTAACAACTCTTGCATCAACGTTCAGGCTGGTAACGGCGTTACCGTTCAGAACTGTGAATTCAATTCAACCTTGACCGATGCAAACATTGGCGAAAGCTTTTACCTCATTCGTTCCAACTCTACTCCTATCACCGTTAAGAATTGTGAAATCAATATTGATTCTACCTTGAAGGATGTTGCCACAGCGCAGGCAAAGTGGGGTATTTTCTGGAATAGAGGAACTACCAACTGGACTGTTTCTAACGTGACCGTATCTCTTACGGAAGCTGCTCAGGCACAGACTGAACTCTTGGTAAATAAGTGCTCAAGCACCGGCGTAATCAACTACGAAAACTAAGATATTTAGATTTAATCAAGCCCACCCAAGTCCTTCGGGGCTTGGGCGGCAATCAAATAACATAAGGAAAGCTGTACCGCTTGTGTTGTTTGATTGCCGAAAATATCATATCTAATATTTTGATAAAATATAAAATGGCATAGGCATTACATAAAAACCGAGAAAAAGCAAATATCTTTATCTTTAAGGAGGTAGAAGCGTTATGGAACAACAGAATATGAAAAAGCTGTCTGACAAAGCGCTTATCCGCCTTATAATAACGTCTGTCCTCGGCATTTTGCAGCTTTCTGGTAGAAAAATATATATTTCTTGAGTATAATTAGAAACGAGCATAATGATTAACATCCGTTAGTTTTGGTGTTGCAACTTTATTCTAACAGATTTCTAATCTTTATGCTCGTCTTTTTATTTTTGTTGAGAATTTACCCCAACATTTACTATAGAATCTTCATTTCTTTTATATTAATTTGCAGTATCAAATTTATAGCCTACGCCCCAGACGGTCTTAAGCGACCATTTATCCGAAACGCCCTCGAGCTTTTCACGAAGACGCTTTACGTGAACGTCAACGGTGCGTGAATCGCCGAGATAATCAAATCCCCATACCTTATCAAGCAGCTGGTCACGGGTAAATACACGGTTACAATTAGATGCGAGGAAGTAGAGAAGCTCCAGCTCCTTAGGCGGAATATCAAGAGCCTTGCCGTTGAGCTTAAGCTCATACTTCTGAAGGCTAATTTCGATATTTTCAAATTTTACAACTTCTTCGTCGGAGGCGTTGGTGTGAGCGGTATAGCGACGGAGAACCGCCTTTATACGTGCAGAAAGCTCCTTCATATCAAAAGGCTTTACGATAAAATCGTCAGCGCCAAGCTCGAGGCCAAGCACCTTATCAAACACTTCGCCCTTTGCGGTAATCATAATTACGGGCTTAGACGATACCTTTCTGATTTCACGGCAAACCTGCCAGCCGTCCTTTTTAGGCATCATAATGTCAAGAAGCACAAGGTCAGGCTCGTAAATTTTGAATGCCTGCAAGCCGTCGATTCCGTCGTTTGCGGTTTTAACAGAATAGCCCTCGTTTTCAAAATAAAGTCTTAGCATCTCACAAATGTTAACGTCGTCGTCTACAATAAGTAACTTAGTATCCATTTTAAACCTCCTAATTGTTAACTTTGTTAAAAACATTAAAATGTTCACAATTAAATTATATTATTAACTTATGTTTTTGTCAAGAACAAAATATTAATTTTCATTGAATTATATATAAAATTCGATGTGGATATTGACATATATAAATTTTGTGGTATAATAACATATGATATATAACGATCGATATATAAGGAGCTTATCAATGCCACCCAAAATTAAGATATCGAAAGAGGATATAGTCGAAGCCTCCCTTGAGCTTGTAAGAAAAAACGGAATAGATGCGATAAATGCGAGGGCAATTGCGACTGAGTTAAATTGCTCAACCCAGCCTATTTTTTCAAACTTTTCAACCATGGAGGAATTGCAGGAAGCGGTGGTTTCTGCGGGATATAAAATATATCTTGATTACCTAAAGAGAGAAGCCGAGATGGAAAAATATCCTATATATAAGTCATTCGGTATGGCTTATATAAGATTTGCCAAGGAAGAAAAGGAGCTGTTTAAGTTATTATTTATGCGTGATAGAAAAGAGAAGGAGCTTATTCCTACTCTTGATTTCGATGCCGCTGTAAAAATAATTATGGATAATAACGGAATTTCTAAAGAAAAGGCTACTCTTATGCATCTTGAAGCCTGGACCTGCGTGCACGGTATAGGCACTATGCTTGCTACCTCTTTTATTTCGCTTGATTGGGAGCTTATAAGCAATATACTTACCGACGTATATCAGGGGTTAAGAATGCGACATTTATCGGAGGAAACCAAATGAACGCAATTAAAATATTGGGACTTACAAAGCGATACCGTGACGTAATTGCAGTAGATAATCTTTCTCTCGATATTCGGGAAGGGGAGCTTTTCTCGCTGTTAGGCGTTAACGGCGCAGGCAAAACGACCGTCATAAAAATGCTCTCTTGTCTTGCCAAGCCCAGCGCAGGTGATGCGTATTTGCTCGGTAAAAGCATTGTAAAGGATACTTTAGAGGTTAAATCCCTTATTTCTGTATCACCGCAGGAAACAGCCGTTGCGCCCGGACTTACCGTTCGTGAAAATCTTGAGCTTATCGCCGGTATCTATGGCTTCAACAGAGAAAAAAGAAACGCTAAAATCAAAGAGCTTACCGAGATTTTTATGCTGGACGAGGTAATGAAACGAAAGGCAGGGACGCTTTCGGGAGGTTGGCAACGCAGGCTAAGCATTGCTATGGCTTTGATAGGCGAGCCTAAGATACTGTTTCTCGACGAGCCGACGCTTGGGCTTGACGTTATTGCAAGAAGCGAGCTTTGGGATACTATACGTAGCTTAAAGGGTAAAGTTACGATAATTTTGACTACCCATTATATGGAAGAAGCCGAGGCGCTTTCTGACCGTGTAGGCATAATGAAAAGCGGTAAGCTTCTCGTGTGTGATACTGCACAAGGGATAAAGGCTTCAATGGGGAGCGAAAGCTTCGAGGAAGCATTTATACGAATAGTAAAGGAGGCCAAGGAATGAGGACGCTGACCTTTTCGATAAGAAACGCAAAAGAGATTATAAGAGACCCCTTAAATCTATTATTTGGTCTAGGCTTTCCGTTAGTGCTTATTTTACTCCTTAGCGCAATTCAGGCAAATATACCCGTCCCACTCTTTGAAATAGAGCACCTTTCGCCCGGTGTTACTGTGTTTGGGCTTTCATTTATGTCGCTCTTTTCGGCAATTCTTATATCCAAAGACAGAGGCAGCTCGTTGCTCCAACGATTGTATACAACGCCTCTTACCTCTATTGATTTTATAGTCGGATACACCTTGCCGATGATTCCTTTTTCGATAGCGCAGAGCGCTATTTGCTATATCGTTGCTGTTTTTCTTGGTCTTGATATAACGGTAAATATACTCCTTGCTCTCCTTTTCGTAGTGCCGATTTCAATACTATTTATCGCTTTAGGCTTGCTTTTCGGAAGCATTTTAAACGATAAGCAGGTAGGAGGGATTTGCGGTGCGCTGCTTACCAATCTTTGCGCTTGGCTTTCTGGTATTTGGTTTGACCTTGAGCTTGTTGGCGGTGCATTTAAAAATATTGCGTATATGCTTCCGTTCGTTCACGCCGTCGAGCTTGAAAGAGCGGTTATTTCAGGAAATTTCGGTGATATATGGCAGCATATTTTCTGGGTTTTAGGCTATGGAACAGCAAGCCTTGCCTTAGCTATATTCTTTTTCCTAAGACAAATGAAAAGGCAATAATCAAAATTAAGCCTCCATCCTTGTGACAGAGGCTTAATTTATATACTTTATTTTTTCAGAGTGTTGAAATTTATACATTATTATGGTATAATAATTGAGGTTTTCTAAAAAAATGAAGCATTTTTATAAATCAAGGAGAATATTATAGATGAAACTCGGTATAGTAGGATTGCCTAACGTAGGCAAAAGCACTCTGTTTAATGCGCTTACAAATGCAGGAGCTGAGAGCGCAAACTACCCGTTCTGCACCATTGACCCAAACGTTGGTGTAGTAGCAGTGCCTGATGCCAGACTTGATAGGCTTGCTGAGATGTATAATCCCGAGAAATATACGCCAGCTGTAATTGAGTTCGTTGACATTGCGGGACTTGTAAAAGGCGCAAGCAAGGGCGAGGGACTTGGTAATAAATTTTTGTCAAACATCAGAGAGGTTGACGCCATAGTTCACGTAGTAAGATGCTTCGTCAACGACGATATAGTACACGTTGACGGAAATATTGACCCGCTTCGTGACGTAGAGACGATAGATATAGAGCTCATTCTTTCTGACCTTGAAATCGTTGAGCGTGCAATCGATAGGACGACCAAGGCCGCAAGAGCGGATAAAAAGCTTCTTGATAAGCTTGCCGTCCTCGAGCGTGTAAAGGCTTGCCTTGAGAGCGGAAAATGCGCCAGAAGCCTTGACCTTAGCGACGAGGAGCTTATGTACGTAGAGGAATCAAGATTACTTACGCTTAAGCCGATAATATACGTAGCTAATATATCAGAGGACGAGGTTGACGGCTCGTATAATTCTAACGAGGGCTACCTTAAGCTTCAAGCTCGTGCAAACGAGGAAAAGAGCGAAATAATCGCAGTCAGTGCACAGATTGAAGCAGAAATAGCAGAGCTTGACGGAGAAGAGAAGAGAGCCTTCCTTGCAGATCTTGGCATTGAAGAAAGCGGACTTGATAAGCTTATAAAATCAGGCTATACGCTCCTCGGTCTTATAAGCTTCCTCACGGCAGGACCTAAAGAGGTCAGAGCGTGGACGATAAAGAGAGGCACAAAGGCTCCCGGCGCTGCGGGTAAGATACATTCGGATTTTGAGCGAGGATTTATCCGTGCCGAGGTAGTAGCATTTGACGACCTCTCAAGAGAGGGCGACCGCAACAAGGTTAAGGAAAAAGGTCTTTTAAGAAGCGAGGGCAAAGAGTATATAATGAAGGACGGCGACGTTGTCGAATTCCTTTTCAACGTATAAGTAAAAGCGGAAATCACACCTTAGGGCGTGATTTCCGCTTTGTTTTTATAATACGCCTTTTCATCCGAGTAGGCAATAGTTACGTTCTTGCTTGAAATAATAGCGAAATCCAGATTTTCCGACGATAAATCAA
Source organism: Eubacteriales bacterium (assembly GCA_045659905.1). GTDB lineage: Bacteria > Bacillota > Clostridia > Oscillospirales > CAG-272 > UBA1740. The sequence goes on along the minus strand of JAZRCT010000022.1, from coordinate 27,848 downwards.
GCTCGTATTTTTCATAAGGCTTATCCCCGAAATCACCTACTATAACACCCTTGCAGGTATAAAACAACGATTCGGATAGCTTTGACGTCTCAAGCGCAGATACCGAGGTATAGCCGTACATTTCCTCACCCATCGCAAGGACGAACGATAAGCTCTCGGGACTGTATCCGTACTCATTTCTTGTAATCGTAAGCATTTCAATTTTGCCGAGATTTAATTCTTCCTTTGCATCGTACAATTCTACACTCACCGAAAATTCGGATACGCAGTAAGCAAGCTTTTTCAAAAGCTCAGCTTCATCTGAATTTCTAGGCTTCGGTATTTTTATTTCGTTTATTTTAATTTTTGACAATATTTCTTCTATAGAACTTATAGAGCTTTCCGAATAATTAAGTAAATAATAGTAGTCAATTACACAAATATCGTTCTCATAAGCATAGCTTGCGTTTATATAAGCAGAACCTGAATTGCTTTCTCCAAAGTCAAGAAAATAAGCATTACCTGAGCCGGTAATCAGCATAACCTCGTTTCCGTAAGACTGATATTTTATACTCTCGTTTGCTTTTGCATCTACACTAAATGATATACCAAATACGTTGATAATCAGATACAAGGATGCAATTAATGCAACTACCAATTTTTTCTTTTTAATTTTGATTATGAAAAACAATAATATAAATACCGTAAGCGTGACGCCAAGTATTTTAATAAGAGTATTCTCAACCGAAAAGCACGCAATTTCAAGCGAGGAAAACGCAGAAACGATAGCTTCAATAGCCCACCTAAGATATTTTAAAGGTACGCCTACCGGAATTAAAGCTCCGATAGCTAAAACTACAAGACCGCAATATACGTAAACGTTAGTCATAAATCCAACAACCAGCGTCGCAATCGGCGCAAGGAGGCTTGAGGATTCAAAGCAGACGACCGCAATTGCATAGGTTGTAGCTATGGCAAAAAGAGAGAAGAGAAGTGAGGTTTTAATTCCCAGGAGTAGCTTAGAAAATTTAAAGCCCGGGTCGTATTTAGTACCCACGTATTCTTGGCACACAAGAATTCCTAAGGTGGACAAAACAGACAGCCAAAGCGAAATATCATATATCAGATACGGCATCGTAGAGAGAATAATCACAAACGCTAAAAACAGTGAGGTAATATTGTCCTTGCAACCCGAGAGCAAATATACCAAAGAAGAAATCAAAAGCATTACTCCGGCTCTCACAACCGAGGACGGAAAGCCTACCAGGGCCATAAAAACAACAACGAAGACCATTGATACTATAATAGATATTCGCTTGTTTATGCCAAGTCTTTTCAAAAGAAAGGTTATAGCAGTCGTTAAAATAACGAGATGCATTCCGGAAAGCGCAAGAATATGCGTTATACCGGTTCTTTTGAAGTCAAGAGCCGTCTTTCCCGAAAGCTCCTCTCGCTCACCGAGAAGTAACGCATTTAGAAGCGATGCTGACTTTTGGTCTGTGACGCCGTCCGTATAGTCTTTAATCGTATCCCTTACGGATGTAAAGAAGCCATCAATCGTCACAGTACCTGTTTCATTAATTTCAATGTCATCGGTATATACGTATGAGGATATACCTTTAGATATATCGTAGTTGTCAGATCCGACGTTCAGACAGTTAATTTTGCCACTAAAGGATATCTTATTTCCTGATTTAAAATCAATATCAGAGTTATACACGAAAACTTTGGCTTTGTATTTAAGTGTGTTTTCGCCGTTGATTGAGGACATACGTACGGTCAGCGTTTTTAAATTTTCGTTATTTTCTTTTATAGCTATAACCGTCGCATCAACCGTTACTTCACCGTCTGAATATTTATCAGGGAAAAAGCAAAGACCGAAATAAATACTAAAAATAAGAGAGGCTAAAAGAAAAGCTATCGCCCCAACCTTTAAAATATGCTTTTCTCTTAGTTTTTTGTGAAATATAAATAAAACAAGCAAAAGCAATGAAAGCGAGAAAAGCACCGCAAAGACAATATTAGATTTTATAAAGCAAAGAGAAAAACCGCCAAGTATAATACAAAGTATTAAGCTTAGCGGTCTGTTCTTGAAAATATTCATAGTGTCATTCCTGACTTTTATATCTGATTTCAGAGCCCTTTGGTATAACGAAATTCAATACCTTCTTCTCAACGGAAAAATCAATAGTCTTAGCGCCCTTGATTTCACCGTCTATGCAAACGGCAACAGGACCGTCAAATTCCATTTTGAAATGAGGTGCTTTTTTGTATGTAATATATTTCATAGCCTTTTCTGAGGAGAGATAAGTGCCTTTTTTATACATACCTATAAGACTCATAAACGTGAATCTTGAAACACGCTTGATTATCACAATATCAATAAGGCCGTCATCAAGAAGCGCTTTGGGGTTGGAATTAAATCCGCCGCCGCAATATCTTCCGTTAGCAATAGCGGTAAGAAGCAAATTAGCTTCAATAACCTCACCGTCGTCGAAAATAATCTTCATATTTGTGCCGTATTTCTTAAACAAAGCTACAAATACGCCGAATATGTAGGATAACCCCGGAGAAACGAACTTGAATTTCTTAAGCCTTGCAGCTTCCTTTACGACAGAGCAGTCAAAGCCTATGTTCGCCATATTGACGCAGTAGCTATCGTTATACTTTATAAGGTCTAACGGTATAGGCTCGCCGTCAATTTGCGCATCTATATCGCAGAAAAGCTCCGTATTGGTAAAGTTTCTCACGAAATCGTTGCCCGAGCCGTTAGGAATAACTCCAAATTCTATATTGGGAAGCTGAGGTGCGGAGTTGACGATTTCGTTTATCGTACCGTCGCCGCCCACGCATATAAAACGCTGGCGATCCTTGGTGGTATTTATCATTGAGCGTACGTATTCGGTAGCATCGCCTACGCTGGTCGTATAATAAATTCTATAGCTGAGCTGTCTTTTTTGGCAAGCGGAACGAATTTTCTCCGTCATGGCTTGAACGTTCTTCTTTGCCTTTTTTGCATTTTTACCTGACATTGGATTCAGGACGAAATGATATATCATAATAGCTCCGATCACATATTTAATGAATAGGCATTCGAGCGCCCTAATAGGTAATTAACATATTTTCTATATTATAACAAATAAATCGAAATATGTCAATGATAAAAAATCTTACTTTTTTGAATGGCTGCTATTTCTTATCATTTCATAGTACGCCTTTGCGATTTGCTCGGTTTTGTTTTGTCCGAACTCATAATACTTAGCGTCGGTTATATCGTCGGGCAGATACTGCTGCGGTATATAATCGTTTTCATAATCGTGCGGATAGAGATAGCCTTTGAAAAGCGGGCTTTGAAGGTGAGGCGGAGGATTTACACCCTTACCGCTCGCTAAATCCTGAGAAGCTCTCGCATAGGCGATATAAGAGGTATTAGATTTAGGCGCAGTAGCCAGTATTACTGCGCAGTTGGCAAGAGGAATTGCCGCCTCGGGCAGTCCAAGCTCTCTTGCGCTCTCACAAAGTGAACGGGTTATTACTCCGGCCATAGGATAGGCGCAGCCGATATCCTCGGAGGCTATCACCTGAAGACGTCTTATAGGAGAAATAATATCGCCGCTTGCTAGAATCTTAGCAAGATAAAACACCGCTGCATCAGGATCGGAGCCGCGAATCGATTTTTGCAGGCAGGATAGCAGGTCGTAATGACTGTCGCCGTCACGATCGTATACACCTACAACGTTCGGCAAAAGCTCGTCAAGCTCCTTGTCGGCTATTTTTTCATCAGAGGCGTAATAAACGTTTTCAAGCACGCTGATACTCATTCTTAAATCGCCTGCGCAAGAGCGGGCAATTTTGAGAAGCGTCCTATCGTCGCAGCTTTTTTCTACTTGAAAATCCGAATTAAGAGTAGCAAGCGCACGTCTTAAGGTAGGTATGCAATCCTCGGCGGTGATTGATTTGAACTCAAAAACGCTGCTTCTTGATAAAATTGCCTTGTATAGACAAAAATACGGATTATCGGTAGTCGAGGCTATAAGCGTTATTTTACCGTTTTCCATAAATTCAAGGAGAGACTGCTGCTGCTTTTTATTAAAATACTGAATTTCGTCAAGATAGAGAAGCGTACCGCTTTCAGAAAAAATATTATCACAGGAGGCAATAACGTCCTTTATATCCTGAAGCGAAGCCGTAGTAGCGTTTAGCTTATGAAGCTGCATTCCCGAATTTTTTGCAATTATATTCGCAACCGTGGTCTTTCCCGTGCCGGGAGGACCATAAAAAATCATATTGGGAATTCTGCCGCCTACGGTAAGCTTTCTTATAATTCCTTTTTCGCCGACAAGATGCGCTTGTCCCGCAACCTCTTCAAAGGTCGTAGGTCTCAATCTGTCGGCAAGTGGCTGAATATTCATTGAAAAAAACCTTTCTTTAGGAGATGTTTGATTGATTAACGTAAATTACTTCTTCGAGCCGTTTTTTCAGCAGATAATTATCCTTATTTTCAAGATATCTGTCGCCGGCAATCACCTTTTTTGCTGAGGAAAAAGCCAACTCCATTAGCTGAGAGTCGTCGCACATTGAAGCAAAATCGAATCGAAAACCACCGCTCTGCCTAAGATTATTATCGGAATTTCTCGAAAAGAAATCTCCGGGGCCTCTAATTAACAAATCTCTTTCTGCAATTTCAAAGCCGTCGTATACGGTTCTCATAACCTCAAGGCGCTCATAAGCATTACCGAAATTTTTATCCGAAACGAGAATGCAGTAGGATTTCTTTTGCCCACGTCCAACTCGGCCTCTGAGCTGGTGAAGGGAGGATAAACCGAATCGCTCGGCATTTTCTACAATCATCAGCGTAGCGTTAGGTACGTTTACGCCTACCTCGATTACGGTAGTGGACACGATTACGTCGATTTCGCCTTTGGCAAAGGATGACATAATCGAGTCCTTTTCCTTGGCTTTCATTTTGCCGTGAAGACAGGCAATATTGCACTCGGGAAGAACAGCCTTCAGGGTTTCAGCGTATTCTACGGCATTTTTTAAATTGAGCGGTTTTCTTCTTGCGCTTTGAGTAATAGTCAGAGCATCGTAGCATTCTGCACCATCCTCACTACGCTCTATACTGGGGCATACTATGTAGCACTGCCCGCCAAGCATAACCTGCTTTTTAATAAATTCGTTAATTCTCGCCCTGTATCCCTCGTCTACGACGAAGGTATCGACTCTTTGTCTGCCCTTTGGCATTTCGGTAAGCCTTGATACGTCAAGGTCGCCGTACATTGTCAAGGCAAGCGTGCGGGGAATTGGGGTTGCGCTCATTACCAGAAGATGCGCAGATCTTGACTTATCCTTCAGCTTCGCTCTTTGCGCTACTCCAAAGCGATGCTGCTCGTCGGTTACTACAAGACCGAGATTATGAAAGCAAAGATTGTCAGAAATCAGAGCGTGCGTGCCCACGATTACGTCGATTTTACCCTGAGAAGCATCTTGATAAATGCGTGTCTTTTCCTTAGCAGACGTATTGCCGCAAAGAAGCTCGCAGGAAATTCCAAGCTTTGAGTAAATTCCGCTAAGCTCCTGATAATGCTGTCTTGCAAGAATTTCAGTAGGAGCCATAAGCGTCGCCTGATATCCCGATTTTGCGCATATATACATAGCAATTGCGGATAAAACCGTCTTTCCCGAGCCTACGTCGCCGACTATTATTCTTGACATCGCCTTTGGTGCTTCCATCGAGGTAAGCACGGTATCCTTATATATATCGTTTACCGCCTTCTTTTGCGAATCGGTTAGCTCGTACGGCAATAAATTAAGGAAAGGCTTAATATCGCAGGGGGCGAATTTAATACCGTCGCTACGCTTCTGATATTGAGAATTAAGCGCTATCGCCATGCCGAAAATGAACATTTCGTCAAAAGCAAGTCGGCGAATTGAGCGTGAAAGCGCATCCTCATCGGTGGGGAAATGCACGTTTCTTATCGCATACGATAAAGCGGAAAGGGAATTTTCAAGCCGCAATTTCTCAGGAAGAAAGTCAACGACCGAGGTAGCTGCCTCGTCTATAACCGAAGAAATAAGCTTTTCAAGAAATTTAGAGGAAATCCCCTCGGTAAGAGGATATACGGGAACGAAATCAAGCAGTGGCTTACCCTCGATATACGGCTCGTATTTAGGAGAATTAAGCTGTAACAAATTCTTGGTAAGGCTTATTTTTCCGTAAAACCTGAACTGTGCGCCTACCGTAAAAACGTCCTTTACGAATGGACTGTTGAAAAATACCACCTCCACCGTTCCGCTTTCGTCAAAAGCACGGAACTTTGAGATAGAAAGCCCCTTTCTTATATTTGCGGTCCTGACAGAGGTAGCAACAACTAATAGGAATGAATTGCTTTCTTCAAAGGAGGCTTCCGAAAGAAGCTTGACGTCACCTCTGTTTTCGTAAGCTCGGGGATAATACTTTATTAAATCACGCACAGAAGATATGCCAAGCTTTTTTAGCTGCGCTTGGCGTGCTTTTCCGACGCCGTTTAAGCTTTCAACAGGCCTATCGAGCACGTTCATAAAATCCCCCTTTAGTCTTTAATACATTCATTTTACTATATAACGAGCTTTTTTTCAAGACAAATATCAAATTTCTTTCAGCGGAATTCACACAAAATTTATAAAATATTTTCATTGTCTCTTTACTTTAATATGTTTATATGGTATAATTACTAGGTATAAATTTATCGGGAGGATAAAATGATAAGAGAGCTTCACACAAAAAGCAGCTATAAAAAGCTTATGGGCTTTCATATTGGAATATTTCTGCTGCTGTCGTTTGTCACGGTTGCTATCAGCTATTTATTCCTTCCTTTTTCAGCCGCAATACTGGCTTCGCTCTTCTTGTTTGAAAGACCTGAAAAGAGAATATTTTCCTTTATCGCTCCGATAGCGGCAATAGGCATTTTTGGTCTTTTTTCACTAAGCGACATACCGTATGCGTTGATTACGGTAGCAATTGCCATTATTTTAGCGCTTTGCTATGCCAAAAGAAAATCAAAAGCGTTTTGCTCGCTTTGTATATGCTCGGCATTCATAACGTATCTTTTTATATATCCTTACGTTGAATGCGCAATTAGCATTAAGAGCGTTGACGTATCGGCAGTTTTTTCTGAAATATCGAGAAACATAATCGAGACAAAAGCCTACATTGCAGACAATATTTTTGCGTCCTTTTCGCAAATTCCGGACGGAGCTGTGGAATCGGTGTCATACGGAGCGATAGAGACGGTAATAAATTCAGTATTCGAGCTTTGGCCTACGATTGTTTTTGCTATAGCATTTGCACTGAGCGGAGCTTCAATAAAATTCTTTTCATATCTTGTGACAAGAAATTGCAGACACGGCATATTAAAAAGCTTTGCGGCATTTACACCATCTACACTTGTAGCTGTATTCTACGTTATCGTCTACTTTATTTCATTGATTTCTTATGGAAGCGACGTATTCACCGTATCTATCACTCATATAAGCAATTCCTTGATGCTGGTATTCGTTTATACGGGCTTTAAGTATCTAAGCATCATTTCTCGTGCTATACGTAAGCAGCGATTCTTACTGTTTATAGCAATAGCTGTTGTAATCGTTATGCCGTCACTCGGATTCGTCTTGGTTTCATACGTCGGCGTTTATATGACGGTATTATTCAACCGACAGCAAAATATATCTGAATAGAACAGGAGCTTTAAATGAAAGACAGCAGAGAAAAAAACGAGCCGTTATACGCAACCTTCCGCGATTTAGCGCTTTGCATATCACTCGGCTGCGTTAACATTATAGCCTTCGCTTTGTTAATGGCTTTTACAAGCTTTCATCCTTATCCAACGGTCGCTATCCTTATCACACTTTATATTGTTGAGGTTCTCATAATATGTCTTAAGCGTAAGGAGCAGAGAACACACGCTCCAATAGCCTCACTTGAAGAGCTGCTTAAATCGGAAGCCGCAGTCACATTCCGCAATAGCGATAAGCCTGCAATAGTCCTTGATTCATATGGTACTGTACTTTGGTACAACGAAGCCTTGCATAAGATTCTTGACGAGCACGGCAATTACGTTGAGGGCAATATAGCCTCCTTGATTGATAAGCCTATTACTAAGGATAATTTCGGTGAAGAGCCGATTGATATCTTTGGTAGGCTTTACAAGCTTGAGGGCTTCAATATTTCAAATAGCGGCAACGGCTTATTTCTGGTATCGCTTACCGAAATTACCGACTACGTCAACGTTACGAAAAAATACGCCGACGAGCGTGTAGCGGTTGCTTATATCGCCATAGACAACGCAGAGGATATAATGCAGTACGTCCACGAGAAATTCCGTGATGCAGTATCGGCAGTAGACGACAAAATTAAAGCGTGGGCAAGGTCTATGGGCGGTGTTATCAAGTCTTATGACAACGATAAATACCTTATGTTTTTTGATTCTGCAAGGCTTGACGAATGCATTGCCAATCGCTTTGAAATTCTTGACGAGATAAGAGATACAAGAGTTGGCGACGGAGTTTCAATTACGGTGTCTATCGGCGTTTCAAGAATAGAAGGAACGCTTCTCGAGCGAGAAATGAGCGCAATGAGCGCTATCGATATGGCGCTTCAGCGTGGCGGCGACCAGGCGGTTTATAAGACCGACGAGGGCACGGAGTATTTCGGAGGCAGAACGAAGTCGCTTTACAAGCGTTCGAGCGTTCGCTCACGCACCTTCACGAATCAGCTAAACGCCCTTATGGTAAGAGCGGATAACGTTATCATTATGGGCCACAGATACGGCGATTTCGATTCCTTTGGCGCTAGTATCGGAATTTCAAGACTTGCTTTGCTTTGCGGCGTTCAATCCAAAATTGCAGTGGATATGAGAGATAAAAATATAGCGCCGTGCATTGAATATATGCAGACTGAGGAAAGCTACTCGCAGACGTTCGTAGACTCTGCGGAAGCCTTTGATTTGATAAGCCCCGATACGCTTGTTGTTCTGGTAGACCACAATACGCTTGAGCGCTCGCAATTCTCGGATATATCAAAAAAGGTCAACAACGTAGTAATTCTCGACCACCATAGAAAGGGTGAGCCGCTTCCTGACAGTGTAGTGCTTTCTTATATCGAGCCATCTGCTTCCAGCACCTGTGAATTGGTTACCGAGATGCTGGAGAATGCTATCAGCTCATCTAACCTATACAAATGCGAGGCGGATATGATTCTCGCAGGAATTCTGCTTGATACAAAGCAGTTTACAAGGAACACCGGTACTCGTACCTTTGCCGCTTCTCAGTACCTTATCGGAGCGGGCGCAAATCCCACGGACGTATACAATTTGTTCAAGACACTGCCCGAAGACCTTTCTAAGGAAGCGAGATTCCACACGGCGATTTCTGTATATAAAGATAGAATAGCTATATCGAGCTGCGACGGAAATACCGATGAATCATACAGAATTATTGCATCAAAGGCAGCAGATAAAATGCTTTCGCTAAAGGGCATCGATGCAGCCTTTACCTTGGTAAGAATAGGTGAGCAAATTCACATTTCGGGACGTTCGCAGGGCAAAATCAACGTCCAGATTATACTTGAGAGAATGGGCGGCGGCGGTCATTTTGATATAGCGGGCGCTCAGATTAAATCAGATTCAACTCTTTCGGTTTTGGAATCGCTCAAGGTGCAAATTGACAATTATCTTGACGAAATTGATAATTAACTTAAATTCTACTTTTGGAGGATGAATATGAAGGTTATACTTTTATGTGACGTTAAAGGTCAGGGCAAGAAGGACCAGATAATAAACGTATCCGACGGATACGCAAGAAATTTCCTTTTTCCTCAGAAGAAAGCAGTACCCGCAGATGCCAAAGCGGAGAACGAACTCAAAGGAAAGAACGAAGCTAAGGAATTCAAGCTTCGTGAGGAAAAGAAAGCAGCAGTGGACCTTGCTTCTCGCATAAGCGATAAGGAGGTTGTAATCAAAATGGGACACGGTCAGGACGGCAGACTTTACGGTTCGGTTACTGCGAAGGATATTGCCACCGAGCTTGGACGACTCGTTTCCTGCGATATTGATAAGAGAAAAATTGCGCTAAAGGATTCTATAAAAGCTTACGGCAGCTATACTGTTTCAGTAAAATTACACCCTGAGGTGTCAGCGAGCTTTACAGTTAAGGTTACTGAATAAAACTTTGGAGTAAAAAATGGAAGACAAAAGTCTAAATATTAAGCAAATGCCCGTATCAATTGATGCAGAGCAGGCTTTTTTGGGAGCTATTATCAGACAGCCTGACGCATTTGACAGAGTGGGCGGACTTCTAACGAAGGACGACTTTTATCTTGAGGAGCATAAGCGAATATACGATTGCATTACTAAAATGTATAATGAGAGTAAGACGATTGACCCTGTCACTCTTGTAAATGCGCTTGTTGAATCGGGATATCGTGACCAATCCGGCGGAATTCAGTATATTACTATGCTAGCGGAGACTGTTACCGGTGCCGCTAACATAAAGGATTACGGAAAAATCATAAAGGATAAGTCTACTTTAAGACGCTTAATCTCGGTATGCGAGGATATAAGCGGCGAGGCATACGACGAAACCTCGCCCGTGAGGACAATTATCGATGCCGCCGAGCAGAAGATATTTGATATCTCAAAGGGCAACGATACCAAGGAGCTGCGACATATACGAGATATACTTCAGGTCGTTTACAAGGACCTTTCTATGGCTTCTGATAATCAGGGCAAAAAGGATGCTATCAAGAGCGGTTTTTCGGGTGTTGACGAAAAGCTTGTAGAGCTTGGCAAGGGCGATTTTGTAATTGTTGGAGCAAGACCGGGTATGGGTAAGACCTCGTTTGCTATGAACGTGGCAACCAACGTCGCAAAATCATCAGGCAAGGCTGTGGCTATCTTCTCGCTCGAGATGTCAGGAGAGCAGCTCGTATCAAGACTTATATCAAGCGAAGCGCTTATCGATTCCCACAGTCTTCGTTCAGGAGTATTGTCCACCGAGGATTGGGAGAACATTGCAGGTGTCGTTACCACACTTTCGGGATGCGATATTTACGTAGACGATACCTCCGCAATCGGAGTTACGGAAATGCGTTCAAAGCTTAGAAGAATTCCGAACCTGGGCTTCGTAGTTATTGACTACATAGGTCTTATGCAAGCTTCCAAAAAGAATATTGACAACCGTGCGCAGGAGGTTGGCGAGATTTCTCGAAATCTTAAGATTATGGCGAAGGATTTTGGTATTCCGATTCTTTGCTGCGCTCAGCTAAACAGAGGTACGGAAGCCAGAGGTGTTACCAACAAGCGTCCTACGCTTGCAGACCTTCGTGATTCGGGTTCTATCGAGCAGGACGCCGACATTGTTCTTTTCCTATACCGAGATACTTATTATAAGGATATCGGAGCGACTCAGGAAAAGGAGGGCGAGCTTCAGGAGGACACCTCTAATACCGCAGAGGTTATTATAGCTAAAAACCGTCACGGCTCGGTAGGAAGTGTAAAAATGGGCTGGATAGGTCAGTTTACTAAATTCAGAACTCTTGAGGAAAACAGAGAAAATTGATTGAACGTGGAAAAATCGAGGAATGCATTGAAAAATTTCTGAATTCTCCCGAATTCTCTGAAATTTACGATAGCATAAGCGCTACCGTCGAAAAGCATTCCATGCTACCTAAAATTAAAAGCGGAGTGCTTCTTGGATTTTCAGGCGGTGCTGATTCCGTAATGGCTCTTTTGTATTTAAAAAAGCTTTCCTCGTACGAGGACTTTAAACTAGCGTGCATACACGTAAATCACGGCATAAGAGGCGTAGAAGCGGACGAAGACGAGGAATTTTCCCGTATTTTCTGTAATGCGCTTGATGTTCACTTCTTTTGTGAGAAAATCGACGTTCCGTCATATGCTAAGGAAAAAGGCGTCAGCTTAGAGCTTGCAGCAAGAGAAATGCGTTATGGCAAGTTTAACGAATGCATTTTAAAGCTTAACGGCGTAAGCACGGTCGTTACCGCTCACAATTCTACCGATAATCTTGAAACCGTAATTTTTAATCTTTCAAGAGGAGCTGGAACGCTTGGTATTTCGGGAATTTCTCCAATAAGAGGCGATATTATAAGACCGCTTATAGGGGTTTCAAAGGAAAAAATCACAAATGCGTTAGATAAATACAATCTGCCATACGTTACCGACAGCACCAACAATTCTGACGAATATACGAGAAATTATATACGTCACGAAATTTTACCTAAGCTTCGCAGCTTGAATAAGAGTATCGAGCATACTACGTTAAGACTTGGGGAAAATTTAAGAGGCGACAACGATTGCTTGGTAGGTATAAGCCGCTCGTTTTTTGATGAAAATTATAAAAACGGCGCTATTAAAAGAAGCGCACTGGTTTCGCTTCATAAATCCATATTTATGCGAGTGCTTGGGTTTATGACCTCAGAGCTAACCCACGTATCCGGCGAAAAATGCCATATAGATAAAATCTATTCTATGCTTGGCGGATGCGGGGATTTTTCGATAGACATACAAGCAGGTCTGCGCTTTATATGCAGGGATAACGTCTGCAAAATTGTAAAGAGGGAAGCTTGCTTAGAAGAAATGGAAAAGCTTAAAGAAATAAAGCTTTCTCTTGGCGAAAACCTTCTTCCCGAGTACGACTGCATAATTTATCTTTCTTACAATAAATGCGATAAGATTTCTTCAAATGTTTACAATTTTTCAACACAAGCTTCAATCCCCAATGATATAATTATCGGGGACTTAAGAGTACGCCAAAAGATTGACGGTGACTCTTACGTTTTCGGCGGTATGACTCGTAAGCTAAAAAAGCTTTTTTGTGATAAAAAAATCCCAAAGGACAAGAGAGAGAAATATCCTATAATTTGCGATGATGAGGGAATTTTATTCGTCCCTCGCTTCGGCGTACGTGATAATTCTTCTGAAAAGGATAGCAAAAAGCTTTATGTCAGCATATACGATAAATATGAAGAATAATATACTCTTACGGAGGCAAAGGCAATTTTAAATGAAAATTAATTTTAAAAATATAATTATTCTCATTGTAATAGTGGCTGTTGTAATTACAGCAGTTTCGATCTATACAAGCTCTATTAAAAAGGACGAGGAATTTCTTTCGAGCGATATTTTAGAGCTTTTTGAGAAGAATTTAGTAACCAGCTTCGTCGTTGACGGCGGGTTAAATTTATCCTTAAATGCATACGTAATCAAGCTTGACGATAAGGGGAACGAGTTAAAGGACGAGAGCGGAAACTATATTCTTGAATCCGACCCCACGACGGGTAAGCTTAAGGAAAAGACATATACTCACAGATTCAGCTATTCCTTCCAGCTCGAAAGGCTTGACGAGATGGCAGAGACGGCAATCGGCATGGAGGGAACGAATCTTAAGCATTACGATTTCAAGCCTGTCGACGAGACGCCTTGGTACGTGGCTTATCTTCCTTATATTATTTTTGCCTTGCTTCTTGGCGGTCTTTGGTTCTTCGTTATGCGTCAGGGTGGCGGCGGAAAGCTCAATTCCTTTGCAAAATCAAAGGCAAAGCTCTCCTCTGATAAAAATCAGGTTAAGTTTGCCGACGTAGCGGGAGCAGACGAGGAAAAGGCAGAGCTTGAAGAGGTTGTCGAATTTCTCAAAGACCCCTCAAAATTTGTAAAGCTCGGTGCAAGAATCCCAAGAGGAGTTCTCTTAGTCGGCCCTCCCGGTACGGGTAAGACTCTGCTTGCGAAAGCAGTAGCAGGCGAGGCAGGCGTGCCTTTCTTCTCGATTTCAGGCTCTGATTTCGTTGAAATGTACGTTGGTGTCGGCGCTTCAAGAGTAAGAGATTTGTTTGAAAACGCAAGAAAAACTCCTGCCAGCATCATTTTCATAGACGAAATTGACGCAGTAGGTAGACATAGAGGCGCAGGACTTGGCGGCGGACACGACGAAAGAGAGCAGACCTTAAACCAGCTCTTAGTTGAAATGGACGGCTTCGGCACCAATTCCGGCGTAATAGTTATGGCTGCAACCAACCGTCCTGACATACTTGACCCTGCACTTTTGCGTCCGGGCAGATTTGATAGACGCGTTACAGTAAATTATCCCGATATGAAGGGCAGAGAAGCAATACTTAAGGTTCATTGCCGCAATAAGCCGCTGGAGGCTACGGTTGACCTTAATAAAATTGCTCAGACTACAATAGGATTTACGGGAGCGGAGCTTGCAAATCTTCTTAACGAAGCAGCGCTTCTTGCCGCAAAGAGAAATAAATCTCTAATCGGTATGAAGGATATTGAGGATTCGTATATGAAGATGCTCCTCGGTCCTCAAAAAAAGAGCAAGGTAAGAACGGAAGCCGACAACAAGCTTTGCGCTTATCACGAGGCAGGTCACGCAGTAGCATCGTATTTCTGTAAGCATACGGACCCTGTTAAGCATATTACTATTATTCCCGCAGGCTCTGCAGGCGGTGTTACAATCAGTGTTCCCACAGAGGATAGAATGACCAGCTCAAGAAATGCAATGGTAGACCATATAGTTCTTGCGCTCGGCGGCAGAGTAGCTGAGGAGCTGGTGCTTGACGATATTTCCACGGGCGCTTCAAACGATATTCAGCAGGCGACCTCTATTGCAAGAAATATGGTTACGAGATACGGTATGTCCAAGAAGCTCGGTACAGTCCTTTACGGCTCTGAGCATTCTCAGGACGAAGTATTCCTTGGCAGAGATTTCTCGTCGGGACAGAATTATTCCGAAAAGACCGCTTCCGACATTGACGACGAAATCAGAAGAATTATCAACGAATGCTACGATAGATGCAAGACTTATCTCAGCGAGAATATTGAAAAGCTTCACTTCGTTGCGGGATTCCTTCTCAAGTACGAATCTATGGACGACGAGCAGTTTAAGGCTGCTATGGAAAACGAAAATCCTACCTTTGAGGAAATAGATAATATAGCTAAGGAAAGAAGCCGTAAGAGCGAGGAAGAAAACAAATCCGAGCTTGAAAGGCTTGCAAAAGAGGAGGAAGCACGCCGCCAGCAGGAAAGAGAGCAGCGCGGCTCCGGAAATCTTCTTGATAATTTCTATAACGACCTGAGAAACGGAGATATTGCCGATATGAGCAAGACCTCTGAAGAACAGGTAAATACCGACACCGAGGAGACTGCAGATGCGGATTCTTCCGATTCACACGTTGACTCCGAGCAGGACGGTACCGGCGAAAATTAAAGATAATTGAATTAAAACTGTTCTGTCTCATTAAGAATTCAATAAAATCAATGCAAAATCGGAGAAAATGCGGCAAGAAATAAAAATTTAGCGAATTCTTAATGAGACCCGAACCTTGGGGCGAACGAATTTAGAGCAGAAAACGACGTTTGCGACCGAAGGCGTACGAGGGTACGGCGAGAGTTCAGCAAACGGCATTAGAATAAAAAACTAATAAAAAAGAGGAAAAACAAGAGTTTTTCAACCTTAATTTCCTCAAAATTACGCTTATTATCAAAGGGGTACTGTGTTTCTTTCACAATACCCCTCGTTTTTTATTCGGTTATGCCTAAATTCGACAGCCCCTTTTGCTTTAAGAATAAATTCTTAAAAAATTATTAGATTGGATGAATACCGTTGTTTGCATCTCCGTTGCCGTCGAGATTATTATTCTTTTGCTTTCGCCACTCGAAGAATTTAACAGCTACAGTCTCAAAGAGAGCAAGCGAGAGTAGATCCTCCTCCTGCTCCTGATAGCGAGCAACTCTTTCTCTGAGAGAATCGATTTCGGGAGCAATCTTATCTGCGGGTCTGTAATCAATTATTGCATCGTCACCGATGATTTTCTTTCTGAAATCGTCAGTGATGGGAGCAGGGCACTTACCGTATTCGCCGCGTACTAAAGCCTTGAATTCCTTGGTAACTCTTGCATATCTGCCCTCGTTTGCAAAAATTACGTTGTTTACAGCCTGAGTTCCAACTATCTGAGAAGTGGGAGTAACGAGCGGAGGATATCCTGCATCACGACGAACCGCCTCAACCTCGTTAAGAACTGCGTCAAGCTTATCGGACTTTCCGGCCATCTTAAGCTGCGAGATAAGGTTAGAAAGCATACCGCCGGGAACCTGATAGCGAAGAGCGTTTACGTCAACCTTAAGCACCTTGGGGTCAATAAGGCCGTTTGCAAGATACTTTTCTCTGATAGTAGTGAAGTACTTAGCTACTACGTCGAGCTTTTCAAGCGAAAGTCCTGTATCGTGAGGAGTACCCTGGAGAGTAGCAACGAGTGACTCGGTTGGCGTATGAGACGTACCCATAGCTAAAGGCGAAATTGCGGTATCTACGCCGTCAACGTCTGCCTCAATCGCTTTAAGAAGCGACATAGAACCGATACCTGCCGTGTAGTGAACGTGAAGATGAATCGGAATCTTAACCGTACCCTTAAGAGTCTTAACGAGCTGATATGCCTCGTAGGGCTTAAGAAGTCCTGACATATCCTTTATGCATATTGAATGAGCGCCCATTTCCTCGAGCTGCTTTGCATACTGAGCAAAGCCCTCGTTGGTGTGGAATGGAGATGTGGTATAGGAAATTGCCGCCTGAACGTGTCCGCCTTCCTTGATTGTAGCCTTAATAGCAGTCTCAAGGTTTCTTGCATCGTTAAGAGCGTCGAAAATACGGATAATGTCAATACCGTTTGCTATTGACTTCTGAACGAAGTATTCAACCACGTCGTCAGCGTAATGACGGTAGCCAAGAATATTCTGACCTCTGAAAAGCATCTGAAGCTTGGTATTTTTGACGTGGTCCTTAATAGTACGGAGTCTGTCCCAAGGGTCTTCGTTGAGGAAACGTAGGCAGGAATCAAACGTAGCGCCGCCCCAAGCCTCAAGAGAATAATAACCAACCTTATCCATTGCGTCGAGAATGGGGAGCATTTCTTCGGTAGTCATTCGTGTCGCAGCCAAAGACTGGTGAGCGTCACGAAGCACCGTTTCTGTAATTAACAATTTTTTTGCCATTTTTTTATCCTTTCAGAATAAACTTATTATCAGCGTAAGAAGGAGAGAAATACGCCCGCCGCAACAGCAGAGCCTATAACTCCGGCTACGTTAGGTCCCATAGCGTGCATAAGTAAGAAGTTGGAGGGGTCTGCCTTGCGGCCCTCGTCCTGCGCAACTCTTGCCGCCATCGGAACTGCCGAAACACCCGCTGAACCAATAAGAGGATTGATTTTTCCGCCCGTAACCTTGCACATAATTTTTCCTACGGTTAATCCGCCAACGGTAGAAATTATAAATGCGCAAAGACCAAGAGCGATTATGAATATAGTTTCAAGCTTAAGGAAATTACCTGCGTTCGCAGTAGCGCCAACCGAAACTCCAAGGAAAATAGTAACGATATTGATAAGCTCATTCTGCGCAGTCTTGGAAAGTCTATCCGCAACACCAGAGACGTTAAAGAGGTTTCCTAGCATAAGGAAGCCTACGAGAGGAGCAGCATCAGGAACAAGGAAGACAACAACAGCGGTAACAATGATAGGGAAAAGAACCTTCTCAGTCTTCGTTACGTTACGAAGATTCGTCATCTTAATTTTTCTTTCCTTTTCGGTGGTAAGAAGACGCATAAACGGAGGCTGAATGATAGGTATAAGCGCCATATAGGAATACGCCGCAATCGCAATAGCGCCAAGCAGCTGAGGCGCAAGCTCCTTTGTTACGAGAATTGCGGTAGGACCGTCAGCGCCACCTATAATACCGATAGCTCCTGCTTCCATAGGAGAAAATCCAAGGAAAAGCGCCGCAAAGAATGCAACGAAAACACCGAGCTGTGCGCCAGCACCCATAAGAAGCGACTTAGGGTTAGCAATAAGGGGAGAGAAATCCGTCATAGCACCAACGCCAAGGAATATAAGCGAGGGATAAATACCGAGCTTTACTCCAAGGTAAAGGATATCGACAAGTCCGCCATTTGTAACTACCTCGCTTACGACAGTGGACATTTTGATATGTATTGCTCCATCACTAAGCGTTGCATAGCTGCCAAGAGTAGCATTAAATGCTTCGGTAATTTTTTCGGCATTTACACTCATATCAATATTGCAAATACCATTTTTAATCGTGTAGGCATTTGGACCTATTTCGTTAAGGAATTGAGTAAACTCCTGAGAGAATAAGCAGTTAGGATCTACTTCGGTGCCACTAAAGGCAAAATAGTAATCATCAAAGAAGAAATCCAGATGTATAAGCTCTGCTCCGGGAAGATTGGCAAGGAGCATACCGAATGCTATCGGCATAAGGAGTAGCGGCTCAAATTTCTTTACGATAGCAAGATAGAAGAGCGCACCGATAATAACGTACATTACGAGGTATTGCCACCATGGTGTAGTAACGTTTTCGGCAAAGAACAGCTTATATATTCCAGTGGATTTCAAAAAGGTTAAAATATCATTCCACATTAAACTGTACCTGTATCCTTTAACTGATTATGCAAGAGTTACAAGTACGTCGCCGGCGGATACAGAAGAGCCCTTCTGAACCTTGACGGAAGCAACAACGCCGTCCTGAGGAGCAGGGATGTCGTTTTCCATCTTCATAGCCTCAAGCACGCAGATAACGTCACCCTTCTTAACGGATTGACCTGCGCTTACCTTAACATCAAGCACGGTACCGGGCATCGGTGCAGTTACCGAAGCGGAGCCGGCAGCCTCGGGAGCAGGTGCTGCTTTAGGAGCAGCTGCAGGTGCAGCCTTGGGGGCTGATACGGGCTGAGCCACGGGAGCGGCAGGAGCAGTGTAAACGGGTGCGGTGTAGACGGGTGCTGCGCTATCAGCGCCAACCTCCTCAACTACAACCTCATATGAAGTACCATTAACGGTAATGTTATATCTTTTCATTTCAAAAATCCCTTTCAATTTAAAGTATATTATTTTCTTCTGAACGAGACGACTCGGAATTTCGCTCCTGAGCCTTCGCTTTCCGCCATAGCAATAGCGGCGGCAATTGCGACTATTACCTCATCTTCGCTGCTTGGAGCATATGTTACGCTTTCAACAACGGCTGCATCAGGCTTCTTTACCTCCTGCATTACGGGTTTAGTCTTATTGAACACCTTACCGAACACGATAAGAAGCGCCCAGATAATACAAAGCACCGCAAATACGGCAATCATACCAATAAGAAGCATTTTACCGCCAAACAAAAGCACCTCGCTAAAATCGAATTGAGATAGAAGATTTTTAGTGCTGTAATCGTCCTTTGTTATTTCAAGTAAAAAATTCATATTGCCTCCTTAAATCAAAGAGGAAGAACTTTGTAACCGAAAAGGGAATTCTGACCCTTTGCGCAAAGCATAAGAAGCGCAGAGCAAATTCTTGCTCTCATTTCATTTATGCTTATAATATCGTCAATTTCGCCCGACGCTGCGGCTCTTGCCGGTGAGGAAACCGAATTCTTCCACTCGGAAACAAGCTCCTCTCTGGATTTTTCAAGAGTGATATACTTGTCCCAAGCAAAGGATACGCCGCTTTCGGCACTGAGAGCGCAAATTTCAGAGCCATCGGTAGCGTATACGATGTCAGCTCCAAGCGACTTAGAGCCAAGAAGAACGTAAGCAGCTCCTATTGCATGACCTGCAATTACCGTAATTTTTGCCGATTCGCAAAGTGCATATGCAGAAGCAAGCTTTGCAAGCTCGGGAGCAAAGAACGATGCCTCATTTTCAGGCTCAATAACAAGACCCAAGGAATCAACGATAGTAACTATGGGAATTGAGAAAGCAGAGCAGAAATTAACGAATTTTGATATCTTTCTTGCCGAGGGAGCGTCTATTCTACCCTCGTTAACCGAGTAAGAATTCGCAACTATACCGCATCTTACGCCGCCGAGAGTAGTAAAAGCGGTAACGACGGAGTCGGCAAAGTCTGCCGAAACCTCGTACATAACGCCGTTATCTGCGATGGTCGCAATTATAGAGCGTGCATCACCCGAGAAGTCTACCTCTCCTATCATACGGTTGAGATTGTCACTGGGCTCTTCGCAAACAGGACCTACCGAGGAATTTGAGGGTAAAAACGAAATGAAGCTTCTTACGTAGCCTACGCACTGGCTCAATTCACCCGAAAAGGCGAGAATCATATCCTGCGCTGACTTTTTACCGGTAAGAGCGGGTGAGGAAACATAAAGCTCAGCATCGTTCGATTTTACAGTGAAATCAAACATTGCCGCAACTGCAGCACAAAGGCCAAGGCATTTTCCGTTTACAAAAGCAATCTGAGGAATCACTCCTGATGCCTCCGATACCGCTGACATAATTCTGCCGTATGCGGCAAGTCCTGCTGTACCGGCAAAAATATCCGTGCCGTTAGAATTGAAAACGCCGACGATAGGAGCTCCGTTATTGATTGCCAGAGTGTAAAGGTCGGTGATTTTCTTTGCGTGGCGCTCGTCTATTACGCCGCCCATTCTTGAAGAATCCTCACAGAATGCAAAGGTAAGCTTGCCGTCTACCGCACCGTATCCCGTGATAACTCCTTCAAATTCATTTGCGCTTTCTGTGGACATAAAATCCGAAAAACCGCGAGTAATATAAGCGCCTGTTTCAACGAATGTACCTTCGTCAAAAAGCATTGCAAGAGTAGCTCTGGCGTCAGTAGCCGTCTTGCTAAGCGCATTACGCAGCTCATCGACAGTAGGAAGCCCACAGATTTCAGGTTTAGTGTATTTGTCCAAACTGAATTCCCGATTTGCTATGCATAGCAAATCTCTCCTTCCTAAAATATTAGTCTTGTAAAACGAAGCACGAAAAAATGCCAAATTTCACTAAATATAATATACCACCAAACGTCTCATAAGTCAATAGATTTTTAATATTTATTTAATAAATTTTTACTGAAAATTTTCTATTCAAGCAAAAAGAATATCAAGCATTAAATGCATTAAGAAGAGAAATTCTTTTAGATGAAAACCTGTATGCGCTTTCAAAATCCAAAAGCTGGCGATATACACTTTCAATATCTGAATACACGGAATAAATTATGAATGCATTATACCTGTACTGTGATTTATTTTCTATCAGCTCCTCCAAAATCGCTTTGGCATCAATGTATCTATTAGATTTAATAGCTCGCTTGGCTTCGATATGGGCTCGCATCAAGCCGTCTTTGTACTCATGTTCTAAGTCGTATGTAAGATATTTGTAAAAATCAATTTCGTAGGACGATAGGATTTCGTTTTCAAAGGAGTTCTTATCAAAATCAAGCATAGGAGACTGAAAGGATTCACCTATACTTTTATAAAGCCTGATTGCAAAGAGCGTGGAGTTATCGGAATAAATCGTTCTTTTTGAGTATTCTTCACACATAGAAAGATATTTTATTCCCTCTTGAAGCGAGCCTCTCATGATAAGACTTTTTCCTAGCTCAAAGGCGGATTTTGTTATTATAAGATTGATTTCATCGTCCTCAAAATCCAGCGTTAAAGCATTTTTTATGCATAACTCGAACGAGCCGTTAGAAAAATATTGTCGTAAAAGCTTTACCTCTTCATTTTTTTGATAAGTCTTTAAGTCGTCTTTACCCGAAAAGAGAAAAGGAAGCGGAAGACGGAGAGCCGCAGCAAGATATTCACAAACCGGAAATGATGGCATAGCCTTATCTGATTCAATAAGGCTTAGCATATTTCTCGTCATTACATCGCCTGCGAGCTGTTTTTGAGTGAGACCTAATTCTTTTCGTCTGAGTTTTATTTTTTGTCCTAGAGTAAAATTGCTCATTTTTAAACTTCCTTTAAATTCAAGACTTGTTTCGGGGCAGAATTAATATTTTTTAACTTTCTCTTTTGCCAACGGATTTAAATCCATTGCACTTTCAATGTTTCTGTTTACAACGTGAGTATATATTTGAGTGGTATTAAGCTGCTCGTGGCCAAGCACCTCTTTTAATACTCTTATATCAACCTTTCCCGTCTGATACATAAGCGTGGCAGCGGTATGTCTTAGCTTGTGAACCGAAAGCCCCTTGTAGCCAAGCCCCGCCTTATTAAGATATTTATGTACCATCCACTGCACAGTTTTATCTGAAATTCTTTGTTCTCTTGAGCTTAGAAAAAGAGCATTGTCGGAGGTTCTTACATATTTTGGGTCAAGTCTTACCTGAAGATAATCCTCAAGCGCACGTCTTGCCATATCGTTAAGATACAAAAGTCGCTCCTTGTTGCCCTTACCCTTTACCTTAACCGTTGATAAATCAGGCGCTAAATACTGCAAATTAAGTCCGCAAAGCTCTGAAAGACGCATTCCCGTATTTAAAAACAGAACGACTATCGCATAATCTCTAACCAAGGTCGGCGACTCGATATCACTTCTTATTGCCTCAAGTAGCTTTATACATTCCTCGTATTCCATATATTTGGGAAGAGTTTTTGCAGGCTTTGGAGCGTCAACGTTTGTTGTCGGATTGATATCCATATATCCTTTTTTCTCGCAAATGTACTTAAAAAACGAGCGCAAGGCGCTCAATTTACGCATTCTTGTCGTAGAAGAATTAACTCTTTCAAAATTAGCAAAAATGAGATATTCTATAATATCCTCGTTTTTTACGCCTCTTACATCATCTAGGGAAATATCTGATATAGAAATCTTCTCAAAATCCTCTTTACCAAGAGAAATTCCTTGGCGTTTAGTTTTTATGAAGCGGAAGAAGGTACGCAAATCCATCAGATATTCGCACACGGTCTTTTCGCCGTTGCCCTTTATAACTGCCAGATATCTTGAATATTCCTTGATTATAGACGGGAATTTATCAAATTCTTCGCCTTTAAGCCTTAGCACCGACATATGTACGCTCCTCCGTTTAGAATTTAGCTACTTATATTATACAAAATTTTAACAAAATTTAGTGGATAAACTGTAAACAATTAAGTTTTAGGCTTGTTTTTTTAAACGGCTATGTTAAAATATACTTATAACGTTACGTCAACGGGGACTTGGTATGCGATTTTTTAAAAACAATGCAGAAAGCATAATAAGACTTTTTGTAAATCAAATAGGAATCACGATTTTTGCCTTATTTCTTTATACTGCGGCAGGAGCTATGCAGAATGAGGGGGAAAGCACTCCGGTTTTATTCCAGGTTTTAATTTCGGTGTTCAGCATCCTTTTCTATTTCGTGCTCATTTACACCGTAGTTTGGGAAATCGGAGCAAAGGATAAAATACGTATAGACGCAGGAAGGGCAGAGAAACAGCCTTTCCGAGGAATGCTTTTAGGCGTTTATGCGAACATCCCCAATTTCGTAATTACGGGAATCGCTTTTCTTGCAATTCTTCTTTATACGTTTGGTTGCGGAGATATTTTTTACACAATATATTCCATCCCGAATATAATTTCCAGATTTTTTGCTTCTATGTATCTTGGCGTTATTCTCGGGCTTACCGATGCGCTTGAAGCGACAAAGGATTTAATGATAGGAATATATTATTTCGTTTTCCCGACAATATCTTTTCTTGTGACGCATTTTGCTTACGTTATGGGACTTAACGAAAAAAGAATCTTCCCCACGGTAAAGAATAAAAAGGGGAATAAATAAAAATTTGCTTCCATATATTTTTTAGTATATGGAGGCATTTTTTATGTTTAATAATACCGATAGCAAGAAAAACTATCTCAGACTTATATCATTACTGGGAATCTTTTCAATAATATTATCTTTGCTCTCCTTCAGCTTTGCTTTTAACCAAAACGCAACGGAAGCATATTTTGCTTCTGCTAATGAAACAAAGCTTCCTACAATAATAATCGATGCAGGTCACGGCGGCGAGGATTGCGGAGCAATTGGCAAAAGCGGAGTGTACGAAAAGGATTTGAATCTTGAAATAGCCAACGTATTAAAGCAATATCTTGAAAATTCAGGCTATATAGCAATAATGACAAGAACCACCGACCGTCTTATGTATAGCGAGGAAGAAAACATCAAGGGAATGAGAAAAATATACGACCTTAAAAACCGTGTTAAAATAGCTAATTCAT
This sequence comes from Eubacteriales bacterium, assembly GCA_045659905.1. GTDB lineage: Bacteria > Bacillota > Clostridia > Oscillospirales > CAG-272 > UBA1740. The sequence continues at coordinate 3,821 of JAZRCT010000022.1, read as the reverse complement.
ACGAAAACGCTCTGCTCGTATCTATACATATGAATTCATTTCAGGACTCAAGATATAAAGGACTTCAGGTATACTACGGAAATAAGGATTCCTCTTACCGTCTTGCAAGCAGCATACAGTCCGAGGTAAAAAGGCTTTTACAGAACGATAACAAAAGACAAATTAAGAACGGCAATGAGCTATATCTATTGGAAAACTCACAAAACCCCGCCGTGCTTATAGAATGCGGATTTATCTCGAACGAAGAAGAATGTAAAAAACTTTCCGAAAAAGAATATCAAAAGGAATTGTGTTTTTCGATACTTTGTGGTATTATAAAATATGTAAATGAAGGAAACTTATCAAATTAACCTATCGAGGGGAAGAAAAGTGAAGGGAAGTAAAACTGTATTTTTATGCTCAGAATGTGGGTATTCTAGCCTGAAGTGGCTTGGAAAATGCCCTGAATGCGCCTCATGGAACACGTTTATAGAGCAGGAAATTAAAGAAAATAAAGCTACTCACGGATATAAGGCTTCAAAATCGACAAAATCCGTAGCAGAGAAGCTTTCAGAGCTTGAAATTCCCGAATACATAAGAACAAAGACGGGAATGAACGAGCTTGACAGAGTGCTTGGCGGAGGTCTTGTCGATTCATCGGTAGTGCTTTTGTCCGGTGAGCCGGGTATTGGAAAATCAACCCTGCTTTTACAAATTTGCGAGCAGCTCTCTAAAACCCGCAAGATTCTTTACGTATCAGGAGAGGAATCTCAAGGACAGCTTAAGCTTCGTGCCGAAAGGCTCGGTATTATTGGCGATAATCTTTATCTGCTTGTTGAGAACGACACCGACATAATCCTTTCGGAGTGCGAGAGAGTAAAGCCTGAGGTGGTAATCATTGATTCAATTCAGACTATGATTTCGGATAATATCACATCGGTACAGGGAAGCATATCTCAGGTCAAGGAAGGCGCATTAAGGCTGATAAATTATGCCAAGTCCACAGGGTGCGCCGTATTTATCGTAGGTCACGTGAATAAAGAAGGCGGAATTTCAGGTCCTAAGCTGCTTGAGCATATGGTGGATGCGGTTTTATATTTTGAGGGTGAAAGAACCAATTCGTACAGAATAATCCGCGCAATTAAAAACCGCTACGGCTCTACGAACGAAATCGGCGTTTTTGAAATGGGAGATAAGGGCTTAATTGAAATCCCCAACCCCAGCGAGGTTATCGTTGCGGGTAGACCGAAAAACACGAGCGGCTCGTGCGCAGGCTGCGTAATGCAGGGTACACGACCGATTATTTCGGAAATTCAGGCGCTTGTCACAAAGACCGTATATCCATCGGGAAAAAGAACCGCAGACGGCTTCGATTATAATAGAATGTGCCTTCTCATAGCAGTGCTTGAACGCAGAATGGGGCTGAAATTCTATGAAAACGACGTCTATCTTAACGTTGCGGGCGGTATACATCTTGACGAGCCCAGCGCCGACCTTTCGATTGCTATGGCTCTTATAAGCGGTATTACCGATAAGGTTATTCCGGACGAGCTTATAGCCTTTGGCGAGATAGGTCTTTCAGGCGAAGTCAGAGCAGTATCACATATTGATTACCGAGTAAAGGAAGCGGTAAGACTAGGCTTTTCAAAAATAGTTCTGCCAAGAAAAAATATTAATTCGTCTTTAAAAAATATAAAGGGCGCTGAGCTGATAGGAGTGGACAATATCTACGAGGCGTTAGCTCATATGAAGCTTAAATCCGCAAACTGATATTAAGTACCGTACCGTTTTTTCGAGTACGGTACTCTTTTTTTGTTTAAATTCGCCAAATTATAAGCCTTAATTTCTACACTTGATGGTTAAAATCTTCAATTAGTAATATTGAATTTACAAAATATTTAGTGTATAATAAATATATATAATGCAAGCTTTTACTTGGATTATAAAGCAATCTTAAGGAGATACACTATGGAAAAAGTACAAACAAAAAGCATAAGAAACGTAGCCTTGCTTGGACACGGCGACTGCGGAAAGACGTCGCTTGCCGAATCAATGCTATATATATCAAGACTTACCGACCGCCTTGGCTCTGTCACCGACGGAAATACTGTTTGTGACTACGACCCCGAGGAGGTAAAGAGGGGTTATTCCATTTCTGCATCTACCGCACCTATGCTTTGGAACGGCACTAAAATCAATCTTCTTGATACCCCCGGCTTCTTCGATTTTGAGGCTGAGGTAAAGCAGTGCGTGAGAGTTGCCGATGCTGCGATTATTGTTGTAGACGGAAAGGCAGGCATCGAGGTAGGCACTGAGCTTGCCTGGAATTATGCTACGGCAGCAAAAATTCCCAAAGCATTTTTTATCAACCGCTTTGACGACGGCGAAGCAAGATTTTATAAGGTATTCGGACAGATTCGTGAAAAATACGGAGTTACGGTATGTCCTATCCAGATACCGATAATAGACGGCGACACCGTAATCGGCTTTGCTAACCTCATAGATATGAAGGTTTACACTTTTGAGAGAACTACGGGCGAATATTCCGAAAGCAAAATTCCCGATAAGTTTATGGACGTATGCTCGGAATATCACAATATGCTTCTTGAAGCTATTGCTCAGACCAGTGACGAGCTTATGGATAAATTCTTTAATGAAGAGCCAATAAGCCGAGAAGAGTCTCTCGAGGCTATACATCAGGGAATTATCAAGGGTGAAATCGTGCCCGTATTCTGCGGCGCAGCAATTAAGAACTGGGGTATCAAGACACTTCTTGATACAGTAGCGCAGTCATTTCCACGTCCCACCGCAAGAGGCACCGAGATAGCGTTTGACGAGGAAGGCAATAAGGTTGAGTGCGAAATCAATCCCGATGCTGCCGATACGTCAATATTCATTTTCAAGACAATAGCCGACCCATTCGTAGGTAAAATGTCCTTCTTTAAGGTTATGAACGGGGAGCTTCGCCGTGATATGACATTAAGAAATCTTACCAGCGGCGCTCAGGAAAAAATCGGTAAGCTCTTTATGATGAGAGGTAAAAAGCAGATAGATATCGACGAATTTGCATGCGGCGATATCGGCGTATTAGCAAAGCTTTCAGCAACCTCTACCAACGACACGCTTACCACCTCTCAGTCTAATTTGAAGTATGCAGGCATTGAATTCCCGAAGCCGTACTACAAGATGGCAATTTCGCCCGTTTCCAAGGGTGACGAGGATAGAATTTCGGGCGGTATCGCAAGAATTCTTGAAGAGGACCTTACCGTTAAATACGTAAACAATTCCGAAACCAAGCAGCTTGTTCTTTCGGGACTCGGTGATATTCACCTTGATATAATCGTATCCAAGCTTAAAACCAGATTTGGCGCGACAGTAACTCTTTCCAAGCCCAAGATTGCATATAGAGAAACCATTAAGGGTACTGCTGACGTAGAAGGAAAGCATAAGAAACAGTCCGGCGGCTCCGGTCAGTACGGTCACGTTAAAATCAGATTCGCTCCCGGAGAAGAGATGGGACTTACGTTCACTGAGAGCGTATTTGGCGGAGCAGTTCCAAAGAACTTCTTCCCCGCAGTAGAAACGGGACTTAAGGAATGTATGCAGAAGGGTGTTCTTGCAGGATATCCCGTTGTTAACCTCGCAGCAGAGCTTTATGACGGCTCTTACCACGATGTTGACTCTAACGAAATTTCCTTCAAGCTTGCAGCTGCTATTGCATATCGTGAGGGACTTCCTAAGGCTAAGCCTGTAATTCTTGAGCCCGTTGGCGCTCTTATGGTTTGCGTTCCCGATAACTACGTTGGTGACGTTATGGGTGATCTTCCCAAGCGCCGCGGAGG
>JAZRCT010000021.1:0-17412 GCA_045659905.1 Eubacteriales bacterium | reverse complement strand
TTTTTTATTCTACCGCCGTTTGCTGAACTCTCGCCGTACCCTCGTACGCCTTCGGTCGCAAACGCCGCTTTCCTACCTAAATTCGTTCGCCCCAACGTATTTAAAAAGGGGACGCTTTGAAACCAAAGCGTCCCCTGCCACCCCCAAAAGCATTTTTTGGTTTTTATTGTCGTCAGGCAATATAACTCTTTGTGAAAGCAAAGAATATCACTCCTCACTGGGGTGAGGAATATCACTGCCACCAAAGGTGGCAATATCACTCTTTGCGTGAGCAAAGAATATCACTGCGAAGCAATATCATCGTCGCTTAAGCGACAATATATCGCCTGATTCGTAAACCTTTATTGTCATATGTTATGATTTAATACTCTCTTTTTCTTAATTGTGTTAAAGCCGTAATATATAGTACGGAGCTTATCTGTAAGATAGGAAAGCGCCTTATCCTCGTATTCCTCAGACACTCCGTAATACGCCTCGGCAATAGAGCCTGCTATTGCGCCTTGCGTATCGGCGTCGCCGCCGAGCGAGATTGCATTTCTTACAGCGTCCTCAAAGCTTACCGATTCCAGAAAGCAAACGATAGCCTCAGGCACGCTGCCTTGGCAAGTGATAAAATTTCCAAGCCCGTCAATGCCGTAGGTCGGACGGATTTTATCTACCGTCATATTCTTTATTTTCGGGTAGTATTCTATCATTCTTTCCTTGATGTAATCCATAGGCTTACCTATCCTTGAGAGGTATATAGCCATAGCAACCGCCTCTGCTCCCCGAATTCCCTCCTCGTGGTCGTGCGATACCTCGGTGACGAGCCGTGAGAAGTATTTTACATCCTCCTCGCACTCGGAAATCCAGCCGACCGAGCTTACACGCATTGCAGCTCCGTTACCGCACGAGCCGTAAGGCACGGGGCGCTCCATAAACCATTTGAAGAAATTTCCGCCCCAGGAATTAGCCTGATGCTCTCTGCCCATTTTCACCATTCGCTCTACGACGAATTTCTGAAATCCTCGCTCCTGCCACTTCCCCCGTCTTAAAAGAAACGCCTCACCGATTGCAAGCGTCATAAGCGTATCGTCGGTAAACTTACACGCCGAGGTAAAAAGAGTGAACTCCTTTCGCTTGAACTCCTGCCATTCGTACTGACTGCCTACTATATCGCCTATTATCGCTCCAAGCATATTTTCCTCCACAAAAAAGAGCCGTCTTAAATTTACCTTGCGCTTAAGACAGCTCCCTTGATATTTTATTTTATATCGTCAAGCATCGCTACACGCTTTTCGTGTCTTCCGCCCTCGAATTCGGCGTTAAGCCAGCTCTTTACAATAAGCTTTGCAAGCTCAGAACCTATAACTCTTGCGCCGAAGCAAAGCACGTTGGTATTATTGTGTCTTCTTGAAAGCTCTGCCGAGTAAGGCTCTGAGCATACTACTGCTCTTATACCCTTCACCCTGTTCGCCGCAAGCGAAATACCGACGCCCGTACCGCATATAGCAATTCCAAGGTCAGCCTCGCCGTTTGCGACCGCTCTCGCCACACGCTCTCCGTATATCGGATAGTCGCAGCTATCGGTGGTGTCCGTACCGTAATTCTTAACCTCGTAGCCAAGCTCGGTAAGATACTTAGCTATTTCAAGCTTCATTTCGACAGCGCCGTGGTCGTTTCCTATCGCAATTATCATAGTAAATCTCCTAAAATTATCTTTTTTCTTTATTGTACCACACCTTTTGACTTTTTTCAAGTGAGTATGCATCTAATTTTATTAAACGTATTGACAAATTTCGCTCTTGTGTGTATATTAATTATTAAGAAAACTACGACAACCAAGCTCAGGAGATTTTTATGATACTTCGCGAAGAAATTTACTTTGATATTGCCTTTGAAGGTCAAAGGAGCGTGCTTGAAAAAATAGAGAGCTTCCTTCTTTCGGGAGCGTTTGACGATTTTTTCGAAATAAGCGACGAATTTATTACCTTTGAAGACGACCTATCGTCGACGGGCGCTTGCCGTATGATAGTCGCAAACGACGATTACGGTATTGAAATTAACCGCTTTGACCCCGAGGATTTCCTCGATATTCTCTGCTCCAACGCAAAGGACGCCGTAGTGACGGGAAGCTTTTACGATATAGAGGACGAGGAATACCGCTTCGTCAGTCTTGAAGGCGACCGCGGCTATTCGGACGCCAACAATATCAACGTCTTCAACGACGAGCTAAGCGAAAAGGCATACGAGGAATACAAGCATTCCGACGAGGACGAGGAGGAATTTTAATAATAAGCTGCATAGGCAATAAAGGGCCGTGTCAAAAGCTTTTAATTAAGCTAATGGCACAGTCCTTTTTCGTCTATTATATTAATGTCTTACTCGATAACTCCGAGCGCAATAAGCGCCTCTCTTGCCGCCTGTCCCTCCGCAAGCTTTCGGCTTCTCGCAGTTCCCCTGCCGAGCGCCACACCGTCTACCGTACATTCGACGGTGTAGCTCTTGTCGTGGTCAGGACCGTTTTCATTCACTACCCGATAAATCGGCGGCATAAGCTGCCTTTTTTTATCGGCGCACCATTCCTGAAGCGTATTCTTGTAGCTCTGCTTAGGCGCATTTTTAGTCGACTTAAAATACACCGAAATATCAAGCATTTTGCCCACTGTGTAAACAATTCTTTCCATATTAAAGCCGCTATCTATATAAATTGCACCGATTATGCTTTCAAATAAATCCTCTTTTACCGAGCGCTCGTTTTCTATTCCGAGCTTAGAATCTCCGTCGCCCATAATAAGCATTTTTTCAAGCCCAAGGCGGGTGATATTATCGGAAAGATTTTTCTTGTCCGAGAGCGAGGAGCGGATATTCGAGAAGTCCCCCTCCTTAAGGTCGCTCCTTATTCCGTGGGGATATCTTTCGGAGCGAAGCCGTATCAGCATCGTCACGATAGCCGCCGACAGCACGCTGTCGCCAAAGAATTCAAGCACCTCGTTTGATTGGTATGGCACTTTTGCACGCACGTTTGCCTCGTTGCAGAAGCTGCTTCTCGTAAACGCCTGCATAAGCAGGCTCTTATCCTTGAATTCGTAGCCTATAATTTTTTCAATTTCGGGAATACTTTTTTCAAAATCATTCATTCGTATTTTCCTCGCAGGGCCGTTTTCCTAATCAATGATATCATTTTAAGCTACTTTTGTCAAGGCACGCCTGTGCGTATTTTGCGCACCCTGCGCCACAGCTTCGACATAATTCGTCTCGCTTCTTGACAAAGCGTGGCATAAGTGCTATTATATAATCAATATATATTTAAAATTTTTGAAGGGACGAGGACAATGTATAATCACAATAAAAGCACGTTTGCCATAATTGAGAATTATATTGATATGCTCGTAAATATTTTGGCAATCTATATTGCCTACTTTTTCGTATCTCTTGGCATAGGTGAAGTTCCCGAAAGCTTTTCGCCAACCGACCCCGTACCGGTTATATCGATTTTCGTCACGGTTATAGTAGGCTCGCTTATTTATCAGGCGTTCAACACCTATAAGACGCACATTTACGTAAAGACCTATCTTGCGATAGTAGCTATACTCAAGGCAAATCTCGTCTATTTCGGACTGCTTGCCATCGTTTTCTTTATTGCTTTTGACGAAACGCAGACCTTTATGGTCACCTGGGTTTTCGTTTCAGCGCTTTTAAGCACGGTTTTCCTTATTTTTAAGCGCAACCTTATCCTTACCGTTATGCGCTCGCTTCACAAGAAGCAGTACATTTTAAGAAAGGTGATAGTAGTCGGTGACAACACCGCCTCGGCAAAGGATTTCATAAGACAGGTTACCGATAATCCCCAATACGGAATGATGGTTATCGGCTACGTGGGCAACAAGACCGACCACGAGCTTGCCTGCGATAAGCTTGGCGTATTCAAGGACCTTGATAAAATTATCGACGAGCATCAGCCCACCGATATAGTATTCGCAATAGACGCCTACGATAAAAGGCATCTTATCCGTCTTGTAAATATCTGTGACGACAAATGCGTAAAGGTTTATTTCCTCCCCGTTATTTACGGCTTCTTCAAGTCGGAAAAGCAGCTTGAAAATATAGGCTCTCTGCCTATAATCAACGTTCACAACACCCCGCTTGACAACCGTGCCAACGCATTTATCAAGCGTGTGATAGACATAGTAGGCTCAGCGCTTCTCATAGTATTGACAAGCCCCCTTATGCTTATCGCCGCAATAGGCACTCGCATCTCCTCACCGGGTCCTATTCTCTTTAAGCAGGAAAGGGTGGGAAAGATGGGCGTTCCCTTTACTATGCTCAAATTCCGCTCAATGAGAGTCAACGACGGCTCCGACGAAAGGTGGACGACCAACACCGACGAGCGCAAGACGAAATTCGGCACGTTCATAAGAAGGACTGCGATTGACGAGCTTCCTCAGCTTTTTAACGTACTGATGGGCAGTATGTCGCTCGTAGGTCCAAGACCTGAAATTCCAAAATTCGTAAATAAATTCAAAGACGTCATTCCGCTTTATATGATAAAGCATTACGTAAAGCCGGGTATGACGGGACTTGCACAAATCAAGGGACTTCGAGGTGACACCTCTGTCGAGGAGCGTATTCACACCGATATTTACTATATCGAGAATTGGTCGCTCCTTCTCGATATATCAATTCTTTTGAAAACGCCGTTTAAAGCCTTCAACAGAAACGAAAAATATATAGAGACCGAGCTTAAGGAGCTTCCTGAGCTTTACGGAGCTCCTCTTGACCCTGAGCTTGCCGAAATACACGAATTTCTGCTTCAAGAATTCGGCGGTGAAAATCAGGATAACGCCGAGTTCTCGGGCGAGAATGGCTCAAGCTCCTCCGGTGAAGATAGTCAAAGCGAATCGGGCGAGGACAGCATCGGAGCCTCAAATGAAGATACCGTCGACGCCGTAAGCGAAGCGCAGGACGGTAAAGAGGCTCTCCCAAATGAGCCTAAGGAGGACTTAAGCGGCGGACAAAGCGGCGAAGGCTCTACCGAGGCAACAGCCGCAGATGCAGGCGAAAATCAAAGCAATCAGGAAGACGCAGCTGACAGCGGCGAGGGCAACGCCAATGAGTAAAATACTCTACTGCGCTTCCTCCATATCGCATATAAATTCGTTCCACCGCCCTTATATAGAGGAGCTTCGCCGAGGGGGGCACGAGGTTCTCGTGCTTGCAAACGGAGAGGGCGCAGATTTTAATATCCCCTTTGAGAAAAAAATCACCTCGGCGAGGAATTTCAGAGAGGTTAAGAGAATCCGCAAAATACTTGACAGCGAAGGCTTTGACACCGCTATACTCAACACCTCGCTCGCCTCGTTTTTCGTAAGACTTGCTATGCGCAAAAGGTCACGCCCCACTTCGGTGAACGTAGTTCACGGCTACCTTTTCCCGCTTTACGCAAAAGGCTTGCGTGCAAGGCTCAAAAGGTGCGTTCTGCTCCTTGCCGAGAGGCTGCTTCGCAAAAAGACCGACAAGGTCGTGACTATGAATTCAGAGGACACGGCGATAGCTCTTAAATACCGTCTCGGCACTTGCGTCAGCGAATGCTCGGGAATGGGAATGATAGCCGACGGTGTAAAGCGCAATAAGGAGATGCTTCGCTCGGAGCTTTCTATGGACGGGAAGACCGTTATCTTCTTTGCAGGTGAGCTTTCGGCGAGAAAAAATCAGGAGCTTTTAATCAGCCTTATTCCCGAAATAAGAGCCGAAATCACAAACGCCGAGCTTTGGCTGGCGGGCGACGGAGATAAGCTTGACGAGCAAATAAAGCTTAAAGAGAAGTTTGGAATCCAAGACTGCGTGCGCCATCTTGGCAAAATTGATAACGTGCGTGATTATATGGCTGCGTGCGACTTGTACGTGTCGGCGGCTAATATAGAGGGACTCCCCTTCAATATAGTCGAGGCGCTTACAGAGGGCGCTGACGTTGTCGCAAGCGATATTAAGGGACACCGTGATATACTTGAAGACGGCGCAGGACTTTTATTTACCCCGGGCGACAAGGAGGACGCAAGGAGCAAAATACTCTCGCTTCTTTCGGGGCGTGTAAGCATCGATAGCGAGGCAAGGCACACGGCGGCTATGCGCTACGAGCATAGCAGAGTATTTCAGGAAACCCTCCTTAAAATAACCACCGAAAACGAAAGGACAAGAATATGAAGCAAACCCTATCACGAAGCCGCATTCTTTCATTAAGGGATAGTGCCGTTAAATTCCTTAACGGCAATCTCTACCCCTTTTTAGTTGCGCTTTTCGTATTGATAGGTCACGTTACGGCGCTTGAATTTTACTTTAATATACCCATAATTTTAAGCGCTGTTTTCTGCTTAATATTCAGTCCCACGCTCAAGCCTTTTATTATAGTTTTGACAACATTTCTTTACCAAATAAACCTAAAACACACCCCCGGTGCGTTTTATGAAACTCAGGAAGAGCTAGGATACGACCCCGGATATTACACGAGACCTGCTATTCTTACGGTTATAATTATTCTGGCTGTGATAGTCTTTTCGGCAATCATATACCGCTTTGTAAGATACTCGGCGCTAAGGCTAAGGAAAAATACGCCCTTGCTTTTCCCGATTTCGTTATTCTGCTTAGCGCTCGTATTAAACGGTGCATTCTTCCAGTTTTACACCGTAAGCAACCTCTTTTACGGGCTTGCGCAGGTGCTGGTATTTTTCTTTATCTTCTATCTTTTCTATTTCGGGCTCCGTGATATTCCTAAAGCGGAGCTTATATCCTATATCTCATATATTGCGCTTCTTAACGCAATGGTGCTCGTCGGCGAGATGGCGTTTATGTATCTTACCTACGACAATCTGTTTTTACCAAGCGGCTCTATTCTCAAGGAATGGATAAATCTCGGCTGGAGCGTTTCTAACCCGATAGCTTTTAATATTACGGTGCTTATGCCTATGCTTGCCTACGGCGCTATGACTAAGCGAGCCTCGCCTATATACTTTATCGCCACGGTTGCCTGCTTTGCCTCCGCTATTCTAACGCTTTCAAAAAACGCTTTCGTCTTTTCCACGCTGACGTTTATAGCCTGCCTGGTATTCGGCTGCATAAAGGGCGAAAAGAGAAAGCTTTTCAGGATTATGACGCTCCTGCTTTTCGCAATCGGGGCCGTATTCTTCATAATTTTCTTTGATAAAATATACCTGCTTTTCGAGGAATATTTAAACAGAGGCTTCACCGACAACGGAAGATTTGCGCTCTGGGAGCGTGCGTTTGAATGTCTGCTTGAATCGCCGCTTTTCGGCGTCGGATTCTTCAATTTTGGTGATATCGGCACGCCTACGTTCCTCGAAATACTCCCAACGATGGCTCATAACACTATTTTCGTCGTTATGTCCTCGATGGGTATCTTCGGCTTAATAAGCTATGCGTATTACCGCATAAGGACGGTTTTACCGCTGATAAAGCGCCCCACCACCGAGAAGACGGCGTTTCTGCTAACGCTTGCATCAATGCTTTCTATGAGCCTGCTTGACAATCACGTGTTCTATATCCACACGATGTTCTATTACTGTATAATTCTTGCTATCTCGGTAATTATTACCGAGCGTGAAGGAGAGGACTTAGCTGCCGGCGCAGCGATTCAAGAAGACGTTTAATTAAGTATAATATTCACACTTATCTGAGGACGGAGAATTTGGGCGGCTACGCTCACCTCCGTCTTTTTTCTTCTATTCTCTCGCTTTTCGTATATTCTTCCTTTTTTTGCTAAAAATATCCCTAAAAAAGGGGGGATACTAATGGAATCAATCTGGGAGCAAAGCGCCGTGCGTACAAGCTTTAAGGCACAGGACGGCAATAAAAGCACCGACGTTCTGATTATCGGCGGCGGCATTGCAGGGCTTTTGTGCGCATATAAGCTAAAGAGTGCGGGGGTAGACTTTATTCTTGCTGAGGCTCGGGAAATTCTCAGCGGCATTACGAAAAACACAACGGCGAAAATATCCGTCGGTCAGGGCTTAATCTACGATAAGCTTATTCGGCGCTTCGGCGAGGACAAGGCAAAGCTTTATCTGAATTCCCAAATCGAAGCCTGCAAGGAATATTCAAGACTCTGCAAAGCCATTGATTGCGACTATGAAATCAAGGACTCCTTCGTCTACTCTCTAAGCGACAGAAATAAACTGCTTAAGGAAATCAACGCCTTAAGGCGTCTTGGCTTAAACGCCGAGCTTGCACCTACGCCTGCAATCCCGATAGACACCGTGGGGGCCGTGCTTATAAAAAACCAAGCCGAGTTCAATCCCCTGAAATTTCTATACAAAATTTCGGAGCGTCTGCCAATATACGAGCATACCAAGGTGCAAGGCTTAAAGCAGGACATAGCTATCACGAACCACGGAGAAATCAGATTCAAAAGGCTTATCGTAGCTACTCACTTTCCTTTTATCAATAAGCACGGCGGATATTTCTTAAAGCTTTACCAGCACCGCTCGTACGTTATAGCCCTGAAGGGCGCTTCTGACGTCGGAGGTATATATATCGACGAAAATGACACGGGACTTTCCTTTCGCAATTTTAAGGATATTTTACTGCTCGGCGGAGGCGGACACCGCACGGGCAAGCAGGGCGGTGCTTGGCGAGAGCTTGAGGTCTTTGCCGAAAATCACTACAAGGGCGCAAAAATCGTAGGCAAATGGGCGGCGCAGGACTGTATGACGCTCGACGAAATCCCGTACGTAGGGAAATATTCTAAGGCTACTCCAAATATATTCGTAGCTACGGGCTTTAACAAGTGGGGAATGACCAACGCTATGGCAGCGGCGAATATCCTGACCGACCTTATAATCGGAAATAAAAGCCCTTACGAAAAGGTATTCTCGCCCTCCCGAAGCATTCTTCACCCACGGCTTGCGGCAAATATAGGTGAATCGTTCGTTGGACTTATCACCCCGACAGCGCCGAGATGCCCGCATTTAGGCTGCGCACTTAAGTACAATAAAGAGGAGCATAGCTGGGATTGCCCCTGCCACGGCTCACGCTTCACAGCCGACGGCGAGCTTATAGACAACCCCGCAACCGACGATAAGAAAAATATATAAATGCAAAAAGACCTAAATCAAAAAAAGGAGCGCTTTGCTGCGTGCCTTGATGACTTAGGTCTTTTTATTCTGTTTTACTTTCTTTAATTTAAGGTAATATCAAAATCCCTTTGCTTCAAGAAAAGCGCAAACGTCGCCGACGGTAACGAATCTTACGGGCTCTGTGAATCTGAAGCCGAATGCCGCCTCTATTTCCATAGCAAAAAGCATTATGGCAAGCGAATCAAGCTGCAAATCCTCGACGAGCTTGGTGTCGGCGTTGACACACGCCATATCTATTTCTCTATTTACCTTCGATAAAATTTCCTTAAGCTTATCTAACATCGTCATTCTCCTATATTTTCTTTACGTAAGCACGGCGGCGCTTGTGCTGATGCGCATCAAAGTATTTCCACTGTGCCATTACCTGAGTATTCGTTTCAAGATTGAGGTTGGTTTCAAAGTATTCGATTTCGCCGCTCTCAAGATATTCGTTCATTTTATCAAGCATAACCGCATTTACACCCGCCGACTGATATTCGGGCAGAATAGCAACGAGCGCTAAATCTATCGTCCTCGGCTTCTTTACGGCACGAAGGAATTTCAAAAGCGTAAGGGGCGTAAGCCTGCCGCCGCTTTTCTGAAGCGTCTTTCCGATGCCGGGAATGCAGAATGCAAAGGAAACGACCTTTTCATTTTCGTCGCATATGACGATAAGATAGCGCTTGTTAATCACCGCCATAAACTGAGCTATTATTTCCCTCTTCATATTCTCGGTAAACGGAACGGTACCGTAAAGATGGCTATAGCATCTGTCAATGCACTCAAAAATGCCGTCCTTGTATTTGTATATGTATTCCTTTTTTGAATACTTATCCGCATTTACGACGTGCAGCTTATTAAGCTCAAGCGCACGCTCAGCCACACGGGAAAGCATAGTATTCTTTACCTTTGGTGCAAAAAGCCTGAACTCAAGCCAGTCTATTTCCTTTTCGTAACCCGCATTCTCTATAAGCGAAGCGTAATACTCGAAATTATACTGCTCCTCAAAAGTAGAAAGCTGGTCAAAGCCCTCTATAAGAAGTCCCTCTCGCTCAAGGTCGCTGCAGCCGAGAGGACCGCATACCGTATCCATACCGCACTTCTTGCCCCATTCCTCAACGGCAGTAAGAAGCGCCGATGCGACCTCTTTGTCGTCTATCGAATCAAAGCGGGTGAAGCGTGCTCTTTTTTCGTTATGCAGCTCGTTATACTGCTTTTGTATTATTCCCTGAATTCTGCCGACGACCTCCCCGTCACGGTAGGCTAAGAAAAACTCCGATATACAGGTGTCGCTGTAAGCGTTCTTATCGGTAAACGCCTTCATTTCGTCGGAATAAAGCGGCGGCACGAAATAGGGCGAGCCCTTATACATATTAAGAGGAAAATTAACGAAAGCCCGTCTTTCAGCGGCGGTCGATACCCTTTTAATTTCAACAGTTCCCATAGCTTAGTCCTCGAGTGCCTCGTCCTCACGGCGGATAAACAAAAGTCCGTATCCCGCAAGCCAAGGCCCGTTGTGCGCTCCGCTGACGGGGGAAACTATTACCGCCTCGTGATTGGTGCTGATGCCATATTTCTTTTCTATCTCAACAAGCTCCGTAAGAAGCGACGTTCCCGTATATACGTGCCAGAGAATATAGTCCTCGGGGCTTCTGTCGCCTATAAGCTCCTTCAGGATTTCGCAGGTTCTCATAAGCGCCTTTTTAGGCGTTCTCACGCTCTGAAGTGCGCAAAGCTCGCCCTCGTGAGTAAAGTGAACCACGGGGCATATCTGAAGCATCTTACCCATAAGAGCCTTTCCGCCCTTAAGTCTGCCGTTGTATATAAGATAATCAAGCTTTCCGTCGACGCCGAGGAATTCCTGATGCTTCATCATCCACTTGATTTCGGCTACGATTTCGTCGGTATCCTTGCCTGCCTCTGCCATTTCGGCAGCCTTGATAGCAAGAAGTCCCTCGCCGAAGCAAGCAATCTTAGAATCGATTACGGTAATTTTTATTCTGTCACTGAACTCCTCTGCTATAAGCCTTATCAGATTATAAGTACCGCCAAGATAAGCCGAAAGCGCAATGACGATAACCTCGTCGTATCCGCCGTCAATAGCAGAATTGAAATGAGCCTCTATCTCCTCGCGGGTAGGCATTGAGGTATAGGGAAGATTTTTCTTGGGATTTTCAAGCGCCTCAAGCTCCTCGTAGAACTTTACAGGGTCAAGCTCAGGTCCTTCAAGATATTCGTTGCCTTTGAAATGAACGTGCACTCTGATAATTCCGATATCGTGCTTTCCATAGCGCTCGGGCGCATACTCGATACAGCCCGTCGAGGTGCATAAAACCTTAATTTTCTTAGCCATTGTTTATTTCTTCCTTTCCGTAATATACGCTTCTGTTTTTGATTATATTAAGCAGCATAGCCGAGGTATTCGTAATAGATAACGCCGTTGCCGTGCCTCTTGCCTTGATAATCGGCTTGCCTACGCCGAGAATGATTCCTCCGCCGAGAGCCGAAAAATCGTATACGCCAATAAGATGCTTTACGAGAGCCATTATTTCCGGACTCGACGTCTTTTTAGCATATTTGACTACGTCCGTAATAATTCTTCTCGCAATTCCCTCCGAATTCTTAAAGACCTGATTTCCCGCAAAGCCGTCGCATACCAGAACGTCGCAATCGCCCGAAAGCGCATTGTTGCCCTCGATATTGCCGACGAAATTAAGCGTAGCCTCCTCCTTAAGCAGAGCGTGCGTTGCCTTGACGAGCTTATTGCCCTTCGTAGGCTCTGCGCCGTTTGACAAAAGACCTATCCTCGGATTTTCAATGCAGTAATATTCCTTCATAAAATCGCTTCCCATTTTTGCAAAATCAAGAAGCTGAGTAGGCGTGCAGTCTATATTAGCGCCCGTATCCACAAGGCAGACGAAGCCGCCCCTTTCGGCAGGCAGAATTGCGCAAAGCGCAGGTCTCTTAAGCTCCCTTGCAGGCACGTATCTTAACGCTCCCGAAATAAGCGCACCCGTGCTTGATGCATTGATAAGACCGCATAAATCCTCCCTCTCGCCAAGAGCCGTAAGCGCCCTTACCATAGAGGAATCGCTTTTCATAAATATCGCCTGCATAGGGTCGTCGTAGTTGTTTACGACCTCGGTGGTCTTAACTATCTCCACCCTATCCTTATCGTATTCAAGCTCCGAAAGCTTTTTCTCTATTATTTCTCCGTCTCCGAAAAGCGCAACGCTAAGCTCGTCGCTTTCCCGAAGCGCATTCACCGCACCCTCGATAAGAACCTCAGGGCCGTTGTCGCTGCCCATTACGTCGATTGCTATCTTATAATTCGCCATATTTTCTTCCTCTTATCCGTTATTCTATCGCAACGAGAAAATCGTATATTTCCTGACCGCCAATATAGGTATCCACGCTAAGATACGGGAAGCTTTCCTCAAGCGCCTCCGTCACCTCAACACGAAGCTCGTCTGACACACCTTGACCTACGAAAAGCGTAAGGATTTCTCTGTCCTCTAAATCCTCGAGCGTTTTAAGCATCGACAAAAGCGCATCGGTAGCGCTCGCCTTGGATACCGCAAGCTCGCCGTCAAGAATTCCTATATATTCGCCCGCCTTTACCTCAATACCGCCTATCTGAGTATCACGTATCGCAACGGTAATTTCGCCCGATGCCACCGCATCCTTAGCCGAATTAAGATCGGCTATCTGTTCGTCAAGGTCGGTAATAGCCGAATTGAAGACCGAAAGCGCAGAATACCCCTGCGGAAGCGTTTTCGTCGGAATGACCGTCACCAAAGCTCCCTCCCAAAGCTCTGCCGCCTGATTTGCGGTAAGCAGGATATTTGAGTTGTTGGGAAATACCAGAATATTGTCGCAATCAAGGCCTTCAAACGCCGAAAGGAACTGCTCGGTCGAGGGATTTCCCGTCTGACCTCCATTGATTACCACGTCAGCGCCAAGCGACTCGAAAAGAGAGGTCATTCCCTCACCCGTCGCCACCGTAACTACGCCGTACGCCTTATGTATTCTTGGCTTTTTTTGTGCCGCCTTTTCTTCCTCTTTCACTCTTTCGGAATGCTGAAGGCTCATATTCTCTATTTTTATATTGAGAAATTCTCCGTATTTCTGGCAGAGTGTCAGCACGTCTGAGGGTGTCTTCGTGTGAGCGTGTACCTTAAGTATGTCACCGTCACGAAGCGCCACTATCGAGTCGCAGCCAAGCTCGGTAAGACCGTCAACGAAATCCGCCTCGGGAAAATTCTCAGGCTCGCCCTTCGCTCTCATAAGCCTTACTAAGCACTCGGTGCAATATCCGAATTCAAGCTCGCTGTCGGCAGTGAAGAGGTCGTAATTTACAAAGGTCGTGTCGGCTTCAACGACCGACGCTCCGTCAACCTTGCTTTCCTTACCGAGAAGCGTATCGTACATACCCTTAGCTATCGCAAGGTATCCCGCTCCTCCGCTGTCTACCACGTCAGCCTCTGTAAGCACGGGTAAAATTTCCTTCGTACGCACGAGTGTCTTTTCCGCTTGGGCTATCGTAAGCTCGAAGAAGCGCTCGATGGTATCGCCGTCGGTCATATTATCTCTTGCGTACTCAGCACTCTCACGGAATACGGTAAGTATAGTACCCTCGACCGGCTTTGCCACCGCAGAATAAGCTCTTTTCACTCCCATAACGTAGGCATCGGCAAGCTCCCTCGGGGTTACCGTAGTCTTTTCGGAAAGCGCACCGCACATTCCCGCAAAAAACTGAGAAAGAATAACTCCCGAATTTCCTCTTGCGCCAAGAAGCGAGCCCTTTGCAAAATCGCTCGCAACCTCGCCAACCGTAACGTCGTCGCCCGATATCTTGGCAATTCCGCTCTCAATGGTCTTTGACATATTAGTGCCTGTATCTCCGTCGGGAACGGGGAAAACGTTCAAATCATTTATAGCCTGCATATTGCAGCGGATTTCATTAGCTCCGCCAACGAGAAGCTTTTTCAGGGTATTGCCGTCAAGTTCTCTTGTTTCCATAAAATCTCCGTACAATTTTATTAGCGGCTCTCCGCCTTATGATAAAAACACATTACCTCTTTATTTTAGTCTATTTCTGTCGAAAAGTCAATAGCGTGTGCGCACGCATAGCTTATTATATCACGCCCGCGCACGGATATATGATATACTCTTAATATTAACTAAATATAAACTAATACGTATTAAGGGAGTATGCGACTACAAAAACGGCAAAACCGTAGCTTGATAAACTTTTTTTGAATTTTTAATATTTTTTTAAAAAAGGGGTTGACAAACAAAAAATCATTTGCTATAATGTTAAAGCGTGTTACGGAAGGTTAGCTCAGTTGGGAGAGCATCTGCCTTACAAGCAGAGGGTCACAGGTTCGAGCCCTGTACTTTCCACCAAGGAAAAATCATAGGACACAAAGGTTCGCTTTGTACTCAGCTACAGGGCTCGCCCAAGTTTGCATAAGCAAACTTTCGACGGATACGAAGTATCCCTATGTACTTTCCACCAAGGAAAAATCATAGGACACGTTCCTATGTGCTTCCCACCCAGGATTTCATAGTTCTCTATGTTGTCCGCCGATTGGGGATATGGCTTGGTAGCTCAGTTGGTTAGAGCGCTAGCCTGTCACGCTAGAGGTCGTGGGTTCGAGCCCCATCCGAGTCGCCATTCCCTATTCGCCTCTGTAGCTCAGTTGGTAGAGCAGAGGACTGAAAATCCTCGTGTCGTTGGTTCGATTCCGACCGGAGGCACCATTTATGCGGATTTAGCTCATTTGGTAGAGCGCAACCTTGCCAAGGTTGAGGTGGCGGGTTCGAGCCCCGTAATCCGCTCCAAAAAAGAAAGCAGACCGAGATGGTCTGCTTTCTTTTTTGGAATCGTATTCCGAGACTTGCTCCGCACGAAGACATATCATTCGCAATTGACTTTCTCTCGAAATTTAAGTATAATACTATTTGAAGTCAGAGGACATTAAGCAGGAAAATATGCAACGTCAATGGAGGATATTGTATGTGGGACTATTCAAGCGGCACAAGGCTGGAAAATGCGCACGCATCAATGCATCATAAAATCGCAGAAATGGTTTCGATGCTTGAAGCCAAAAAGCTTTCGCTGGAAGAACTCGAAGAAACAGCCAAAGTCATTCGAGAAGAATTCGAAGCAAAACTTTTAGAAGACGAAGAAGAAATTATCGAATTTCTTAAGAAAAACAGGCTTGAAATTGAAGCTCATTGGAAGGCTATTATTGAACGTTTTAACAGTAAAGCTATTTATCAAGCTATCTATGATTATTACGCTCGCAATTTTTACACTCGTTCAAAAAATGAAGTTATAGAAATTTGCGAAAGAATTACCGAGAAAAAGTTTGATATTCTTGTTTGAGCGACTATTAACTATTCACGGTTCAAACAGTCTTTTTTGGGAATCGTATCCATATAAAAAATTCCTTTCGGTTTGAGTTAAACACCATTATACCGAAAGGAAGTCGAAAGTAAAAATAAATATTCCAAAATTATTTGTTGTTAAATTTGTTGTTAAGTTTATTTTCAATCGTAATGCACGACGAAGTAAGCATTCTCTGTATTCTGCCGCATAGATTGCGGTAGGTCTTGAAGGTCGATTCGTCGATTACTTTTGTATTAAACAGTAATTTGAGCCACCCTTCTGTTTCGGCGCACTCTTTTCTTGCAATTTTAAATTTAGAGAGCATATCTGCAAGGCTTTGAGGGTACTGTGCTTCGGTAATATTTGCGAACACACTCGACGAGGATTTGCGAAATTGGAAAACTGTATTGGCATTACCGCTGATAGATTTACAGAGCAATTCACATTTTGTTGCAAGTTCTTCGGAATATTCAAATAAAAGATTCCTTGCCATAGCATTCCCCTTTCGCATCTTAATCACGGCATAGACGTGCATGAAATCCGCCGTAGGCGGCATGTCCTCAGCCTGCAAAGGCTGTATGGAATCAACACAAAGTGTTGTATGTTATCAAGCCGAAGGATTTTGGGGAGATACACGCTGATGCGTGATGCCATACTGCGCAGGGGCGCAGATTACATCCAACGGGCTTTGCCCGTTGATTACATACCAACCCTTCGGATTGGATAAAAATTAAAGCGACCGTGAAAGGTCGCTTTAATTTTTGGAGGTGCCACCCAGATTTGAACTGGGGGTAGAGGTGTTGCAGACCTTTGCCTTACCGCTTGGCTATGGCACCGTACTCATTTTTTGCCTTACTATTATATCAAACACTTTCGGCTTTGTCAAGCCTTTTTGAAATTTATTTTTATTTGTTCCGGGGGAAACCTTTAGTTGCTCCGATATTTTCACAAAGCTGCTTGAAACACCGACGGTTTTGTGCTATATTATTGTAAAAAGAAAGACTGTGAGGTTTACCTATGTTTGCGTACACAAGAGCTGCGATAGATAAGACGATACGGGATATTAAGCTGATATCAAATTTCATATCGGTTTCAACACAGGTTATATACATACTTTATTTAATATATGCAATAGCCGCAAATACGGGAACGCTTTGGGCGAATATCTGCCTGCTTTGCGTATCCGTGCCGTATTTCGTTTTCCACGTTATATGCCTTGGCAAAATCGAGCCGAAAATGAAGCTAGCCAAAGGAAGCGTGCGCCATAGCTACAAGACGGTAAAGCTTTTGCTGAACGGCATTACCCTATCGGCTACAATTTACGGTATTTACGTTGCCGCTAACAATATTTCGCCGATTACCGTCGTGCTTGCGGCAATCACTACGATAGGCTGGCTGCTCGGAGTTCTTACCGAAATCGTCACCTATTTCATTGAAAATCGCAAGGAGCTTATAATCACTGCATTCGAGGCGGATATAGAATCGCTCAAGGATACCGTCACGAAACCTGTAACCGTCGTCAGCGATTTCATAAAAAAGGCTACGGGACAGAAAATCGAGGAGGAAAAGCCGAAGCCGACGAAGAAAAGACTTCTTCTTGATAAGCTCGTCGCCGAGCGCCGTGAGCGCAAGCGTGCCGAGCGAGAACGGCGGCGTGAGCAGACGGCAAAGGAAAAGGAAGTACGCCTCGCCGCTAAGGAGAATAAGGCGAAAAACAGCGATAAGATAGTGGCAGGCAAACGCTAACAGTTAGATACAAAGAATATTTAAAGGGGCTGTCGCATTTAGGCATAACCGAATAAAAAACGGGGGTATTGTGAAAGAAACACAGTACCCCTTTTATAATAAGCGTAATTTTGAGGAAATTAAGGTTGAAAAACTCTCGTTTTTCCTCTTTTTTATTTGTTT
>JAZRCT010000020.1:0-79091 GCA_045659905.1 Eubacteriales bacterium | reverse complement strand
CGAGAATTCTACGTAGTTGCCGTAGGTTTCAACATTGCCCGTAGCATTGATATCCTCTGCGGTAAGCACTCTCGTACCAACCTTGAAGGTGTAATCAGCCACGGTATTCTCACCAAGATAGAAGCGTACTGCGGGATTTGCCCCAAGCACAAAGGTAGCGCCTGTAAGTCCGTCTACGTCGCACTTAGCACCTGCGGTGTCGATAGCGGCGGTCGATGCGTAAGCCCCAAGCACAGCGTCAATCTCTGCCGAAACGGTCGCCTTATCGTCTGCGTTAAAGTAATTGTATGCGCTTCTGACGTAAGCAAGCATATCTTTTGCGAGTGTCTTTTCAGCCGTGCTTGCGCTTTCCATAGCGAGAAGCTTAGCTGCATACTTCACAGTAGAGAAGGTGAACTTACCGCCGACCGAAGCGCCGTCAAGGTCAAGCGTTACGACGAGTGTCAAGGTCTTTGCTGCCTCATCTGCCGAAAGCTCTACGGGTACGATATAGTATTTGCCGTCCTCTGTTAGCGAGTAATCGCTGAGCGTGAAGTTATCTATCTCGCTAACGGTAGCAGAGGTAAGGTCTTCGTGCTTAGGAATATAAATATTGAATATAAGGTTAGAATCAAGCGTTACCGAAGCCTTGGGGGTAAAGCTTGTAACATTTTCGGGAACAAAAATCAAGGTTACAGGCTCGCTGTAAACTCTGTACGTGCTTCCGCCGTCTGCTGTACGTGTTGCATAGTAAACCACGGTGACGGTACCCGCTTCATTAAGCGTGTATCCGTCGGAAGTGGAAACGAGTGTATTTCCGTCAACCTGAACAAGTCCGCAATCTGCAGCTGCAGTACCCTTTATAAGCTTGAGCGTTTTAGAAAGGTTTATTGATTCTCCGAGCGTGAGCGTAAGCTTTTCACCCGAAAGGTCGATTGCGTAGTGATAATCATCCGAGAGGTGAGGATTATTGGTAAGCCAACCTACTGCGCCCGATTCGGTAAGAGCAAGCTTATCCATTTTTTCCTGACCGTCGGTTATCGAATGAGTATTAACAAAGCCTCTCGCCGAAAGCTGATAGTAGAAGGTCTCCGCACTCCACATAGCGCCCTGATTGAGATAGGGATAGAATATAGGCTGATAGTTATACGTATTGAGAGTGTTTTTCATCTCAACTACACCATCAAGATATGTTTCACAGCCCGAAAGAATCTGCTGATCGCCTGCGGTGAACTGTATTCCATCTATCAATACGGGGTGATTTGAAAGCTCATATCCCGTACCCGAATAAACACGGTCCGTATTGGAATTAAACGAAGCAAACGAAGAGTTAAACAACAGTACTCTGTCGGCGCAGTCATATTTTTCAACAAGATAACTGAACGCCGCAATATTTGCGTCCGTATTGTCCTTGACGTGACAGTAAAGAACAACGTCAATTTCCTTTGCGAGAATTAGAACCTCCTCAAGAGTGGGAACGGTCGTTTCCTTACCTGCAACGTAATCTACGGTCAACGCCTTAATTTCCGCAAGCGTAAAATCAGAAACTTTGCCCGTTCCGTTCGTTGTCCTGTCTACGGTTGTATCGTGCATTATAACAACGTAACCGTCCTTAGTAAGACCGAAGTCAATCTCAATTCCGTCAGCTCCCCAAATTTCCTTAGCGGCTCTTATTCCCATAAGGGTATTTTCGGGATAATCAACGTCTGCGCCTGTATTTGCGCCACGGTGAGCGATTACAACCGTTTCACCGCTGACGGTGGGCTCGGTAATGCTTTCATAAACGTCATAAATCTCGGATACGTTCTCGCTTACAATACCGTGATAGCCGTTAGCAATTCCACGGTAAACCTCAGCTGTGCTGTCGGCGAAGCTCCACGCCCCAACCGGCGCTCATGGTATCATCTAAATAGCAGAAATCCGCTTCAAGAGTGTAGTTACCCCAAGTCTCACCGCCGTCACGGTAGATAACGTCGTACTTGCTTCCCGAAAAATAAAGTCTGCCGTTTTCGATATACGCTTCACTATTATCGGAGTTCTTTGCATAAATCCAACCCTTTGCCGCCCCGAGAACATTATTGCCTGCTTGAATATTTACTCTCCCGGTGACGTCATCAAAGTTTTCCGCATAGTTTAGGTAGTAATTTTCATAGCATCTGATGTTATCAACCCAGAAGCTTCCGGTGGTACTAAATGACGAGGTCATAAATCCAACAGAGCCGCAACGGGCATCTGCGGGAATATTGTCTATCGTCATAATATGAATATACGAGGTTTTCCTAGTTCCGTCCTCATTGAGGAACGCATAGTAAAGCGACGCCGTTTCGTTATAAGCCTCGATTTTCATACGAAACGGAGCGTATACGGGAGCACCGCTCGACATCGTATAGTGGTTTTTCGTGGGCTCGGTGCTGCTTGCGAGATTATTGTTGCTCCAATTTCCGTCATATCCGTTCAACGTAGCATCACCGGCGGGAGTCATGCCTCCCTTTTGGAACTTAGTTGCAGACTGCACGTTATACAGCATACCGCCCCAGCCTTTTGAGCTGTTATTTGCGGTATAGCAGAAATCTGCTTCAAGCGTGTAATTCTTCCACTCTTCACCACCTGCTCGGTAAAGAACGTCATACTTGCTTCCCGTAAAATAAAGTCTGCCGTTTTCAATATACGCTTCGCTATTATCGGAGTTCTTTGCATAAATCCAACCCTCTGCTGCACCCGTGGTGTTAGTTCCGGACGCTATATCAACTCTGCTCTGAACATTGTCGAAGCTTTCTTCATAAAGCAATCTCTGGCATTTAATATTATCTACCCAACAGCTTCCCAAATTTCTATTCGAACTCATAAGACCAATAGAGCCGTGCTGAGCGTCCTCGGGAATATTGTCTATGGACATTATCTTAATATATGGAGTCTGCATCGTTTCGTCATCGTTAAGAAACGCATAATAAAGAGTTGCCGTATTCTCATAAACGGTAATCTTCATACGGAACGCCTGATTTCTATCGGGAACGGTGAGACCTAAGTCCGTCGCCATATTAAATTTATTCTGCGTTGTATCATTGGACCATGTGCTGCCACCGTTTGCGAGCTTCTTTGTTCCGTTTAAAGCAACCATTCCGCTAGATGGCAAAAGAGTTCCGCCCTTCTGAGCCATAACTCCGCCGTCCGAAAGCTCGATAACGTTATACATAACGCCAATCCAACCGGAGTCGCTGCTTTCCGAAGTGTAACAAAAATCTGCTTCAAGGGTGTAATTCTTCCAACCATCCCCACCTGCGAGATAAAGATAATCGTATTTGTTACCCGAGAAATAAAGTCTTCCGTCCTTTACGGAAGCTGAACCCGTACTTGCGGTAGTGCCCTTCTTATAAATCCAAGTTCCAAAAGCTTCGGTTGCGTTTTTTCCGTCAGCGAAGTTAAGAACTTCCTCAGAGTCATTAAAGTCTTCCTCGTAGAGTACGCTGTTATATTCGTCGCTCAAGCTTTTGACGCTCTCGTTCTGTGAAGCGATACCGAAAGCAGGAAATGAAGTAACAGTTGCGCTAACGCAGACAGAGACTATAAGCATAAGCACTACGAGAATTTTTGCTGCCGTACCTTTTTTCATTACATTTTCTCCCTCTAGTTTTGTTGTTTTATATGTGACTTTGCTTTAATAGACGATATCGGTTGGAAAATATTTCTCTCTTTTGTCAACAATTGTTGATATTCTGTGGTAATCGTTGGTGAGAATTACGTCTATTCCCATATCTAGGAATTTTTCGGTTTCTTCCTTATCGTCCGACCAGAAAACGTTACAAATTATGCCGTTTGCGTGCGCCTTGTCTATCATTTCCTGATTGAAATAGGGCTTGAACAGCTGAACCTTTTTACAACCGTATTTTATAGCTCGGTCTATGATTTTATAATCGTGATACTCATCACCGCAGCAACGTATAAATTCGGGATATTCACGTTGCAGGCGTTCGAGAATATGCTCTTCCCCACTCATAAAGTATACGTACTTTTCACAGTCATATTTTTTTATAAGCTTCACAACCTTATCAAGATACTCGGGCTTTTCGCCAATCGTTTTAAGATGGATATTCATAACGCAATGGCAAGCGAATTTTTTAAGTATATCCTCAAAGGTGGGTATCTTCATTCCCTCGAAGTGTTCGCCTCGTTTGATACCGAAGTCAAGCTCACGAAGCTCACTAAGCGTATACTCCCAAATCTTACCCGTTCCGTTTGAAACTCGCTCTAGCGTGGAATCGTGCATAGAAACGACCTCGCCGTCCTTGGTATACCAGAGGTCGAACTCTATCTCCTCTGCTCCCATTGCCACGGCTGCGCCGAATGCGGGCAAGCTATTTTCTGGAAGTACCGTTTTGAAGCCTCGGTGGGCGCAAACCCTTGGATAAGGCATTACCTCATCGTGACGCACTATTGCGCTTCCACCCGGGCGGTATTTCCAAGGACGTCTGCCTTTTTCTATATACTCGTAATGCGCCGACGGAGGATTTCCAAAGCCTGCAGACTTGTAGTATTTTTTCTTAGGGTCGATTTCCACCGTAGCGATTCCGACACGGCTTTTCATATTAAGAAGAACCTCTCCTGTCGGGGCAACTACCATAGAAGCGCCGCCAACCGGAGAATCCTCGCCCATAGAAACAGACGAACGCAGAACGTATGAATTAGTATTATACGCCAAGTTTTGCGAGAAAATCTCAAGCGCAAGATGCGTATCGGTGCGCTGATGCGAGCATCCGATTATAATATCCAAATTCTGACGTGCCATATTTGCAAATGCTTCGTAGAAATAAAAATCGTAGCAGGTAAGAAATCCGAATCTTAAACCTTCTATTTCAATCACGGTTGGTTCGGAATGCTCATACGTATAGCCACCGTCAAGGCGATAGCGGGCAATCTCACCTGCCGTAAGATGTTCCTTAAAATACTTTCCTGCTAAATTCCCTTCTCTGTCAAATGCGAAAGTGGTATTTCTTCCTCTTTCGCTCTCGTCATACAAATGAGCATTAACAAAAACGATAGCGTTACAGCGCTTTGCGGTTTCTGCTGCCTTTTTTAAAATAGCATCGTTATATTTTGTATCGGCAAGCTCTATATCCTTGCGAGACGTTGCATAACACGGAACGTTGCAGGATTCGGGCAAAACGATTATATCCATACTTTCGTCGCAGGAATCAATAAGCCTTATTTGTTCGTTGAAATAATGGTCAATCAGTGAAAAATCCGTTGAATATAGCGGTTGAATAATACAAACTTTCATTTTTAATCCTCCATTCTTGTACTTCGATTATATCATAGGGTATATATATTTTCAATAATTGTCTGAAATACTCTTGCTATATTTTTAAAGTTATGGTAAAATAATAAAGGGGTATTAAAATGGAATTTTTACAGCTTAAGTATTTTTATGAAAGCGCAAAAACCGAAAGCTTTGCTCTGACTGCTAAAAAATATTTAGTGCCTACTTCTTCGGTATCGGCATCGGTAAAACGCCTTGAGAAAGAGATTGGAACGAATCTTTTTGACAGAACGTCAAACCGTATTAAGCTAAACGAAAAGGGTTACGCTTTTTTTCAAGCCGTAGGAGAGGTATTTGAAAAAATTGACGCAACTGTTTCATATATTTCGGAGGCAAAGGAGCAGAATACTACCATCAGCATATTGATAAAAGCTCGCAGAAAGTGGATAGCTGAGCTTATAATCGAATATAAGAAGCTTTTTCCTCACGTTAATTTCCAAATTTCGCACGATGCTTTGCTTTCGCACATAGAGGATTTTGACGTAATTATAGATGAAAAGAATGAAAAATACGCAGGCAGAGAAAGCTTTTTGCTCAGCGTTGAAGAAATCTGTGTTAAAACCGTAAGAAATAATCCGTTGGTAAAAAAAGCTCTTACGTTTAAAGACCTCAAGGATCAATATTTTATAATATCGCAAAGAGGAAGCAGAATGTGGCAATTGCTAGATAAAGCCGCATCACACAGCGGATTCGTTCCCAAAATAGCAATCGAGAGTAATGACAGACAGTGTATTATCAGATACGTTGAATCCGAAATGGGACTTTTTTTAGGCTCTCGGCGTGCGCTTTTAGATGATAGTGAAAAAAATCTTGCAGCGCTTAATATAACCGATTTTAACGAAACGCAATTGGTATACGTGTATCATACCTCGCCTCAAAAATGCGATATTTCACTAAAGGGATTTCTTGCTTTTTTAAAAACAAAAACCATTAAGTCTGATTCTTAAACAATTTAAGGAACATCTTCTTTTAACCATATCCGAATTAAAAAGAGTGAAGATGCTTTTAAAATAGGCTTCTTAACTCTAAAATTATACCTATTTACATTTTTTAGATTGAAATTCTCATGCTTGATTTGCTTAGGATTTCCTCTTGACAATGATGGATTTCGTGGTATAATATACAAGAGAGTTACATTGGTCTTGTCTTCTCATGGTATAGCCGAAAGGGCAGGATTGTAGCTCTTATTTTCTGTTGTTTTTGTCGACCACTTTTGCTGTCCCGATTATTGGACAGACGTTGATATATAATGTAATCACAGAGGGCGGAGCTTTAGCTTCTCCATCACAATACTAAAGAGAGGTATTACATTATGGAAATCAAATTTGCAGTAGCGCTTATGAACGGTGACGACGAAAAAATCCTCGGCGTTTTTGACACCAAGGAGGAGGCCGACGCTTTCGGCAGACGGAACAAGGTTAATTTCGAGGAAGGGCTTGAATACTGCTTCTCCTCCCTCTTTTTTCAGGGTGTGCCTCAGGGCGACAGCATGAGAATTCACGATTATTACAATATTGATTACTCGGCAAGGGTGAGCGCCTAGGCGAAGGAATATTTTTCGCTAAAGGATATCAGCACCGCTTTGCCAAGGGCAAGGAAGATATTTTATGAGCGAAAAATCCGTATTTCAAAACGAGCTTAAGGTGGACCTTCACGACGTCGATTTTAACGGTGTTTGCAGAGCCTCCTCACTGTTAAGATACGTTCAGACCGCAGCGCAGGACCAGCTTACCGCAAACGGTATGTCCTACGACGAGCTTATAGAGCGTGGGGTTGCGTTTATAGTAAGCAAAATGAAGCTTGAGGTCTACTCCCCTATTCGTACCTACGACAGGCTTCAGGCGGTGACCTATCCCTGCGAGAGCAAGGGCTTCAGCTTTATCCGAAGCTATGAGCTTAAAAGAGAGGGTGTGACGGTGGCAAGAGCGCTATCGGTATGCGCTCTTATGGACGTAAAAAATCACACTATCGTAAGGGTAAAGGACTTTGAGCTTGGGCTTACTCCGCTTCCCGTGCCGACGGATATTTCGACGCCGCATTTCGCATGCCCACACGAAATGGAGCTTTGCGGAAAATACACGGTCACCTATGCAGACCTCGACCAGAACAACCATCTTAACAATACAAGGTACGCCGACCTCATATCAAACTTTCTTCCGCTTAAGGGTAAGAGGGTTGCTTCTATCGTGATAAGCTATCTTAACGAGGCACGCTTCGGTGAGAAGCTTAGCGTATACTGCAAAGAGCTTGACGGGAAGATTTATATAAGAGCCGTAAGAGCTGACGGAAAGGTGAATTGCGAAAGCGAGGTTACGCTTGCAGCGGTTTAGGCAAGGCTTGACTTTTGAGCTTTTTTCTGCTACAATTAAGATATAGACTGCTAAAAAAGGGGGTATTCTTATGCATATTCAGGAATCGGGCGAAATGTATCTTGAGACGATACTCGTTCTTTCAAAGACGCTAAGCGGCGTACGGTCTATTGATATATGCGAGGAAATGGGATACTCCAAGCCCTCGGTAAGCCGAGCGGTGGGTCTTCTTAAGTCGGGAGGCTTTATTACCGTCGACGAGGGCGGCTTTATCACTCTCACCGAGGACGGCAAGAGCCTTGCAGAGAAGATATACGACAGACACACGATTCTGACAAGGCTTCTTACTCAGCTAGGGGTAGACGAGGCGACAGCTTCTGCTGACGCCTGCAGAATGGAGCATACCATCAGCGACGAAAGCCTTGAGGCGATAAAGAAATTCGTAAATAAATAAGCAAAGCCACAAACGACCGTCAATCTATGTCATTTGTGGCTTTTTGTATTCTTTTGTTTACTTTTTAGGGGACTTATCTTTCCTTTTAAAGAAAAAGCGATAAATCCACCTTAGAAGATTTCCTGCCTTTTTAAAAAGCAATCTTATGGGGTATATAAACACCCAGACTCTCGAATATATTTTATACGAGGCGGCGGTGATATCGTACCTTTTTCCCTTACGGTTAAACGCTACGAGCCTTGCTATAACCGACGAAAAGGGTACTCGCTCGATAGAATAGGTATTGTCGCCTCTTATGAGATATTGCTCCTTTGCTTCGTCGATGCCGACAACCCTGTGCAGAACGTAATTATTCCCTACCTTATAAAGGGCGACGTCGTATTTCTTCAGCCTTCCATCAGGCTTTGCCAATATGACCATATCGCGGTGAGTGCGAAAAAGCGGCTGCATACTGACACCCCGTGTAACCGAGGCGTAGGTCTTATGCTCGGCAAGCACCTCTTCTATATTGGAAAGCTCCGATACCGCCGTATCTATATTATTCATCAAGAATTCCGTTCTCACGAAGCTTAGCTACGAATGCATCTATATCGTGAAGCGCAATTTTAGGGGAAACCTCGTATTCCGCCGTCATAGCCGAAAGAAGCTCGTCACGAGTCATATCCCTATCCGAAAGCAATCCCCAGAGGAAAGCTCCCGTTTCATTCAATCTGACAAGCCCGGAAAAGCCTGCCGCAAGAGCGCCCGTGGCGCAAGCGAGGTAGCTGCCGCCTACCTCCTCAAGTACAAATCCTGCCTTAATTTTCATAAAAATCCTTCTTCTTGGCAACGCTTAATGCGTGCGTTTTTACTTTCTATTGTATTTTATCATAAAAGACTTAGGATTTCAAGTGGAATAATAAATTTATTATATTTGCAAATTACAACAAAGTTTTCACAAAACGTGTGGTATGATACCCCTTGCGCTTTGCCTGCTTGTAGCAAAAGACGGCGCTGTGCATAAAATTAGCATAGCTGACTTAGGGGGATTTTTATGATTATACACAGAGTGACGCTTGGCGAGACAATACACTCGATAGCAAAAAAGCATTCAATTTCGGTGATAAAGCTTATGGGCGACAACGAGCTTGCCGACGAAAAGATAGCCGTCGGAGAAGAGCTTATCATTATAAAGCCGACGAGGGAAGCTCCCGTGCTTCTCGGCGACAGCATCTCAAAGCTCGCTCTGCGCTTCGGAGTAAGAAAAAACAGCCTTTACTGCCTTAACCCTTGGATTGCAAGAGAGGAATATCTGCGCCCCGGGCAAATGCTGACGGTTAAGGCTTCGCCTCCGACGCACGGCACGGCAAATGCACTCGGCATAGCGGATAGGCTTACCGGAAAGCGTAAGTTCAAGGCGGCGCTTCCCTTTCTTACCTATATTGCCTGTATGGAATACACTCTTTCAGACTGCACGCTCAAAAGAACAGCGCAGCTCAAGGATATAAGAGAGCTTGGCAAGCGCCATTCGCGCACTATGCTTTTGGGAATATCGCTCAGCAAAGAAGCGCTTTACACAGAGGGCGATGCGAGAGGCTCGCTTATAGAAAGTATAACCGAGCTTGCAAGAAGCGACGGCTACGATGGGATATATCTCAGAATAGAGCCTTCGGGTGCAAGCGATGATATGCTCTCGGGACTTTTGCTCAGTCTGAAGAATTATCTGCTTGGAAAAAATCTTATACTGGTAAGCGAGCTTTCAGGGAAGACTATATCCGATGCCTGCGAGATATCCGATGCGACGGCAGTAAAAGCAGAGAATCTGGCGCTTTCAGACAAAGACAGCGCAGGCGCACTTATAGAATTCGCAAAGGAAAACGAAAGCTCAAAATGCTTTCTTATGCCCTCTTATCTCGCAACTGCGGAAGATGAGCGATTATATCTTTCTGATGCGCTGAGAATAGCAAGACGAGGCTGCCGTGAAATCACGAAGCATCAGGAGGAGAAGTCACTTGGCTTCTCTTACAGTAAATTTCACCGCGGACGGGCGACGAAGGTGAATATAAAATATCCGTCGCTTGAGCGGGTGCAAGAGGAAATGAGGCTTGCAAAGGAGCTTGGCTTTGGCGGATTTGCCTTTGATATTGAGGCTACACCTGTTTCGTATTTCTGCATTTTCAACGCACTTTTTGCAAGAGCTGATTATATTTCACTTCTGGACGAAGCTTACTGATTATCCCACAAAAAGTCCGCTATTATTTACATTATCCAGCAAAATATCAAAAAAACACAGACCGCAATCGCCATTCACTCTTGGTGACGAATTTGGTCTGTGCTTTTTATTCTTTTTACCGATTTATTCCGAAGAAGGCGAGTGCATTTCCCTCGGTGATTTTTGCGCACTCCTCCTCGGATATGCCTTTGATTTCGGCAAGCTCTCTATTTGTAAATTCAAGATTGCCCGAATGATTGAGCGTGCCGCGCTTGGGGTGCGGCGCAAGGTACGGAGCGTCGGTCTCTATCAGGATTTTCGAGATAGGAATTGCCGCTGCGACCTCCTTGGGGCGGCGTGCGTTTTTAAAGGTAAGTGTGCCCGAAAAGCTGATGATATATCCTCTTTCCACAAGCTCCTCTGCCATCTCGGGCGAGCCTGAAAAGCTGTGAAGCACTCCCCTTACACGGGGAAACTCCCTGATAATCTCCATTACGTCGCCGTGGGCGTCACGGTCGTGAATTACCACAGGGAGCGAAAGCTCCTCAGAAAGCTCCATCTGGCGGCGGAAATACTCCATTTGCCTTTGCTTATCGGTGTCGGGATAGTGATAGTCAAGCCCGATTTCGCCGAGCGCTACGCACTTAGAGGATTTATCTGCAATAAGCTTGCGAAGCTCGGAAAGCGCCTTATCTATGCCGTAATCTATATACCTTAAATCGGTGGGGTGAAGCCCTAGCGCCGTATACATATTGGGATAGCGCTTTGCCTGCTCTATTGCCTGAAGATTGGTTTCATTTCTCGTGCCTACGTTGACGATATAAGACACGCTGCCCGAGAAAAGCTCAGCAAGCAGAGCGTCAGCGCCGCCGCTGTATTCCTCGGCGAAGCGCTCGTCATAATAGTGTGCGTGGGAATCAAAATATTTCATAATCAATGAATTCTATCGCCTACCTTGGCGTCCTTGTCAAGGAATACTACCTTAACCTCGTCCTCACCCGATGCAAGAAGCATACCGTAGGAATCAACGCCGCAAAGCTTGACCGGCTTAAGATTGCATACGAGGGCAATCTTCTTGCCTATAAGCTCGTCGGGGGTATAGAATTTAGCAATACCCGATACGACCTGACGTGTTTCAAAGCCGAGGTCTACCTTAAGCTTAAGAAGCTTCTTTGCCTTGGGAACGGGCTCACATTCAAGAATCTGACCTACACGAAGCTCAACGGCGGTAAACGCCGAGAACTCGATTTCAGGCTCTCTGTCGGCAGGAGCTTCAGGCTTCTTTGCCGCCTCCTCGGCAGCAAGACGCTTAGCCTCGATTTCCTCAAAGAGCTTCTTTTCGTCTATTCTCGCAAAGAGCACCTCGCTCGTACCGAGCGGCTTGTCTGACTCAAGGTGTCCGAAGGTGGTTGCGGTGGAATAGTCGGTCTTGTCAGTACCAAGAATGGAGAAAATCTTTTCAGCGGTAGCGGGAATATAGGGGGTAAGCGCTACGGCTGCCATTCTTACCGCCTCGAGAAGATTGTATATAACCGTCGCAAGTCTCGGTCTATCGGCTTCGTCCTTGGCGAGTATCCATGGGGTGGTCTCGTCTATATACTTATTTGCACGGCGAAGCGCTGTGAATATGGCGTCGAGCGAGTCGCTTACACGGTATTTGCTCATAAGCTCCTTAGCCTCCGCAATACCGTCGAGCATAGCGTTAAGCAGCTCTGCGTCGATTGCTCTAAAATCCCCGCCTGTAGGAACTATGCCGCCGAAATACTTAGTACACATAGCGTGGGTACGGCTGACGAGGTTGCCGAGATTGTTGGCAAGGTCGTTGTTGTACCTCGAAACGACGTTCTCGTAGGTGATAGTGCCGTCGGAATTATAGGGCATCTCGGAAAGAGCGTAATAGCGCACGCCGTCTACGCCGAAATAGGTCGCAAGCTCGTCTGCGTATATTACGTTGCCCTTGGATTTGCTCATTTTGTCGCTTCCCGAATTGAACCAGGGGTGACCGAAAATCTTTTTAGGCAGCGGCAAATCGAGCGCCATAAGGAAGATAGGCCAATAGATGGTATGAAATCTCAGGATATCCTTGCCTATGATATGGACGTCGCAGGGCCAGTACCTTTTGAATTTGTCGCTCTGCTCGTCAAAGCTCTTATCGGGGTCGTAGCCTAGTGCGGTGATATAGTTGGTAAGCGCATCAAGCCATACGTAAATTACGTGCTTGTCGTCAAAATCGACGGGGATTCCCCACTTGAACGAGGTCCTCGAAACGCAGAGGTCCTGAAGTCCTGCGTTGAGGAAATTATTTACCATCTCACGCTTACGGCTTTCAGGCTCGATAAACTCGGGGTTGTCCTCTATATGCTTCTTAAGACGCTCTGCATACTTGGACATTTTGAAGAAGTAGGCTTCCTCTCTTGCCTGCTTTACGGGCGCTCCGCAATCGGGGCATTTACCGCCCTCTGCCTGAGTGTTGGTAAAGAAGGACTCGCAGGGGGTACAGTACCAGCCCTCATAGTGTCCCTTATATATATCGCCCTGCTCATAAAATCTCTTAAAGATTTTAGCAACGGCACGCTCGTGATAGTCGTCAGTGGTTCTTATGAAATAATCGTACGAGGTATTCATAAGGTCCCAGACGCCGCGAATCTGTCCCGCTACGCCGTCTACGTACTCCTTGGGCGTAAGTCCTGCGCTCTTTGCATATTCCTCGATTTTCTGTCCGTGCTCGTCAGTACCCGTGCAAAGATAAACGTCCTTGCCCATCTGGCGCTGAAAGCGTGCGAAGGCATCTGCCATAATTATCTCGTAGGTGTTGCCGAAATGGGGCTTACGTGAGGCGTAGGCTATTGCTGTCGTTAAATAAAATTTTTCCATGGTGAACTCCTCTCGGGGCGCGAATGAAACGCCCTTTTTCTAGATGAACTATTGTTTATTTTACCACAGTTTTCGCAATAATTCAATATATTTTACTACTTTTGTAAAAATATTATATTTGCGCATAATAATGGGCATTGACAAGCGTTCTGTTTTTTGATATAATTTGTTTGTATAATTATCGAAAGGAACGGTAGGTATGGCTGATTTTGCAAGACTTTTCGGCAACGCCGACACAAAGCTACGCCTTAAGCGAGCCATACTTAACGGCACTCTCCCCCACGCTCTTTTGATTTTCGGCGAGAGAGGAAGCGGTAAGCGCACGCTTGCCACCGAAATTGCATCGGCGCTTATGTGCGACAATTCGGGCAAAGGCAATACCCCCTGCGGCGAATGCGTCAGCTGCCGCCGTGTGCGTGAGGGCAATCACACCGACGTAAAGATCCTGAGACGCCAGAGCGGCAAGGCTACGGTGGGCGTTGAGGAGGTAAGAATCTTCCGTGACGATATGTTTCTTTCTCCCACAGAGGCTGACTGCAAGATATATATAGTAGAGGATGCCGACACGCTGACGGCACAGTCGCAAAATGCGCTCTTAAAGGTGCTCGAAGAACCTCCGTCAAACATGTATCTTATATTGCTTACGACCTCGGCTGATAAAATTTTATCTACGATAAAGAGCCGCACGCAATACGTATCTATGCAGGTGCATTCACAAGAGGAAATCGTTTCCTACCTGAAATGTGCCTCTGATATCCCCTACGGCGTAAGCGAAGAAAAGCTAGAGTCGGCGGCGAGGCTTTCGGGCGGTCTTATCGGCCGTGCGAGGGAGGCGCTGCTCGGTGACAGAATGGAATCAGAGGACAAGGTGCTTTTATGCGTAGGTGATTTTATCAGTGCGCTTCCGCAGAGGACGCCGTACTCCGAGCTTTATTCAGCCCTCAGCGCATTTCCTACCAAGAGAGAGGAATTCAGGTATACCCTTGAAATCGCCTTAAACGCAATCCGTGACCTGATAGCGGTGCGCACCTCGCTTGAGTGCGAAATGCTGTTCTTTGCCGACAGATTAAAGGCTGAGGAGGCTATTCCCACAGTAGGCGTAAAGCGGCTAAGCGATATCTTTAAAATACTGCTTTCGGCTATTGAGGATACGGACAAGAACGTTCTGACCTCGGCGCTTATTACCGACCTTTCTTTAAAAATCAAGCAAATATAAAGGGGTAAGTCCCTATTAACAAGGATAAGATATGGATAACAAAAGCAAAAAGCATTTTCATTATCACAATCGCAAGGATAAAAGAGGCAATCATCAAAAGGAATCGCAGACAAGCGAGGTCACACCCGAAGCGGCTTCTGACGCTATACCCGAAGCGGTTGAGCTTACGGAAATAGTAGGCGTTGCCTTCCGTGAGGCGGGCAAGATATATTATTTCTCGCCTAAGGGCAAGAAAATAAAGCTGGGGGAGCGTGTAATCGTCGAGACCTCCCGAGGAACCGAGATGGGCACTGTAAAGGTAGCCAACAAGTCAGTGCCGTCGAGCGAGGTGGTATCGCCGCTTAAGGACGTGATAAGGCTTGCCACCGAGGAGGATATAAGGCGTGACGAGAAGAACCGAGAGATGGAGCTTGAGGCATCCTTTATCTGCAAAAGGAAGATTGCAAATCACGGCCTTAATATGAGCCTTGTCGCTGCCGAGTATACCTTTGACAATTCAAAGCTTATATTCTATTTTACCTGCGAGTCCCGTGTGGATTTCAGAGAGCTTGTAAAGGACCTCGCCGCTACCTTCCGTACCAGAATAGAGCTTCGCCAGATAGGAATCCGTGACGAGACCAAGATGATGGGCGGAATCGGAGTATGCGGAAGAAAATACTGCTGCGCAGGTTTCCTCTCGGATTTCGTGCAGGTATCTATAAAGATGGCGAAGGAGCAGAATTTCTCTCTCAATTCCTCTAAGGTGTCGGGCGCTTGCGGCAGACTTATGTGCTGTCTTCGCTACGAGCACGAAACCTACGAGGACGCTATTAAGGTCACTCCGCCCGTCGGCTCTACCGTGCTTT
The DNA here is from genome assembly GCA_045659905.1 of Eubacteriales bacterium. Classification (GTDB taxonomy): domain Bacteria; phylum Bacillota; class Clostridia; order Oscillospirales; family CAG-272; genus UBA1740. Next base: position 63,909 of record JAZRCT010000020.1, on the reverse strand, counting down.
CGGCAGACGGCGAGGGTACTGTTATCGAAATGAAGCCCTTGGCGGGTGAGGTAAAGGTACGCCTTAACGAAAACGAAAAGGATGCGCCGAGAATATATAAGGTAAAGGACCTTAAGGTGCTGAGAGTGCCTAAGTCAAAGAAGGGCTCGAAGGCAGACGACGAGGGCGAGGAGAGCGCAGAAGAATAGGGCTTCGGTTACTTTTTTCACTATTGTTCTACTTTTTTTGAAAATACTCTTGATTTTTTCACAAGTTGTGTTAAAATATATTTAGCTACTATTTATGGAGGTAAATTAAGATGGCTTACAAAATTTCTGATGAGTGCATCTCCTGCGGCGCTTGCGCTGACGCATGCCCCGTTGGATGCATTTCCGAGGGTGACGGCAAGTACGTAATCAACGCTGACGAGTGCATTTCCTGCGGCTCTTGCGCTGATGCATGCCCTGTTGGAGCACCTGCCGAGGAGTAATTAATACATAATCTCGGAAAAAGTGGCTGTCTCTTTTGCGCTTTGCATTTGAGGCAGCCATTTTGCTTTAAAGTTTCAGCGATTTACTTTTTTAAAAATACGGCGGTCGGCGAAGCTTGCGTTTTTGTCGGACGACGAGCGTAGGTTGCTTTAACGCTCGAAAAAGGCGTGACGTTCAATTGGAATTTACGCCGCAGGACGAATCGTGAGCGCCGATAAATACCGATATGAGGAATTTTTATGGAGCTTAAGGACAACGAAAGACTTGACTATGTCAACGATAATCTTTCTCTTATACAGAATACAGACGGCCTTACCTTTGGTACGGATGCACTCCTGCTTGCAGGCTTTATCAACAAAAAAGGTGCGCTCGGTGCTGAGCTTGGCGCAGGCAGCGGTATCATTACCCTGCTTCTTCTCTCAAGGGGCAAGCTAGATATATGCGATTGCTACGAGGTGCAGGAGGAATACGCTAAGCTTACCGCAAGGAACGCAAAGCTTAACGGTCTTGACGACAGACTCAACAGCTTTAATATGGATATTCGTGACTACGTAAGCGGCGAGATATACGATGCGGTATACACGAATCCGCCATATATGAAGGCGACCTCCGGGTACAAAAACGAAAGCGAAAGCAAAAACACGGCTCGCCACGAGGTATGTGGCGACATTTCGGATTTCGTCAATGCGGCAAGGCTTATGCTAAAATACGGCGGATTGTTTTATGCGGTATACAGATGCGACAGAATGCCCGATTTAATTTCGGCTATGCGAAATTGTGGAATCGAGCCGAAGCGGCTTACTATGGTGCACGCCGACGAGTCCTCTGCTCCCTCAATGCTTTTAATTGAGGGCAAGAAGGGCAGCAAGTGCGGGCTTTTCCTGACGCCGCCGCTGATTCTCTACGCCGACAAGTCGCATACGGAATACAGCGAGGATATGAAATTCATAAATTCCGAGGGATTCTTCCCCGACAAATTCAGAAAAAGGAGATAGAGCCTTGAGTCAGGAAAAGAATAAGATAGAAAAATCAACGCTCTACCTCGTCGGCACTCCCATCGGCAATCTCGCAGACCTATCCGAAAGAGCGAAAAAAACGCTCGCAGAGGTGGATTTTATCGCCTGCGAGGACACGAGAAATTCGCAGAAGCTCCTTTCCCTTTTTGGAATAAAGAAGGAAACCGTCAGCTACCACGAGCACAACAAGCGCATAAGCGGCGAGAAAATCGTCGCAAGGCTTCTTTCGGGCGAGAGTTGCGCTATCGTCACCGATGCGGGTATGCCTGCCGTAAGCGACCCCGGGGAGGATATTGTAAAGCTTTGCGCCGAGGCGGGCATCACCGTCACCACAGTCCCGGGGCCTACTGCTCTTATCAGCGCTCTTGCTCTTTCGTCGCTTGCTACCTCTAAATTCTGCTTCGAGGGATTTCTGCCTGCGAAGCAGGGCGAAAAGGAAAAGCGACTCACCGAGCTTAAGAACGAAGTGCGCACCGTAATTTATTACGAAGCTCCGCACAAGCTTAAGGACACGCTTTCGGCTATGGTAAAAATTCTCGGTGAAGAAAGGAAAATTGCCATCTGCCGAGAGCTTACGAAGCTTAACGAGGAAATAAGGCGTACGACGCTCTCCTCTGCCTGCGCCTATTACGAGGCAAACGAGCCGAGAGGCGAATTCGTGCTCGTAGTAGAGGGCGCAACCCCTGCTGAAATTGACGGCGACAATCCGCTCCTTCAGCTTTCCGAGGAGGAGCACGTAGGCTACTACGAAAAGGAAGGTCTTAAGCGCATGGACGCAATTAAGGCCGCTGCAAGGGACAGAGGAATACCGAAGTCTGAGCTTTATGCAAGGCTAAACAAATAAGAAAAACAGAAGCATTCAGCAGTTGTTTTATAGCTGAATGCTTTTGATTTTGCAACTATTTGTTGTCATATACCGAATTAATCGCCACCAAAGTCGGGCGTGTAAATTTTGCTTGCGCTGGACTTATCCTGAGTAAATGCATATTTTACGCCAAGCTTGTAGGCGTATTCGAGAAGCTCGTCGTACTCAGACTTAGTCACTCTGCGGTTGAGCGGCGGCGCAAGTCTTTCATTTGGGGTATACTGGCTCATAAGGCTTATATAGATATCGTCGCCGTAGCGGTCGTAGAGGTATTTAAGATTCAGCTTCGTATCGGCCAGCGCCGAGGGCAAAAGCAGAAGCCTTACTACCACACCGCTCTCTATTATTCCCTCTTTATTAAGACGGAATTTACCTCTTTGCTTAAGCATTATATCTATATTGCGCCTTGCTGCCTCGGGATAATTCCTTGCGGCTGAATATTTTTCGGCGAGCGCAGCTCGGTAATATTTAAGGTCGGGAAGATAGACCTCCACTCTCCCGTCAAGCCTACGAAGCGCAGCCTCACTCTCGTAGCTTGAGGTGTTGTAGACTATCGGGATTTTAAGCCCTCTCGCTCTTGATATATCAATCGCTTCTGCGACAGAGGGTGAAAAATGCGTTGGGGTGACGAAATTTATATTGTGAGCGCCCTCTGCCTCAAGCGCAAGCATAAGGGTGGCAAGCTCGTCGCAGTCGACCTCCTTACCTACCGCTCCTCTTGATATTTCGCTATTCTGGCAGTAGGAGCAGGCAAGCGAGCAGCCCGAAAAGAAGATAGCGCCGGAGCCACTTTTGCCAGAAATTATAGGCTCTTCGTAAAAGTGAAGCTGAGAAAGCGACACCCTAGGCAAACCGTAAGACCTGCAAAAGCCTGTCTCGCCTGCGCTTCTGTTTACACGGCACATACGCTCGCAGAGCATACATTCAGAATACATTTGCCGCTCACTCCCTTCGATTTCATTCGCTTTCAGCCCCGAATTTGCCAAAAGAAATATTGACAAGGCTATATTTTGATGCTATACTAAAGAAAAAATCCGATTATTATATGAGGTATGATATGACTAAGAAAAGAGAAGGATATATCAGCTGGGACGAATACTTTATGGGCGTGGCTCTGCTTGCCGCAAAGCGCTCAAAGGACCCAAGCACTCAGGTCGGCGCTTGCATCGTCGACGAGAACAACCGCATACTCTCTACCGGCTACAACGGCTTTCCCAAGGGCTGCTCTGACGACGAATTCCCCTGGGGACGTGACGAAAGCGAGGGCGAGACGAAGTATCCCTTCGTCGTACACGCCGAGCTTAACGCAATACTTAACACCCGTGGAAAGTCGCTCGTCGGCTCTACCGTATACGTAGGACTTTTCCCCTGCAACGAATGCGCTAAGGCTATAATTCAGGCAGGAATAAGAGAGGTTGTGTATCTTTCCGACAAGTACGCAGACACCCCCTCGACGAAGAATTCCAAGCGCATGCTTGCCGCAGCAGGCGTGAAGCTCACGAAGCTAAGCTCGAATACCGATTCAATCACTCTTACCTTTAAGGAATAAGAAAAACCTTAACCCTTAAAATATTGGGTTATTTCATCGAGTGGAGCGCCGAAGCTTCCCTCTGCCATATTTCCTCTGCCGCCGCCCTTTCCCATAAGGGCGGCGGTAGCTTTTTTGACCTCTGCCGAAATATCGCCGTCGCCGAGCATAACGAAGCTGTATCCGCGCTCTGCCTTACCCAAGGCTACGGCGATACCGCCCGCACGCTCCTTCATAGCCTTTACCGCCGTGCGAAGCTCCGCTCTCGTCGCAAAATCAAAATACAAGACGAGATCCCCCTCGCTCTTTATACAAGCGTTGACGGAGGCGAGCGCATATTCCTCTCTCAGCAAGGATAGCGACCTTTCGGTATTCGCTTTTGCCTCTATGAGCTTCATTATTTCCTTATCTATCGAAATAGGAGGCGCAGATAGCATAGCCGATGCCCTTTGCGCAGTCTTATAAAGCTCCTTTGTATAAAGGTAGGCTCTCTCACCTGCCAGAATGTATATGCGTGTGCCGCCCTTATGACTTTCAAGCCTCAAAATCTTGATTATTCCTATCTCGCCCGTCCTTGCGACGTGGGGAGCGCAGCAGGCGCAAAGGTCGACGCCCTCAATCTCGACGAGGCGCACGTCGGAGGAAAATTCAAGCTTTGCTCGGTATTTCTTATCCCCTATTTCCTCTTGCGAATATATTTTCGCACTTACACGCTTATTTGAAAATACCGCTTCGTTGGCAAGCGCCTCTATTCGGTCTGCCATCTCCTCGGATACGGGGGCAGAGGTATCCATAGTAACCTCGCCCTCCCCAAGACGGAAGCCGACGTTTTCTATACCGTACTCGCTATGAAAAAGTCCTGAGAGGATATGCTCGGCGGTATGTATCTGCATTTTTGAAAAGCGAGACTTAAAATCAAGACTGCAAAATACGCATTCCCCGACCGAAACGGCACGCTCAAGGGTGTGATATATAATCCCCTCACGCTCCTTTACGGCTATTACGGGTATGGAATTTATAAAGCCCGTATCGGCGCTCTGACCGCCCTCCTCGGGGAAAAAGGCAGTCCTATCCAGTATTACCTCGTATTTTCCGCAAAGCTCACGGCAAAAAAGCACCGTTGCCGTAAATTCCTTTACGTAAGCGTCCTTATAATATAGCTTTTCGGTCATATAGAATCAACCTCGTCCTTAAAGATTTTCCAAGGGTATTTATCGGTATTTGGCTTAGCAAAAAACGAGTATTCCTTGCCCAGCATATTGAAGCTTAAGGAAAAAGCAAAAAGCGCAACGCCCCCGCTCAAAGCGTCACCGCCGCCGTATTTCTTATCGCCCACAAGAGGCGTTTTGCGGCTTGAAAGCTGAACTCTTATCTGGTGGTGTCTGCCCGTAGAAAGCTTTACTCTGACCAGCGTCTTTGCGCCCTCGTCAAGCGTGCGGGTGGCTATTTTCGACAGCGAAAGCTCGGCGTATTTCGTTCCTCGGCGCTCTGTCCTTACGGCGTAGGATTTATTAGAGGCGCTATCCTTAAAGAGATAATCCGTATATACGCCATCCTCGGGTATTCCCTTAGCTACCGCAAGATATTCCTTAGAAAAGCTCCTGTTTTGTATAGCAGAGGAAAGCTCGGCTGCGCATCGCTTATTTCTCGCAAACACCATAAGTCCGCCAACCCCTCTGTCAAGCCTGTGAATCAAAAAGAGATTGCCATCCTCGCCCGCAGCAGAAAGAAGCTTAGAGGTCGCCGTCATAGCGTCGGTGTCACGGCTCATATCGCTTTGCGAGGGCATACCGACGGGCTTGTCTATTACTACTATATTTTCGTCCTTATATATGATTTTCGGCATAATCTGAATTGAGGACAGCCCTAATACTCAGGGGCTGTCCTCTTCCCTTTTTATTTAATTTTCGCTATTCTCGGAATCGACCGAGGAAGGCTTATTTGCGTTATCCTTAAGCACGCCCGAAATCAAAAGCAGGTGGTGGATAGCGGGAACGAGCGTAAGATTGATTACAAGCTCGATTATAAAATTAACCGAGGTAAAGAGCGCATATATGCCAACTCCCGTAAGCTCACGGAAGAATAAAAGACAGCCAACGACGAATATGCCTGTATTAAATATCGGCATACACACCGATGCAAGCGCAAGGCTGAGAATTCTATTCTTGTTCTGAAGAAGCTTGAAAATAAGTCCCGAAAGCACCGCAGAGCCTACTCCCTTAACGAAAACCAAAAGCACCGTAAGGAATGGATTAAATTCAAGAAAAGGCACGGTCGTCGGGTCGAAAAGAACTATGAATGAAAATACGAAAGCAAGCCAAGCGCCGCCGCCAATACCCATAGCTGCCACGCCGAGCATAATCGGAACGAGCACCAAAGCGGGCGAAAGTCCCGTAAGCGAGCCGATAAGCGGAGCTATCGCCAGCTGAAGCACTACTACGAGCGCTGTAAGCATTGCAAGATAGGTGAGCTTTCTTATATTGATTTTATTTTTCACAGCTTTTACCTCTGATGTTTTTTATTTATTATAGCACCGAGGTTGCATTTTTTCAAGTGATTTTAAATATTTAGGTCAAATTTTGCGTTTTTTCTTTACTGTAAAGCTTTCACCGCCCGTAAGAGCAATCATTTTTAGCGCCGAGGGCGCAAAGGAATCGGCGTATACCTTAAGTGGCTTATCTATTACGCCGTCTGCGGTTATTCTGATTTTTCCCGCCTCGCTTGAAATCAGCATTTTTTCTTTAAGCGCATTTATATCGACCAAATCCCCCGATTCAAAGGCTGACGAAATAGCCCCCAGCGATATTTTTGCAAGTCCTCTGCCAGAGCTTTCTATTTCGCTCTCGCTCTTTTTCCTCAGAGTTTTTGCAAGGCTATTTGAAATCAGGCTATCGGCATACGCTCTGTCTACGCACATTAGCGTTGCCGTGAGGTTTTGTTCTTTTCCCGTGTTAGCTGCTCCGTCTGCACTTCCGTGCGCTCCAGCCGTGGTAAGGCGTATCTCCTGCCTTTTCTTATAGATAAAATACCCTAAAAGGAAAAGGAATACGGCAACGGCGGCAATCAGCAAAAGTATCCATAGATTACCCGATTTATCATTTACATTTCTCGGTATTACTGTTGCTTTATAGTTGGGATTTTGTAAGCTTATATATACAAAATTACCTATTTGCTCGTATTTTACGCCGATATCGTCATCGTCTATAATACTGCCGTCTATCAGCGTATAGCTGTCAAAATCCTGATTTACCCTGAGCGTTATTTCTCTTGGCAAAATTTCAAGCGTGACGCTCGAGTCACCGCCCGAAAAGCAATAATTTTCGCTATCCCTAAGAGTGAGGGCTAGTCTATATTTACCACTCTCGGTCCCGTACACCTCGCCGCCGATATAGTAATCCGTATCGGCAACCGAAAGCCGCTTTATTTCCTTATCGTAGGTATATACAGCGCCATTTGGCAGCTTTAGCTCCTTTTTATATATAACGAGGCTTGCTTCGGCTATTTTCGGATCGTTATAATTTTCTCTGTCATATTCAAATATGCAAGAAAGCCTGTATTCGCCTGCATTCGTCGCCTTGTTTAATATATATTTCTTGACGCTGACGCCCGAGGGCAGCCCTACTACGTTAGCCGTCTTTTCCTCACCGTCGTAGGTATGGTGCGTATTTTCCCATCTTGCCTCCTCCATATCGTAGCTTCTGCGTGCTACCCTTATGCCAAGCGTAGTATAAAATCCGCCTGCGGATATTCCTATTTCGTTATCCCCGTAGCGAAGCGAATCCCCGCTTCGGTAGCTTACCTTAAGCTTTGAAAACGGAATTTTCGTAAAAGTACCGTTGTTATTGACGAAGCTGACCTCGATATCCTCGCTTGCTATTCGGTCAAGCGCCAAAAGCACCTCCTTTTTCACTTCGCCCATCAGCCCTATCGGCAGAACCTTTAGTATAGAAAATTTTATCGGCTCGCTTACTATCGCAAGATAGTTTATCCCCTCGGGGGCGCTTACGGTCATATAATATTCTCCGACCTCATACGGCTCGTCTATCGGTTGCGTCAGCGCTTTATCAAGGTAGAACGAGAACACGGCGTTTCCGTATTTCGTGCTGCCCTCCTTGATTAGGCGGTCGCCGAAATACGCCGAAAGAATGCTAGGCTGTGATAGAAATTCGTTTTGGCATTTTTCTATTATCAGGGTGGCAAGGGCGTTTTTTATACTGTAATTTCGGCTTTTCGGGGCAGCGGTGACGGTGTAGCTGCCTGCATCAACGCCGCCACCCGTAACTTCGATTTCGCAAAGCTCGGAGGCTGCCGTGGCGCATATAGAAGCGCCGCTGAAGGTCTGCCGCAGTCCCTCCCAGACTACCTCGATTTCAAGGGGAGTTATAAGCACCGACCTCGTTATGCTTTTCGGGGCGTTATAATTCTTGCTATCGGTGGAGAATACCGCTGTCACCGATACGCCGTCACCGGTGACGTCGCACACGCTATTTAAAAATCGGTATTCCGGCGAGCTTCCGTCAGCGCCGACGGGAAGTCTTCCTACCACTCTTGGCGTATGGGATTTTCCGTCGTAGACAACCTCGGTATCAAGAAATTCAATACCCGACATATCGTACTCTGCCTTGGCTATGCTCCATTTATAGGAAAGCTGCGAATCGAGATAATAGTTTCTTTCGTCGAAGGAAAGGCTTACTCTCGCAAGATAATCCCCTGCCTCGGTGTATACCGAATCGAGATATCCCACCGCATAAACCGCCTCGGGAAGTCCGACGAGCGACACGCTTTTAGGCTTACCGTCGTAGATAAAGCTACTTTCCGAAAGCCTCGCTCCCGAAAGATTAAGGGGTGCTTTTTTTATAACGAAGCTGACGGAGGGATTTTTAAGCCTGTAATTACCGTCGGGAAGCACGGCACTTACTGTATAGCTCCCCGCATCGATGAACACGGATTCAACCCTCACCGAAAGAGGTAAGGAATTCACTCCGTAAGCAGCGGCGCTCGGCGCTTTTACGCTGCCGTCGTAGATAAATTCAAGATTTGAATACTCGCATACTACCTCAAGCGGGGTGATATCAAGCGTCCTGTAAAGCGTAGGCGGCGTATTGTAATTAAGGCTTTGCGAGGTAAATTCAAGGCTCACGGTGTATCTGCCTGCATTTACTCCGCCGCCTCTAAGTGACATCAAAAGCTCCTTACCGTCCTTGCCTACGATTTTCCCTGCGGCGCTTAAGGTTTGCCACTTACCGCAAAATGGCAGGCTTTTGTCGCTGAATTCTATCCCCGAAATATCGTAATCGCAGGGGGAAACGCTAACCGAGAGCGGTATCGCTAAATCAAGGTAGGAAAGCGTGACGGAGCGGTCGGTCACCGAAAGACCGTAGGAATTCTTATATTCTACGCTAATGAGAGATGCGGGAACCTCGGTCTTAACGCCGCTAAGATAGGTTGCCTCAAGCGAAATTCCCTCAAGGCTGACAAATTCAAACGCAAGGTATGAAAGCTTAGTCGGCGGTGTAAGCAAATCAAGCGATATCAGCGAGTCTTCTTTTAGGCTAAACGGAATAGGCGAGCTTGTGACACCCTCAAAGCTCTCGCAAGGGTCGACCGACGCCATAAGGTAATACTCCCCTGCCTCGCTTGGGAATTTATCGCTAAAGCCCTGCCCGCTCTCAAGCGAAAACAGCAGCCTCGGCGTACCGAAGCGGGTGCGGAATACGGCGTCAAACGGAGTACCGATAAAATATTCCTCGGCGACGGATATTTCGGTGAAATAGTTTTTAGCACGGGTTATGGAAAAATTAAGCGTAAGGCTTGGGGATACCCCTTCGGAAAAGCGGTAATTTTCACCGTCGTGCATAGTAAGAATAACCTCGTATACGCCAGCCTCAACTCCGCCCTTAAAATCGCTGTAATAGAGCTCGGATTCGGCTATGTCGGGATACAGTATTTCGCCTGTGTATTCCTTGCTCGCCGGTGGGGATATTTCAACGAGCTTCGGGAATATTTCTACATTCAATTCGGGGGTAACGGAATAGCTGAAATCGCCGTTATAGGTAAATGTAAGTTCACATTTATAGCTTCCGCTATCCGAAACCTTGGATAATTCAAGCATCTCCTTTGAGCTGATTACAGCTCCGTCCTTATACCACTTATAGTAGAGCTTTCCCTCGTCGAGGCAGGGGTGATATATTCTGTCAAAGGCTAAGAGGTGAGATGCCTTATCGTAGGTAAAGGAAAGGCTTGAAATTTCAAAGCTCGGCGGTATCAGCCGAAATTCCGAAAAGAGTGACAAATCTCCGCTTACGCCCATACCGAACGCATATCTTTCACTAAGCGTATAATCGGTGTACCACCCAAAGAGCGAGTATCCTGTCGGAGCGCTGACACTCGGCTGTGAAAGAGCTTCTCCGTCGTAGAGATAAGAGGAAAGGAGCAGCTCGTCACCGTGATAAAATTTCACCTCGTAGGGCAGATTTACCGAAAGAAAGCAATCCAGAAGCAGGCTCTCGGAGCTTAGGGTAAAGGAAAGCGGATATTCCTCGCCCGAGCTATCGCTTACCGAAATAAGCTCTGCCTGCGCTGCGCTTGCCCCCAAGAAAACGGGAGTAATTTTTCCCTTCTTAAAGCCCTCTCGGTATTCAACTCTCAGCCTTTCCGAAAAATAATCGCCGCCGTGCGATAGGAATATTGGCACGGAGCTTGAAATTTCGGGGAGCTCTGACGTAAGACTGCCGCCCGATATTATAAGCTCTGAGCAGTTATACACGCAATTTGTATACCGTGAGCTTATTTTACCGCCCGAAATTATTACTCTGCCGAGCGTGTTTCTTATCGCAGAAGCATTTTCGGAGTAAATTTCTCCGCCCGAAACGAGGAGCGAGGAGGAGGTTGAGGATAAGGAAATCGCCTCAGCCGCATAGGAATGAAGCTCACCGCCGTTTATCAGAAGCTCACCGTCCTTGATAATGACGCCGCCCGATTTAAGCTCTAAGGAAATCCCATCAATAGTAACAGTACCGCCGAGAATCGCAAGATTGCCCGACGTGACGGTAAGCTCGCCGCTTAGCGTGAGTGAGCGCTCGATTACTCCGCCGCCGCAGGAAAGTGCGCATAATTTAAGCTCTGCTCCGTCGGGCAAGGAATTTATCGCCTCGTAGGGTTCTGAAAAGCGGCTTTCGGATTCGCCGCATTTCAGGATATAACAGTCGCCGCCGCTCTCTAAGGTATACTCGGCGCTCGTTTCATACGAGCAAAGGCTTACTGTATATTCCGAGCTATATTCGAAAGACTGCGCATTTCCTCCTATGGACGAGGCAACTCCGAAAATAAGCAGGACTAAAAGTCTTGCAAGCTTTAAGATAAACATTTTTCTCTCCTTTTGGTAATATTTTCCTAAGAATTATATCACCGCAAGCGAGGAAAGAAAATAGCTTAGAATCGCTTAAAGGTCGCAATAAGCGCTATAAAATCAGCAGATGCGTTATTTCCCTTGCTATTTTCGGTAAAGCGAGATAGAAAAAAGAAAAAATCCCCCGAAGAATCGGGAGATTTTAACGGTATATCAAAGCCTTATTCGGTATGACTTAGGCATATCAGTCCCGCATTTCGCAAAGCCAATCGGATATATAGGAAGTATGATGCAGAAGATGTTTTTGCAAAGTCCCGCCGATTTTGCGTGCAAGGCGCTTTTCGGGTATGAGTTTTTATGCATAAAATACGAAATAAAATACATTTTTTTGCTTCTGTGCCCTTGACTTTCCTGAGTACGGGTGTATAATAATATGCATAAACATTTATATGCGTAAGGGATTTTAACTATGAGAGATTTAGCCGAAATAAGAAAGGACATAAACGAAATCGACAACGAGCTGAGAAGGCTTTTCGTTGCCAGAATGAATGCGGCAAGAGAGGTTGCGGAATACAAGATTGAAAACGGTCTCCCAATACTCGACCGTGTTCGTGAGCAGGCAGTAATAGAAAGCAACGCAAAAAAGCTTGACTCGGACGAGCTTCGCCCTTTCTTCGTTAATTTCCTTGAAAGCAATATGGCAATATCGAGAAGCTATCAGGATATGATTATGAACGGTATGCGGGTCGCCTACTCGGGCGTTGCGGGTGCTTTTGCGTATATTGCCTGCTGCAAGCTTTTCAAGAACGCAAGAAAAATTGCTTATCCCAATTTTGAAAGCGCTTATGCCGCCTGCGTTTCGGGCGAGTGCGAAAGCGTAGTGCTTCCTATTGAAAACAGCTACAACGGCGAGGTGGGCGCAGTTACCGACCTTATGCTCTCGGGTGAGCTTAAGGTTAACGGCGTCGTTGATATCGATATAACTCACTGTCTTTTAGGCGTACCAGGCGCAAAGCTTTCGGATATAAAGCGGGTTATCAGCCATCCTCAGGCGCTTGCGCAGTGCAAGGGCTATATAAGACGCCTTGGATTTTCCGAGGAAGAATTTGAAAATACCGCTCTCGCTGCCGAGGAGGTAAAAAGGCTTGGCGACAAGAGCGTGGCGGCTATTGCCAGCGAGGAGGCGGCAAGGATATTCGGGCTTGAGGTTATAGAGAAGAATATCAACGAGCAAAGAACCAACACGACGAGATTTGCGGTGTTCTCTCGCTCCGAGCATAAATACGACGCTAATATTTCGGGGCTTCATTCGATTATGCTTTTCACGGTAAGGAACGAGGCGGGCGCGCTAGCAAAGGCGCTTGACATTATAGGAAAGCACAATTTCAATATGCGTACGCTCCGTTCAAGGCCCGTAAAGGACGCTATGTGGCAATACTATTTCTACATAGAGGCCGAGGGTAATATCAACTCAAAAGAGGGCAAGCGAATGCTTGAGGACCTTGAAGAGTACTGCGACAAGGTTAAATTCGTAGGCTCGTACAAGAAATAAGAGGCTTTTTATGGAAATAAAGGGTAAAATCAGCTTAAGGCTTCCATCGGCAAGCTACGATATCACGGTAGGTCGGGGACTGCTCTCACACGCAGGCGAGTTTTTTAATTTGAACAGGCGTGTGTTGATAGTCACCGACTCGGGCGTTCCCCTTGAGTATGCAAGGGCGGTAGCCAAGAGCTGCAAGGAATACAGAATACACACATTTACGGAGGGTGAGTGCAATAAGACGCTCGCAACCTACGAGGGAATTCTTCGTGCTATGCACGAATTCGGTATGCACAGAGACGACTGCGTGGTTGCGGTAGGCGGCGGTGTGTGCGGAGATATGAGCGGCTTTGCCGCAGGCACATATATGCGAGGCATTGATTTTTACAACGTGCCGACTACGCTTCTTTCGCAGGTGGATTCCTCCGTCGGCGGCAAATGCGCAGTCGACTTTATGGGTACTAAAAACATTGTCGGCGTATTCCATCAGCCAAAGGGCGTGCTTATAGACACGGACACACTACGGACGCTTGACAAAAGGCAGGTATCGGCAGGCTTTGCCGAGATTATAAAGATGGCGGCAACGAGCGACTCGGAGCTTTTCTCTATGCTTGAGGCTTACGGAGAAAATTCCGAGCTTGAGTGCATTATCTTAAGGGCGGTCAATATAAAGCGCTCGGTGGTGGAAGCTGACGAAAAGGAATCGGGGCTTCGCCGTGTGCTTAATTTCGGGCACACCTACGGTCATGCGGTAGAGGCTACGAGCGATTATCTTCACGGAGAGTGCGTTGCTATCGGTATGCTGCCTATGGCAAGCGAGGGAGCGAGGGTACGCATAGCAGAGCTGCTTAAGAAATTTTCTCTCCCCACGCAAGCTCCTATGGCAGAGGGCGACGCCTTTGAATTTATGAAGCACGACAAGAAATGCGACGGCGACAAAATAGCCGCAGTATTCGTTGACGAAATAGGAAGCTTCAGAATAGAAAAGATATCGATTGACAGTCTGATAAGCCATATTAAAGCAGGAAATTAATTTATTTTAAACATTACCCCTAAAATGAAGAAAAGGAACGGTCATAAGAATGAAAAACTCTTTTGGCAATAACCTAACGATTACCCTATTTGGCGAAAGCCACGGCGAGGCCATCGGCTGCGTGCTTGACGGCGTAGCGCCAGGTATTGCCGTAGACGAGGAATATATTGAAAGCGAGATGCAAAAGCGCAGGGCTAAGGGCGGCATCTCCACCCCCAGGAAGGAAGCCGACAGGGTGGAATTTCTGAGCGGCGTAAAGGACGGCTACACCGAGGGCACTCCTGTTCTTATGCTCATAAGAAACGAAAATAAGAAGTCCTCGTCATATTCAAATCTTGAAAACACACCCCGCCCCTCGCACGCCGACTATACCGCAGAGGTAAAGTATCACGGCTATCAGGACAAGGCGGGCGGAGGACACTTCTCGGGAAGGCTTACTGCTCCTATCGTGGCAGCGGGCGCACTGATTCGCTCGGCGCTCGAAAAGAAGGGCATCGTAATCGGAACTCACATAAAGGAGCTTCACGGCATTTGCGACCGCCCCTTTGAAAACTACGCCGAGGATATCCTTAAGCTTAATTCCTCGGAATTCCCCACTCTTTCGCAATCGGCAGGCAAGGGTATGACAGACGAGATACTTGCGGCTGCCGCAAAGGGCGACAGCGTAGGCGGCGTTCTGGAATGCGCAGTATACGGAATCCCGGCAGGCGTGGGCGAGCCTTGGTTTGACACGGTCGAGGGTATGCTTGCTAAGGCAATGCTCTCTATACCTGCGATAAAGGGTATTGAATTCGGGCTTGGCTTCGGATTTGCTAAAAAATACGGCTCTGAGGCAAACGACGCCTTTATTTTCGCAGAGGACGGCAAGGTAGCCACGAGCACCAACAACAACGGCGGCATCAACGGCGGTATTACTAACGGTATGCCGATAGTCTTTTCGCTAGCCGTAAAGCCCACACCCTCTATATTCGTAGAGCAGAATAGCGTAAATCTCAAATCGGGCGAGGAATGTAAAATCAAGATAGAGGGCAGGCACGACCCCGCTATAATACACAGAGCACGTGCGGTAGTAGACGCTATGTGCGCTCTGACGCTCGCAGACCTTCTCGTGACGAGATACGGCACGGATTATCTTGCAAAGCCGTAACCCGAGCGCCCTACGCTCGGATATACTGCACTCAGCATAAATCTAAGGAACGGTAAAATATGGAATACGGCTGTATAGGAGAGGTGCTTCGGCACAGCTTCTCAAAGGAAATACATAACGCTCTTTGCGATTACGATTATATACTTAAGGAGCTTCGCCCGGACGAGGTTTCCGCGTTTATGGAAAAGCGGGATTTCAAGGCGATAAACGTGACTATTCCCTACAAGGAAAAGGTTATACCGCATCTTTATTACGTTGACGAGCCTGCAAGGCTTATCGGCGCTGTAAATACGGTGGTAAACCGTGACGGCAGGCTTTACGGCTATAATACCGACTTTTACGGAATGAGCGAGCTTGCTCGTCACGCAGGGATTTCTTTTTCTGAAAGAAAGGTGCTTATTTTAGGCACGGGCGGCACTTCAAAGACTGCGTATGCGGTGGCTAAGCACTACGGCGCTCGTGAAATAGTAAGGGCATCGAGGGACGGCAAAGAGGGGGCGGTTTTGTACACTGATGTTTACAAATCACACACAGATGCCGAGATAATAATAAATACAACTCCCGTGGGAATGTTCCCAAAAACGCAAAGTTCGCCTATTGATTTATCCTGCTTCAGCAGGCTTGTCGGCGTGCTTGATGCGGTATACAATCCCCTCTCGACCGAGCTTATTCTCTCGGCAAGAGAAAGGAGCATTCCAGCCGAGGGAGGTCTTTATATGCTAGTAGCTCAGGCGGTAAGAGCATCCGAGATTTTTCTTGGTAAGACTTATCCCGACGGCACGCTTGACGAAATATACGAAAGAATTTACAAGGAAAAGGAAAATATAGTCCTAGTCGGTATGCCTGCCTCGGGAAAGACCACTATGGCAGGGCTTCTCGGCGAGGAGCTGAAAAGGCAGATATTCGACTCTGACGATGCGGTAAGAGAGCTTACGGGTATGGAAATTCCCGAAATTTTCTCAAGGTACGGCGAGGAATATTTCAGGGAAAAGGAAGCCTTAGCGATAGGCGAGCTTGCGAAGCATAGCGGCGTTGTAATTGCGACGGGCGGAGGCGCTGTGCTGAGGCGTGAAAACGTAAGAGAGCTGAAGAAAAACGGCAAAATATACTTTATAGACCGCCCCGTATCAGCCTTAATTCCTACCGACGACAGACCCCTATCCTCTACTAAGGAAGCAATTTTACAGCGCTATAACGAGCGCTATCCTATATATCTTTCGGTCTGCGATTTCAGAATTGACGCAGACTGCGAAAAGAGCCGGGTGCTCTTACGGATTTTAGAAAAATTCGAGGAAAAGCAATAAATCAATTACTCAAAAAATTTAACCGAGGTACACAATGAAGCTTTACATTATCAACGGACCAAATCTTAACCTGCTTGGCATAAGAGAGCCCGACAAATACGGCAGCGAAAGCTACGATGCGCTAATTCAAAAGGTTCGTCGATATTGCGCCGAAAGAGACGTTGAATGCGTATTTTATCAATCCAACCACGAGGGGGACTTAGTTGATAAAATTCACGAGGCGTATTTTGGGGGAGCTGACGGTATAGTAATAAACCCCGGAGCTTACACGCATACCTCGATTGCGCTTCTCGATGCTCTGCTCTCTACAAGGCTTCCCTCGGTCGAGGTACATATCTCAAAGGTTGAGGAGCGAGAGGATTTCAGACAAATAAGCTACATAAGGAGAGCCTGCGTTGCGACTGTAACGGGCCTTGGTACTGACGGCTATCTTAAGGGCTGTCAGATACTGATAGATAAGAAAAATGAGAGTTGAAATTAAGCCGTCCTTGGCAAAGGGTACGGTAAGCGCACCGACCTCAAAAAGCATAGCGCACAGAATGCTTATAGCAGCGGCGCTTGCCGAGGGAAGGAGCGAGCTTTACGGTATCAGAGAATGTCAGGACGTAAGCGCCACGGTAGACTGTCTTCGGGCGCTTGGAGCAAAAATAGAAATAGACAGAGAAAGCGGCACATATACCGTGTACGGTGTGGATATTACGAAAGCCACGCCAGCATCTAAGCTTTTTGCCAATGAAAGCGGAAGCACGCTGAGATTCCTTATTCCGATTGCCTCGCTTACGGGCAAGAGCGTGGAATTTTGCGGTGCTAAAAGACTTATGGAGCGCCCGCTTTCGGTATATGAAAAAATTTACGCTGACAACGGTTATACCTTCAGGCGTGAGGGTAATTCTCTCACGGTCGAGGGAAAGATACCGCCCAGCGAGTACGTGATACCGGGCGATATCAGCAGCCAATTTATCACGGGACTGATTTTTGCGCTCCCTCTTACGGAAAAATCAAGCACTATTAAAATAATTCCGCCATTTGAAAGCCGTTCATACGTTGAAATGACGCTTGCGGCAGTAAGAGAATTCGGAATACATGCAAAGTTTTTAGACCAATTTACTATCGGCATCGAATCGGGACGATACCGTCCCCGCTCACTTTCGGTCGAGGGAGATTATTCGGGAAGCGCATTTATTGAGGCGCTGAATCTCTTTGGCGGCGAGGTTACTGTCGAGGGACTGCTACCCTGCAGCCTTCAGGGTGACAGGGTATACAGAGAGCATTTCCTTTCACTTAACCGTGGCTTTGCCAAAATAGATATTTCCGACTGCCCCGACCTCGGTCCTATTCTTTTCGCCGTTGCTGCCGCTAAGTTTGGCGGTGAATTTATAGGCACGGCAAGACTAAAAATAAAGGAAAGCGACCGAGCGTCTGCGATGAAGGAGGAGCTTTCGAAGCTTGGTGCTTTAGTCGAGGTTTACGACGACAAAGTAATAATCAAAAAGCAAGAGCTGAAATCCCCATCTGTACCGATATGCTCGCACAACGACCACAGAATAGTGATGTCAATGGCGGTGCTTCTCACCCTTGTGGGTGGCTATATAGAGGGCGCTTCGGCAATAGACAAAAGCTATCCTGACTTCTTCCGTCATCTTCAAATGCTCGGAATAAAGGTAAAGATAGAAAATGAAGCTGAATAAAGACACGCATATACTTATAGTCGGTCTTGGAGTGATTGGCGGCGGATACGCCAAAGCGCTCTTTGACAAGGGCTACACAGTATCCTGCATAACCAAAAACCAGAGCGACATTGATTATGCAATAGAAAACAAAATGATAAGCTTCGGTACAACCGAGGTTGACAGCGAGCTTATAGCAAAAAGCGAGCTTATTATATTTGGGCTCTATCCCAGCGTTTTTATAGACTGGGTAAAGGCTTATAAGCATCTTTTCCGTGCGGGGACTGTTATTACCGACGTTTCGGGTGTAAAATCAAGCGTGGTATATACGGTGCAGGAATTGCTTATTGATACGGGAGTTGAATTTATCTCGCACCACCCTATGGCGGGACGTGAAAAAAGCGGCGTTGAATACTCAACTCCAAGCGTATTTAAGGGTGCAAATTTTATAATAACCCCGACACAAAGGAACACCGATTCTGCAATAGAGCTTATAAGTGCATTAGGCGAGATTTTAGGCTTTAAATCGGTAAGCCTCTTAAGCCCCGAAAAGCACGACGCTATGATAGCCTTTCTATCACAGCTTACGCACGCAATAGCAGTAGCGCTTATGAACGCAAACGAAGCCGAGGGGCTTGAAAAATACACGGGAGATTCATTCCGTGACCTTACCAGAATTGCCAAGATAAACGACCTTATGTGGAGCGAGCTTTTTGAGCTTAACAAGGAAGCTTTACTCCTGGAAATGGACACTTTTATTGACAAATTCAATGAAATAAGACGGCTGCTCGCCGAGGGCGACACCGATGGAATGCGCCGTGAAATGAGAGCCGCAGCGAAAAGACGAGAGCTTTTCGACAAACCAATTTAAATAATATTACGAGGTAACGAACTATGAATATGAAATTTTTTAGAAAGCTTCCTATCCCTGCTGAGATAAAGGAGCAGTTCCCTATTACTAATGAAATCGAGGAGGCACGCAAGCGTCACCTCGACGAATTCAAGGCTATTTTTTCGGGTGAGAGCGACAAGTTCATTCTGGTAATAGGTCCTTGCTCCGCCGATAGAGAGGATGCGGTGCTTGACTATATCTACCGTCTTCGTACCGTCCAGGACAAGGTGTCCGACAAGATAGTAATTATTCCGAGAATATACACGAACAAGCCGAGAACCACGGGCGAGGGCTACAAGGGTATGCTTCATCAGCCTGACCCGAATGCAAACCCTGACCTTTTAAAGGGTATCGTCGCTATAAGACATCTCCATATGAAGGCTATCTCGGAAACCGGCTTTGCCTGCGCTGACGAGATGCTCTACCCTGAAAACCACAGATATCTTTCAGACCTCGTAGGCTACGTAGCGGTAGGCGCACGCTCGGTAGAGGACCAGCAGCACAGACTTACCGCATCGGGACTTGACGTGCCGGTGGGTATGAAAAACCCAACGAGCGGCGATATCACCGTTATGATGAATTCGATAAAGGCGGCACAGTCCTCGCACATATTCTGCTACCGTGGCTGGGAGGTACAGAGCCAGGGCAACCCTTACGCTCACGCTATTCTCCGAGGCTACGTGGACGACGAGGGACGCTCGCACTCCAATTACCATTACGAGGATTTGGCTTCGCTTGCTAAAATTTATGCCGAATCGGGACTTAAAAATCCTGCCTGCATAGTCGACACCAACCACGCAAATTCAGGCAAGAAATACCTTGAGCAGATAAGAATTTCAAAGGAAATTATACATTCAAGAAATTACGACCCCGCAGTTAAGCAGCTTGTCAAGGGACTTATGATTGAAAGCTATCTTGAGGACGGCTGTCAGAAGATTTCTCAGGACGAGGTTTACGGAAAGTCGATAACCGACCCCTGCCTTGGCTGGGAAAAGACCGAAAGACTTATTTACGATATTGCCGAGAAGCTTTAAGCCGGTCTTAAGCGATAAAAACGAACAAAAAAAGAGAGAGCATTTCGGGTTTTTAATTAATCCGATTTGTTCTCTCTTTTTCTTGTAAAAGGGGTTTGGGCTTAGCCGCCGAGGTACGCCTTACGCACTGCGGAGTCGGAAAGAAGCTCCGCTCCCGTACCCGACTTGGTCATTTTACCGATTTCAAGCACGTAGGCTCTGTCTGCTATTGAGAGAGCCTTTTTTGCGTTCTGCTCAACCAAGAGCACGGTAGTGCCAAGCTCGTTAACCTTCTTTATCATTTCAAAGATTGTATTAACGTAAAGAGGCGAAAGTCCCATACTAGGCTCGTCAAGAAGCAAAAGCTTGGGGCTTGACATAAGCGCTCTTGACATAGCAAGCATCTGCTGCTCACCGCCCGAAAGCGTACCAGCTATCTGATTCTTTCTTTCCTTTAGTATTGGGAAATTCTCGTACATTTCCTCAAGCTTAGAGGTAAACTCCTGCTTATCCTTTTTGGTATAATATCCAAGCTGAAGATTCTCAAATACCGTAAGCTCCTGGAAAATTCTTCTTCCCTCAGGTACTTGAGCTATACCCATAGTAACGAGCTTATGCGCCGCTACCGAGGAAATATCCGTGCCGCCAAAGGTTACGCTTCCTGCGCTTTTACCGATAAGACAGCTTATTGCGTGCATAATAGTGGTCTTTCCTGCACCGTTAGCGCCGATAAGCGATACAATCTCGCCCTCGTTGACCTCAAACGACACGCCCTTTATAGCCTTGATAAGTCCGTAGTTGACCTCAAGGTCTTTTACTTCAAGAAGTACCATAATTCCTCCTTACTCGTCGTCGCCGAGGTATGCCTTTATAACCTCGGGATTTGAAAGCGCATCTTCGGTCTTACCCTCTGCAAGAGTAGTACCGAAATTAAGCACCGTGACGTTGTCGCACACGCCCGTAACGAGACTCATATCGTGCTCTATAAGAAGCACCGTCATATCGAAATTATCACGGATAAACCTTATCGTCTGCATAAGCTCCTCGGTCTCGTGCGGATTCATACCCGCAGCAGGCTCGTCAAGAAGCAAGAGCTTCGGTCTTGTAGCAAGCGCTCTCGCTATTTCAAGCTTTCTCTGCTTTCCGTAAGGAAGATTGAAGGCGTAATTATTGCGCTCCTCGAGAAGCCCGAAGATTTCAAGAAGCTTCTTTGCCTCCTCACGCATAGCACGCTCGGCTCTGTAATAGCTCGGCAGACGAAAAATAGTAGCGAAAAGGCTGCATTTGAATTCGGGAAGATTGTGAAGTCCTACCATTACGTTACGGATAACAGACATATTGTTGAACAGTCTGATATTCTGGAAGGTTCTTGCTATTCCCTTTTTATTTATCTTCTCCTGCGTAAGTCCCTTAAGCTCCTCACCGTTAAGATAAAAAGTGCCTGTGGTGGGCTGATATACGCCTGTGAGCATATTGAATACGGTCGTCTTACCTGCGCCGTTAGGGCCTATAAGACCGTATATTTCGTGCTTTTTGATTTTAAGATTAACGTCCTGAGCCGCCTTAAGGCCGCCGAAGGATATGCCTAAATTCTTTGTTTCAAGTACGTATTCACTCATTTTAAGCACCTCCTTACTCGTTGCTGCCGCTCTGCGGCTTATCGGGCTTATCAGGGCTTGTGACGCTTTCCTGAACCACGATATCGGTAGAAAGAACCTCGTTCATAGATATCTTGGTAGTAACGACGTCCCATCTTGCCTCGTCGTCACGCACGTAGGATTCACGCTTATGACGGGGAATGATTTTCGTAACAAGCTTCTTTATATCGTATTTTTCTCTGATATTCTTAAGTGCGGGAGCGTTCTTATAGATAACCATAACTATAAGAATTATCGCATAAACGAGCGTCTTTACCGCCGCCATATCTCCCGTAAGGAAGGACTTAAGGTAGAAATTAAGGACGGTGATAACTGTAGCCGCAACGATTGAGCCGTTAAGCGAGCCCATACCGCCAAGGACGACCATAACGAGAATTTCGATAGAATAGTTGTAATCAAAGTTGGTGTAAAGCACGGGAGATACGCCCGAGCCGTAGATAACGCCTGCAATACCCGCAAAGAACGCCGATATTATAAATACGAGAAGCTTGTAGAAGGTAACGTTGATACCAGTCGCCTTAGAGGCAATCTCGTTGTCTCTGATAGCCGTGATAGCTCTGCCGTGCTTTGACCTTAAGAGATTCTGCACTACTGCAAGCATAATAAGCACTAGCACGAGCGAAACTATGAACAGAGGTGGGATTTGTTTGCCGTTTACAGCGTCGTTGAGGCTTGAGCCAAGTCCAAGCGCTCCGCCGAACATAGGAAGATTTCGGCAGATATTTCTTATAATCTCACCGAACGCAAGCGTTACTATAGCAAGGTAGTCTCCGCGCAGACGAAGTGCGGGAAGTCCTACAACGAAGCCAAGCACTGCCGCTGCAAGTCCGCCTATAAGCATAGAAATGATAAGCGCAAGCATAGGAGGCATTCCACCTGCTATAAAGAGGTTGGCGAGGTAAGTACCGAGATAAGCACCAACGCACATAAAGCCTGCGTGACCGAGCGAAAGCTCTCCGAGGAAGCCTACTACGAGGTTAAGTGATACGGCGAGAAGTATGCTGTATCCTATCTGGTTAAGAAGCGAAGGGAGCGAACGGTTAAGCGCACCTGCGTAGTAAAGCGCAGTGAAGATAACGAGCACCGCCGCTACCGCTATATAGTTGACGAAGTGCTTCCATTTGAAGCTTCTCTTAATATTGTTAAGATATTCTCTCATAGCGCACCTCCGTTAAACCTTTTCGTTTCTCTTCTTGCCGAGAAGTCCTGAGGGCTTAACGAGAAGAATCACGATAAGGAGCGAAAACTCTATTGCGGTGGTATAGGAGCTGAGCGCAGGTATGGACTGAACGATTTTCTCTACCAGACCTAAAAGCACGCCGCCAAGCATAGCGCCGGGAAGCGAGCCTATACCGCCTATAACCGCTGCGGTAAACGCCTTGATGCCCGGAAGCGAGCCGAGAGTCGGGTCAATTTTAGGAATCTGCATAACGTAGAAAATACTTGCGCACGCCGCAAGCGCCGAGCCTATTGCGAAGGTTATGGCAATTATTGCGTTAACGTTAACGCCCATAAGCTGAGCTGCGCCTCTGTCCTCGGATACGGCAACCATAGCACGTCCCGTCTTGGTATACTTTACGAAAAGCGTAAGAGAAACCATTATTATACCCGCTACTATAAGAGTCACGATGCTGTAAACGGGTATGCCGAGAAAGCTTCCCGGGATTTTAAAGTCAAGCGTCTTTGGCGTAACTCCGAAGATAAGCTGAGCTATACCCTGAAGAAGGTAGCTGACACCTATCGCCGTGATAAGCACCGCAAGAGGTGATGCGCCTCTTAACGGTCTATATGCAGTGCGCTCAACGGCAATACCGAGAAGCGTACAGACTACGATAGGAATCAGAATAGCAAGAATTATGCCTATCGGCGACGAGCCCATCATTAGCACCGTGAAAATAGCGTATGCGCCTACCATTATGATATCGCCGTGAGCGAAATTAAGCATTTTCGCAATACCGTATACCATAGTGTAGCCAAGCGCTATAAGCGCATAAATTGCGCCAAGGCTGAGTCCGTCGATAATTGTATTGATTATCATTGTTTCCCTTTCTCTAGGAAAAAGTAAGCTTTTATTTGCAAAACAAGTTGTTTTTTATTTTTTCCTAAAACGCAAGATAAGCTCGCACGAAGAAAATCGCACGAGATTATCTTGAAATAATATTTTAATTACTTAAGCTCTACTATCTTAGGAGCTTTAGTGCACTTACCGTCAGTGCCCCAGGTCATATCGTCACCGGTAAGACCGTCGTAGGAGAAGTCCTTATCGGTAATGGTATCGAAGATGATATCGCCAAGAGCCTTAGCGGAGAGCGAGTAATCGGTAGCGCCAGCCTCCTCAAGAGCTGCTGCAAGAACCATAACAACGTCGTATGCGTCTGCTGCGAACTGGTCGGGAGCTGCGCCGTACTCTGCGGTATATGCATCAACGAAATTCTTTACGTTGGTCTCGGTGCTTACTACGTCAAATGGAGTGATGTACTTGATGGTGTTGTCAACGTTCTCAACGAGACCTGCAATACCGTCGAAGCCGTCGCATCCGAAGAATACTGCATCGCAGTTCTTCTCTACTGCCTTCTTAATAAAGAGCGAAGCCTCGGTGTAGTAGAAAGGCATAAAGATGATGTCACATTCCTTAAGAGCCTCTGCCTGAGTGGAGAAGTCAACCTTATTCTCAGCGTCAAACTTCTGCTCGGTGTAATCAATCTTAAACTCTGCCATCTTATCCTCGAATGCTGCGTAGATACCCGAAGAATAGGGATCGCTCTCGTCGTAGATTGCGCCTACCTTAGCGAAATTGCCCTTCTTTATTTCCTCTGCTGCAAGAGCGCCCTGGTCGGGGTCGCCGAAGCAAAGACGGAAGGAATACTTAAGGTTCGTGATAACGGGGTCTGCAGAGCCCGAGGGAGTCATACAGAATACGCCGTCGGAATTAGCCTTCTTAGCGAATGCTTCGCCCGAGCCTGAGGTTACGCCACCGAGCGAGAACTGCATACCTGCATCAATAAGCGTGTCGTAGTTGGTCGCTGCGTCCTCAGCGCCAGCCTTATCATCAAGAATCTGGAACGAGAACTGAGTGCCGCCCTTAGCGTTGAGGTGCTTAATTGCAAGCTCAGCGCCCTGCTTTACGGAAGTTCCGTAGGAAGCTGCTTCTCCGGTAAGAGGACCGGTAGCTCCAATCTTAAAGGTATTATCCTTGAAGCCGCCCTTGTTACAGGATGCAAGTCCGGTAACCATAAGAACTGCTACGAGTACCAGACAAAAGATTTTTGCGAATGTCTTTTTCATTTTCTTTCTCCTTGTACCTTATTCAGGTAAAATATTTCCCAAAAAAGCAATCTGCCGAGCGTCGCCAAGGGTGTGTGATTTTAAATCTCATACTCTGAGAAACACTCGGCAAATTGCTTTTTTTAAGTATGGATATATTATAAACTTTCCCTATCCTTTTGTCAATAGTTTACGGTATGAGAATTTCTCATACCCCTGCTATATTTTCTAACATATTAAACATTTTTGCTATATTACACCGAGGTTTGGGCGAAGTTTTGTATACTTTTGACAAGGTCTCACGGCTTATGCAGTTTTCTTCCTTTTAATTAAATATAAATAAATACATAAAAATCTCAGTGCATTATTAAAAATCACAGCTCTAAAGCGAGGATAAACAAAAAAGAGAGAGCATTTCGGCTTAAAATCAATTAAACCGATTTACTCTCTCTTACGTTTGTAATACAGGCGTAGACTCCGCCCTTTCGCTTGGCAGCTAAGCAGCTATTCCTAGCTTACTCTGCTTTTAAGCCTCAGGACTTTAGCCTATACCCATATAAGATTTTAATTTTATCCAACAATACCCGAACGCTCAATTCCCTGAACGAGATATCTCTGGCAGAACAAGTACATAATTACCAGCGGAAGAATGATAAGCATTGCCGCAGTATTCTGAACTACGTTCTTATACACTGCCCAACCTGCAAGATCCTCGTACCTTTGCGCCAAGGTCTCAGGTATGGTCTTATAGATATCCGGCATCAGATAGAACTTATTCACGTTATCGTCCCAGAACAGCGTAGTGTAGAATTCGTCGGTCCACTGCCATGAGAACGAGAACAGGAATATAGTAATCATCATCGGGATTGAAAGCGGAAGGATTATCTGGAAGAAGGTACGGTACACGCCCGAGCCGTCAACGTATGCACTCTCCTCAAGCTCATCGGGGACGCCCTTGAAGAACTGACGCATAAGGTATATATACAGTCCGTTCTTAAACGCAAGTCCGAAGATTGAGAGGATAGCCAACGGCCACGCACTGTTAACAAGCTCGATTGTATCGCCCGTAAGCAGCTCGATAATTCCCTTCATATTCCAGGACTGAACCGTCATAAAGTCGAACATCGTGAAATGCTTTACTATTGCAAGACGGAGCGTCTTATGAGGAATAATCATCGTGAAGACAACCACGCCCATTATAAGCTTATTACCCTTGAACTTGAACTTTGCAAGTCCGTAGCCGATAAGACAAGCCACGAGAGTCTGTGCAAGTGCGCAAAGAAGCGAGATAAGTATCGTGTGCCAGAGCGCATCGAAGTAATTATTCTCTACGATAATATACTTATATATTTCAAGAGTAAAATTCTTCGGTATAAGCGAAACCGTAGCATCAAGAACGTCCTGTCTCGTCATAAAGGAGCCTGCGATTCTCGCAAAGAAGGGATAAAGGATAACGTAGGATACGCCAATCATAAGAACAAAGCGGAAGATATTTACTACTACCTTAATCCAGGTATTAAAGGTCTTTGCTTTGCTTAAGAATCTTTCTTTAAGCGAAAGCTTGCCCTCGTAGTCAACTCTGATTTTATTCTTTGTTTCTTTAACAATCTGTTTACTCATATCATCCACCTCCTTAATCCTTCCTCTGATAGAAGATGAACGTTGAAGCTATACCCGCAACCGCAGCTATGATAAGCACGACGACGAGGAAGTAAATCCAAGCCATTGCAGTTGATATTTCGGGGCTCCGGATATAAACACCGGAGATATACTTCATTGTTATATTCTCAGCTCTTGTAAACGAGTCGATAACGGTATATACCGCATTTACGAGAATCATAGGAGAAATCATCGGGAAGGTAATCTTCCAGAAGGTTTCCCAGCCGGTAGCACCCTCTATCTGACAAGCCTCGTAGATAGCGGGAGATATCGACTGAAGTCCTGCAAGGAAGATAAGCATCTGAACGCCCGAGTAGTTGATAATATCGTAAATCTTATTAACGAGGTCTACGACGTAGGTAACAAGCTCGCCGCCTATCTGCATCGTCGCGAAAAGGCGCTCGATTTCAAGCGTAGATACTATACCGCCTGCGCTGCTGCCCGAGCCGTCGTTGATTCCGCCTGCGGAATCCGAGACTATATCGGACGCATTGATTGATTCCATAAGTCCCGTAGATATAATAACGGGAACGAAGAAGATTGCACGGAATACTGCTCTACCAAGCATTTTCTGGTTAAGAACTACTGCTATAAAGAGTGAGAAGATAATTACCGCAGGCACTTCAAATATAAGCTGCTGGACTCCCGAGAGCAGGCTCTGTACGAAGCCTGCGTCGTCGGTAATCGACTTGATATAGTTATCAAGTCCAACCCAGGTGGTTACAAATCCGGGGACGCCGTCTACGTTGACGGGGTCTATTCTACCGAGAGAGAACCAAACAGAGTCGAGCAGTATAGGAAGGTAAATAAGAAGAACACCAAGAATAAAGGGCAGCGTGAATATGTAGCCTGCACGCGCTTTTCTTGAATCAAGAGAAACCTTTTTGCGACGGGTTCTGAGAAGTCCCGTGCCGGGATTTATTACCGCAGAGCCGCCAAGGTCGGCAGGCGTTACGCCATTTTCATTCGCAACGTCGGCTTCAGCCATAACAGCTTCTTCGGTCATAACAACGTTTTCATCCATCTTTCATTTACCTCCTTCTTAGTCTATTTTTACATAATCGTACTTGCCGATTGTGTAGGTTTCTCCATCGCCGAGTTTAACGGTAACGGAGTAAATATTGTAGTTGAGAATAAACGTCACGCTATCCGTGCCATTCGAGTAGGTTACCATTGCGATATTGTTTATATCGCTGGTGTAGTCGGTATAAACGTAATTCTTACCGTCGGTAGCCAAGGACTCGGTGATGTAGGAATACTGCGACTCGTACTCAATGGCGCTAAAGCTTACTACGTAAGGATTAGTGCCACCCGAAGGATACTCAGCTTCATACTTAGCTACAACACCATCGACTTCGGTCTTGAAGGCAGTGGGCTTCTCCGCCGTGCCTACAAGCTCCTCTGCGGTAAGATTAAGGATATCGCAGAACTGAGCGATAAGTGCGTCTGTATCTATCGATACTGCAAGGGGTCTTCCCGAGCTTGCTTCATTATTCTGAAGATACTCGTAGCCAACTCTTACAGCCTCAGCAATCTGAGCGTCAAGCATAGCAATAATTTCTGCCTTAAGCGCTGCGTAATTTGCATTCTGCTCGTTCTCGTCTACCGCACGCTCACCGAGAATAATCTTGTGGTCTGTGATGTTGTACTTCTGAAGTCCGCCTATTGCAGCGTTAAGCTCGCCGTAGGTAGTGACGATAGAATCAAACCAGGTGTTGTAATCAACGCCGTAGTACTTGCTGAGAAGAACGTCGTCCTTAAGATTTCCGGTGTTCTGATAGCAGAGCACGTAGTAAGGAGCTGCGCCATTCTCTATCGCACGAAGAATGTAATACTGAGGTGTACCTGCATAGTTAAGCGCATCGCCGGTATAATTTACGTAGCCGTGAAGCACCATTCCAAGGAAAGGAACTGCGTAAGACGAATATCTGTAATGGCTCGAATCGGTAGCCGCACCTATTATATGTCTTACGTACTTATAGGTGTAGGAATTACCCTTATCTACCATTATCTCGTAGCCCTGCTCGTTCTTCATCTTGGCAAGGATTGAGGTAACGTAAGCCTCTGCCTCGCTTCTGTTAGTGAGGTCCTCCTCGTCAAAGTTTGAGTTAAGGTCGGAGCCCATTGTGGAAACCGAAATTCCCGTCGCAGCGTGAGCCGAATACTTTCTGAGGAATTTGCCGTAAAGCTCCTCGAAGGTAGCGGGATTTACTACGAGCGTGTAGTAGGTTACGTATTCCTGAAGCACCGCATCGTATTCCTGCTTGGAAGCGAAACGGTTATCAACCATTCTCGAAACGTTCTTGTTGTTGGAAACGCCGTCGAACAGCTCGGTATTGTTGATGTAAATAAAATCAAAATCAGGGTATATACCAAGATTTTTGCCCTCGTCAGAAAGCTTCTTTGCTTCGTTGAGAAGATTGTCAAATGCATCCTTACCGCCGCAGGCTCTTTCCCATCTTACCTTAGCAGGATAGGTGAAGTGCATACCGCCGTTGGCGAAGCCTGTAAGCCTGAAATTGATATTTTCAATGCTCTTTGCGGTTTCTGCCATTGCACGGTAGCCCTCTGCGGTCTTAAGGTAGCTTTCCTTAAGAGAGGTTTCGCTGACCTCCAAAGCGAGTGCTTCATATTCTTCTGCCTTCTTCAAGAAGGTGTCCTTATTATTGGAAATCTCATTATACATAGTAAGGACGTCGTCAAACGAAGTAAGCGGAATAGTCTGCGTTACAGGGAACGAAAGGATTTTGGTGGTAATATCCATAGCGCCGAGAGCCTCTATATAAAGAGGAAGGTCTTTGCTGATATTTTCAAGAGCGCTGAGATATCCGCCAGCCTTAAGATAGTCACGGTAGCAAGCCGCCATACCTACGTAAGATGCGCTGTAATAAGCGTTGTTGCCATAGCATTCCTTACCCACGGTATCGTCTGTAAGCATTACTATCTTGGTAACGTAAGAGCCGTTGTACCTGGTTTCTGCTACTATCGTATACGCACCCGAGCCGCCAACGCCGATGGTCTCGGAGAGGTCGTAGGTATCCATAGGATACGGAGTATAGACGCTGTATGCGCCCGCATAGCTATGAGAGCCGCCGCCCATATAACCAAGCTTAGCGAGAGATGCGCCCTCCTCGAGAATCGCAAAGTAACCGTTAGTAACGGTCTCAGTGCCGAAGCGGGAGCTTGTAAGAGCGTTTGCCTTTATGCTGTTTACAACACCAAAGACGGGCATAGTGACCTGCTCTCTGTGTGCGCTGGTGTCGCTAAGAGCCGAATATGCGTAATCGTTGCCGTATATTGCGCTCTCGGTAGTGAAGGTGTAGTCATTGAAATCGTTGAAATCAACAATCGTACCGCTTCCGTCAGGGAAGAAGATATAGCCGTCGTTTTTGACATTGCCCGCTCCGAAGAACTGAATGGGCCTTATCTCCTTGAGGCTGTATACGGTTTCATCAAAGGTGATGGAGTTCGAAGGAAGGCGAACCGAAAGAGTTCCGTCCTCGTTGAACGAATACTCAAGAGAGCATCTGAATACCGGCTTCTGCTCGGAATCGTCAACATAGCCGCACTCCTTTTCGCTTGCGAACATTTCAGAAAACGTGTAAGAGGGGCAGTATTTTCTCCATCTTGCAGCGTTAGCTCTCTTCTCCGCAGTAACTGCGCTCTCCTTGAATACGTACATAGGAGCGTGGTATCCATCCGAGCTTGAATTGTAAATATCAAGGTTGGCGGATACGCCCTCCTGAGGAGTATAGTAGAACTTAATCATATTCTTGTAGGTCGCACTGTCGGTCTTACCGGTCTCCTCATACTGCTTGGGGTTCTTGAGAGAAAACATAGTGGAGAATGCAAGAATATCTGTCTGAACCGATTTGATTTCCTTAAGCTCTGCCGAATTTCTGCCGTAATAATCGCCCGCAAGAGATACCATATCGCTAACATATCTCTTATACTCCTTAGAGCTGATGCAGTCATACTCATATGGCTCATAATCGCTATTGTTGAAGAATGAGAAATTAGGATTGCCTTCAACGAGCGAGCGCAGATGAGTCTCAAGCAGCGTCTCGAATCTGAGAAGCATAGGCTTAATCACAAGCTCCTCGTAATCCTCCGCAAGAATCCTTCCCGGAAGGAGGAATCTCGTAGTGGTATCACCGAGGGTGTAATTGACTCTGATTCCGTTCGAGATAAAGCTCGTATTTATCTGAGAGTAAAGAGCTGCCCACTCGGTGGAATTGAAGTCGGTATTCTCCTTATTGGTAGCGTTGACGATATATTCGATTGATATCTGGCTCATAAGGAGCTTTGCAACACTGCCGTTGTTGAATTCCTTAACGTTTGAGGGGTTACTCGTCAGAATCTGACCTGTAACGTTATTAACGTAGTAGAACAAGCCGGTGTATCGGTTGACATACATACTGAATTTCTTATCAGCGGTAGTCATAGAATCAAGGTAACCGAGAGAAAGCTCGTATGCGAGCATTTCCTCTGCCGTCTCGAATTCATAATCAAGAGAGGCGTTAACTACCTCCTTTATCTGTTCCGAGGAAAGATTTGCCGTCGCCGACGTCGAATCGCATACGGCGCTTGCAGATACGGTAACGACCGCAAGAATTGCGCCGAGCAGCAAAACGATAGTCAAAGCAGACGATATTAACTTTTTAATTTTCATAATTATTTACCTCCGCTTTCACTATAGTCGGTTGCCTATTTCCGTAATTATTGCGGAAATGAAGGTTATCATCTTAATTACAAGGTTCGAGAACAGAACGGCAATGAACATTATAACTACCATTGCAACGATTGTTCCGAGAACCGTAAGGACGTTCTTTCCGAGCGAATAATCGTGAGTTACAAGAGTTCCGAAGAACAGAAGCAGAGCAACCCAGATGTATCCGAAGGTTACGAGAAGGCTTACCATAGAGCCCTCGCTTGCGGTAAGAACGTTAGTAAGGATAGTGGATATTACGACGAGGATAGGAAGGGGAGTAAGTGAATAGGTCGTCGCAACGTAAATATCCTTGAAGCTTCCCTCGCCGTCAAAGAGCGTCGTAAGACACCAGTTGCCAACGCACCAGAGAATTACGGGAAGCGAAATTGAAAGAATCTGAACTAAAATCGTAGAATAATTATCACGGGGATTGAAGGTGTAGCCTCTACCGATGGACTGGTAGAAGAATGCAAGAATCGTAACCGCCATAATGGTCGTTCCGCCTCTTACAGAGCCTCTCTTTTCGTGCTTCAAATCCCAGAAGCCGTCGAACGGATGCATCCAGAGGTGGAATGCGAATACAAGCTCCTCGACGTAGGACTTTCTTCCGACCTTAAGTGCGGTAATCTTGTTCTTCTTCTTCGCCCAACCGAAGAATTTAACCAATCCTATGCAAAGCGCTATCGCACCTACTATTATTACTATAAGCACCCAAGAGCCGATTATATCCTTACGGACAGCGGCAAACGCCTTTGAATAGTTGGCGGTTTCGTAAGCGCCGGAAAGCATTTCCATAGCTTCCTCGTACTTGCCCTGATTGTAAAGGGCCTTACCGATACCGATGTACGCTAGGTCAAAGTTATTGTTTCTGGTAAGAACCTCCTGCCAGTAAAGTATTGCATCGGAATACTTGTGCTCGTTCTGATTGCGAAGAGCGCTCATTATAGCGTCGCAATATTCCGTGGGAGAATATACCGTAATCTTGTAGCCACCCGCTGTTGCGTTGGCATTGTCAAGCGTGATAAGGTAATTGATGCCGTCTACGTTGTGATAGGTCATTCCGACGAGGTCCTCGCCGTTACCAAGCTGGTCACCCATATCGCCGAAGGCGAAAAGCAAATTACCGTTCTGGTCGTAGGTAAATATTCTTGAACGCATCTTATCAAGGATTGACCAGGAATTCTCAGAGCCTATTGCTACGTCCACAATCTTGGACGGGCCCTTCGAAATAGACATAGTAGAAACGTTGACCTCTCCGCCGGGATCAAAGAAGCCGTTACGCTTCATAATCTCGTCGCCTGCCGAATTGAGCTTCTTAACGGGCGAGTAGTCGGAATTCTTAGACCTGATAGCGCCAACCTGAAGATTCTTCTCGATACCGTCGGTGGTAACGTAAACGAAGCCGCTCTTGTCTACCGTTATATTATTATAAGCGATAGATACGTTCTGCTCAATCTTGTCACGCTGCTCATCGGTCTGGAATCTTCTCCAGATAATGTCTATAAGGCTGTACTCTGCTCTCTGAGCGCCGATAAATCCTGTGAAGTCGCCTTCCTTAGACATTACTATTACGCCCTCATAGCAAGCGGGAGAAACTACGAAAAGTCTTCCGTAAAGGTCAACCGCAATTGCAGTAGGCTTGAAAGCATCGTCACGGAGAAGCGCACTCTCGGGCTTATCGAGAGTTCTTACGTAGTTGTAGTCTCTGTCGAATACTACTATTCTCGAATTTTCCGTATCGCAAACGTAAACCAAGCTGTCAGACGAGCCTGTTGCCGGTGAGGTTACGAAAACGCCCTGAGGCTTGTTGAAGGTCTGAAGCTTACCGTACTCGTCGGTGTAGGAATCGATAATATTCGTTGCCGCATAATACTTATTAAGAATTACTATACGGTTGTTGCCCGTATCTGCAATATAGACGTTTGATGCGTCGTCCGTAACGATATCGCTTGCTCCCGAAAGCGCCGTAGCTCCGAGCTTATCGGAAAGAAGTCCCATCGAGGCGGAATTGTAGAACTGGCTGGCGTCGTACGCCGAGGGAGATTTAAGGGGCTGGCCGTCAATTGAGTAGGTATACGTGTCGTACGACTCGAACGCCGATGCGCTTACCGCACCGAAAATGAGAACCAGCACTAAAGTAAGGATAAGGGCTTTGAAAATTTTCTTCTTCATTTCTAGTCCTCCTTAATCCTTCATACCCGACGAACCCATCGTCTCGATAATCTGGCTCTGGTTAAGAACGAATACGAGGATAGGCACGAGCATCATTACAACGGTTGCCGCAGCTCCGGCACCCGAACGGGCTATACCGCCCGATACAATCTGCTGAATTGCGTAGTTGAACGTTTTAAGCTCCTCAGAGTGAATGTAAATTGAAGAGCCGGAGTTCCAAAGGGATTTGAAGCACTCGATGATAAGCGTAAGCCACGCAGGCTTAACCATCGGCATTGCTATTGTAAGATAGGTTCTGAATTCGCTCGCACCGTCAAGTCGTGCCGATTCAAGCACCGTATCGGGTACGGACGTTTCCATAAACTGCTTCATAAGGTAAAGTCCTATCGTAGTAGCCATTGAGGGTACTATAATAGAAAGGTAGGTATCAATCCAGCCGAATGCGGAAAGAATGATAAAGTGGGTTACCTGGTTTACCGTAGAATGGAACATAAGCGATGCGACGATTATCTGGAAGATTGCGTTTCTTCCGGGGAAACGAAGCTTCGCAAGCGAATACGCAGCCATCGATGCAAATATAAGGTTGCCAAGAGTTCCGCAGATAGTAATAAACACGGTGTTGAATATGTATCTTGAGAACGGTACCCAAGAGTCACTCATAAGAGTGAAAAGGTCGGCAAAGTTATCAAGCGTAGGGCTGATTACGTAAAATTTCGGGGGGAACATAAACAACTCATCGAGGGGCTTTAAGGACTGAATTACTACGTAATACATAGGTATGAACATAAACAGTCCCATAAGGGTGAGCATAACGGTAATGCCCGCATCGCCGCCGGCAGAGCGGTTGAGAACGACTCTGTGGCCTCTTGTTCTAAGCTTTTTGGACATACTTACTCACCTACCTTCGAAAGTACCTTCTTGATAATAACGTTCGCCGAGAACATTATTACGAAAAGTACTACGGCTATTGCCGATGCATAACCGATTTCGTATCTCTGTCCGCCGTAGTCATTAAGATGGTGCATTATCGTATGCGCCGCATAATCTACCGACGGGAATCCGCAGAGCGCATCAACTACCGCACCGAAGCCGAACGAGTTGGTAATAGCTAGAACGGCACCGAACATAAGCTGAGGACGCATCGTAGGAAGTGTGATGTACCAAAGCTCCTGCCAACGGTTCTTAATACCGTCAACGGCAGCCGCCTCGTACATAGAACGGTCTATTGTCTGGAATCCTGCAATAAACGAAAGGAATGCAGTACCAAGCGAGGTCCAAAGCGCTACCACTATACAAAGCGGCATTACGTAATCGGCATTCTGGAACCACAGGATAGGCTCGTTTATAATTCCAAGGTCTATAAGGGTTGCATTCGCCCAACCGTAGGAGTCCGAGGAGAAGAGGGTTTTCCATATAAGGTAAACCTGTCCTGAAATCGAGGGGGCGTAGAATACGAGGGTTACAACCGAACGTATCTTCGGGGGAAGCTCGTTGATGAACCACGCAATAAGCAACGAAATAAGATAGGAAACTGGTCCTGTAATCGCAGCAAATATTAACGTATTCTGACACGCAAGAAGAAATATATCGTCTTCAAGGAACAGACGGATAAAGTTGGAGATTCCGAGGAATTGCGGCATCTGCAACATATTAAAGTCGGTTAAGCTCAAAATCATCGAGAGCAGAACGGGCAGGATTGTAAATATAATAAAGAGGAGAAAGAACGGCGCAAGCATAAAGTATGCCGTCTTATTATTCTTCATTTCCTGCCACGTCCAACGCAGCTTCGAGACCTCAGAACGCTTTACCGGACGGTTTGCTTCTTTAGTCTGTGACATCTTTTATCTCCTTATCTCTTTTGTTACTTCGAGACACAGCAGGGACAATTCGTATAAGGAACGTCGCCCTGCTCTATTTCGGTGGGGAGCTTGAATTCCGCTCTCTTACGAGCGATTTCATCGTTGATAGCGTCGATATATCCGCTAAGAGCCTCGACAGCGTCAGCACCGTCGTTAACCGCTGCGAGGAATGCGAACTCTGTATATCTTCCTATTATGTAAGAGCCGGGATAGTTAACGATAGATGACAGATTCTTCATCTGAAGGTCTATCGCCGCATATTCGCTTGCAGTCCAGGACATATTCTTGAGCGCATTTACGTTTGCAGACTCGTATTTAGCCGAAGGACCGATAAGAGCAACCATTCTGTTACCGTAATCGGACTGAACCTTCTCGCTCGTCTGCCACTGAATGAACTGCCATGCAGCAAGGATATCGTCACAGCCGTTAAGAAGAACGGTAGCTCCGACTCCCGCAAGAGAATCGTAATTAAATTCACCGGTAGCCTTGTTGGTCGTGCCGGGAAGCGAGGTAAATTCCCACATACCTGCAATCTCGGTCGCATAAACGACGAGCTGGTTGTAGATACCTGCATAATCGCCTATGATGATAGGCATTTCACCCGTTCTGAATCGGTTAGCCGCATCAAAGCTTACAGGGAAGGAATAGTCACTGTAAAGTCTGCATACGTAGTCGAACGCTTCAAGAGCTATATCCGAATCAAGGTGTATCTGCATACCTGCGTACTTGGGGTCCTCGGGATATTTCCACATATTGCCGCCCATCTGATAAATCATAAAGTTGAGCGCAGCGCCGTAGGTAACACCTACTGACATATTGTTGGTCTGAAGAACGGGAAGAAGCGAAAGAAGCTCCGACCAGGTGTCGGGAACCTCCTGCTCAAGGTTCGCAAGAACGTCCATTCTGTAGAACATCATCGCAAAGGACATCGTCTGCGGTATACCGTAGGTCGTTTCAGCAAACTTGCCGTTGACCGTTCTTCCAAGTCTTACGGTGTCCATAGCGGCTTCAACGAAATTGTCACCGATAACCTCTTCAAAGGTCAGAGAGGTGTTGGTAAGATTCTCGGCGCCGTTGTATACGGGAGAAACGGTGTAGGTCTTCTTGCCGCCCTGCTCTACGCAGTATGTATAGAAATTGGAGGTGAATATATCATTTGCAGAATAGTCTTTATTGTCGCCGACCGTAACCTTCTTTGCGTCAAGAGCAGAGTCGTTACCGCTTACGCCGTAAACAGCCTCTCTTATCGCATAGTTGATAACGTCGGTAGAGCCAAGTCCTATATAAACGTCAGGACCCTTGCCGGAAAGTATCGAGGGAAGAAGCGTACCGCCCGTAACGAGCTTAAGCGTAACCGCTACGCCCGTGGTGTCGGTGAAGCTTCCCTTAGCGTCTATCATAGTACGCCAGATTTGCGACTGGTCACGGCCTGTTGCAAGCCATACGTCAACATTTCTCGTATTTTCGTCGGGAACGGTGGTAAGTCCCATCCGGTCGTATTCGGTAAAGAACGAATAGAAGAACGACTTGATTTCAAATCCGATTGACTCGAAGAAGTTGGCTTCTGCTCTGGGCAAGCTCTCGTGCCAGATTTCATAATCGGCGGGAGCTGCGTAAATGCTGTCCACAACCATAGCACTTCTCTTGGAGTTGTTAATCCAAGTACCGAGAGTACCGAGGTAAGACTTAAGAGTCGTCATATTCGCAGCTATCTCGTCGCCGTTCTCAGCGCCCATCTTATCAAGAAGCAGCGCTATCGTATGAAGCGTCGTGATATGCGAGCCGGTCGTTCCGCAAAGCGCCTCGAACTCAAGCTTAACAGCCTCAAGCTCGATTGCCTGCTCGAGAAGCGACCTTAAAACCTCAGGCATTATATCCTTAAAGCCGTAGTCACGGTATTCGTCGGGGTCGTTACCGGTAAGCTGAAGTATTCTTAAGTAGCAGGCGTTCATTTCGTCAAGCGAATTTTCTACTCTCTGGATTAACTCCTTAAGAGTACCGAGTGAGCACTCAAGGTAAACCGTGTACTCCTCGCCCTCCTCGAAGTAGAATTCGAAATCTCTCTTTTCTCTTCTGACCTCAACCACCTCGTCGGCAGCGTTGACGTACTGACCGTCTGAGTTGAGTCTCAGCGAGCTGATATCTATGCGATTGCCGTCTGCACCGTAATATACGTAATCGCCGACGTAGTTGGTCTGCCACACCTTGTCGTAGTCAAACTGGCAGTTGTAAGCCTCAGCAAAGGGAGCTGCGGGAGTATCGCCGTATGCACCGCCCGAAAGCTTGATAGCACGGCATATATACATACCCTGAAGCGCATCCTGCTTGTATCTGAGAGCCAGCTTGTAAAGACCGTCCTTGGAAACGGTGAATTTGTACGCCGCCCACTGACCTACCGTATTGTAGCTATTCTCGCCTATTACGTTATAAAGCTGAGCGTTGGAGAATGCAGGATAGTTTATCGCAGAGGTGTTGTCGTTGGTTGCGGCAACCGACGAGTCCGAAACGAAATCGGGGAACTCTGCCTCGATTCTCGTAACACCACCGTCGACGGGCGCTTTTGCTCCGCCCTTCTTAAGAGCCGCAATGTATTCGTCGTAGGTCGTAGAATTGGACTTATTCGAATCTACGGGAACGAGCTCTATCGATTCAATGATAACGGGCTCACGCTCTGCCGCAAGGGTTATAGTACGGTTACCCGCAGGGAAATAGAAGCGGAAATAATCGTTGTAATAGCCCGTGGTATCCTGACAGTAGTAAGCACCCCACTTGGAAACCTGCTTAATATCGGGCGCCATCGAGTTGCCGTTGATATCTTCCTCGATTTTGTATATATCAACCGTCTTCTTGCCGCCCTTGACGCTGATTACGTGCTTATAGTAGCCCTTCTCCTCAAGCGTACCGCTCGTAACTCTGGGATACTCTACTCTCACACCGTCAGGCTCGTCTGTATCGCTAACCTCGGTCTTAACGTAGGTCGGGTATTCCCAGTACTTCGTGAGATTGAGCTGACCTGCCTCTGCAAACGGAATGTAATCGTCGAGGTAGAGCTTACGCTCAATCGAGCTGATACTGCTTTCGGAAGTCTCGCAGTTGAAGTAAGTTATCTTAATGTAGTAATTGCCGCCGGCATTTTCGGGGATTACTACGCTCCAGGTAACCGAACCCGTGGCGGGAATGTAAAGAGCGTCACCGTGACCCTCTCCGTATTCTGCCCACGCACCGGGATTTTCCTGCTTCGACTCTATGCATTCGGGACTTTCCGTAACCTTGTCAGGCTTATTCTTCTTCTCGTCGATGGCGGTAGAGTTGTCAAGCTTTATAACCGACAGCCCTCCGACAGGGTCGGGAATCGTCTTGAGATACTCAGCGTAGGTAGTGGTACCGACGAGCTTCTGCATCTCATCAAGAGTTGCGGCGGTGGATTCGGGTTTAATAGCGCCCGCAAACACAGTCACCGCAACCAAGCCGAACAAAGTCGCAACAGAAAGAAGCAAACACACAGCTCTCTGAAACATTGACTTTTTCATGAAATGATTTCCTCCAAGATATATTCTTTTCCCGCACATAAAACAGCACGGGTAATTTACGGAAAGAATTATAACATAATTTAAAATAAATGTCAATATGAGGTTTTTTCGTCAAACAGAGGCGATTTTGCAAAAATGTGCGGGCGACGGCGCAAAAAAGTCTGCCGCTCGACTCTTTTTTGTCTTTATCGTTTTGACGAACTCGGCTTGGGTAATTTAAATTTACCAAAATAGCTTATAAAATAGGCTTCATTTTCGTTGTTTTAGACTATCAGTAAATTATTTTTACCTTTTGCGCCATTTTTTTCGCTTCTGCCAGCCGCACTGCGGCAAGACAAAATAAGTTGTAAATTATGCACAAATTATGAATAGTTTTTTCTACACATAATTTTTTGCGCAGATTCGTCTTTTTCCCCGTTTTTAAGCTAAAAAACTCCGAAGCTATGCTTTTTCGTTGCGTCTTATTAGCGCAAGCGTTGCTGCTTCGGAGATTTTTTGTTCTATTTTTTGTGGTCTAAACGGCGTTTTTTCACCTTATAACAAGCTTCAGTTACGGTATTTTGCGAAGCCGTCACTATAACTTATACTGCCGTCCTGCAATACCCACATAGCCTCTGTATTCTCAAATCGAGAGAGGATTTCCCTGCCCTGCTCTACGCTCACGCAAAAGAGAGCAGTGGATAAGGCGTCTGCAATTCCCGAATCCTTCGTGACTACCGAAACCGAGAGATAGCCCTCGGCGGGGTAATTCGTATCCTTGTCTATTATATGGTGGTAATTGACGCCGTTTACGCTGTAAAAGCGCTGATAAGAGCCGCTTGTGACGAGCGACTCACCCTTTAAACCGAGCGTATCCGTATAGGGCTTCTCTGCGTTTGATTTATCGGGATTCTCTATTCCTACCAGCCAGGGCGAGCCGTCGTTCATAGCGCCAAGCGTGCGCACGTTGCCGCCTATGTTGATAACGTAGCCCGTTATTCCCTCGGCTTCAAGCGCTCGGGCTATTTTCTCTACGGCGTATCCTTTGGCTATGGCTCCGACGTCAAGCGACATATTAGCATCAGCCAGATATACCGTGGAATTTTCCTTATTAACGACTATACCCGAAATATCGGTATGCCCCGACGCTTCGGCAAGCGCATCTGCATAGGGCAGCCTTGCTGCTTCCGGATTTTTCTTTGCTATTTCCCTCTCGGCGTGCCAGAGCGACAGAACGCTTCCCATTGCGATATTGACGTAGCCGTCGGTTTTTTCATAGCAGTCAATCGCAAACTCAAGAAATTCTATCAACGGAGCGCTAAGCCTTATCGGATTTTCGGCAGTT
Source organism: Eubacteriales bacterium (assembly GCA_045659905.1). GTDB lineage: Bacteria > Bacillota > Clostridia > Oscillospirales > CAG-272 > UBA1740. Next base: position 23,909 of record JAZRCT010000020.1, on the reverse strand, counting down.
CCCTTTTCTCTATTGAGCGTGTAGAGGTTATTTATTCCCTCGTAGCCGTGATAAATATCGAAAAGCTTATGATATTCCGAAAGCATAGTCATTATTCTCGCAGAGGTCTTATCAAAGCTATTCTTGTTGACCTCAAAGCCTATAATCGAGGTGACAGTATCGAAATAATCAAAGCTATAATCGGTATATCTTCGCTTAAGGCTAAAGGAGCAGCCGCAAAGAATACCTAACGCAATAGAAAAAACGAGGAGAACGGCAAAAAACTTAAAGAAAATTCTAAGCTTCATATCCGTTCTCCTTTTTTCCTTGATATTACGTTAAATTTTAATCGGCAAGAGCCTTATTCGCAGATTTTACGAAATCGCTGACGTTAATAGTGCAGCCTGCGGTAGTAAGGATATCCTTACCGTAGCCGGTATCAAGCACGAGCGAGGGAAGCTCTGCGGCGGTAAGACCTACGACCTTGCTGTCAAAGACGTCCGCCTGCTCAAACCATTCAAGCACCACGCCGTCACCGTTCAAATCTGAATAAATGCCATAGACCGACATACCGTAGCCGTAGCCAAGCTCTCTCTTACACTTTATAGTAGCCGAGGAATCCGAAGCGGGCTTTCCGGTATTATCAAACGCTGCGGTATAAGCAACGCCGTCGCTCATAGCCGAGGTAACCTTACCGCTATTATCCACGGTAGCACCGAATATTGCAACGTTGATTTCGCCCGAGCCGCCCCCCTCGGCGGTGGCGTCGGTAAGCTTTGCGCTTGCAGTATATATACCGAGAGCTATTTCGTCCTCGGTCTTAGCCTCGGTAAGCTTAAGATTCTTGCGTGCACTGTCGAATGCGTGGATAAAGTCCGAAACGGCAATAGTACAGCCTGCCGTGATAAGCTCGCTATTTCCTCTGCCGCCCTCAGCGAGAAGCGCCTCTACCTCGTCAAGCCCCTTGCCCTCTACTACGCTCTCAAAGGCGTCTGCCTGCTCAAACCATTCAAGCACTCTGCCGTCGCCGTCAAAGTCGGAATAGATGCCGTATTTTGACATACCGTAATCGTAGCCAAGCTCACGCTTGGACATATACGTCGGGGAGGCTGATACCACTCCGGAATCGGAATAGCCTATTGACGCACTGACGCTGTCTATTTCGCATTTGAGAATTTTGCCATCTCTATTTGCGGTGATTGCCATTACCGTAACAGCAAGCTCGCTTTTTCCGTCGGTCTTCTGTACTACTCCGTCCTTTTCACTCTCGGATGCCGCAAGGTCGCTTGCAGAAGCGTAAGTGCCGACGCCGAAATAGACGTCCTGACTGTTTAACACTATAAGATGCGACGCAGTGCTTGCGCCGATAAGAAGAAGTATAGAAGCCAGAACGATATACGCTATTTTCTTCATTGAAATTCTCCTTGATTTATTTTCGGGATAGTTTTACGTACTTAATCAAAAACGCCGCAGTCAAACCGACGAATACGCCTGCAAGCGTACCGCTTACTGCAAGAACCGCCATATAGTACCCAATCTCTCGGGTGCGGAGCACAAGCATAGCCACGGCAATCTGACCGAGATTATGGCTAACTCCGCCAAGCATGCTGACGCCTACCGTCGAAAACCAGCCGAGCCGCTTCGCTAAAAGCATAAGAGCTAAGCTCAGCAAAGCTCCGCTCAGGCTGTAAAGAAAGGTAAGCGCAGTACCGAAAAGAAGCGATGCAAGACACACTCTAACGAGAGAAACCGCAAGAGCGGACTTGAAATCAAGCTTATACAGCAGAAATATTATTATGACGTTGGCAAGTCCCATTTTAATGCCGGGGACTGCGCTGAAAAGCGGCGGCAAAAGAAACTCTATATACGAAAGCATCATAGCGATAGCGGCAGATACTCCGAGCAGAGTAAGAATTCTTGTCTTATTATGCATAAAAATCCGATTCACTCAATTTCGATAACCAGCCTGTGAGGCAGACAAATAACCGTCTCGCCGCACTTCGAGATAGCACGGTGCGCCTTACATATTCCGTCGGGGCAATTCGCCTCGCTGACGTAGGCTCCGCCGTCCTCTATCACAAGTCTGTTTTTAAATTCCGAATCCACGCCAAAGTCTATATCAATACTTGTGTTCTCATAGAGCGAAAGCTCACGAACGCACTCTCCGTCAATCTTTATAACGACACGCTCGCCCGCACTGCCGCCTAAGAAGAATATAAGGAAGACGGCAAGCGCAAAAGCAAGCACGGAAAACAGAAGTATCAAGTCGTTGCGGAGCTTCTTCTTTGAGCGTGTAGCTCCGTCGGATTTTTGGGGATTCGCACTCTCTATATCCATCAGCCTATTCTATTGCTATCAAAATCGGTAGGCTTTATGCACTTTTTGGGGCAAACCGCAACGCATTCACGGCAGCCCGTGCATTTTGAATAATCAATAACAGCAAGATTATCTACGACGGTAATTGCGCCGTGAGGGCAGGTCTTTTCGCACTTACGGCAGGCAATGCAGCCAACCTTGCAGACCTTGTTGGCAACAGCGCCCGAATCGTGATTCGAGCAGATAACCGCAGCCTTTGCACTCCTCGGCAGCATATGGATAATATGCTTAGGACAGGTCTTGGAGCAAAGCCCGCAGCCAATGCAGATTCTCGAATCCACTCTGGCAATACCGTCCTTTACGCATATTGCGTCTACGGGGCAGACGTCGGCGCAATCGCCGCAACCAAGGCAACCGTAAACGCACGCCTCACCGCCGCCGTAAACGAGGCAGCGAGCCTTACAGCTTCCGCAGCCCTTAAAATCGGCAAGCCTCGAGGTAGCTGCATCAGTTCCGTTGCAGGCAACGAAAGCCACGGGAACATCTGCTCCCTCCGCAGCGACGCCAAGAACCTCGGCAACACTAGTCGCTACCGACTGACCTCCCGGGATACACAAATTAGTCTTTACTCCGCCCTTGGCAAGCGCCTCGGCATAGCCGTCGCAGCCCGTGTAGCCGCAAGCGCCGCAGTTAGCGCCGGGCAGACATTCTCTGACCTTAACGACCGTTTCGTCGGTCTCTACGCCCATATAGTGAGAGGCGAGGACGAGAAGCACTGCGCACACCAGACCTATTGCAAGAAGGACTAATACGGCAAACAAAACCTCTAACATATCAAGTCCTCCTTATTTAAATAAATTCTCTACGATTCCCGCAAAGCCGAAGAAGGCAAGCGAGACGATAGATGCAGAAATAAGAGTGATGGGAAGCCCCTTAAAGTGCTTGGGAATTCCACTTTCCTCTATGCGTGAACGGACGCCTGCAAAGAGTACCATAGCAAGCAAAAAGCCAAGTCCGCAGCCAAGCGCACTTACTAAGGATTCAAGGAAATTGTAGCCGTCGTTTATATTGTTGATAGTAACGCCAAGCACCGCACAGTTGGTAGTGATAAGAGGCAGGTAAACGCCAAGGCTCTTATGCAAGGCGGGCATAAATTTCTTCAAAACGATTTCGATAAACTGCACCAGCGCCGCAATAACCAGAATAAAGGCTATCGTCTGAAGATATCCGAGCTTCAGAGGCTCAAGGATAAATACCTGAATAGGCCAGGTAGCAAGCGTTGCCATTATCATAACGAAGATAACCGACACACCCATACCCGTAGCCTGGTCAAGCTTCTTTGAAACGCCGAGGAAGGGGCAGATGCCGAGGAATCTCGAAAGAACGTAGTTGTTGACAAGCACAGAGCCCATCAGAATGATTATAAGCGATTTGAAATCCATCAGTCTTACGCTCCCTTCTTTTCGGTATTTTCAGCTTCTGCATCGGCAACCTTAGCCTCACAGCCCTCGCAGGAGTGAGAGCCGCAAACCGAAGCCGAGGGACAGCCCTCGCAGGAGAAGCTCTTTTTCTTGGGATACTTACCTTTGGTAATTATGCTCGTAAGAGCAATCATAATTCCGAAAACGAAAAATCCGCCGGGAGCTTTCGTAAGGAAGGCTATCTTGTACTGCTCTAAGAAAGGAATCGCTATTCCAAAGAAGGATGCGCTGCCGAACACCTCACGCACGAGCGCCATAGCGCAAAGGGCTACGGTAAAGCCGAGTCCCATTCCAAGACCGTCAAGCGCCGACTTGCCTACTGAATTCTTACCCGCAAACATTTCGGCTCTGCCGAGTATGATACAGTTAACCGTAATCAGGGCTAGATAAATTCCGAGAAGCTCGTAAAGGTCGGGCAGATATGCGTGCATCAGCATCTCAACGAGAGTAACGAAGCCCGCTATAACTATGATGTAGCAAGGAATCCTTACGGTTTCGGGAATGACCTTTCTGAGAAGCGAAATAACCGCATTCGAGCAAATCAAAACGAGCATTGCCGCAATACCCATACTTACAGCTCCGAGAAGCGTCGTGGTGACAGCAAGCGTAGGGCAAGTACCGAGAACGAGCACGAATACGGGGTTTTCAAAAAGAACGCCGTTAAGCAAAAGGTCTTTTACATTATTCTTCTTTTCCATTATCCGTTAGCTCCTTTCGCAGTAATCAAGGGCTTAAGTGCCGCCGCAAGGTCAAGCGCCGTCTTAACCGCATTTTTGTATGCGGTGGTAGTAAGCGTAGAGCCCGAAACGGTAGCAACCGAATTTATAGTATCGGAGGTCTTACCGACGAGATTTTCGCCGTAGCTATTCTCTGCGCCGTTGGTCTCGTTGCTGCTGATAACCTTACTTCCCGAAACTCTGCCTTCGGCATTGACGCCGACGAGAAGCACGAGCCCCGTGGAATATCCCTTTACGTCAAGCTTGAATACGAAGCCGCCGTTGTCAGCCGAATATGCCTCAAGGACGCTGCTCGGAAATTCAACCGTTCCCTCGTAGTCAACGAACGAAAGCTTCTCAAAGGTAGCGTCGGGAAGCACCTCTGCAAGCGCCGCCTGAACCTTACGGTTCTCTGCATCCTCTATTACAGGCTGTGTAAGCATATTAACAAGTCCGAGAAGCGCCGCAAGCACAAGGCATATGGACGCAAGGACCGCAATCGATTTAACGTAGGTTTTCATTAAGCCTTACCTCCTTTGCTTCCAAAAGGTCTTCTGGCGGTAAGTCTGTCGATGTAGGGAGTCACGATATTCATAATGAGAATACCAAAGGAAACGCCCTCGGGATAGTTGCCGAAGAATCTGATAACCGCAGTGATAAATCCTGCGCCGATGCCGAAAATAGCTTTGCCAAGTCCCGTGGTGGGGGTAGTGACGTAGTCGGTAGCCATAAAGAACGCACCGAGAACAAGTCCTCCCGAAAGCACCCACATAAGCGCCGCTCCAAAATTGAAGCCCTCAATAAGAAGTGAGAAGACGAACACCGTAGCAATCATACAAACGGGAGCGTGCCAGCTGATTACCCTCCTTATGAGGAGATACGCAGCGCCGATAAGAAGCGCAAGGATACAGACCTCACCGATTGCGCCGCCCTTGTTGCCAAGAAAGAGGTCGAGCATACTGACGCTCTTGCCTGAGGCGAGTGCGGACAGAGGCGTAGCCGAGCTGACGATATCCCATAAGGGATATGCAGACGATGCAAGCTCGGTAAAGGCGATAACCATAAATATTCTAGCCGTAATAGCGGGGTTGGCAAAATTCTTGCCGATTCCGCCGAATATGCATTTGACGAAAATCACTGCAAACACAGTGCCGATTACCGCCTGCCAAATCGGTACGTTTACCGAAATATTAAGTGCAAGAAGAAGTCCCGTAACCGCCGCAGAAAGGTCGGTAGCGGTATTCTTGCGCTTGGTAAGCACGCAGAAAAGATATTCCGAAAGCACCGCCACACAAACGCAGGCGACGATAAGCGCAAGCGCCGCAAAGCCGAAAATAAAGCAGCCCGCAATAGCGGTAGGAAGCAGGGCTATAAGCACGTCGAGCATTATATCCCGAGTGGTCCTCGGGCTTTTTATATGGGGGGATACCGATATATTGAGTTTGTTTACACCGTCGCTCATTTACCCTGTCCCTCCTTTTTCTTCATTGCAAGGTCACGAAGAAGCGCCTTGGAAAGCTTATTATTCTGTACCAGAGGCTGTCCTGCGGGACATACGTAGGAGCAGCAGCCGCATTCCATACAGATATCCACTCTGAGCCTCTTAAGCTCCTCTGTGTTGCCGCTCTTATAAGCACGCATAAAAGCAGCGGGATTGAGCGAGAAGGGACAGTGCTCTGCGCAGGAGCCACAGCGAATGCACGCCGTCTCTGGCTTTGGCTCGGAATCCTTCTTATTAAACGCAATAAGGGCGTTTGTATTCTTCATTACCGGAAGGTCAAGCGAGGGGACTGAAATACCCATCATAGGTCCGCCGTAAAGCACCTTGCCGACCTCGCACTTAAAGCCGCCTGCAAATTCCATTACGTCTGAAATCTTAGTTCCTATAGGAACTATTACGTTCTTGGGCTCTTTTATGGCGCTTCCGTCAACCGTAACGCACTTGGATACGATAGGCATACCCGTCTTGATATAATTTCCGATAGCTCCGAGAGTAGTAACGTTGCAGACTATACAGCCGACGTCAAGCGGAAGCTTACCTGCAGGAACTACCTTTCCCGTCGTGTGATATATAAGAACCTTTTCACCGCCCTGGGGATAAAGGCTCGGAAGAACCTTAACCGATATTCTTGAATCAAGCTTCGAAAGCTCGCTCATTTTGGCAATAGCCTCGGGCTTATTGCTCTCTATACCGATTATTACCCTGCCGATATCGACGAGCTTAAGAATAGTGAGTATAGCGTGAGTGATATCCTCGGTCTTGTCAACCATAGTGCGGGTGTCGCTCGTGATATAGGGCTCACATTCAGCTCCGTTGACGATAAGCTCGTCCACGTGCTTTCCGTCGGGAATATTGAATTTGACGTGAGTCGGGAATCCGGCTCCGCCAAGTCCTACCGTACCCGCATTTCTGATAGCCTCGACAAGCTCCTCCTTAGAGCTGACCTCGGGCGCTTTGATTTCGGGGTCGGGAGTCATCTCGCCGTCGGATTCGATAGTAACCGCCTGAGCCTTAATTCCGCTTGCAAGGAGAATTTCCTCAAGCTTCTTTACAGTACCCGAAACGCTCGAATATACCGGTGCGGATACGAATCCGCTCTGTGCTCCGATAAGAGTGCCGACGTAAACCTTATCGCCAACCTTGCATACGGGGTCGGCAGGCTTTCCTATATGCATCGACATAGGTATAGTCACCGTCTTCGGCGGCGTCATTCTGACGGGCGGCATAGAAGCCGTATTTTTTCTGTGCGGCAAATGAACGCCGTGTAGAGAAAAAAACATTTGGTCCTTCCTTTCAAATAATTAATAATTCATTAACATTATAGGGTAGGATTTGGCAATTGTCAAGTAAAATTTTTTTGTGCATTTTTACTATATATTATACCCCGAATATTGTTTATTTTTTAACAATTCGCCCGCCGTTTTTCAACGGGTTACGAAACGGGCGATTAGAAAAAGAAAGCAAGCACGCACAAACTAAGCAAAATGCTCAAAAATGCGTGCTTGTTTTACCTCGTCTTTTTGACGTTTTTTGACACATTATGACAACAAATGTAGTCATATCAAAGCTTTATTTCGCCCGAAACTATCCTTTTGTAATCTTCAAGATTTGCACGAAGAAGCTTCGGCGTATCAAGCCCGTATGGACATTTTGCAGCGCAAGCGCCGCAATTTATACAGTTCTCTATTCTCAGCATCTTTTCCTGCCACTCGGGTGTGAGGAACGGCGCACTCGGCGAGCGCCTTATGAGCTGAGACATTCTTGCAGAATTGTTTATCTCTATTTCCATAGGACAGGGCATACAGTATCCACAGCCTCGGCAGAAGCCGCCGACAAGCTCACGCCTGTCTTTTTCTATTTCGGCTCTCATTTCGTCGGTGACCGAAAAGCCGGAATCGGCGTAGGAAACAAACTCCTCAAGCTCGTTCATACGCTGAACGCCCCAAATTGGAAGGACGTTGTCATATTCACACATAAAAGCATAAGCGAGCCTTGAATTTGTGATAAGTCCGCCCGAAAGCCCCTTCATTGCGATAAAGCCGACGTTATGCTCCTTTGCAAGCCTGACTATTTCAAAATCACCCTCGGTCGCAAGGTAGCAGAACGGAAATTGCAGCGTTTCATAAAGTCCCGAAAGTATGGCCTCTCTTGCCACGTCGGGACGGTGGCTCGTGATGCCTATATGACGGACAAGCCCCTGCGCCTTTGCCTCGAGCATAGCCTCATACATACCTGTGCCGTCGCCGGGCTTATAGCAAGCCTTGGGATTGTGGAACTGATATACATCGATATAATCCGTACGTAGAAGCGAAAGGCTGGTTTTTAAATCGTCAAAGAAGCCCTCGGGATTTGCCGTGTGACTCTTAGTGGCTATTGTGATTTTATCTCTTACCGAGGAAAGCGCTATACCTATTTTCTCCTCGCTGTCGGAATACATCCTAGCAGTATCGAAATAGGTAATTCCCGACTCGTAAGCCCGTCTTAAAATTTTGGTAGATTCCTCTGTGCTGATTCTTTGTATAGGCAAAGCGCCGAAGCCGTTTTTCGGGGACGTTATACCCGTATTGCCAAGCTTAACAGTAATCATATTGTCACTCCGTTTTGATTAAATTATTCGAGACAGAGCCTCGATATCCTCTTTTGTAGTAGCGAAGCTGGTAGCAAAACGAACGACAAGCCGCTCTGCGTCTATGCGCTCCCAAAAGCTCATTCTCACGCTCTTGTTGAGCCTTTCGTACTGCTCGTTCGTAAGAATTACGAACTGCTGATTGGTAGGCGAATCGAGGAAAAATTCATATCCGCGACTTTTAAAGAGAGCCTTAAGCTCCTCTGCTCTTTCAATTGCGTTACGGCTTATTTCAAAATACAAGCCGTCCTCAAAAAGTGTCTTGAACTGAACGCCGAAGATTCTGCCCTTCGCCACCATAGCGCCGTGCTGCTTGGTAAGACTCCAGAAGCGCTCGGGAGCTCCGCCCATAGGATAGACGACCGCCTCACCGCAAAGCGCACCCACCTTAGTGCCGCCAATATAGAAAACGTCGCAAAGTCTTGCTATATCGGGAAGCGTCACGTCGGTAGTGAGAGCGGCAAGTCCGTAGCCAAGCCTTGCACCGTCAAGAAAAAGCTTCATATTATATTTATCGCAAGCCTCACGGAGCATAGTAAGCTCGTCGAGCGTATAAAGCGTGCCGTATTCGGTGGGGTGAGATATATAAACCATACCCGGTACTACCATCATAACGTTATTTTCGTCACCGTAAAAAGCTTCAAGATAATCCTTGAGTGCAGTAATGTCGATTTTTCCTTCGATATGAGGAAGCTCTATTACCTTGTGACCGGTATATTCGATAGCTCCGACCTCGTGGAGCGACACGTGCCCCGTAGCGGGAGCTATTACGCCCTCGTAGTCCTTAAGCGCCGTAGCTATTACGGTCTTATTCGCCTGAGTGCCGCCCATAAGGAAGAAAACGTCCGCTAGCGGGTCCTCGCACGCCTGCCTGATAAGGTCCTCGGCCTCCTTGGTGTATTTATCTCTGCCGTAGCCCGAGAGAGCTTCGTCGTTTGAATTCATAAGCGCTTCGAGGATTCTCGGGTGAGCGCCCTTTATGTAATCGCTTTCAAAATTAAGCATAAGAAAACTCCAAAGTGAAATATTTGATAATTTATTGTATCAAATTTCCTTTGCAAAGTCAACGGTTTTTGGCAAAAGCGCTTGTTTTTCGGGAAATAGCGAAAAATGTAAGAAAACAATTATCACGGCGCTGCTTCCGTAATTCTGCGTATAAATATTCAAAGATTCGGTTCGCAATAACAGAAATTCTTGGTTCAAGGGATTTCAAGCGCTTCCTTTGGGATTTTGCCGAGCATTTTCCCGATAGACTAAGCAAGGAGCTGAAAATTGTAATTTTGCTTTAGACTGTGGCGAGGAAACGCCTTGTCCTCGCACGTGCGCATGGCGCACGCATTTACTAATTTTTGTTAAAAATACTTTTTTACTTGACATTTTATAATTAATGGGTTATAATTGTTAGGTACTACGCATTTATATATATTATTTATCATAGTCCTTGCTATGCGTTTTCCGAGGCACAGACGGACGAAGCTACATATGCGTAAAGCCGCAAATGCGGTAAAAAACCAAAAGAGGTAACAAGAAAAAATGGAACAGCAAAAGAACAGCTTCAGCTTCAAGCGTGTCCTTGATGCCGTCAAGAATGCAATAGTTACGGCTGCCAAGGCTACGTGGGGAGCACTCACTTCCAAGACGGGAATTTACATTCTCAAGAGAGTAGGGCTTGCGCTTCTTACGGTGTGGGTTGTTATTACGGTGACCTTCTTCGTAATGCACTCTGTACCCGGCGGACCCTTCCAGGCAGAAAAAACGCTTCCGCAGTCGGTAATCGACCAGCTCGAGGCAAAGTACGGACTTGACAAGCCGCTTGTCGTGCAGTACTTCACCTACCTTGGAGATATAATCTTCAGATTTGATTTCGGATTCTCGCTGAAAAAGGACGGACGAACCGTGCTTAATATCATAACCGACGGTATGGCTACCTCGGCAAAGCTCGGACTTTTCGCTGCAGTGATTGCGCTTATAGTAGGCGTGGTTCTCGGAGCTATTGCAGCGCTCAACCGAAACAAGATTATAGACCGAGTGATAATGGTTATCACCACGGCGTTCGTATCGATGCCGTCGTTCATAATGGGCACGCTGCTACTACTTCTGTTTGCTTACGAATGGAAGGTATTCCCTGCAAACGGCTCTACTGCCGCAGGTCTTATTTTGCCCATATTCACGCTTTCGCTTTCGCCGATGGCGTACATCACGAGACTTACACGCTCGTCTATGCTTGACGTGCTCGGTCAGGATTACATAAGAACGGCAAGAGCCAAGGGCGTGCCCAACGTAAGAATTATCTTCGGTCACGCACTTAAGAACTCGCTCATACCCGTAATTACCTACTTCGGTCCGATGCTTGCGTACATCGTGACAGGCTCGCTCGTAGTAGAGCAAATATTCGCCGTGCCCGGTATAGGACGTGCGTTCGTCAACAGTATCACGGGACGTGACTATCCGCTTATTATGGGTACTACCATTATTCTTGCAGTACTTATCGTTGTTATGAACCTTATCGGCGACATTATGTACAAGATTGCAGACCCCAGAATCAATCTGGAATAAAAAGGGAGGCTTTGCGAAATGAAAAAGAAAATATTATCAATGCACGTAGACCTCTCAAGGTTCACTCCCGCAAGCGCTGAGGACAAGGCTTATATGGTAAAGATGCGTCCTCCGTCAACCTTCTTTAAGGACGGTATAAAGCGTCTTTTAAAGAACAAGGTTGCTACGGTAAGCTTCTTTATCATAGTAATTATCACGCTTTGCGCAATAATCATTCCTATGGTATGGCCTTATTCCTACGATTATGCGCCGGGAAATATTTATTCCGACCCATCATACAACAACCTCGCTCCCTTTGAGTACGGTGAGACCGAGCAGGCAAAGCGAGACAACGGCGAATTCGTATTCCCTCATATTTTCGGCACTGACAAGCACGGCAGAGATTACTTTATCCGTGTGGTATACGGCACGAGAATTTCGCTTCTCGTAGGCTTCTTTGCCAGCATTATAGTGCTCGTAATGGGACTTCTCGTCGGCTCTATCGCAGGCTACGTCGGCGGTAAGGTCGATATGATACTTATGAGAATAGTAGATATTATCTACTCGCTTCCCGATATGCTGATGGTAATACTTCTTGCGTCGGTGCTTAACGATGCGCTGAAGGAGCCGCTTGAGGGTACGGTTCTTGAGAAGATAGGAACTAACATTATCTCGCTCTTTATAGTATTTGCCCTCCTTTACTGGGTATCGATGGCAAGACTTGTAAGAGGTCAGATACTCTCGCTTCGTGAGCAGGAATACGTGCTTGCGGCAAAGGCGGCAGGCGCTAAGGGCTCTTGGATTATCAAGAAGCATCTTCTTCCCAACTGCATTTCGGTTATCGTTATTTCCACAGCACTTCAGATACCCTCGGCTATATTCACCGAGAGCTATCTTTCGTTCTTAGGACTTGGTGTAAACGCACCTATGCCCTCGCTCGGCTCGCTTGCGTCCGACGCTCTTGAGGGAATACGCTCCTATCCTCACCTTCTCGCAATTCCCGCAATCGTTATTTCGCTCGTCGTGCTTTCGCTGAATCTTCTCGGAGACGGCTTGCGTGATGCATTCGACCCTAAGCTTAACGGCTAAGAAAGGAGAGTTTAAAAATGGCTTTACTTGAAGTAAAAGATTTAAGAACCTCCTTCTTCACCGATGCAGGTGAGGTCAAGGCGGTAAACGGAGTTTCCTTCAATCTTGACGAGGGAAAGGTTCTCGGCATCGTCGGCGAGAGCGGCTCGGGAAAGTCGGTTACGGCTTACTCCATTATGCAGATTCTCGCAGGCACGGGAAAAATCGTCGGCGGCTCAATTAAGTTCCGCGGCGAGGAGCTCGTTAATTCGGGCGAAGAAAAAATGAAGACTATCAGGGGTAACAAAATTTCTATAATCTTCCAGGACCCTATGACCTCTCTTAACCCTACCTATACGATAGGTCACCAGCTCACCGAGGCTATAATGCTTCACACTCCGAGAGATAAGAAGCAGGCTTGGGACAGAGCTGTTGAAATGCTGAGGCTCGTAAACGTAAACGAGCCTGAAAAGCGTATGAAGCAGTACCCCTTTGAGTTCACGGGCGGTATGCGCCAGAGAGTTATGATTGCTATGGCGCTTGCCTGCGAGCCGGATATTCTTATCGCAGACGAGCCTACCACGGCGCGTGACGTTACTATTCAGGCACAGATTCTCGACCTTATGTCCAGCCTCCAGCGTGAGCTTGGAATGGCTATCATAATGATTACTCACGACCTTGGTGTCGTAGCGCAGATGTGCGACGAGGTTATCGTTATGTACGCAGGCTCTATATGCGAGCAGGGCACGGCTGACGAGATTTTCTACAACCCCAAGCACGAATACACCAAGGGACTTCTTCGTTCTATTCCCTCCACCACCTCCGCGGGCACTAAGCTTCAGCCTATCACGGGTACTCCTATTGACCTTCTCAATATGCCCAAGGGCTGTCCCTTTGCTCCGAGATGCGACGCCGCTATGAAGGTGTGCATCACCGACAGAGCCGAGAGAATACAGATTAACGACTGCCATCAGGCAGCCTGCTGGATGAACGAAAAGGAAAGACTTGAGGCAGAAATTGCCGCAGGTCAGAGCGAGGTTGACTGCGACCTTGTACTTGTAAACGAGGAATTTGCTCCGCTTTACAAGGAAAGCCGTGAAGGCGAAAATACCGCTGACGAAGGAGGCAACGAATAATGGAAGATATCAAGAATATCCCCGCTGACAAAGAAGTCAAAGACGACGTTCTCCTTGAAGTAAGAAATCTTAAAAAGTATTTCGATATTGCGATAAACGCATTTCAGACGAAGCCTCTTAAGGCAGTAGACAACGTATCCTTCTCTATAAAGCGCGGCGAGACGCTCGGTCTGGTTGGCGAATCGGGCTGCGGAAAGACTACCGTCGGCAGAACGCTTCTCCAGCTTTACAAGCCCACCGACGGCGAGATTATATTCAACGGAAAGCCCGTCAAGACCAAGCAGGAGCTTCAGGAATTCAGAAAAAAGGCTACGATGGTATTCCAGGACCCCTATTCCTCGCTTAACCCGAGAATGACGGTTGCGGATATCATAGGCGAGCCTCTTGACATTCATAAGATGTATTCCACCAAGGAAGAAAGAACGAAAAAGATTCTTGAGCTTATGGATCACGTTGGCCTTAACTCAGAGCACGCATCAAGATATGCACACGAATTCTCGGGCGGTCAGAGACAGCGTATCGGCATCGCAAGAGCACTTGCGGTGAATCCCGAATTCATAGTCTGCGACGAGCCTGTATCGGCACTTGACGTATCCATTCAGGCGCAGGTTATCAATATGTTTGACGAGCTTCAGGAGAAGCTTGGTCTTACCTACCTCTTTATAGCGCACGACCTTCTCGTCGTTCGCCACATTTCTGACAGAATTGCCGTAATGTACCTCGGTAAGATGGTAGAGCTTGCTGAAAGCGACGAAATCTGCGATAAGCCGCTCCACCCCTATACCAAGGCGCTTATGTCGGCAGTGCCTATGCCCGACCCTAAGACCGCAAGAGAGAATCAGAGAATTGCCCTCTCGGGCGATATCCCCTCCCCTCTCAACGCTCCCTCAGGCTGTCCCTTCCGTACGAGATGCCCTTACGCAACGGATATTTGCGCAAAGGATATGCCCGAATTCAAGGAAGTGAAGCCGGGTCACTTCGTGGCTTGCCACAGAGTCGAAGAAATAGGCGTCTGACTTCTTTAACCTACTGTCATTTATGCGTATGACTTACGACGTGCAGCTTAAGTTCTACGCTTTATGAAAATATATTTTTGAAAGCAAAACAAAAATGAAAAAGATCCTCGCACTCGTTCTTCTTGCTGCTATGCTCGTAGCTTGCTTTGCATGCCTTGCATCCTGCAACAAGAACGACAAGAACGTTCTTTCGGTATGTCTCTCTTCTGAGCCTGACACTATCGACCCCGCACTCAACTCTGCTGTTGACGGCGCGACCCTCGTTGCTCACCTTTTCCAGGGCCTTGCTAAGTGGTCTCAGGACGACAAGGGCAACCTCGTAATCGTTGCTGACGCTGCTAAGGAACTTCCCGCAGGCGTTAAGAACAACGACGGAACCGTTACCTACACCTACACTCTCCGTGACGGCCTTAAGTGGTCCGACGGTAAGGACGTAAAGGCTTCCGACTTCGTATTCGCATGGAACAGAGCAGCATCTCCCGCTCTCGGCGCTGACTACGGCTATATGTTCGACGTAGTTAAGGGCTATGACGAAATGTGGGAGCAGGTAGAAAGAAAGAATCCTGACGGCTCCGTTGCTAAGGACGAAAATGGCGATATCATTTACGATCTCGCTAATCCTAACGCTAAGCTTGACGTTGTTGCTGACGACACCGCTAAGACCATCAAGGTTACTCTTAAGAACGACGTAGCTTACTGGAATGAGCTTCTTGCGTTCCCCACCTACTACCCCGTTCGTTCTGACGTTGTTTCCAACGAGTCTTGGGCTACCGAGCCTTCGACCTACGTTAACAACGGTCCTTACGTAATCGATTCTTGGACTCACGATTCCGTTATCACTCTTAAGAAGAACGATAACTACATCGACAAGGACACCGTTACTATGCCTACCATCAAGTTCTACCTCTCCGATGATGCATCCAACATGCTTATCAACTTCGAGAGCGGCGAGTGGCAGCTTATCGACGACGTTCCTACCGCTGAGATTCCTTCTCTTAAGACCGAGTATCCTAACGAGTTCGTTGTTTCCGGTCAGATTGGTACTTACTACGTTTGCTTCAACGTAAACGAGAGCCTTCTTCCCTCCGACAGCAACCTTACCGGTACTGCTGCTGAGGCTGCTAACGCTGAAATCCGTGCTGCTATGGGTCTCCTCATCGACAGAAACTACCTCGTTGAGAACATTTCTCAGGCAGGTGAGGTTCCCGCTAACACCTTCGTTCCTATGGGTATGACCGACGCTGACGGCAAGGAGTTCTATAAGAACGCTAACGGCGGCAAGGGCTACTACTCCGTAGACAAGGCTAAGCTTGAGGACAACATTGCTTCCGCAGTTGCTACTCTTAAGAAGTACTATAACTACGACGAGAACACCAAGAAGTTCACCAACGTTCCTTCTATGACCTACATCTACAACACCAACGACGGACACAAGGCAATCGCTGAGTACATTCAGTCGAAGCTCGCTGCAGTAGGCATCACCATGACTCTTACCAACCAGGAGTGGAACACCTTCCTTAACACTCGTAAGGACGGTAACTACACCGTAGCTCGTAACGGCTGGCTTGCTGACTACAACGATCCTATCTCCTTCCTTGATATGTGGACCTCGGGTTCGGGTAACAACGACGTTCAGTACGGTAAGGGCGACCACGCTAACCTTGCTATGTACAGCGTTGACGTTGAAGGCCTCAAGGTAACCAACGGTACTTGGGCACAGACCTACGACGAGCTTATCAAGCTCATCAAGGCTGAGACCAACAAGACCAAGAGATACCAGCTTATGCACGCTGCTGAGGACCTCCTTATGTCTACCGGTGCTATCGTACCCGTATACTACTACACCGACATTTATATGATCGATGACAACGTAGAAGGCTTCTTCTGCAATCCCCTTGGTTACAAGTACTTCATGTACTGCACTCGTAAATAATTAACAAGTACTTTATGTACTGCACGCGTAAATAATTCGTACTTGATATCAAGTACGGGAGAATACCGCAAAAGCGGTATTCTCCCGTCTTTTTTTATAAAAAGACGCTTTTGCGAGTTTTTTCGCAAAGGCGTCTTCTTTTCATATTGGTTTAATCAAATTTCTCTTTATAATTATCTATCGCACTTTCGATTACCTTTATTGCGTCCTCTCTCGCCATAACCTCGTCGACTGCGGTAGTCTTATTTTCAAGATTCTTGTAGACCGTGAAGAAATGCCGCATTTCCTCGAATATGTGCATAGGCAAATCCGAAATATCCTTATAATTATTATAATTCGGGTCGTTATAAGGAATTGCTATTATCTTCTCGTCGTTTCTGCCGTTGTCTACCATTTTTATTACGCCGATAGGATAAGCACGCACGAGCGACATAGGCTCAAGCGGCTCGGCGCACAGAAGCAGCACGTCAAGCGGGTCCTCGTCGTCGCCGTAGGTCCTCGGTATGAAGCCGTAATTTGCAGGATAGTGAGTAGAGGTATAAAGGATTCTGTCGAGAATTATATATCCCGTTTCCTTATCGAGCTCGTACTTTTTCTTACTGCCCTTGGATATTTCTATGACGCATATAAAATCCTCGGGGGTAATCCTGCTTTCGGATATATCGTGCCAGATATTTGACATATACGGTCTTACTCCTTTTTTAAAAATGGGCAAAATTCAGTTCTTCCCGCAATCGGGAGAATAGGTAGGAACAAGCTCTGCCATAATGGATTTCATTTCGCCGGTCTCGGAATAAGCGGCATCCTCAAGCGTTTTCAGCTTATCCCAAAGAGCGTTTTCGTCCATAGGGATAGGCTTTGCTATCGAGATAAGACCGTTATCGGTCTTTTTAAGTCCCTCCTCCGCCATAAGGCGCTCCTCGTAGAGCTTCTCTCCGGGGCGAAGACCTGTGATTTTAATTTCAATTTCGGTATGAGGCTCAAAGCCCATAAGGTGAATCAGACGTTCTGCAAGGTCGTATATACGCACCTGCTCGCCCATATCAAGCACGAATATTTCACCGCCCTTAGCATAAGCTCCCGCCTGAAGCACAAGGCTTACTGCCTCGGGGATAGTCATAAAGTAACGGATAATATCCTTATGCGTGACGGTAACAGGACCTCCCTCGGCTATCTGCTTCTTGAAAAGCGGAATTACCGAGCCGTTAGAGCCTAAGACGTTGCCGAATCTTACGGCAACGAAGCTGGTACTCGAGCGCTTTGCGTATGCTTGAATAATCATTTCGCACACACGCTTGGTAGCGCCCATAATATTAGTCGGATTTACCGCCTTGTCAGTAGAAATCTGAACGAAGCGCAGGCAGCCGTGCTTATCGGCGCAGCGGACTACGTTATAAGTGCCTACTACGTTATTCTTAACAGCCTCGTTGGGGCTGGTCTCCATAAGCGGCACGTGCTTATGAGCTGCTGCATGGAAGACGATTTCGGGCTTATGCTCCGCAAATACGCAATCAATTTTGCGAAGGTCACGCACAGAAGCGATAAGAGTAAGTATTTCAAGCTCGGGATGCTTTCTTATAAGCTCCTGCTCGATATCGTAGGCGTTGTTCTCATATATATCAAGGATAATAAGCTTCTTTGGATTTTTCTGAGCTATCTGCCTGCAAAGCTCACTTCCGATAGAGCCGCCGCCGCCAGTGACGAGAATTACTCTATTTTCAATATAACCCATAACCTCGTCAAGATTTACCGATATTGGGTCTCTGCCCAGCAAATCCTCGATAGCAACGCTTCTCAGCTGAGATACAGACACCTTACCGTTGATAAGCTGGTAAATTCCCGGCAGCACCTTAATTTCGCAGCCCGTAGGCAGGCAGTATTCTGTGATTTTCTTAATCTCTGCGGGGGTTGCCGAGGGGATTGCTATTATTATCTGCTCCGCCTTTACCGAATCGGCTATGCGCTTTACGTCCTTACATTCGCCAAGCACTCGGACACCGCAGATTTCAGCGTCTAAAAGCGAGGGATTATCGTCTATAAAGCCTATCGGCTTATAGCTGATTTTATCAGAGGACTTAAGCTCCTTCAATACGGTAGTACCTGCTTCGCCTGCGCCAACTATAAGAACTCGGCACGCCGAAGAATCGTGCCTTCTTCTGATATAGGAGCAGACAAGAGTATAAATTCGAAGTCCGCAAACCATAATGGCGGTTAATATCAAAAATACAAGATAGCAAACTATGCACCAGCCAAGCGACATTTCCTCATTGAAAATAGCAAGTATGATATTTATTATAAGCGTAAAGCTGCATATTCCGCAGACCTTAAAAAGCTCTCTGAAGCTGGCTTGATGAAAATACGCAGTATGTAAATTCGAAATTATTACGCCGATTATATTAGAAACCGAGCAGATAAGTAAAGAATATTTTGCAATTTCGGTATATTTCTCAAAATTAAGCTCCATTGCGAGCGTCGCTAGCAGCGTAGATGCAAAATACGCAACTATGAATCCCAAAATTACCGCTGAGGTCTTTACCTTATGTCTAAGAAAGTATTTCATAGCATCCTCCATTTCGAGCAAAGCCTTATTTACTCTAATAATTATATCAAAATATAAGCAGAATGTCAACAAAAATGAGTAAAATACACAATACTTGACGTCATTTTTTGTGTTTTTTTTATAAGATTACCCCAACTTTGAGATTTCGCATAAAATAATTTCTCCTCACAAGTCTGAGCATACCTTGCGGCGCTGCGACTTATGAGGAGGGATTTTCGTGTCAATTAGCTATACATTCCGTTTGCCTTCATAAAGGCGTAGAGCTTCTCGCCGTGCTGCTGCTCCTCTGCCTGAATATGGCTGAGCATCTTTCTTACGGCAGGCGAATTGAATTCAAATACGCTGATGTTGTAAAGAGAGGAAACGTGCTTCTCGGTAGACAACAAATCTGAAATGAGGTAGCAATCGGCGTCTTTGTCAGCCGTACTTGAATAATCGCAGGCTACGCACATAGCGTTATTTTCACTAAGAGGCTTCGGAGATGCAGGCTCTTTGCCCGACATAATTTCATTTACAGTCTTAAGATGCTCGCTTTCCGCTGTTGCTATTGAAGCAAAAAGCTCAGAGAGCTTAGGGCACTTTGCTTCCTCCTTATACTTATTGTACTTTTTGATGCATAACTCCTCCTGAGATTTCATATCCTTTAAAAGTCCCGTTTCCTTTTCTGTGAGTACCATAGCTTTCTATCCTTTCATTTTTTTATTATTTTCCCTCCCACAAGAAAAATTATACGGGAAGCATCAAAAAAGAAAAACAGACCGTTCGACAAAAAGTACGTCAAGGCTGTTTTTTGCAATTTGTGCATTATTTTTCTATTAAATTCTCCGATTTTTGTATGTATTGCACAAAAAAGTTTGGCGACTATTTGCCTTTACAATTTTTCCCATAAATGATATAATTATATACACAAGTACAGCTATGAAAACGAGGAATTATATATGCTTCTCAACGCAGAATGCTACCGTGATTTATATCTTGACGGCAAGGACGAGGCTACCGTGCTTGACGAAATAAAAAAGCTTCGGAAGGAAATATCCAGGCTTAAACACAAGATGGAATCGCCCTCGTATCCCTTTGAGGAGCATCCATTCCCGAGTGAAAGAGACCAGCTTTCTGCCTGCCGCAATTATCTTAAGGAGGCTTACGAGAGTCTTACTCGCCTTGGCATCACTCCAACCTTTACCGAGGAGGAGACTATGTCGATGGATTTTATTGAAAACGCATCAAAGATTCGCAAGGTTTCGCTTGCAATAGGCACTTATCTTGACCATTGCTATGAGCTTATAATTTACGACAGTGAGGCAACGCTTTGCAAAATATCCAACGGAGTAAAATCTGTCGAGGTATCGCTCGATCGTGAAAAGGTAATCAGCACTCTTATCGATATGCGTATCGGCGAGTGGCGCGACAGCTATCTTCCCGAGCATTACGGCGCATCCTTCAGCGAGCCTACACGCTGGCGACTGCTTATAGAGTTTACAGACTCGCACGCCCCAAGATTCTTCGATGGCGCAGGAGTATTCCCGCATAATTTTGAAAGAATCAAAAGGCTCCTTGGAGTTGAAGAATAAGAGTTTTTGTATGAATATTAACGCAAAAAGCGAGGTAGATAGTTCTACCTCGCTTTTTATGCTTGAGCTGATATACATTGATTACATACGCTCGTGAAGAATTGGAATTAGCCGTTAATCATCTTTGCGATTTCAGCGCCGTAATCCTCTTCTCTCTTCTGAATGCCCTCGCCCTTATCAAAGCGAACGTATCCGGTAACCTTGATGCTGCCGCCAAGCTCCTTAGCAACGCTTGCTACGTACTTAGCAACGGTAAGAGAATCCTCCTTGACGTACGCCTGCTCAAGCAAGCAATTGTTCTCATAGAACTTGCCAAGTCTTCCCTCAACGATTTTAACGAGAACCTGCTCGGGCTTGTTTGCCATCTTAGGGTCCTGCTTCATCTGGTTGACAAGAATGCTCTTCTCCTCTTCGATTACCGAAGCGGGAACGGAAGCCTTGTCAAGATACTGAACGTTCATCGCAGCAACCTGAAGTGCTACGTTGTTAGCGCACTCCTTGAACTCTGCCTTGTCTGCAAGGTCGGTATCAAAGGTAACTACAACACCGGTAGCGCCTGCGCCGTGAATGTAGGTAGCAACAGTACCCTCAAGCACTACGAAGCGGCGGAGCGAAAGCTTCTCGCCGATAGTACCGGTCTTCTCTGCAAGAGCATCAGCAACGGTGCCCTCGCCGCCCTCGAACTTGCACGCCATAAGTGCGTCAACGTCAGCGGGCTTGTTTGCGATTATAGTCTTGAGAACATCCTTAACGAAGTCACGGAAAAGTGCGTTCTTTGCAACAAAGTCGGTCTCGGAGTTTACCTCTATCATAGCGGTAACGTCACCGATAGTCATAACGTCTACTATACCCTCAGCGGCGATTCTGTCTGCCTTCTTAGCAACTGCTGCCTGTCCCTTCTCACGAAGAACCTTGATAGCAGCCTCGAAGTCACCGTTTGCCTCGGTAAGAGCGTTCTTGCAGTCCATCATACCGCAGCCGGTCTGCTTTCTGAGCTCGGCTACGTCTTTAGCTGTAAATGCCATTTTATTATTCTCCTTAATTTTTAGTAAAGCGAGGAAAATTACTCTGCGTCCTCGGTAGCTGCTTCCTCTGCTACAGCCTCTGTCTCTTCGGGAAGAGTCTCCTGAACGCCGCCGCGAGCCTCGATAACAGCGTCAGCAAGAGCAGCGCTGATAAGCTTGATTGCACGGATTGCGTCGTCGTTGCCGGGGATGATGTAATCTGCATCCTCAGGGTCGCAGTTGGTATCAACGATAGCTACTACGGGAATGCCAAGCTTCTTAGCTTCCTTAACCGCATTAGCCTCCTTGCGGGTGTCTACGATAAATACAGCGGAGGGGAGTCTGTCCATCTCCTTGATACCGCCGTAGGACTTCTCGAGGTCCTCAATTTCCTTCATCTTCTTTGCTACTTCCTTCTTGGGAAGAAGATTGAACGTACCGTCTGCCTGCATCTTCTCAAGCTCCTTAAGACGCCTGATGGACTTGCGGATGGTGTTGAAGTTGGTAAGCATACCACCGGGCCAACGAGCGTTTACATAGTAAAGACCGCATCTTTCAGCCTCTTCCTTGATGGTGTCTGCCGCCTGCTTCTTAGTACCGATGAAAAGAAGAGTGCCGCCCTCCTGAGCAAGCTCGGAAACGAAATTGTAAGCTTCCTCGAACTTCTTTACGGTCTTCTGAAGGTCAACGATATGGATACCGTTTCTCTGAGTGAAGATGTACTCACTCATCTTGGGATTCCACTTCTTGGTCGGGTGACCGAAGTGAACGCCTGCTTCAAGCAACTGCTTGATTGTGATTTCGAACATTTTAATGTTCCTCCTTGGTTTTTCCTCCATAGCGGCATAATACTGCTACCTGATATTCAAGCACCGACAGTCATTCCTACCCGCTACGTGTGTAATATTTAACTGCCCCTAAGCGACAGTCCAAAATATAATATCATATTATTATATATATTTCAAGACTATTTTAAAAAAAGATCTTTTATTTACAAAAAATTCACATTTCACCGCTGTGGAAAATTCTTTTTTACTTGCGCTTTGCCTTTTTATGTGGTAAAATAGCTGTAAACAACTAAAAAGGAGGCTAGCCTTATGAAAATCAATTCAAAAAGAATGTCGCTCACCGCAGCGCTTCTGCTTTCGCTCGTCTACTTCCTTTCATTTATTATATTTTATATTGACAGCTATATCTTCGCAAGGACGCTTGAGCCTATACGCTATATCGCTGAGGCGGTAAATAAGTCTACCTATCTTTTGCTTCCCTCCGCAGCGGCGCTTCTGTCACTTACCGTATATATGCTCTCAGGCACGAAAAGCGCTCTTTTGTCGCTTGCCGCTATGACTTTGCCGAGGATTTTCTACTCGCTGCCTATCTGGTATCTTTATCTTCTGCCCGACGGTTTTGATTCGCTTGAAGCGCTCGGCTACGGGCTTTTGATTTCGCTTGGCGAGGAAATAATCGCATATCTTATATCTCTCCTTATCGCCCTGCTGATTTATGCGGTTGCAAGGCTAAAGGGCAAGTGCCGTGATGCGTCGCATTTTCTTTACACCTCCGATGCGTTTGACCTTTCAAATCCCATATCGTTTGCCCTTATGGCGCTTTCGTCGGTGATATTCGTCTACTTTGCAATAAACGACGTAATATCAACCGTAGATTATCTTAACTCATACACCTACTACAAAGCAAATGAGATAATAATGATAGTAGTGTTCTTTATATTTGATATACTTGCGCTCTTTTTACATTACTTTGCGTTATTTTATATCAAGGGGGCGGCGCTCATCAAATTTGGCGAGAGCAAGGCTGAATAAACGGTTCAAAAAAGAAATTTGAAAAAATGCAAAAAAGGGCTTGCTTTTTGAAAAAGTATATGCTATAATATTATCCGTTGATTTATGTTTAAACAATTATGACGATATATATCGTTCATCAGGCATTATCTAGGAGGTGTCAAAATGGCAAAGTGTGAAGTATGCGGCAAGGGCGTTGTTTTCGGACATAACGTTTCCCACTCCAACCGCAAGACGAACAGAACTTGGAAGCCCAACATCCGCAAGGTAAAGGCAGTAGTTGACGGTACGCACACTACGGTTTGCGTATGTTCCCGTTGCCTTCGTTCGGGCAAGGTCGAGCGTGCTTGACTTTAAATGAACTCCGCTTCAGGACGAAGCGGAGTTCATTTTATTAGCACGGAAATTTATTTATGAAAAGTGTCTTTGCAATCGCCGACGTCCGTCTGCCTGACGAACAGAGAATCAAGCTCACAGAGCTTGGCTTTACACCCATACTGCTACCGCCCTCGGAAAAGCTTGGTGCGGCGGTCGCATCACATCCCGATATGCTTCTCTTTATCGGAGAGGACCGAATAATCACCGAGGGTGACTATTACTTACAAAACAAAGCTCTCCTTGATAAGCTTTCGCTTCGCACGAAGCGCCGCATTATTATATCGAAATCC